>JANNSU010000075.1:0-72509 GCA_031394355.1 Betaproteobacteria bacterium | reverse complement strand
GATGCTTTGCAATCGCTGCGACGCAATCCTCGGCCTTAAGACACTCTTCAACGACCGCCTGCTTGAACGCCGCTGTGTACTTGGACATGAAAACACCCCAAAAGAATGGACAGATGTCCAACTTCTGGGGTGCAGTTCACTGCGGCGCCCTTTTCTTTCACTGCCGAGAGTCAGGTCACTCGTCCATGCCAGCGGCAACGGTACTGAATCCGCAATCAACATAGGTGATCTCTGCCGTCACAGCACTGGCGAGATCAGAAAGCAGGAAAGCGGCGACATTGCCCACCTCCTCAGTTGTGACATTGCGACGCAGCGGCGCGTGCTTCTCGACGTGGTGAAGGATTTTTCCGAAGCCGCCTATTCCCGCTGCAGCCAGCGTCTTGATCGGTCCTGCCGAAATGCCATTCACCCGAATGCCACGCGGCCCGACGCTCGTCGCGAGATACTTCACGCAGGCCTCAAGGCTGGCCTTGGCAAGCCCCATCGTGTTGTAGTTCGGGACCGCCCTGACCGCACCCAGATACGAGAGGGTCAGCAACGATGCGTTGCGCCCCGTCATCAGAGGCAGTGCTGCGCGCGCGAGGGCTGCGAAGCTGTAGCTGGAGATGTCGTGGGCAATGCGGAAATTCTCCCGCGTGACACCCTCGAGAAAGTCCCCGGCGATCGCCTCTCGTGGCGCGAAGCCGATTGAGTGCACCAGCCCGTCGAGCCCGTCCCAGTGTTCCTTCAAGGAAGCAAACAGGCCATCAATGCTTTCATCACTGGCCACATCGCAGGGCAGGATGATGCTGCTGCCGAATTCCAGTGCCAGCTTCTCCACACGCTCGCGAATCCCTTCGCCCTGATACGTGAACGCGAGCGACGCACCTTCACGATGGGCGGCTTTTGCGATGCCATAAGCAATGGATCGGCTCGATAGCATTCCGGTGATGAGAATCTTCTTGTTGGCGAGAAAGCCCATGTTCAAGTCCTTGCTGGGTTAGCGGTTGCCGCATCCATCGAAGATGACCCGGTAGAATGCGGGGACTACAACAACGAATGGGCGCAGAGTGTTCTGGCACCACGATTTCGGTGCCAAGTTTACCGCAGCGTTCAGGTTCACTTCTGTCCGGCTCTCAGGAGCCTTCCCACTTCGATCATCCACCCATTTTTGCCCCATCATGTCCGTGACCCGGCCGCCGGTTGTGCATCTCAATGCTTCACCAACACTGGGTGGCGCGGAGATCTACACGGGTTTTCTTGCGCGCGCACTGCAAGAGTCGGGCTGGCAGAACGAGATTGTTGCTTCGGCAGACTCAGCATTCTGGTCGGGTATTCCAAGGGGTGATGCAAGGCTTCTGCGGCATGACTTCCGGGAGAAGGGGGGCATTCCGGATATGCCTGCCAATGCGCTGATCTGCATTCACTCACCCGTGCCCAAGGGGCTGGTTGATCGCCTTGCGAGCCAGCATCGTGTACTTGGTTTGGCGCATCAAGCGGTGTACTCCTCTGCGGTACCGTACTACTACCGGGCCGCCCACAAGCTTCTACCTGTATCGCATTACGTGGCGACGACGTTGATCCGGGCAGGATTGGGTACAGTGCAAGCCGACCCGCTCCTCGGTGTGGCCGAGTTGCAGCGTTCCCATCATGGCGCGCCCATCATGTCCGGCCCGATGGTGGAATGGGATCGACGCAAATTTCGGGACCGCGTGCTGGCAGCATGTGAACCCGTCTATCGCTCGCTGGCTCCCGAGGCGAAGTATGTAAAGCGGCCCGGACTTACATTGGGCATAGTCTCCCGACTCGCCCCACTGAAACAGTTTCCTGAATTGTTCCGAGCCATCATGTCCTCGCTTTGTGCGCAACCTGACATCAACATTGAAGTGTTCGGCAGTGCCATCGGCTATCGGGTCTTGCGTGAACTCAAGGCAGCGGTCGCCCCATTGGACAAACGCGTTCGATTCTGGGGATTTCAGTCGGATGTGGCCGCTGTCTACGCTGGCCTCGACTATCTGCTTACGGGCTTGCCTGAAAGGGAGGCACTCGGGCTGAATGTCATCGAGGCGCAGCAGTGTGGCCTGCCGGTTCTGGCGCCCAATGCACCGCCATTTACCGAGACCATGATTGATGGCGTCACCGGATATCTCTTTGCCGACCCTCGATACGATGGCGGGCAGGGCTTCGGTGCTGCGCTGGTGCGGGCGCGGGCGAATCGGCCGGATCCTCGCTTCGCGACTGCGCATCTCGACCGATTTTCATTTGCCGCATTCAGCGCGCGCGCCAATGCCGTCTTCGCAGAACAAGCGGCAGCAATGACTGTCGCTGTGCCGCCGAGCCCTTCAGCCCATGATTAGAGCCAGCTTTGCGGGGCCAACGTCGCGAAACATCGAACTGGCGTTGCTGCTCGGATTGGCATTCGTGCTCCCGTTGTATGAAGCCCCCAAGAACATTCTGGGTGTGCTGTTCTTCGCGGTCTGGATTGTGAATCGTGTCAGGGACCGTCAATGGGGCGGGCCATGGCGCTTCTGGGACACGCTCATCGCAGTGTCCATTCTGGCCGCTGTCATCGGCACACCCTTTGCCGGCATCAAATCCGGTGAGTGGCTCGGGCTTCGAGACATCGTCAGGACGTTTCTCTTGCTGTGGTGCATCTGGCGCGCCGGCTATGGCCAGGCGCAATGGCTGGCAGTGTTTGTTGCCTTGATCGCAGGAACCCTGCTTGCCTCGGTGATCGGTGCGTGGAATTTTGCCGGGTCCGCGAAGGAAGGGCTGGAGCTGCATTCGATTGGTCACTCGAACCACACTGCCACCTACCTTTGCACGATATTTGGCATCGTGGCCGCGCTTCTTGCCAGCCTGTGGGCGCGACTTCTGCCCCGCTTTCGTGTCGCGCTCCTGGTGTCGCTCTTCGGGCTCGGCGTTGCGGTGGTCGCAACAGGGAGTCGTGCGGCACTGCTTTGCCTGCCGGTGCTCGCCGTGATCATTGTTGGTCTCCAGGCCCGACGGTCCTGGAAGCCCGCGCTGATCTTGGTTGCTGCGAGTGCGCTGGTCGCGGTTCTGGTCGTCGTTGCAGACCCCTGGGTCGTACGCAAACACTCGCGGAATCTTGACAACAAGAATGTCCTGGCATTTCGGGATCTGCTGTGGGAACGTGCCACGACGGCCTGGAAAGCTCATCCCGTGTTTGGAATCGGCATGGACAATTTTCCACGGATTACCACCGAGAAATATCGTCAGTGGACCCTGGATCAGGGCCGCACATGGGATCCCAAGCGCGACTATGATGGCGCCCACGCGCACAGTCTCTATTTCGATACGCTTTCAGAAAGGGGGCTGGTCGGTGCGGCGTCGATGTTGGCCTTCTTCCTCGCGTGGGCAGCTGCGTTGTTGCGCAGTGTGCCGCGTGACCCGGAAGATCCCGGGGCGGTATTCTGGCTGGCTGCAACGATGGCACTTGTCACCACGCTTTTCATCGGTCTCGTCAACAGCACGTTTCACAATGAACAAGCTGCGGTAGCCATGATGTGCCTGGCAGCCTGGCTATCCTGGCGGCGCGAACACAAATGAGAAATGGTCCGCCACGCATCATCCTGGTCCGTCGGGACAACATCGGCGATCTGGTGTGCACAACACCGCTTATCGCGGCGCTGCGACAGCATTTCCCCGGCGCGCACATCGCGGTGTATGTCAATTCATATCATCGCGCAGTCCTGGAGGGCAATCCCGACATTGATGCAGTACATGCGTACACAAAGCGAAAGCACATTCAAGGCGTCTTCCGTCCATTCCAGTACTACTGGGAACGTGCACGGCAGATCTGGTCGCTTCGAACCTTCAAGTTCGACGACGTCATCATCGCGGAGCCAAGCTATTTACAACGGCTGGTGTGGTTGTCGCATGTCCTGGGCGCGAAGCGCATCATCGGATTTGCCAAGGCAGACGGCCGCGGGACATTTCTGGACATTGCCGTCCCGCGCGGCTCGCCCGAGGAGATCGTGCAACTGCATGAAGTGGAAGATGTATTCCGCCTTGCATCCGCATTTGGCATCAACGGCCCGCCACCTGCTGTGAGGGTGTATGCGCGGCATACGGAAAGCCGCAGCACATCAGAACCGGTCTGGGGCGTTCATCTCAGCGCACGCAAACCGAGTCAGCGCTGGCCAGCAGAGAGGTTTGTCGAGTTGATCGCACGGCTGCACCGCCTGACCGGCGCGAAGATCCGGCTGTTCTGGGCACCAGGCGACGCAGCGGACGCGCGCCACCCGGGCGATAACGACAAGGCAGAGGTGGTGCTGGCGGCATTGACGGATACGCCCGTGACACCTTGCCCGACAAGTGAACTTTGCACGTTGATCGATGGTCTTGCTCAATGCGATTTCGTCCTGTGCAGCGACGGTGGTGCCATGCACCTGGCTGCCGGTCTAGGAAAGCCGATCGTGTGCCTGTTCGGCCGCTCCAACGCCACGCGCTGGCGCCCTTGGGGTGTTCCGTACAGGCTGCTGCAATCCGATAGCCAGGATGTCTCTGATTTGTCCGTGGAGGAAGTATTGCAGGCCTGCAGCGATCTGCAGCAATCGCATGCAGCGCCGACGCTGCTGCCTGCGGCAGTTCGGGTATAGTGATCGCGCATTTTCTGAATAGGAATCCTGATGAAAGTTGGTCCTGAAATGCAGGGTCGCATCGGCGGCGTTATGCCTGTTGTGCATGTTGTGGCCAGCGTGTGGCTGGTGTGTGTACTCCTCATGGCGATGAGCCGTCCGGCACTGGCTGCAGACCCGGAGAAAATACTCAAGTACGCTTTTCGGATTGCCGAGACAACCTTTGATCCTGCGAATGCATCGGACCTCTATTCCAATTATGTCAATGCGGCGATCTTTGATCCGTTGATGACCTATGACTATCTCGCCCGACCCTACAAGCTGAAACCCAACGTGCTGGTAGACATGCCGACTGCGTCGGACGATGGCAGGGTCTTTACCTTTCGTATCAAGCCCGGCATCTATTTTTCTGACGACCCTGCCTTCAATGGCAAGAAGCGCGAGCTGGTGGCAGCAGACTTTGTCTACGGCATCAAACGGCACTACGATCCGCGCTGGCGTTCGCCGGTGCTCTACCTGGTCGACCACATCGAAGGCATGGACAAGGTCGTTGCCAAGTGGAAAGAAACCAAGGTCTTTGACTACGACATGCCGGTCCGTGGCTTCGAGATCGTGGACAAATACACGCTCACCATTCGTCTGACGCGCTCGGATTACCTGCTCCTGTATCGTTTGACCGATGCACGCTTTGGCGGCGTCGCGCGCGAGGTGGTGGAGAAGTATGGAGACAGCATTGGCGATCACCCTGTGGGCACCGGGCCCTATCGCCTCGCCTTCTGGCGGAAGTCTTCGAAGATCATTCTCGAGGCCAATCCGAATTTTCGCGAAGAGTTCTGGCATGCGGAGGCACCGGCGGATGACGAATATTCGCAGTCGCTCGTCAAACGTCTGTCCGGCAAGAAAATCCCGCTGATCGGCAAGATTGAAATCTCCATCATTGAAGAGCCCCAGCCGCGCTGGCTGGCTTTTCTGAATGAAGAGCACGATGTGGTGGATGAAGTGCCATTCGAATTTTCCACTCGTGCAGCGCCCGGTGGAAAGATTGCAGCCGATCTTGCCACCCGCAAGATCATTCTTGACAGAGTGACGCGCATATCGTTGCAATACACCTACTTCGGCATGGAAAACAAGGTCGTCGGCGGTTACACACCCGACAAGGTGGCACTTCGGCGCGCGATGACACTGGGGTATTACGCAGAGGAAGAGATCAACATCGTCCGCAAAGGACAGGCCATCCGCGCCAACTCACCGATTGCACCAGGCAGCAATGGGTTTGATCCCGCCTTTCGTTCCGATACGATCGAATACGATCCTGGTCGTGCTAAGGCCTTGCTCGACATGTACGGCTACGTGGACAAGGACGGAGATGGCTATCGCGAGAATCCGGACGGCAGCAAGCTCGTGACCGTACTGTCTTCGGCGCCTGACATGGAGCGTCGTCAGCTCACCGAGGTCTGGATCAAGAGCATGAAAGCCATCGGCATCCGGATGGAAGCCAATTTCGCCAAGTGGCCAGACCTGCTGAAGGAGTCGCGTGCTGGTCGGCTGCAGATGTGGGGTGTGGGCTGGACCTCCAGCATTCCGGATGCGGACTCCTTCATGGGTCTGCTCTATGGGCCGCATAGCGGGCAGTCCAACCACTCGCGATTCAACCTGCCGGCATTCAACGCCATGTATGAGGACACAAGGCGAATTCCCGATTCCCCAGAGCGCAACGCGATTTTCAGGGAGATGAACCGTTCCTTCATGGCCTATGCGCCCTGGACGTTGTCTGCGTATCCGATCTGGAACAACCTCGCCCATCCCTGGGTGATTGGCTATCGCATGAATCCGGTCATGAATTCGGTCTGGAAGTTCGTGGACATCGATCTGGATGAGCAGAAGCGGAGGAAGAAATGAATGCGAATATTCGCGTGTGGCTGTGGGCATTGCTGCTCTCCTTGGCGGCGAACGTCGCGGCCAAGACAGGAGACGGCCCGGATCCGAAGAAGGTGTTGCGCTATGCCTTTGAAATAGCCGAGACCAGCATGGACCCGCAGAAGGTCAGCGATGTCTACTCCAGCATTGTCAACAACGCGCAGTTCGACTCGCCGCTGCGCTACGACTACCTTGCGCGCCCCACCAAGCTGGTACCGAACACCACGGTCGGAATGCCTGAATTCACCGACAACTACCGCACCCTCACCTTCAAGATTCGTCCTGGAATCTTTTTCGCGCCGCATGAAGCGTTTGGCGGAAAGAAGCGCGAGCTCACGGCTGAGGACTACGTTTACACCATCAAGCGGCTGTTCGATCCCAAATTGTCTGCCCCCTTGCTGGCCGAGGTGGAGGGCTACATCGTTGGCTCTGACGAGATGATGAAGCGCGTGCGCAAGGCCAACAAGATGGTCTACGACACGCCGCTTGAAGGGCTTCGCGCGTTGGACCGTTACACCGTCCAGATCAAGCTGAATGAATCCAAACCGAACTGGATTTACAACCTCGCCGATTGCCGCGCCGCCTGCGCGGTGGCTCGGGAAGTAGTGGAAAAGTATGGTGAAGATATCGGCTCGCACCCAGTGGGCACGGGCGCTTATCGCATCACATTCTGGAAGCGCTCGTCCAAGATGGTGTTTGAGGCCAATCCCAATTTTCGCGAAGAGTATTTTTCGGGCGAGCCGGCTGCCGACGACAAGGAAGGCCAGGAGATTCTGGCTCGGCTGAAGGGGCGCAAGCTGCCCATGATTGGCAAGTTCGAGGTCTACGTGATTGAGGAGCGTCAGCCACGCTATCTCGCGTTCCAGAATGTCGAGCATGACCTGTTGTGGATTGTGCCCGAGGATTTCGCCAATCTGGTCATGCCCAACAACAAGCTGGCCCCCGGCCTGGCCCGGCAGGGCATCCGGCTGTCACAGATTGCTGCGCTGGACCTGACCTATGCGGTATTCAACATGAACGATCCGATTGTCGGCGGGTATACGCCCGACAAGGTGGCATTGCGTCGGGCCATCTCGCTGGCCTACAAGACGCACGATGAGATCTCCATCATCCGCAAGGGCCAGGCCATCCCCGCGCACACGCCCTACAGCCCGGGCGTGATTGGATACGATCCGAATTTCAAGACCTCGGCCAATGAATACAATCCGTCCAAAGCCAAGGCGCTGCTGGACCTGTACGGCTATGTCGACCGCGATGGCGATGGATTCCGCGAGACGCCCGAAGGCAAGCCGCTGGTATTGCAGCACCACACATCGCCGACTGCTCGCGACCAGCAGTTTGATGAGCTGTGGAAGCGCTCGATGGACGAAATCGGCCTCAAGATCAATATCAACAAAGGCAAATGGCCGGATCATCTCAAGGCATCCAATGCCGGCAAGCTCATGATGTGGCAGCTCGGCGGCTCTGCGGCCAGCCCGGACGCAGGCGGGACGCTGCTGAATCTTTACGGGCCCACGGCGGGCTTCAAGGGCAACCGTGCCTTCTTCAAGTTGAAGGCCTATGACGAAGCCTATGAAAAGGCAGAGCAGTTGCCGCACTCCCCGGAGCGTACTCAGCTCTATCAGGAAATGGCCAGGCTGATGGTGGTGTATGCGCCCTGGAAGATCAACACTCACCGGATTCTCTCCGACCTGTACTACCCCCATGTCATCGGGTTCCGTCGTCCGATGGTGCAAACGCAAAGCTGGTGGCGCTTTGTCGACATCGATCTGGCCGTTCGTGCCAAGCATGCGCACGACTGAGCGGAACATTACAGGGGTGGGCCGGGTCAGCCCTGCATGCCGAAGTCGCTATAATTCTCAGGCTGTGCAGAAAAAATGCGCGCTGCAGCCGGGTTCACAAGACCCGCCAGGCAAGACGGCGCGACAGACTAGCCGACACTGACCGGCGGAGGGGTAGTTCTTGATCATCGTCTTGCGAGTATTGGCCGCATTGAGCCTGGCCTGCACATTGTGCTTGCCAGCGCAGGCTGCGCCCCAGAAGGTGCTGCGTGTGGCCATGAAGTCGTCCGAGAAATCCTTCGACCCACAGGTGGAGTCAGATAACTACTCCAACTGGATCAACCAAGTCATTTTCGACCCGTTGTTCCGCTACGACTATCTGGCCCGGCCAGTCAAGGTCATGCCCAATACGGCTGAGTCCCTGCCCGTAGTGACCGAGGGTGGGCTGGTCTACACCATCCGCATGAAATCCGGCATCACGTTCACCCCGCATCCCGCGTTCGGGGGCAAACGCCGCGAGCTGACGGTCGCTGATTACGAATATTCGCTGAAGCGACTGGTCGATCCCAAGCTCAGATCCCAGTGGCAATGGCTGGTCGAGGGCAAGATCGTGGGTCTCGATGAATTGGCTGAGCAGGCGAAGAAGACCGGCAAGTTTGACTACGAGGCAAAGATCGAAGGCATCCGGCAGCTCTCGCCCCACACGTTGCAGATTCGCCTCAAGCGACCTGACTACAACTTCATCTACATCCTCGCCATGACCGCAACGGGTGCCGTGGCGCGCGAAGTGGAGTCGGCGCACACGGCTGACTTCGGCGCCCACCCCGTTGGCACCGGCCCCTTCATGCTGAAGACCCATGTGCGTCGATCGAAAATAGTTCTGGAAAAGAATCCGGACTACCGTGAACAGTTCATGGACGTCTCGCACGCGGATCCGAATGATCCGCAGGATCGCGAAGTGGTCAAGTATCTTGCCGGCCGCAAGCTGCCCATGATCGATCGTGTGGAAATTGACGTGATTGAGGAACCACAGCCGCGCTTTCTCGCGTTCCTCAACCGCGAACATGATGTGCTGGACAATTCGCCAGCAGACTTCATCAACCAGATCATGCCGGGCGGCAAGCTCACGCCGCGCATGGAAAGGGAAGGCGTCAAGGCCCAGCGGGCAGCGCAGATGGAAACCGTCTTCACCTATTTCAACATGACCGATCCGGTGGTGGGCGGTTATACGCCGGAGAAGATCGCGCTGCGGCGCGCGATCGTGATGGCCTACGACATGGAAGCCGAAATCAATATCGCCAGGAAAGGCCAGGCCATTCAGGCGCAGTCGCCGATACCGCCAGGCGTCACCGGGTACGACCCCAATTTCAAGAGCGAGGCTGGCGAGATGAACATCGCCAAGGCCAAAGCCCTGCTCGATTTGTATGGCTACGTTGACCGGGATGGGGATGGCTGGCGCGAGGACCCGCAAGGCAAGCCGATCCGCATGGTGTACACCACGCAACCCTCGCAAGACTATCGTGATCTCGACATCCTCTGGCTCAAGGCCAACAAGTCCATCGGGCTCAATGTGGTCACGAAGACCATGCAGTTCGTGGATGCCTATCAGGAGTCGAAGGCGAAGAAGCTGCAGATTTGGGGATTGAGCTGGGCGGCGGACTATCCCGACGCGGAGAACTTCATGCAGCTTCTCTACGGCCCCAACTGCCCGGAGTCGAACAAGTCTTGCTTCGATCTGCCCGAGTACAACGATCTCTATCGCAAGGCGGCCAGCCTGCCGCCTTCGCCTGAGCGCGATCTGCTCTACCGAGAGATGTCACGCCTCGTGCTGGCCTATGCGCCATGGAAGATCGGCGTGCATCGCGTATGGCATCACTTCACCCGGCCCTGGGTCATCGGCTTCAAACGCCATCCCATCAACGAGACCAACTACTTCCTGTACGCCGATATTGATACCCAGGCGCAGGCAACGGGGAGGGCGCCATGAGGCAAATGTCTGCAATGCGAATATTGGTAGCAATCGGGGTCGCAGCACTCCTGGTGACCACCTCTATCGCCGCGACGGCGCAGCAGAAGGTCCTGCGCACCCAGTTTCGAACGGCCGAGACCGGCTTCGACCCCCAGCAGCGCGATGACCGCTACTCCGTTGGCATCATGGAGAACATCTTCGAGCCGATGTTGACTTACGACTATTTGGCGCGTCCAGTGCGCCTGGTACCGCTGACTGCAACCGAGGTGCCGAAGCCGGACGAGAATGGCACCCGCTACACCTTCAAGCTGCGGCCCGGCATCCTGTTCGCAGATGACGCTGCGTTCAACGGCAATAAGCGCGAACTGGTGGCCTCGGACATTGAGTATTCCATCAAGCGGTTCCGCGATCCGGTCAATCGCAGTCCCTATGAGTGGCTGTTCGAGAACAAGCTGGTGGGCCTCGATGAGCTGACCGCGCAAGCCAAGAAATCCGGCAAGTTCGATTACGCGGCCAAGATCGAAGGCATCCGCGTTGTCGACAAGTACACCATCAGCTTCAAGCTGAAGGAGCCGGATTACAACTTCCTCTACGTCCTTGCCTTGCCGAATGTGGTGCCGGTGGCGCGCGAGGTGATCGAGAAATACGGCAGCAATTCCAACGCCCATCCCGTGGGCACCGGGCCATACCTCCTCAAGGAATGGACACCGCGGTTCAAGATCGTGCTGGAGCGCAACCCCAATTTCCGCGGCTTCACGCTCAATGAACAGTTCGCCGACCCGAAGGATGAATGGGATCAGCGTGCCATCGCGGATTTGCGAGGCAAAAAACTTCCGCTGCTCGATCGCATCGAGATCTATCCCATCGAGGAAGAGCAGCCGCGCTTTCTTGCGTTCATGAATGGTGATCATGACGTGATGCTTGAAACGCCATTCGCCTTCATCAATCAGGTCTTGCCCAACGGCAAGCTGTCGGACAGTCTTGCGAAAAAGGGCGTGCGGGCGTTCAAGGAGGCGCAGCCGGAGATCACCTACGACGCATTCAACGTCGATCCGATGAAGAGCCCCACGATTGGCGGCTACGAACCAGACAAGGTGGCACTGCGGCGGGCCATGGTGCTGGCCTACGACAACGAGCAGGAAGTGCGCATCGCCCGCAAAGGCCAAGCCCTGGCCGCGCAGTCCATGGTGCCGCCCGGCGTCGTGGGCTATGACCCGTTGTTCCGCGTTGAGGCCAATCAGCATGACCCGGTGCGTGCCAAGGCGCTGCTCGACATGTTCGGCTATGTGGACAAGGATGGCGACGGCTATCGCGAGAAGCCGGATGGCAGCCTGCTGACCCTTAACTACAAGTACAACGCCCGGAATGATGAGAACCGCCAGCTGGCCGAGCTCTTCGTCAAGGGAATGAATGAAGTCGGTCTGCGCGTCACGTCGCTGCCGGTGCAGTTTTCCGATCTGCTGCGTGATCGCAAGGTGGGCAAGTACGAGATTGGCCAATCCGCCTGGATTGCCGACTATCCGGATGCCCAGAATTTCCTTCAACTCTTGTACGGCCCCCACACCGACCAGTCCAACGATGCCAGGTTCCGGCTGCCTGCGTTTGATCGCCTCTATGAGAAATCGCTTACCATCCCGGACAGCCCGGAGCGTAACGCGCTTTACCGGGAAATGAACCGGCTGATCGCGGCCTATGCCCCCTGGCGCATGGGCGTGCATCGCGTCTTCAACCACCTGATGTATCCCTGGGTGAAGGGTTTCAAGAAGCACCCGATTCTGTACACGAATTACATGTATCTCGATCTGGATGTCGCGGCCCGGGACAAGGCGCAGGGCTCCAGGTGACACGTGTTGGCAGGCCCGCTCGCGAAGACTTGCGCAGCGGAATTTAGGTAGAGGAGGCAGGATGGCTGCATACATCATTCGACGACTGTGGCAAATGATTCCCACGCTGGCCGGGGTCATATTGCTCATATTCTTCCTGTTCACATACTTTGGCGGGGACCCCGCGCTGGTATTGGCGGGCAAGATTTCCAACCCAGAGCAGATCGAGAATATCCGGAAGCAACTGGGCGTGGACAGGTCCTACGCCTACCAGTTGTGGGTATTCGTCCAGCAGGTGTTCACCTTCGACTTCGGTCGCAGCTGGTCGACCAACGAAGAAGTCTCGAAGATCATCCTCACGCGTGTGGGCCCGACGCTCACCATCATGATTCCGGTACTCGTCATCGAGACGATCCTGGCTATCGTCCTCGCCATCGGGGTTGCCTATGTGCGCGGCACGCTGACCGATCGCACCATCATGATCATCTGCACCGTGGCCATGTCGATCAGCTTCCTCGTCTACATCATTGTTTTCCAGTGGTTGTTCGGATTCATTCTCGGATGGTTCCCGGTGCAGGGCTGGAGCGAGAGTTTCTGGAAAAACCTTTTCACGTATGCGCCGCTGCCGATCATGCTGGCCGTGTTCGTGGGCTTGGCACCGCAACTGCGCCTGTATCGTTCATTCTTCCTTGAGGAGATCAACCAGGATTACGTGCGCACCGCACGCGCCAAGGGCGTCCCGGAGAACGTCATCATGAGGAAGCACGTTCTGCGCAACGCGATGATTCCGATCCTGACCAACATCGGCATCTACATCCCGGGTCTTTTCGTGGGTTCCTTCCTGCTGGAAGTGTTCTTCTCCATTCCCGGCCTGGGTCGTGAAGTCGTGACTGCGGTGAACCGCTCCGACTTCCCGGTCATCAAGGCGATCACGGTCTATCTCGCCATGATCACCATGCTCGTCAATCTCGCCGTCGACGTGATGTACAAGTTCGTCGATCCGCGTGTCCAGTTGAAGTGAGGAGCTGCACATGAACGCAATCGCAACCCCCGAACCCATCGTGGCACCGCTCCATCAGGAGTCGCCGGGACTGTGGATGCTGGCCTGGCGCCGCTTGAAGCGCGACAAGGTCGGCATGTTCTCGATGTTTGTCGTCATCTTCTTCATCCTGCTCATGACGGCGTCGTATGCCGGCATCGTGGCAGGCAACTGGAGCAAGGAAGTCGGCGTGTCGTATGCCAACCCGGTGTTCATGAAGGGCGCCGAGAATCTGGAAGCCGCCACCGTTGCCGGCGGCGTGCCCATCTCCAAGGTGCCGCCCGTCGACTTGTCCGACATTGATCCGCTTGCACCGCGCTACAAGGAGTGGGAAGACCGCGCCAAGCAGATTTCGGTGACCGAGACGCCACGTTCCGACACGCTGCTCTTCGGCGGCGACAAGTGGGGGCGTGATGTCATCCAGAAGGTGATCAAGGGTTCCGAAGTGTCGATCTTCGTCGGCCTCGTTGCTGCCCTGATGGCGACCTTCATCGGCACGTTTCTCGGTGCACTCGCCGGCTACATGGGTGGCAAGGTCAATGACGTGCTGGAGTGGTTCTACAACATCTTCACGTCGATCCCGTACATCCTGCTGGTGCTCGCCTTCGCGGCCGTTGCTGCAGCCTCGGGCAAGTTCGGCAAAGGCATCCTGCCCATCATCATCATCCTCGGCCTCACCGGCTGGACCGGCATCTACCGTCTGGTGCGCGCCGAGTACATCAAGCATGCCAATCGCGAGTATGTTCGCGCCGCGGCCGCCATCGGCACGTCGCACATGTCGCGCATGTTCAAGCACATCCTGCCGAACGTGAGCCACGTTTGTCTCGTGCAGCTCTCGCAGCACGTGGTGCAGTTCATCAAGGCAGAGGTCATCCTGTCCTTCCTGGGTCTCGGTGTGCCGGTGGACATGGTGTCCTGGGGCACGATGCTCGCCGAGGCGCAGAGCGAGCTGGTGATCGGCAAGTGGTGGCAGTTGGTGGCCGCTGGCGCCAGCATGGCACTGCTGGTGACAGCCTTTTCGATGCTCACGGATTCGCTCCGTGATGCGCTCGATCCGAAGATCAAGTGACGATGATTGCGAATATTCGCAATCATCGTCACCCCGTGCCGCGACACGGGGTCCGGAAACCTATTGCGAATATTCGCAATGACGTTCACCTCGTGCCGCGACACGGGGTCCAGTCAACTATTGGAATGACGACATGACCCAATCCCCGAACCTGCTGGAAGTCGACAACCTGACCATTTCCTTCCGTCTGGATCAAGGTCAGGTTTTCGAAGCCGTAAAGGGTGTGAGCTTCAAGGTGCCGCGCAACTCGACCGTCGCCCTGGTCGGCGAATCCGGCTCCGGAAAATCAGTGTCGGCAATGTCCATGCTGGGCCTGCTGCCGGAAGGGCAGTCCATCATTCATCCAGATAGCGTCATCAACTATGAAGGCCGCAATCTGCTGAAGCTCGGCATGCGGGAAATGCAGAAACTGCGCGGCAAGGAAATCTCGGTCATCTTCCAGGAGCCGATGACGTCGCTGAATCCGGTGTTCACCGTCGGCGACCAGATTGCCGAGGTGCTTCGCTTGCACATGGGCATGAGCAAGGCCCAGGCCTGGGCGAGAGTGGAAGAGTTGTTGAATGAGGTTGGCATCCCCAATCCGAAATTGCGAATCAAGTCTTACCCGCACGAGATGTCTGGCGGCCAGCAGCAGCGCGTCATGATCGCCATGGCCATTGCCTGTGAGCCCAAGCTGCTCATCGCCGACGAGCCGACCACTGCACTGGATGTGACCATTCAGAAGCAGATCCTCGACCTCATCGCGAATCTGCAGCAGAAGCATCAGATGTCCGTACTGTTCATTACCCATGATCTGGGTGTCGTGGGCGAGATTGCCGATTCCGTCGTCGTCATGCAGCAAGGCGAGATTCAAGAGAAGGGTACCGCCAAGGAAATTTTCGAGAACCCCCAACATCCGTACACCAAGGCACTGCTGTCTTGCCGCCCACGCATCGAAGTGCGCCCCAAGCGGCTGCCGGTGATCGACGACTTCCTCAAGGGCGACGGCAAGGTCATGACCGAGCAGCGCACGCGCGGCCTCACCGGCAGCGAGCCGATCATTCTTGAAGTAAAGCACCTGAAGAAGGAGTTCGAGCTGAAGGATGGCCTGTTCAAGAAGCGCAAAGTCGCTGCCGTAAAGGATGCGTCCTTCAAGCTGGCCAAGGGCAAGACGCTGGGTCTCGTGGGTGAATCCGGCTCTGGCAAGACGACGGTGGGGTTGACCCTCATGCGCCTGCACGATGCCACTGGCGGTGAAGTCCTGTTCGACGGCGTGGATATCCTGAAGCTCTCCGAAAAAGACTTCATGAAGTACAAGCGCCGCATCCAGATCATTTTCCAGAACCCATACGCATCGCTCAACCCGCGCATGACTGTGGGCCAGATTTTGCAGGAGCCGATGGACGTGCACGGCATTGGCACCAATCAGCAGGAGCGCGTGCAGATGGCGCTGGAGCTGCTGAAAAAGGTCGGGCTGCCGCCGGTGTCGTTCTACAAGTATCCGCACGAATTTTCCGGTGGCCAGCGTCAGCGCATCGCCATTGCACGCTGCCTGACCATGAAGCCCGAGGTGCTGATCTGCGACGAATCCGTGTCCGCGCTGGACGTGTCGGTGCAGGCGCAGGTGCTTAACCTGTTGCAGGATCTGCAGGACGAGTTCGGCATGAGCTATATCTTCATCTCGCATGACCTCGCGGTGGTGAAGTACATCTCCGACCAGGTGATGGTGATGAGCGAAGGCGACGTGGTGGAAGTCGCCAATTCGGACGAGATTTACCTCAATCCGAAGCAGGAGTACACGAAGAAGCTGCTGGGCTCGATCCCGAAGGGTTGGGATGGGAGCCGGACAGCGGCGTGAAGTGGCACTGCTTGACTCAAGAAATAGTCGACGATTTCAGAATGAGGACTGTGGGGATTGTTGTGATAGTGTGCGAATTATCATTCGCCGGATCGGGCGATCAGGATGGGATGGTTGAGCCTCAGGGAGGGTAGTTGAATCCACCCTGGGGTTGAAGTGGATGCGCTTTACTTAAATTGGATGTTGAACGAGCATTACTACTCTCGGCGCTTGGCCATGCAAACACATTTAGTTTGATAGCAATACTAGAAAATGCCCAAAACAAAACTGTTAATTGGTGTGCTGATAGTCGCCTCAATCGGAATTGCTTCACTCGCATATTTTTTTCATGGAGAGCTTCCAGCTCTAGATGGAGCTAAAGGGCCGACTCTTTCCACGCAGCCACCTCGAACATCCAGCGAATCTGTATCGGCGCAATTGCAACCTAAGCTGGATGCAACCTCGGCGCGCCCCGTTTTGGTGAGCCAAGAAGGGGCTTCTTTGAGAATGCATAAATTGTGGGATGAGTATGGAAGCACAAAGTCTGCTTCTGACTTCCATAGAAGGTACAAAGGCGCCCCCATCGACTCTACCGAGCGCTTTTTGGCCGAATACAAGCGATTGTCTTGTGGGTCTCTTACCGGTTTCGGTGTGGACAAGTACGTTGCTTTTGTTGACCGAGTCCGTTCGAAGGCAGCCCCCAATCCCTTGGAAGACACGCTTCATAGAGAGCGAGTCGCCGCCTATGTGGAGGCATGTAGAGATTACTTCTCCGAATTGACGGCTGAGAGACTTGCTGCCGACTTAAGTACTCTCCACGCAGGAAAGAGCATCGAAGCCCGATCAGTTGCGCTCCAGCAAAACGCGATTATGTCTAAGAATGCCAGCGCTCTGCTTGTTGAAGCATCGGATCTAATTCTAAGTGAGAACCCGTTAGCTCTCCAATCCATGGGGCAAGTATGGCGTACCGCTCTGCACCAAAATTCATCCAACTTTCAGAATAGCCTATTTCAAGGTGCATCTCCTGCAGTTGCCGAAGCCGCCTGGATTCTTGCATCTTGCTCTTTCGGCATGGATTGCTCCACAAATAACGAGCTAATTGCTACAGAATGCCGAATGACAAGACGTTGTAACGCAGATTCTGTAGGTAGCTTCTATCAGAGGTACATTTTGAGCCCAGAAGACATGAATTTGGCTCAAACTTTGCAGCAGCAAATCATCACAACAATACGCAACCGAGACCTACGACAACTTGGCATAAGGAGCGGCAAATGAGTAAATGGATACTTGGTCTGTGGCTAATGCTTGTGACTGTTTCCGCAATCGCCTGTGAAGGCGCTAGGTTGGTAAGTCATCCTTCGAGCCCCAACTCCCACTATCCTACTGCGGAGCAATGGCGTACCGGTCTTGGATATGCGGTTATAGAAGCCTATGGAGCTCTGTCACCTCCGGGCGAGTATTGCGTGAAGTATCCAGATGGAATCATTGAGCGTGTTGTTCTCTTTAGAAGTGCTCAAATTGTGTCTGCAACACCAATCGCCGGAACGCGCCAGACTCCAAGAAGGGCTGACGAGGGAGGTGGTGAGCCGACCTATGCTGAGTGCTCACAGCCGAAATACTACGGACGTTGGGAGTGGTACGGAGTAAAAGTTCTAGACGATACGATTGGCGGTTGGGAATTTGTGGTGTACGACGTAGATTGGGGGCCGGGTTGCTAGCGGGCGTGAGTAGAATTATTCTTACTTCCAGTGGCGTAGTAAATTACTAAGACACCAGTTTTTTTGCGCTGGCAAGACTGAGGCCAAGGAACTTAGCAAACCAACGCAAACCACAAACCAACGGGGTCCAAACCAACGAACAATAGGGGACAGCCCACAATTGATTCCTGCTACACGGCCTGTTTGGCCCTACGCGGCCGTCTGTTGTCGCCCTTGACTCAACCGATGCAGCACCTGCTGGCCTGACTCGGCCACTTGTTGCATCGTTGCCTCCAACAAGGCCATGTCGTGCAGCGACTGGGCGAAGACCTGGTATTGAGCTGACGGCATCTCGGGCGCGGCCAGCCCGGCTGCGGTCACCTCCAGCGCACTGTTCACCGCAGAAAAGCTCGAGCGGATGCGCTGCAGGTACTCGCCCAGTGCTGGCACCACGTCAGGACGCGAAGGGGCTGCCGCCACGAGGTCTTCCAGCGTTCGTGTCAGGGATTCGAAGGCCCCGGCCTCGCGAGAGGCTACACGCTGTATGTCCAACCTTTGGCGCATTCCATGCTCGACGGCCTGTATCCCAGCGTCGCGCAAGCCAGATAGTTGTCTTTCGAGTTGAACATTGACCTGGCCCAGCCGGGTGCCCACGCTGACCACTTCGCTCAGGATGCGATCCAGGTCGTGCACGATCTGCGTGATGCGGTCCAGAAAATGGTTCAAATCCTGCGCGAGCTCAGCAAATTCATCATGGCCCTTCACTGTCGCCCGCGGCGACAAGTCCATCACGCCGCGAGCCAGGACGGACATGGTTTGGCGCAGCGCCAGTAACGGCTCCATGCGGATTCGCAGGAGCAAAAACAACAGAATCGTGTGCACCAGAATTTTCATGCTCAGCGCAACAGCGGTCAGGCGGACCTCGTGCCACCACATCGCTTCCATGCGCTGCAGATAGCTGCGCACCTGAACGGTTCCGAGCACGTCGCCCAGAAGCGCTTTCACATGGCAACCTTGGCAAAACTGTTCCGCTCGCAGTTCGACGCTGGCCTCGGTGTGGGTGCCCTCTGCCCAGCGGGGCTGCAGGCCTTTGGCGTCCATGCCGAGCTGGACCTTGATCGACTCTACGGTCACCGGGCTGGGCAACACGGCGATCGATAGGCCCAAGTCTTCGTAATTGCGGTTGAGAATAGGGTACACGGTACGCGCCGCAGTCGGCCCGCCGGCATTGAGCATGATCGACTTCACGTCGTTTGCCAGTTGCTGCGCCGCGCTGGCCACACGCGCAGGTTCATGGCGGCTGAAGTCCCAGCGCACAGCGGCGTAGCGAATGCCCAACTCCACCACCGCCACCAAAACCAGCAACGCAAAGAAGTCCCGAATCATGTGAAAGATGAAGGACTGTTCAAACGCGCTGCTGTTGGTCGCTTTGTTCATGAAATCAGTTTCTGCCCAGGTCGATCACCAGTGCGTTGCAGCCTCCAGTAGCGGGCATGCGGGAAGCCGATCAAGTGGCCCGTTTGGTCCAGCTGCTGCACCAGCCACCTGAAAGCACGTGTTTGCCCCCGAAGATCGCGCAGGGTCCATTGGCATCGTTGACCTTGCCTGAGTAAAGCTGGCAGCCTTTGCACATCTGATCCTTGGCACGATTGGGAAACTTCTTCGCATCGGCTTTGGCGGAATCGGCCACGTAGCCGAGTGCCATCGCCTGCGCATCACGTTCGTCAACGCGGGGCTGCTGCTGCGCCTGTGCCCCGAAAGCGATGAAAGCGGAGCCGCCCACGACCACTTGGGTCAGGAAAACACGGCGAGTAGACAGTGGCTGGCTGGACATGGAGACACTCCTATAATTCGACGCCTGTTTGTCGCAGCCAGGAACACTTGCTTACACCCCAATCTGTCTGGCATCTATCGCAGGATCATGGGGGCCTTGCCTTTTGCGACAAATGGACAAATGGGGTCACGACAAATAGCACGACAAATAGGGTCACACGACAAATAGGGTCAGGTCTTTCATTATCACACCAGCCCCTGCTGCACACTCTTGGACGACTTCACTTAGCGCTGCGCGCGCCGCCAACAAGCATTGCGAATATTCGCAGCGGCAGTTGCTGCTGTTGCCGCAACCGGGGTAACCCAATCGCAGGATCAGGCCCTGACGCGGACCTGCCTACCCGGCTGGATGACAGACTGTGCCGTGAGATTGTTCCACGCCAGCAGATCGTTCAGCGCGATACCGAATCGCTGCGCGATGGAGTAGAGCGTATCGCCGGCGCGCACGGTGTAGGTGCGGGTGGTAGCAGCGGCTACCGCCTGGCTCGCAACGGGTGCTGCCTTGGTGGCGGTCGGTCGCTCTGCCGCAGGACGGGCAGCAGCCACGACCGGCGTCGATTTCAGCAGCGGGGCGGACGCACCGGTAAGGCGAAGCGTCTGCCCGACAGCGAGATGGTTGCCCCGCAAATTGTTGAATTCGCGCAAGTCCTCGACATCCAGGTCGTGGCGATTGGCGATGACATAGAGCGAATCGCCGGGCCGCACGCGGTAGGTGAACGGCACATCGGATCGGGGCTGCTGTGCCGCTGTCTGGGCTGCCGGTGGGGAAACATCCAGCGAGGCACGAATCAGCCCGCCCGCCTGCGCCGGCACCATCAGCAGCATCGGCTGCGCCAGCTTGCCCTTGCGTTCCTTGAGGCGGCCATTCACGGTGCGTAAATAAGATGGCGTCACGCCATGCTTCTTCGCAATCTGGTCGACGGATTCGCCGCGCTGCGCGGAGTACGCTGACCACGAGACGAGCGGCTTGTCGTAGTTCTCCAGGTTCTCGCGGAACACCGGTGCCTTGTCGATGGGGAGCAGAAAATGCCCGCTCTCGACGGCGGCAACAGGTTTGTTGAATGCAGGATTGAGGGCGACGAATTCGTCTTCCGGCATCTCTGCCAGTTTCGCTGCAAGCTTCACATCAATCTTGGGCGGCGCGGCCACACGGGTGAAGTAGGGCTCATCCGGGATGGCCTCCAGCTTGATGCCGTAGGAGGAGGGCCACTGGATGATGTTCTTCACGGCGAGCAGCTTGGGGACGTAGTTGCGGGTCTCCTTTGGCAGGTCGAGCGACAGGAAGTCGGTCGGCTTGTTGCGCTTTTCGTTTTTCGCGATGGCGCGGCCGACGCAGCCTTCGCCACAGTTGTAGGCAGCCAGTGCCAGCTCCCAGCTGTTGAACTGGTTGTAGAGCTTTTCGAGGTAGTTGAGTGCTGCGTGAGTCGAGGCAACCACGTCACGACGATGGTCCGTCCACCAGTTCTGATCGAGGCCGTAGAGCTTGCCGGTCGAAGGAATGAATTGCCACATGCCGGAGGCGTGGGCGCGGGAATAGGCACCGGGATTGAACGCGCTTTCGATGACGGGCAGCAGCGCGATTTCCATCGGCATGCCGCGCTTCTCGACTTCCTCCACGATGTGATGCAGATACAGGGCACCGCGATCCACAAATCGGCCGATGTAGTCGGGGCGGCGGGAATACCAGTCCTCATGCACCAGCACCAAAGGCGATTCAAGGGGTGCCATCTTGAACCCGGCACGAATCCGTTCCCACAGATCGCGGTTGGCTTGCGCTTCTGCTGGCGAGAGCGGCGGCAGCGGCTCTGCAGCAGCGGGTGGTGGTGGCAGCGGGGCCTCATCCGGAATCGATGGCCCCAATGCAGTATGTGCGGGTGCCGTCTGAGCCCAGGCCGAGAAGGGCGTCATCTGCGCTGCCAACAACGCAGCCAAGACCGAGCAGGAGATAAGGCTGCGCCTGAAGATCATCCGGTAACTCTTTATTTTAATGTGGAAAAGTCTATTTAAATCTGTGCTGCCGGTCAACCACTTTTTACAGGGTCAGTGCGAAGTCCTTGACCAGAGCACCGGGTAGACGAGTGGACAGGACGGATCGTTCCCCATAGCTGTCCGAGCTCGGCTGCAACTCGCACTCGCGGGTCAGGCCTTCCAGATTGTCGCCCAGCATGCGGTAAACAGAATCATCGAATCGCATGACGTTGAGCGGCGCCTTGATTTCGCCATTTTCCACCCAGAATGTCGCGAAGCGTGTCATGCCCGTCATGCGGCAGGCTGCGCGGTCGGAGAAGTTGAGATACCAGAGGTTGCCGATGAGGAGCCCGGTGTCCAACGACGTCAGCGCATCGTCCCGATTCAATGTGCCGCCCGCCATGTCGAGCGATTCCGGCATTTCGTACAGGTTGGCGCCATTGGTCTCGGTCTGATACTCCATCGCGGAGCGGGGCGAGATCAGTGCGTCGTTGAGCACGCCGCCGGATATGAGATCCACGCGCCCCTTCTTCACGAAGCCGTCCTGCTGGAATCCGCTCGCCAATCCCTCTGCCGTGTTCTCGCGGATGTTGACGGCGGGGTTCATCACCGCACCGTCCTCGATCATCTTCGCGAGGCAGCTCTGCTTGGTCTTCTGCGACTTGATGCCGAAGCCGCCCCAGCAGAGCATGGACAGCACTTCATTCAGCGCCGAGGGTGCGAGCCAGGCGCGATACTGGCCCGGCTTCAGCGCCATGGGCTTGTCGCCCAGGCGCGCCAATTGCGTTTTGGCGAACGCCATCTTCTGCGAATATTCGCGTGCATCCCACACCGCGCCTGCGTAGCTCGACTTCACCGCTTTGTCGGCTGCGTGGTAGAGACACCACTCAAAGTTGAAATTGTCCGCGCTATGCCAGTTGCGCTGGCCTAGCGAATTGGCGAAGCCGCGATAGAGCTTGCCGCCCGCGTAGAGGCCGACCAGATCCACGCCCGCGCCTTCGCGAGTGACCTGATCCAGCACTTCGTCCGGGCGGGGCAGTTTGGCCTGTGATTGCACCTCGCTGTTGTTCACCGTCTCCGAATAGAGCAGGTACGGGTCCTCCGGCAACTGTGCGAGATCGGCGCGCAGGATGTCGAGCACCTGGCTGATCTGCGCGCGATCCTGCTCCGGAATGCCCGACAGCATGAGCTTGATGTCCGCGCGGCGACGATCCTTGATGAGCCCGAGCGTCAGCGCGATCTGCTTCACGCTGGTGGCCTGGCGCACCTTGCTATGGTTGAAGCGGATGAAGTCGGAATCCTCGGCTGAGAGCGAGGCGAGAAAAGTCTCGCCGGTTTTCATTTGGGTGCCGATCCAGTCGGCGAGTTCGTTGAAGTAGGTTTGCATTCTGTTCCTTGTGGTATCAGTTCAAACGCAAACACAGATGAACGCAGATGAACACGGATTCTTCAAATCCGACCTGTGCGAATATTCGCAAGGAATCGAAACAAGAAATCATCTGTGTTAATCCGTGTTCATCTGTGTTTGCATCGCTTTGGTGCAGGCGATCAGCCCTCTCCGCCAAAGACATCGATGTTGGAAAACTTGCAGGCCGGCGATGCATGGCCCACGCGGATGACTTGATTGGGCTCTCCCTTGCCGCAGTACGGTGTGCCTTGTACTTCAACCGTGTCCGGGCCGCCGACCATGGACAGCGAACGCCAGAACGTGGCGGAGATGCCGCGGTAGTTGGGGTTCTTCACCACGCCGGTGAGTTTTCCCTTCTCGATCCGCTGGCCGTACTCGCAACCGAACTGGAACTTGTTGCGGGAGTCGTCGATGGACCAGGAGTTGTTGGTCTTCATGAGCACGCCGTTGTCGATGGAGGCGATCATCTCGTCCAGCGTGGACGTGCCCGCTTCCACGTTGAGATTGCTCATGCGGTCGATGGGCGCGCGATTCCAGGAACAGGCGCGGGTGGTGGCCACACCTTCCATCGGACGACCCTCGGCCGCCACACGGCCTTGCGAGATGGCGCCACCGAGCGGACGCTTGAGCATGCCGTCCTGGATGATGAACTGGCGTTCGGCTTTCAAGCCGTCATCGTCATAACCGAAGCTGGCGAATTGCTCGTGCCGCGTCGGGTCGTAGGTCACGTTGAGCAGGTTTGATCCGTATTGATAGCTGCCGAACATGTCGAGCGTGACAAAGCTGGTGCCCGCGAAGTTGCGCTCGTCGCCCAAGATGCGGTCCAGCTCCAGCGGATGGCCGATGGATTCGTGAATCTGCAACATCATCTGGTCGGGCATGAGGATGATGTCCATCACACCCGCAGGACAGTTGGGTGCGGTGAGCAGTTGCAGCGCTTCTTCTGCCGTCAGCTTCCCGCAGCCGGCGAAGCCCGCGCGCTCCAGAATCTCCATGCCGCCCTGCTGGCAAAAGCCGTTGTAGCGGCCGCCCCAGGAGCGGATCTGGGTTTCACCTTCGTGGAATGCGGTGACATGCAGAGACGGCACGACGTACTGGAATTGCTGTTCGATCTCGCCGCCGTCAGCAGTGAGGTAGAGCTGATGGGTCTGCGTGGTCCAGAGTCCGACGCCCCAATCGACGATGCGCGGGTCCACTTTGCATTGCGAGGATTCCCGCATGAGGATGTCCATCTTGTCGCGCTTGGAAAGCTGCGAGATGGGTTGTGCAACCTGGCTGGCAAAGGCCGCCTTGCCCGCTAGCGGCTTGGTCAGCTTCGAGTAGTCCGCCACCGTGCGGCCAGTTGTCTGCTCCGCCCAGTAGCGCGCGCGTTCGGCCGCCGCAGCAAGCCCGGCGCGCGACAGATCGCTCGTGGCCGCGTAGCCGATGCCACCCTTGTGCATCACGGTGATCATGGCACCGCGGTCGAAGGCGGTCTGTGGCGGCTCGGATACGTCCTGGCGCACGGAAAGCTGTTCGCTGATTTCTTCCACATAGCGCAGCGAACAGAAATCCACTGCGGGTTTGATTTCGTTGAAGTCGGTTTTCAGTTGGGCAAGCATGGTTCATTCCTGATGTTGAAAGTCAACTGCGGAACACAGATGAACACGGATAAAGGCAGGATGAGCACAAATGAGACCAGGCCGTCATCTGTGTTCATCCGTGTTCATCTGTGGTTGCATTGCTTTGGTTTGCAAAGGCAGCGATGCGATCGGCGGTCATGCGCACCAGCCACCACTCCTTCATGATTTCGCCGCCGATGGATTCGTAGAACTTGATCGACGGCTCATTCCAGTCCAGCACCCGCCATTCGAAGCGGCCGCAGCCACGGTCTTGCGCAAGTTGAGCCAGATGTTTCAAGAGTGCTTTGCCATAGCCTGCGCCGCGCTTGTCCGGCACGACGAAGAGGTCTTCAAGGTACAGGCCAGGTTTGGTGAGGAAGGTGGAGAACGTGGAGAAGTAGAGTGCGAAGCCGACCGGCACGCCGTCCTCGCGTCCGACCACGCATTCACAGACGGGCTTGGTGCCGAAGAGGGCGTCATGCAGCATCGCCTCATTGCCGACGACCATGTGCTCCAGCTTCTCATAGACGGCGAGCTGTTTGATGAGGTCGAAGATGACCGGCACGTCAGCGGGTGTGGCGGGTTGGATGGTGAAGTTCATGGTGCGAATATTCGCAAAGGGCACCAGTCCCGTAGCCCGGATGCAGCATCGCGGAATCCGGGATCGTGGATCATGTACGAACCCCGGATTCCACTGCGTTGCATCCGGGCTACGGATGCTGAACCCCTCTCCCTTGATGGGAGAGGGGTAGGGGAGAGGGTGGCACGTTGTGAGGACAACCCCCTCTCCCCAGCCCTCTCCCACGAGGAGAGAGGGAGCAGGTCTTCCGAGCCTCGCGAGGCGTTGCAGTCTCGGGTCATGCTGCGAATATTCGCAAGAGTCACCAGATCACGATCCTGTCCGCATCACTTCGCGCGAACGATTTGTCAGCAGGGCAGGAAAACGACTGGAAGAACGGCGTGAAGTTTGCCAGTGGCCCCATCACGCGGTATTGCGGCAATGAGTGATTGCCCGTGGCGATCTGCAGGCGCATCTGCTCCACCCGGTATTGGGAGCGCCAGATCTGACCATAGGACAGAAAAAACCGCTGTTCGGGCGTGTAGCCGTCGAGTGCGCCGGCAGCCTTGGCCTGTGGCGTGCGGCGAAATGCATTGAACGCAATATTGAGGCCACCCAGATCAGCAATGTTCTCGCCCGTGGTGAGCTTGCCATTGGCATTCAGGTCCGGCAGTGGCTTGTAGGCGCTGTACTGATCCTGAATCATGCTGACCCGCTTCAAGAAGCGTTCCTCATCTTCCTTGCTCCACCAGGATTTCAGGTTGCCATCGGCATCGTACTTGCGGCCGTTGTCGTCGAAGCCATGGGTGATCTCGTGTCCGATCACCATGCCGATGCCACCGTAGTTGGTGGCGTCATCTTTCTTCGCGTCGAAGAAGGGTGGCTGCAGGATGCCTGCGGGGAAGACAATCTCGTTCAGTCCCGGGCTGTAGTAGGCATTGACCGTCGGCGGCGTCATGCCCCACTCCTTGCGCTCGACCGGCTTGCCGATGCGGTCGTTGCGGTACTTGAAGTTGATCAGCGCGGCTTGACGCGTGTTGTCGAGGTACTGGTCCGGTTGCAGCTTGAGGCCGGGGTAGTCGCGCCAGACTTCCGGGTAGCCAATTTTCCAGACGATGGCATCCAGCTTGCGCAATGCTTGCTTCCGCGTATCCGGCCCCATCCACGCCAGATTGTTGATGCTGTCGCGCATGGCAGCCTTGACGTTGACGATCATGTCGTCCATCTTGGCCTTGGCTTCCGGCGGATAGGCGCGCGCCACGAAGAGCTGGCCCAGCAGGTGGCCGATCTCCTGATCAGTGCTGTCGATGACCCGCTTCCAGCGGGGCATGTTGACCTCGCTGCCGGAGAGGAGCTTGCCGCGCAGTGCAAAATTTTCCTCAACAAAGGCCTTGGGCAGATGCGTGGCCCAGGCATTTGCGAGGTGGAATCGCAGATACGGCTTCCAGTCCGTAGCGGGCAAATCCTTCATTGCTGCGGAGAGTGCCTCGAAATACTTGGGCTGGGCTACCGACAGCTCCGCCGGCAGGGAAAGGCCAATTTCGGCGTACCAGGCGGGCCAGTCAATCGAGGGGGTCATGGCCCGGAACTCGGCCATGGTCTTCTTGTTGTAGGTCTTGTCCGGGTCGCGGCGTTCGACGGCGGTCATGTGCGCGTTTGCCAGACGTGTTTCCAGCGAGAGAACCTTGGCCGCATCGGCCTTGGCTGTGGCGGGGTCGGTACCGAGCAGCACCAGCATGCGGCCAACATGCGCTTCATAGGCCTGCAGCAGCTTCAGCGATCGCTCGTCGGTCTTGAGGTAGTAGTCGCGCTCCGGCAGACCCAGCCCACCCTGGGCGAAATAGCTGAGATAGACCAGACTGTTCTTGGCGTCCTGTCGCACGCTGTAGGTAAAGCCCACCGGCTGCGGACCACGCCGAGTGGGACTCGGCCCGGACTTCTGCAGCCAGGCCAGTACGATACTGATGTCCTTGGCATTGGCAATGCTGTCGATACGCTTGAGATCGCTTGCGATGGGTTTCAGCCCCGCGCTTTCGATGGTCGCCTCGTCCATGCCCGACTTGTAGAAGGCCAGTACCTGCTCCTCTGCGGGCGTTCTGGCGCGACGCCCCTTGTCCAACGTCTCAAGAAGTTCCTTCAGCAACTGCGTGTTGCGTTCCTCGATTTCATTGAATGCACCCCACCGAGCACGATCAGCGGGGATGGGGTTGTTCTTCTGCCAGTTGCCGGTCGCATACGCATAGAAGTTCTCGCAGCGATTGGCAGACTTGTCGATGTCCGACAGCGAGATTGCCGATGCGGGGAGGGCGGCCAGTGCTAGTGCCGTGGTCGTGAGCAGGGCGAGCGGCTTGCGCAACAGTGTCATGTCAGTCTCCTTCATGCTTGTCGTGTCAAATTCGATCAGAAGTGGTTTTTCCATTCGCGCAGCGAGGCGAAAATCGCGGCAGGCTCGTCGAGCGCATGGCCGGCGTGGCGCTCTGCGCTGGCCTTCACGGTCGGGCTGTCCCAGCGCAGGAATGGATTGGTCGCGAGTTCGGCGGCGATGGTGGTGGGCACGGTGGGCTCACCTCGTGTTCGCTTCGCTTCTTCAATGACCTTCCGCGCAAGCAGTGCGGCGTTGTCCGGTTCCACCGCTTCAGCGAAGCGAATATTCGCAAGCGTGTACTCATGCGCGCAGAAGACGCGGGTGTCACCCGGGAGCGCAGCCAGCTTGGCGAGCGATGCGGTCATCTGCTCGGGTGTGCCTTCAAACAGCCGCCCGCAGCCGCAGGCAAAGAGCGTATCGCCGCAGAACAGCAGGCCATGCCCCAGATACGCGATGTGCCCGCTTGTGTGTCCAGGCACGTCAAGCACGCGAAAGCTGGCCCCCAGTTCGGGAATGATGACGTCATCGCCTTCATTCAGGTGCCGCTCTACACCAGCGATGTCCTCGCCGGCCGGGCCGTACACCGGTACCGGGCGCCGGGACAAGAGTGCGTTCAATCCGCCTACGTGGTCACCGTGATGGTGGGTGATCAGTATCGCGACCAGGGATAGGCCAAGCCGGTCCAGCATGGCGTCCACCGGGCGGGCATCGCCGGGATCCACCACGACAGCGTGACGGTCGTTGTGCAAAAGCCACAAATAGTTGTCAGAAAACGCCGGAACGGGCGTGATGTGCAGACGGGTGTGTGGCAAACTCACGGCAGGAACTGAACTGAGAAAGTGATGGGTAACACTGCATGGACGCCCGGACGAAGCCTGTAAGTTTACATGACTGGATGGACACCCCTTTGGGCGGGTATGTGCTCGGTCGGGAACAGGCCTGGCTGGATGAGATCACACCGGATATCTTTGGCTACTACGCCCTGCAGTTGGGCCTCCCGCAAGTGGATCTGCTGCGGGAGTCGCGCATCGCGCATCGCTATCGCATTGATCCATCGAGGGGCGCGGACCTTCCTGCCCGGTTTGCCGAGCTGCCCATTGCCACCCACACCGTCGATCTGGCCGTACTCCCGCATGTGCTGGAGTTTGCAGAGGACCCGCACGACATCCTCCGCGAGATTGACCGCGTCATGATTCCGGAGGGTCGGCTCATCATCATCGGCTTCAATCCATGGAGCCTGTTCGGTGTGAGACGTGCACTGGGCCGGGCGGATGCCGTGCCGTGGGACGGTCGCTTCGTGTCGCTTATCCGCATCAAGGACTGGCTCTCACTCCTGGGATTCGACGTGGCGGATGCGCACCTCGCCTGTTATGCGCCGCCCATTCGATCGGAGAAATGGCGCCGTCGTTTTGGGTTCATGGATCCCGTTGGCGATCGCTGGTGGGGCGTGTCCGGCGGCGTCTACATGTTGCAGGCCATCAAGCGCGTACGCGGCATGCGTATCATCACACCCGCCTGGAGCCAGCGAAAGACAGAACGCAAGTTTGCGACCGCCGCCCGACAGGGCAGAACCGGCCAGGGCGCGGCGCGCACCTCCTCCCATCTCACACTGATCAAGTAAATGTCCGTAGAAATTTTCACCGACGGGTCCTGCAAGGGCAATCCCGGTCCCGGTGGCTGGGGTGCCTTGCTGCGCTTTGGCACCGAGGAAAAAGAACTGTTTGGTGGCGAGCCTGACACCACCAACAACCGTATGGAGCTTCTGGCCGTCATCGAGGCGTTGTCGGCATTGACCCGACCATGCGACGTTGTCCTGCATACCGATTCGCAGTATGTCCAGAAGGGCATTACCGAATGGATTCACGCCTGGAAGGCGAGGGCCTGGAAAACGGCAGACAAGAAGCCGGTCAAGAACGCCGATCTCTGGCGCCGACTGGAAGCCGTATCGTCGAAGCATCGGGTGGACTGGCGTTGGGTGAAGGGGCATGCCGGCCACGACGGCAATGAACGCGCGGATGAGCTTGCCAATCGCGGTGTGACAGAGTCGTCGGGAGCAAACAGATGAGGCAGATCCTGCTCGACACGGAAACCACCGGCCTCGACCCGCGGCAGGGTCATCGGATCATCGAAATCGCCTGCCTGGAGATGCAGCAGCGCCGGTTTACCGACCGCGACTTCCATCACTACGTCAATCCGGAGCGGGAGATTGACGAGGCTGCCACCGGCGTACACGGCATCACGTTGGACCAGCTTGTGGACAAGCCGAAGTTCGCCGACATTGCCGACGCCTTCATCGACTTCGTGTCAGGTGCCGAGCTGATCATCCACAACGCGGCCTTCGATGTTGGCTTCCTCAATGCGGAGCTGGAGAAGATCGGCAGGCCGATGGTGGCAACCTTCTGCACTGTGACGGATACGCTCCTCATGGCGCGGGAGCTGCATCCGGGAAAGAAGAATTCGCTGGATGCGTTGTGTGAGCGATATCAGGTTGATCGCTCCGCGCGCGTCCTTCACGGTGCGCTCCTGGATGCCCGGCTGCTGGGCGAGGTCTACATGGCCCTGACCCGCGGCCAGGACAGTCTAGCCATCAGCAACGACTCGGGTTCAGGCGGAGACGCGCTGGCGAATATTCGCACTGAACGGCCAGCCCGGCTCACGGTCCTTCGGGCTACGGCTGAAGAAATGCAGCAGCATGCGGCGCAAGTCGAGTCCATCGACAAGGCCAGCGGCGGCAAGGCGGTCTGGAAACAATTTCAGGGATCACCACAGGACGTTTGAATGCGCCCGAGCCTGTGCAAACCGCACGGGGGTGCATGTTATACTTTGCGCCGTTGAGGAGTCGCCGCATGAGTCTGAACCAGACGCTCAACAATCCGGCCCGGCATCCCGCGACGTGGCCACGCACACTGACCAAAAACATGAAATCGTTCACGAATCAGACGCGCCAACTGTCACAACTGTCAGCAACCCTCCTGCTGCTGGCCATCTCGGCGTTCTGCCTCCCTGCCGCAGCGCAAGCGGGTGACCCTGCCGCGGGCAAGGCCAAGGCGTTTGCCTGCACCGGTTGCCACGGCCTTGGTGGTACGAAGGTCGCTTATCCTGATGTGTACAAAGTGCCCAAGCTCGGCGGTCAGCATGCCGCCTACATCGTCGCAGCACTCAAGTCTTACAAGGCTGGCGAGCGCTTCAACGAAACGATGAAGGCCCAGGCCACGTTGCTGTCGGAAAAAGACATGGCCGACATCGCCGCTTATTACGCAGCCGACAAAAAATAATTCAGGGAACAGAACGATGATGCGCACAATTCTCTTGACCGCCTTGCTTGCAAGTTTCGCCTGCGGCGCAAATGCCACCGCCATGCCGAAGGGTGATCCGGTCAAAGGCAAGGCCGACTCCACCACCTGTGCAGCCTGTCATGGTGAGGACGGCAATAGCAAGTCCGCAGAATTCCCGCGCCTCGCCGGGCAACATGCCGACTATCTGTACAACGCGCTCTCGCAGTACAAATCCAAGCAGCGCAAGAACGCAATCATGGGTGGTTTCGCCGCGACACTCTCGCGCCAGCAGATGGCTGATCTCGCTGCGTTTTATGCAAGCCAAAAGGGCCTCGATCACAAGTATTGATCGGTGTGCTGGCCCATTAGAGAAAAGCCCGACAATTGCCGGGCTTTTTGTTTGGTGAACCCAAAAATGATCTGCGGACCGCTTCACGGTACGCGGGAGCAGGGTCTTGCTGGCTTTACCTTGTGATCGCAACCCGATGACCGTCCGTCATCTCCTCTCCAGGCAGGCCAGGTAGATCGCCGGATCTGGCTGGGTATGGTGCCGCTGCGCCTGCCAGATCATCTCGCCAAGACAATCCATCATCAGGTGTTCTGCTTCCAATGCGGAGCCTGTCGTCCCGGACAATCTCGCATGGTGTGCTGCAACGCCGGCGGGTTGGTCGATGGACACCTGCTCGCGAATGGACAGATGCATCGACAGGTGCAGGAAAGGATTGGTCTCCCCATCTTCGGGCAGCCACTCACGTGCCAGTGCCTTCTCGTCAGCGCCAAGCAGCGCGTGATACTCGGGATGCGCGGCAATGATATCGCCCGCCACCGTTTCAAGCGGCGTGGCGGGAAGGGATTCACGGCGTTTCCGCCAAGCCTCCATCAGGAAACGCCGGACTTCTTCACGCGAGGGATTGAACATGGCACCTTGACATGCAAAGCGCCTATTCAATCATGACTTGCGATCAGAAGCGGTACTGCACGGCGACGCCGAGAAAGGTGATCGACTGGCGGGCGTTCTCCAGCACCCGCGTGCCGTCCGCGAAGGCCCAGTTGGTCCACGTCCAGTCATCGGTGTTCCAGCGTTCATGGGTTACCTCCGCACGCACGCTTACCTGCTTGTTCAGTGCTGTTCTTCCGAACACTTTCAGCCGCGAGACGCTGTAGTTCGACGTTGGCGGGGGTGCCACACCAGTCGGATAGACCGCTACGACGTCGAAGTTGGCCCGATCCTTGGTTCGCTGCAGATCAGCACCCAGTTCCAGTCCGGTCTTGAGTTGACCGCGAAGGCTGAGGCCAGCCGCATTGCCAACGTTGCCCAGCGTTGCAGACCAGACTTGGCCCACGACCGTGCAGACGCTGGCGACGGAGGTGGTACAGGTTTGCGTAACCTGCATGCCAGACGTCCGGGAGCGCGAAGCCCAGGCAGTGATCTGCCAGGCTTCCGCCAACGCCAGCGATGCATCGATGGAAACCGTCCTTTCACTGCCTTCGCGCAATCCCATGGGGCGTCCGGTGTATTGGTCATCCGAGTCTTCGCCGACAAGTTGGAATGAAAGTGCACCCGTTGGCGTCCAGTCGAGAGACATCTTGCGCTTATCTCGCTCCCGATCGGCCACATTGAATGGCGCGACCAGATTGCTGGTCGGCAGGCCACTGATGAAGCCGGTGCTGGTCAGCAGGGGCGACCCATCGCGCTCGGATTTGTGCCAGGCAAATGTGCCATTCAGTGTTTCCGACATGGCGCGGCGCGCTTCCAGCTTCCAAGTGGTTTCTTCGGACTTCTGACGCGCTGCCACGGTCACGACCGGGCCGGGTGGTACGAAGCGCTCCTTGTTGTCCTGCTCCAGTGCGGCCACGAGCGACAAGCCGGCTGGCAGGCGATATGTGCCCTCAAACTTTGCAAATCGCGTGCCGATGGATCGGGGTTCGTACAGCCCGTCGAAAGTGCTTCCCGCAGCGGGTGCGGCGCCGTAGCGTACTGCGGGTGTTTTGTCGTCGCGGTCCTCAATGCGAATATTCGCATTCACACTGAGTGCAGGCAGAAGTCGGCTGGACAGTCCCGCAGAAAAAAGCTTTGTGTCGATGCGGCCATCGAGCTGAGTCTTGCCCGTGAGATTGGGATTGGCTGTCGGCACCGGGATGAACGCGTCATCCTGAGTAAAGCGCCCCCAGGACAGCTTGGCATGTGCTCGGGTAGCGGGTGTGAACGCATATGCACCGCTGATATAGAACTGGTGTCCCTGATTTCCCGGCGGCAATGCAATCGGTGAGAACGATGAGCCGGCACCGCCGGTCGCGAACAGCGCGGTCACGTGATTGTCGTAGCGTGTGCCGTTGTAGCCAGCGCTCCATTGGAACGACTTCCCCACGAATCCCAGAGTCGCCTCCAGCTCGCTGATCGTGCTGTCGATCGGCTCTGCGATGAAGTCTCCGCTGGATCGGCCGAACAGTCGCGAGCCGCTCTTGTCCTCGCTCTTCATCCGCACCTGCGCCTCGTAGCCATTGCCGAAATGCTTGTCGAAACCGAGCAGCACAGCTTGGCGCAACGTCTCCAGGCGGACATCGCGGGCCACGGGCTCGCCGGCGACGGCTTGTGTGCCCGAGCCGATGCCTGCCAGCCGGGTGTTGATCGTGTACTGGCTCGCGCGCGGAATTTCATTCCATTGAATGAAGTAGCCCCAGTCTCCCTGACGGTTGTGATCGATGCGGATGTCTCGGCTGGTGAGGCCGAGATTGCGCGCGTCGATGCGAAGCCAGGTGCCGGTGGTGTCGTCGCGTGTCACGCTCAGGATATCGAACAGGCCATAGCTGCCTTTCTCGTGCAGTCCCAGATACTGGCCGAACCGGCTGTTGTCGCGATTGATGCTGCCAACCCCGACCAGGATTGATGAATCCGGTTTCGTCAGCAGCCGACGGTCTTCGGCCTCGTCGGCAAAGGCGGGCTGGGTGAGTGGAAGCAGGGCAAGCGCCAGCAGGGAGAGCCTTGCGGGTTTCGGTGTGGATGCGCGCATGATATGTGTCCCCTTGCCGTTCAACGACGGAATGTCCGCTCGTTGGTGATACTTGCGGGATTGTTGGTGCCGTGAATGTTGGTGTGACAATTGAGGCAGGATCTGGCCAAGCCGATGCTGACACCGCTTCCGGTGCCACCCACCGTACCGCCGGTCACGCCAGGCAGATTGCCTCGGTGACTGGTCGGCTCATGGCACTGTGTGCAAAGGAAGGGCGCACGTACCTTGAGCAGGTTGTCATTGGTGGTGCCATGCGGGTTGTGGCAGTTGCTGCAGTTTTCCGCGACGGGCTGGTGCCCGCGCAGGAACGGTCCACGCTTTTCCAGGTGGCAGGTGTAACAGGTGTCATTGACGTTGTCCTTCACCAGCAGCTTCTCACCTGCCGAGCCATGCGGGTTGTGGCAGTCGGTGCAAGTCATCTTGCCTTCCTTCACCGGATGGTGCGAGGGGCGATTCATCTGGGCACGTTGTTCCTTGTGGCAGGTGTAGCAGATTTCGGGTTGCGTCTGCTTGTCCTTCACTTTGTCATGAGAGGTGTGGATCTGATGGCAGGATGTGCACGCCACGTCACGCGAGTCGTGCGCGCTGCCGGCCCAGTGCATGCGCTTGCCGCCTTCGTGGCAACCTATGCAAGCGCTGTTTCGCTCTGCCATCGGCGTCGCGGTGTTCTTGCCGAAGAAGCCGAAGAAGCGGTCGACCTGTTGTTCGGCGGGAATGGTGGGACGCATGCCATACAGGCGATCTGGCTTGGGACGCTCCTTGCTATCCGACGGTTTGTTGATGTGCTTGTCGCTCTCCCCGTGGCAGCTCGTACAGGTCGGGTTGCGACTATCTGCCACGGTTCCGTGGCGGGTCTTGCCAATGGAGAGCACCGGGTAGGCTTCGTTCTCGTCGTGGCATCGCGTGCATTTCGCGTCCCCCTTCAGCACAACGTCCTTGGCCGTGCCTTGCGCAGGCACAGCCGTGCTGACCAATAAGCCTGCAATGACCAAGGCAGCCGTGCCGAGCCAGGTTAGTAGTGTGGTCCGAGTCATCCTGCTCTCCCTAAAATGTCTGATTGCATCCCGCGTCGGGCGGTGCCGTTCATTTGTTGGCGAACAATTCCTGCAGGTCTGGTCCATCCGGCTCCTCGCAAGCGATACCGATACCGTACTGGCAATCAACGCATGTCTTGCCTTCAGCATTGCCCTCGGCATGCCAGATGGATTGGATGCGCACGATGAGACTTGCCACGGCAGGTCCCTTCAAAGACAAAGCACGCCAGACTTCATCGAGTCAGAATCCAGCGGATCACGTTGCGAATCTCTGCATCGTTCTTGGTCTTCAGCGATTCGTGTGTTTCTTCCTTGCCGTCCACCTTTACCTTCGGACTGGTCGTCAGTTGGATGAACAGCCTCTGCTCCGCATCCGCCTTGTCCTTGTACTTGGCGGCGATCTCCTTGAATGAGGGGCCATCCTTCTTCTTGTCGATGCTGTGACAGGTAAGGCACTTGCTCTTCTTGGCGAGCGCCTCAGCGGCAGGGGCATCGGTGGCCTGCGCAAGCGCCCCGGTAATCCAGATCAGGCTGGTAAAGAGCGCGAGGCGGAAAGGAGTGGCAAACATGAAGTTCTCCTGTTGGCGTGACGAAGAAGTCGTCAATGCCTCGATGCTAGCTATGCCAGACGATAAGTTCTTTAATTGATATCAAAGAACGTGCTGAGGATTCTTCCATTGCATCCGCATTTGACACAGATCAAATGATGTCAGTACGGATCGCTCAGGATGTTCATGTCGCACCAGAACCGGTGCACCTTCCACTCAACGTCGGCCAAACAGCATGTCGCCAACAGCCATTCATGATTGCCGTCTGTTCCGAGAGCTCAATCGCGATGCGCTGCATCGTCTGGTGGAGGCGTCTCAATCGTTGTCTGCGGCAAAGGGAGAAGCGATTTTCCGCAAAGGTGACGATGCATCAGGCGTGTATCTCATCCTGTCCGGCCAAATCAAGCTCTGCAGCGAGTCCACACATGGTGAAGAACATGTGACCGCGATATGCAGCGAGGGCGAACACCTTGGTGCGGTCGCCACGTTGATGAAGCGACCGCATCTGGCCACAGCTATCGCAATGACGCCTTGTACCCTGCAGTTTGTCGGTGGTCCCGCGCTGCTCGCCGAGCTGGCGAGCAATCATCGTCTCGGCTGGAACATGTCCCAGGACCTGGCCTGGCAGCTTTATGAGCGAATGAACGAGCTAGAGAACCTGCTGTTCTGCAAGGCAGAACAGCGGTTGGCCCGCTACCTCATGGATGTGTGGGTTTCGGCTGGACGAAAAGCTGGAAACATCATCCATCTCCCAGCCAAGAAAGGGCTCATCGCTTCGCGACTGCACATGACCAAGGAGCACTTTTCGCGAACCCTGCGTGAGCTGTCCGATCAGGGTGTGCTGACGGTGCATCACCTCGATATCGAGGTGAACAACCGGGAGGCGCTGGAGCAGCTTGCGAACTGATTCCACACACGGGGATCAGCCGCCCGCACGTTGATAGCCGAGCATGAAGCGGTTGAGCCAAGCCTCGTATGCCAAGGCATCGCCGGCATCCAGCTTGATCGTCACACACAGGCGTGGAAGCACCAGCAGTGCAATGCGACGAGGCGCCATCGGCAGGAGCTCGATGGTCCATGTCACGCGATCATCGGCGCCGGCAATGCGCGACCCCGTGATCTGGAATGTCGTGCCGACCGCTACAGGCAGCAGTCTCAGAAACTCATCCTTGGTGAGGGCCATCTCGAACTCGTGTTGATCAGGCATCAGTCATTCGGCTCCACGACGGTGGATGTGAGAACGGCCTTGCTCCAGTTCATCCGCCCGCAATCGGCGGCCAGATGGCCAGTACATCACCCTCTGCGAAGTTTCGCGTGGCGCGCTCGGCGGGCGGAATGTACACGCCGTTTACCAGCACCAGATGCACCTGCTTTGGTGGCAGATTGAGTGGTGCAATCAGCGTTGCAATCGTGGCATCCCGCTCTGCCTCGACCATCATCTGGTTGTTCGACCTTGCCGTCGGGGGCAGGTAGTCGGTGAGTGTTGCGTAGAGTTTCAGGGTGATGCGCATGTCGCGACGCTACCACGAGCTAGTCTTCTGCGCGGTAGCGAGATAGGCGTCCATGATGCGCAAGGGCTCACGCTTCAGCGCGTCGGTCCATGCGCCGAGATGCACGCGGCCCTGAATCAGTCCGCGTAGCGCACCGATATGGTCCGTGAGACCGAGACTGCAGGCACCGATCAGCACATCATCTCGGAATTCCAGCCGCAGGTAACGAAACGCGGCGTCATCTTCGAGTTCGGCATGATCTCCGCCATCCTCTGGTCGCTCACCCCACCATTGCCCGAACGACGATGCGACGAGACCGACGGTATCGAGCACATTCATGGAAAGGTTTCCCTTCGTGGACACCTGCCTGCCGGCCATGTTCAACGCCGCAGTGCGGGCCTCATCGGCTGCCACCGGCTGGATGGCGTTGACCACGCGCTCGCCCGTGGAGAAGTCGAGCGACTGCGAGACATCGCCCGCCGCGTAAACGTCCGGGATGTTGCTGCGCATGAATTCATCCACGAGCACGCCCTGGTCGCATTCGATGCCGCTGCCTTTCAGAAAGTCGATGCGGGGCTTGACCCCGGTTGAGCTGATGATGAGATCGGCATCCATGCCTGCGCCGTTGGAGAGCGTGGCGAACAACCGGCCATTGGCCTCGCTGATGCTTGCGACCGAGACACCGGTGAATACCTTGATGCCGCGCTTCTCGCACCAACCCTTGATCATGGCACCCGCGCGCTCAGTCATCATGCGCGGCACCATGCGGTTGCCGGTTTCAACGATCGTGAGGTCGACGCCGCGTGATGCCAGCGCCTCCATGATGATGCAGCCGATGAATCCTGCACCGATCTGCAGCACCTTGGCGCCCGGCTTGGCGACACGCATGATCTGGCGAGCATCTTCCAGCGTCCAGCACGGGTGAATGTTGGGCAGATCGATGCCGGGTATCGGTGGCGTGTTGGGAACGGAGCCGGATGCAATGAGGAGCTTGTCGTAGTGGATGGATTCCGCACGGTCCATGCGCACCCAGTGGCCGCGCGTGTCCACACTCTGTGCACGCCTGGTCATGGTGCGAATATTCGCATTGGCAAAGTGGTCCGATTGCTTCCGCAGATAGGTGCCTGACTCATCGATGGCGCCATGCAGCAGATAGGGGATCGCCATGCGGGAATAGGGCGGCTCGGGCTCGTCGCCCATGAGCGTGATGATGTCCGACGCAGGCGCGTGTTTGCGAAGGGTCTCCGCTGCAATCACGCCGGCGGGACCATTGCCGATGATGAGGTGGTGCATGGTGTTCTCCAAAGCGGCACCGCCCCGTGTCTGCGGGGCGGTGCCGAGTCAAAACCGGAACAGCATCACTTGTTGAGTGCTGCCGTGCCCAAACGATGCCGCGTATCCGGCGTGGGCACGCCATCCGGGGTCCAGCCGCGTGCCGCGTAATACTCCGGCAGCATCTTGTCGAGTCCGCTGACCAATCCCTTGGCAGGGCCCGACTTGGCCGCTTCCGTTGTGAGACGCTTCGGCAGATTGTCGTCTTTGCTGGTGAAGCCGGCGGCGAGGTTGTACTCGCGCTCCATGTTCCAGATGCGCTCACCCACCACATTGAGATTTTCCAGCGACCAGTCGCCTTCACACGCTGCCTGCAGCTGTGGGGCCACGTCCTGCAGCGTCCACGCAAACGACGTGAAGAGGCAGAGGCCGGAGGAATCGAACACCGCCGTCGCGTCCTGGAACGCCTTCACCAATCCCGCTTTGCCGTCGGTGACCAGCGGATCGGTCTTCACCGGAATGCCCAGTACCTCGGAGGCTACGGTGTAGCCGCGCAAGTGACACGCGCCACGATTGGATGTCGCATACGCGAGCCCCATGCCCTGGATACCACGCGAGTCATAGGCGGGGAATTCCTGACCCTTCACCGACATGGACAGGTCCGGGTGGCCGTACTTGGCGGTGAGGCGCTTGGACCCCATGGCAATCTCCTTGCCGAAGCCCTCTCCCTTCGCCACCTGTTCAGCGAAGAACGTCAGCGCCTGCGCGGAACCGAACGGCGCTTCGATGCCGAGCTGCTCCTTGGTCAACACACCCATCTCGTACAGCTCCATCACTGCACCCACGGTTGCGCCAAATGAGATCGGGTCGAAACCATCTTCATTGCACACGAAGTTGGCGTAGGTCAGCGCTTCCAGATCGTTCACGCCATTGGCGGAGCCCAGTGCCCACGCGGCTTCGTACTCCAGCCCGCCAGACGCGCCCCAGTATTCAGGCTTGTTGACGACGGTGTAATGCGTTTCGTCCAGCTTGGAAATGCGGCCGCAGGCGATGGTGCAGCCGAAACAAGCCTGGTTGGTCACCAGATTGGGCTTGCCATCGGTCTTGCGCGGTTGATGCATGGCTTCCGCGGAGATGTCCTTGGCACCGTCGAATTGCACGTCCTGGTGGTTGCGCGTCGGCAATGCACCGATTTCGTTGATCACGTTCATCAGCACCTGCGTACCGTACTTGGGCAGGCCTTGTCCGGTCACTGCGTTGTCGGCCAGCACTTTCTTGGCTGCTGCAGTGGCCTTGAAGAATGCGGGCGCATCCTTGATGTTGCCGACACCCTTGGTGCCGCGCACGGCGATGGCCTTCAGGTTCTTCGAGCCCATCACCGTGCCCACGCCGGATCGTCCTGCCGCGCGATGCAGATCATTCACGACACAGGCAAACAGGCAGCCCGTCTCGCCAGCCCGGCCGATGGAAGACACACGGATTTGCGGGTCCTGATGACGCGTCTTCAACAAGGGTTCGGTATCCCAAGTGGTCTTGCCCCACAGGTCGGTTGCATCCAGCAACTCGGCCTTGTCGTCCTGGATGAACAGATACACCGGCTTCGATGACTTGCCCTCGAAGATGATCATGTCCCAGCCGGCAAACTTGAGTTCCGCGCCCCAATAGCCGCCGGAGTTGGAGCAGGCAATGGCCCCGGTGAGCGGGCCCTTCGTGATGACCGAATAACGGCCGCCGGTGGAAGCCATCGTGCCCGTGAGCGGACCGGTGGCGAAGATCAGTTTGTTGTCGGGGGAAAGCGGATCGACCGTTGGAGAAACTTCCTCGGTGAAGTACTTGGTCGCGAGTCCGCGTTGGCCGAGGTACTCGTTGGCCCAGGCCATGTTGAGGGGCTCGCTCTTGCAGGTACCCTGGGTGAGATTCACGCGCAGAACTTGTTTGGTCCATGCCATGGTCGTCTCCTTAGTCCGCTTGGCCGGCGGCCGGTTGCGAGTTTTGGTTATTGCTCAGCTTGTCCGCCCATTGCTTCATGCGGTCCAGCCCGGTCCAGTCGGCGTCGATATAGGTGATGGCGCCGGTGGGGCAGGCTTCCGAGCAGGCCGGCTTGCCGCCGCACAGATCGCATTTCTGCACCTTGCCGGTGGACTGCACGTAGTTCACCGTGCCGAATGGGCACGCGATGGTGCAGACCTTGCACCCCACGCAGACGTCGTCGAGAACAATCTTGGCGCCCGTGGACTTGTCGACCGTGATGGCTTCGACGGGGCAGGCATGGAGGCACCAGGCTTCATCGCACTGGGTGCAGGTGTAGGGAACCTTCTTGCCGGTGTCGTGGAATTCGAACACCTTGATGCGGGACTTGGCGGGATTGAAGACCTGGTAATTTTCGTACGAACAGGCCATTTCACACTGCAGGCAACCCGTGCACTTGGCCGGGTCGATGTGGAGCGACTTCTGCACGATGCGTCTCCTCAAAGAGGTGGGGTGAGGACGTCATGACCGGCTGAAGGCATCACCGGCGAGGGCAAAAAAAGCGGGAGCAATATGTTCATCCGACGTCCGGCATGCAATGCCGGTCTGATTTGGCAAGAACGCCAGCGGCCAGTGGCGATGCGCCGATCTTTGCAAAACCAGTTTTTATTTTAGGTCGCGCCCGCTGTGGATTGCAATCGGAAATTGCAGATTTCGGAGCGACTCGACGTGTCCACCACGAGCCCCAAAAAATTGGGGCAGTACGCTCAGCGCACCGCCCCGAATCTTCTCCTCCTCGTATTGGGATCCCCATTGCAGTCCGGGGATGCACGCATTCTAGTCAGGCGCAGTCAAAGCGCAATCTTGCAGTGCAGCAATTTGCAGCAGATTGGTATGGAACTGGCCTGTTCTCTGTATCGTCCCACGACTCAGGCAGGGCGAATATTCGCAGTGTTGTGTTTTTGTCACGCGGCCTCGGACTTCTCCTTGAACCCGCAAAGATCGTTGACCATGCATGCGCCGCAACGTGGCTTTCTTGCCACGCACACGTAGCGGCCGTGCAGGATCAGCCAGTGATGCGCATGCAAGCGGAATTCGTCCGGTACGCGCTTCAGCAGCTTCATCTCGACCGCCAGCACGTCCTTGCCCGGTGCCAGCCCGGTGCGGTTGCCGACGCGGAAGATGTGCGTGTCCACCGCCATGGTCGGTTCGCCAAACGCCACGTTCAGCACCACGTTGGCGGTCTTCCGGCCGACACCGGGCAATTCCTCCAGCGCTTCGCGGGTGCGCGGCACGTCGCCGTTGTGCTTGTCGATCAGCATGCGGCACAGTGCGATGACGTTCTTTGCCTTGGTGCGAAAAAGGCCGATGGTCTTGATGTACTCGGTGAGCTTTTCCTCGCCCAGTTTCAGGATCGCCTGCGGCGTGTTGGCTTTCGGATAGAGCTTTGCCGTGGCGATATTGACGCTCTTGTCCGTGGCCTGGGCAGACAGCACCACGGCGACCAGCAGTTCAAATGGTGTCGCGTATTGGAGATCGGATTTCGGTTCAGGGTTTTCAGCCTGAAGGCGGCGGAAGAATTCGATGCGTTGGGCGGGTTTCATGACAGTTAGTGTAAGCAAAACAAGAGAGTTGCCAGTTGTCGCGCGAAGTTGATATTATTTGGCCGCAGACAAAAAAGAGACTCAAACTGCAAGGGAGTAGTAAGGCAATTCCAGGAGCAGTCCATGTTCAAATCCTTGCAGTATTGCCGTTCCGTCCTGGGCGGCTGTGTCGGTTTCCCATACCTGCGCTTTTTTCTGTCCGGAATGCTTGCGATGTCAGCCGTGCTGACAGTGCCCGCAATGGCTGCGCCATTCGCCTATGTCAGGCTGGGTGGCGGAACCGGTAAGGTTGCGATAGTGGATGTTGCCACCAACTCAGTGGTCCGGGAAATCAACGTGGGCGCGGCGGCGCTTGCAATTTCGCCTTCCGGCCGGCAGCTCTATGTGACCAGCCTGAGCAGTCACACGGTTTCTGTTGTCGACATTCAATCCGGCGTAGTGACCGCCACCTTTCGACCCATGGCGACCGATGGCCTTCCCTTCGGCGCTGCCGTTCATCCAAACGGCAGCAGACTTTATGTGACGAATTCGGTTGGTCAATCCCTGTCGGTGATCGATCTCGCAAGCAATCTTCCCCTTGCCCAGATTCCGCTCATCAATCCTTCGGCAATCGGAATGAGTCCGACCGGCAACTTCGCCTATGTTGTGCAAGGTCAGCGCGATGTTTCTCCCACCACGCCCCGCACCGTCGCTGTCGTCGACCTTCAGCAGAATCGGGTTGTTGCCGAGATGCTGATTGATGCCGTAGGCAATGAGACCATTCTTTTCAGCCCAAACGGCAACCGGGCCTACTTCATCGACGGTTTCAACATAGTGGTGGTCGATACAACGATGCACACGGTGGTCGCCCGCTGGGCATTGGCCGGTGCCGATTTCGGGTTCTCGAGGGTGACAGGCATTGCGCTATCGACGGATGGTTCCCGACTCTATGCGACAGCCAGCGACAGCAAGCGACTGCATGCTGTTGACACGAGCACCGGCGCAATCGCTGCCGGATTCGTTTATTAGAATGCGCCCTCCAGCGTGGTCGTGGACTCAGCCCAGCAAGTGGCCATACTTTTCGGACAGGATACGGGCTTGGCAACTTCCGTGAACCTGAATACCGGTGCCATCATCAAGGAATTCAGCATCGGCTCGGCGCCAAGGGCGTCCAGCTTGGCCGTGACAGGTGCACTGCCCACGCAGCAAGCCGACAGTGGCAGCTCGGGTGGAGGTGGGGGCTGCGGCACCATCTCCGGTTCCGGCGGGCCAATGGATCCCATGTTGCCAACCCTGGCGATGCTTGCCCTTGTTATGCTGATGATGCGTCGACGTGCTGCATTGCAGCGTTAAGACGTGTTTCTGCCGAGGTGCGTCAGCGCCTCGGCTTCCGCTGCCGCGAGTCGCGCCTCTCGCTCACTTGAGTCGCGAGCGAGTCTGAGTTGATGGGCGGTGAAGCGTTGCTGGGATACGGCAGCAGCCGGTAGTGCACTCACCGGTTCCATCCGGATGCAATCCACAGGACAGACCGGAATGCACAGCTCGCAGCCCGTGCAGAGCGAGGCCACGACGCTGTGCATCCACTTGTTCGCGCCAATGATGGCGTCAGTGGGGCAAGGCGGCAGGCAGCGCGCGCAACCGATGCAGGCGGCTTCGTCTATCACCGCCACCGCTGGCGGACGGTATTCGCCGAACTCTGGATTGAGCTGTTTGGGCGCACGGCCCAGCAGCGCGGCCAGTTTCACGATGCCTTCGTCGCCGCCTGGCGGGCACTGGTCGATATCCGCTTCGCCTGCAACGATGGCGTCTGCGTACGGCTTGCAGCCTTGATAGCCGCACTTGGTGCATTGCGTCTGCGGCAGCAGCGCGTCGATGCGGTCTGACAGACTGGTGGCTGCGTTCATGCTGCCACCATCATATGCCGCAGCCATGCAGCAAAGCGTCGGCTGGTGCGTACGACAGATTCAGCGCGTTGGCCACGCCTTCATGCGTAAGCTGACCGCCAGCCATGTGCAGCCCTGCCGCCAGCTCGTCATCTGTACTCAGCGCGCGCCAGATGCCAAGGTTGGCGAGAGCGAGCACATGCGGCAGTGTTGCCGCGCAAAGCGCCTGGGTGGCAGAGCGGGGCACGGCGGCCGGCATGTTGGGCACACAGTAGTGGATGACGCCCTCGTCGATGAAGATGGGGTCGGCATGAGTGGTGGGGTTGGACGTGTCGGCGATGCCGCCGCCGTCTATGCAGACATCGACGATCACGGAGCCTACGCGCATGCGTTTCACATCGTGACGGGTCATCAGCTTCGGGGAACGCTTACCGCGAATATTCGCAGCGCCCACGACCAGATCGGCGTGGGCAAGATGCGCGCCGAGATCAGTTGCGGGCAGCACGCCTTCGCGCGCCAGTCTTCCGAAGCACAGTACCTTCGCGCCCAGCGCCTGCGCGGCTCGTAGTGCGGCTTTGCCCACCACGCCCATGCCCACGACGAGCACGGTGGCATCTCGCAGCAGGACGCCGCTGCCACCGTTGGGCGCCATGAGGTGGTGCGCACCAATCGTGATGGCCAGTTCCCCCGCGATGGCAGACATGGGTGCCAGCAAGGGGAGGCCGCCTGCTGCGTCCTCCACGGTCTCATAGGCAATCGCCGTGATTCGCTTCGCAAGCAGTTCACGCGCCATGGCGCCATCGGATTGCAGATGCTGGAAGCAGAACAGCGCGGAATCCGGTTTCAACTCGCGCCACTCGTTGTGCTGGATTTCCTTCACCTTCACGACGAGGTCGGCATCGAAGGCAGCGCGTGCCGAGGTGACCATCTCCGCGCCGCATTGCGAATATTCGCCATCGGCGAAGCCGCACCCTTCACCTGCGCCTGCCTGCACATTCACTGCATGCCCGGCCGCTACGAGTTGGCGCACACCTGCTGGCGTCAGCCCGACGCGTCGCTCGCCGTCCTTGATCTCTTTAGGGATGCCGATGATCATGTGTCGGCAAAGGTCAAAGGCGAAACACAGATGAACACAGATAAAGGCAGGATGAACACGGTTGACCGAGTAATTCGGATTCCTTGAAGTCAAGTGCGACGTGCTGAAGCAATCTCAAAGGTCTATCTGTGTTCATCCGTGTTCATCTGTGTTTGCATGGGGCCTTTCATTCGAGGACCAACGCTACCGCAACGCCTCGGCGCATTCCTTGATGAGATCCGGTCCTTTGTAAATGAAGCCTGTGTAGATCTGCACCAGCGAGGCCCCAGCGGCGATTTTCTTCTTCGCGTCGTCGCCAGACAGGATGCCACCCACACCGATGATCGGCAGATTGCCCTTCAGCGCCTTGTTCAGTTGGCGCAGCACCTCAGTGGACGGCGAGAATACTGGACGGCCTGACAGCCCGCCGGCCTCTTTCGCCAGTGGATGCCCCTCCACCGCCTGGCGCATGATGGTCGTGTTGGTGGCGACAACGCCGTCAATGCCGTGATCGAGCAACAATTGCGCGATGTCCTTGATGGCGACTGCATCCAGGTCCGGTGCGATCTTGAGCAGGAGCGGCACCTGCTTCTTGTGCTTCTTCGCGAGCTTCACGCGCTCGTCCTTCAACGCAGACAGCAACTGATCCAGTTGCGCTGCCGCCTGCAGGTCACGCAGGCCCTTGGTGTTGGGCGATGAGATGTTGACTGTCACGTAGCTCGCATGCGAATACACGCCACGGAGGCAGATGAGATAGTCATCTGTCGCGCGTTCGATGGGCGTATCGAAGTTCTTGCCAATATTCAGGCCCAGAACCCCCTTGTACTTCGCCCGCTGTACATTGGCGATGAAGGCATCCAGTCCGCCGTTGTTGAATCCCAACCGATTGATCAGCGCATCGTGTTCCACCAGACGGAACATGCGCGGCTTCGGATTGCCCGGTTGCGCGCGCGGGGTTACGGTGCCGACCTCGATGAAGCCGAAACCCAGCGCCGCCATGGCGTCGATGTATTCACCGTTCTTGTCCAGCCCGGCGGCCAGGCCCACGGCGTTGTCGAACTTGAGGCCAAGCAGCTCGCGGGGTGCCGACACCTTGCAGCCCAACAATCCTGCCAAGCCGAAACGCTCCAGCCGCCTGAGCGAGTTGAGGGCGAGGTCGTGAGCCTTTTCAGGATCGAGCGCGAAGAGTGCGGAGCGGGCTATGGGGTAGAGCATTTAACTGCAAACACAGATGAACACAGATGAACGCAGATGATACCGGTGCAATCGGTAATGAGCGTCTGATCCGTGTTCATCCGTGTTCATCTGTGTTTGCGTTGCCTTGCTTGTTGGAATTCAATGGTGGCGCAATCCGCACCCACTGCCCCCGCACCAGCCCCTCAATCGGCTGATAGCCGACCTTGTAGTTCATCTTGCGGCTTTCCGCGATCCAGTAGCCAAGGTACACGAAGGGCATGCCACGCCTTTTGGCCTCGCTGATCTGCCAGAGGACGTTGTAGTTACCCAGCGATTGCTGCAAGCGTTCAGGATCGAAGAACGTGTAGACCGATGATAGCCCGTCCGCCAACTCATCGACGATGCTCACCATGCGCAGAAAACCATGATCGCGGAACTCGATGAGCTTGGTATTCACATTGCTTTGGAGCAGGAAGTGCGAGTACTGCTCACGCGAATCGTGGTCCATGCCGCCACCGGGGTGGCGCTGCTGCTGATAGCGGCGATAGAGAGCGTAGTGCTCGTGAGAGAACTTCAGCTCCATCACCCGCACGGACAGGCCGGCGTTGCGTTTCATCGTGCGTCGCTGGGTTCGGCTCGGTTCGAATTCAGCGACGGCGACACGCACCGGCACGCAGGCGCGGCAATGGTCACAGTAGGGGCGGTACGTGAAGGCGCCCGAGCGGCGGAAACCGGCTGCGACCAAGTTGGAATACGTTGGCGTGTCGATCAGGTAGCTGGGTGTGGCCACTTGCGAGCGCGCGAGCTTGCCGGGCAGGTAGCTGCACGGATACGGCGCCGTGGCATAGAACTGCAGATTCGCGAAGGGGAGATCGTTGAGTCGTGCCACGTCGGGAGCGGATCACCAGCGGGTTGGAATGAGCGGAAAGTGTATCAACTCCCCGAGCTTTTGCACGAATTCGGCGCGCGGGATGGGGCCCGCACCCAGTGACGCGAGATGCTGCGTCTCCTGCTGGCAGTCAATCAGCCCGAAGTTGTCCGCCTGCAACTTCTCCACCAAGGCCACCAATGCGACTTTGGACGCATCGGTTTCGCGGGCGAACATGGACTCGCCGAAAAACACGCGTGGCAGGCAGACGCCGTACAGCCCGCCGACCAGCTCGCCATCCCGCCAGCTTTCCACGCTGTGTGCAAAGCCGCGTTCGTGCAGCGCTGTGTAGGCCTGCACGATGTCCTCGACAATCCAGGTGCCGCCCTGGTCCTCGCGTGGTGCGGCGCACTCGCGCATCACGCGCGAGAACGCGGTGTCGAAGCGGATCTCGAATTTGCCGCGCTTCACGGTCTTGGAGAGCGAGCGCGAGATCTTCATGTCTGCAGGATTCAACACCATGCGCGGGTCCGGGCTCCACCACAGTACCGGCTCGCCTTCCGAGTACCAGGGAAAAATGCCACGCGAATAGGCATCAAGGACACGCTCGGGCGTGAGCTCGCCGCTGGCGGCCAGCAGGCCGTTGGGCTGCTTCAGCGCCTTGGTGACAGCGGGGAAGGGGCTGTCGGGCACCAGCCACGGGATCACGGCAGCTCTCGCCCCGGGTCCCGCGATGCCATCAACCCGCCTCGAACCCTGCCGCCTTCACCACGAAGCGGAAGTCATCGACGCAGATCTCTTTCGGGTCAAAGGTGATGACGGCATGCTTCTCGTCGAGACTGACATCAGCCTTTTCCACGCCGCGCAGGCCGCCAAGGACCCGGGTGACGCTCTTCACGCAACCGGTGCAGGTCATGCCAGTGATGGGGAGAGTGACTTCTTCCATGATTTTCCTTTCTGTGAACTAAGCGAAGCATAAATCAAGCTCGCCAACGTTTCAGCAGCAGCGAGTTGGTGACCACCGACACGGACGACAACGCCATCGCGCCGCCGGCGATCACCGGGTTGAGCAGCCCGAATGCAGCGAGCGGGATGCCGAGCACGTTGTAGATGAAGGCGAAAAAGAGGTTCTGGCGGATCTTGCGCAAGCTGGCACGCGAGAGCTCCACCGCATTCGCCACGGCGTTGAGGTCGTTCACCATCAGCGTCACGTCGGCGGCCTCAATGGCGACATCGCTGCCCGCGCCCATGGCGAAACTCACGTCCGCCGCCGCAAGGGCCGGTGCGTCGTTCACGCCATCACCCACCATGCCGACCTTGGCGCCGCCCGCCTTGAGGGCCTTTACGCGGGCCGCTTTGTCCTGCGGCTTCACCTCGGCTTCGAAGCGCAGGATGCCGGCCTCGGCCGCGATCGCCGCTGCCGTGGCGGGGTTGTCGCCGGTGAGCATGACGATCTCGATTCCGTCCGCCTGCAGGCGGACGACTGCGGCGCGCGAGGTGGCACGCAGCTTGTCCGCGACCGCGATGAGTGCGAGAAGCTGATCATCGCGCGCCAGTGCCAGTACGGTCTTGCCTTGGCTCGCCAACGCGCGAACGGCGCCCATGTCTACCGTTGCGAAGGTGCTGATCCATGACGGGGAGCCGATGCGAATATTCGCATTCCCATCGCGGGCGCTGGTGCCGTGGCCGGTCACCACCGCAAAGTCCGTCACCGGCAGAGGCATGACCCCCTGCGCTGTTGCGTATTGGAGTATCGCGCGGGCCAGCGGATGTTCCGAACCCTGCTCGAGGGCTGCCGCTTGGGCAAGAATCTCTTGTTGCGAGTATTCGCCTTGCGGCAGCAGGTCCGTCACCACCGGTTTGCCCTCGGTGAGCGTGCCGGTCTTGTCCACCACCAGCACGCTGATCTTCTCCGCCTGCTCCAGCGCCGCTGCATTGCGGAACAGGATGCCGTGTTGCGCCGCACGACCAATGCCAACCATCACTGCTGTCGGTGTCGCGAGCCCCAGTGCACAGGGGCAGGCGATGACCAGCACGGCGATGGCGTTGATCAGCGCCGGCTCGAATGCGCTGGTGACCCACCAGGTCGCAACGAAGGTGAGCACGGCGATGGCCACGACGATCGGCACGAAGACGCCCGAGATGCGGTCCGCCAAGCGCTGGATGGGTGCCTTGGAGCCTTGTGCTGCAGAAACCATGCGCGTGATCTCTGCGAGCTGCGTCTTGCCTCCCACGCTGGTGGCGCTGATCTTGAGCATGCCATCCTGGTTCTTCGTGGCGGCGAACACCTTGCTGCCCGCTTCTTTGGTCACCGGCAGGCTCTCGCCGGTGAGCATGCTTTCATCCACGGCGGCGCGGCCTTCGATGACTTCGCCATCCACTGGCACGGATTCGCCGTGGCGGACCATGACGATATCGCCGGCCCTCAGTTGATCGATTGGCACGTCAACGAATTCGCCGTTGCGTTCCACCCTTGCACTCTTGGGGGCGAGCTGCATCAACCGCTCAATGGCCGACGATGTGCGGCTCTTGGCGCGCGCTTCCATGACCTTGCCGAGCAGCACCAGTGTGATGACTGCGGCACTCGCTTCAAAATAGACGTGCACGTCGTGACGCCCCGTCAGCGTGGCATAGGCGGAAATGAGCCAGGCCATGGTCGTGCCCAGTGCGATCAACACATCCATGTTGGCCGCCCCGCCGCGCAGCGCATGGAACGCGCCGACGTAGAAGCGTGCACCGATCCAGAACTGTACCGGTGTGGCCAGTACGAATTGCAGCCAGCGCGGCACGAACTCGTGGCGCCCGCTGAACATGGCCACCATCTCCAACAGCAGCGGCGCAGTGAGCGCGGCAGCGATCCAGAAGTGCCGCATCTCGCGCTTGAGCGTCTCTGCCTTGCGTTGCTTGCCCAGTGGGTCAGCCTCGATCTTCAACGTGGCGCCGTAGCCTGCGCGTTCCACTGCCGCGATGAGCTGTTCCACCGTCGTCCCGGTCGCGGATTTGACCCGAGCGGTTTCGCTGGCGAAATTGACCGTGGCCTCCACGCCTGGCACCTGGTTCAACACCTTCTCGATGCGCGTTGCACAGGCCGCGCAGGTCATGCCCTCCAGCGCCAGCTCGACCGTCTGCGCGGGCACGTCATAGCCGGTATTGCGGATGGCGGTGACGATCTGCTGCGCGTCCAGCGAGCCGGTGCTTTCCACATGCGCTGTTTCGTTGGCGAAGTTGACAATGGCAGTGACGCCGGGCTGCTGGTTCAGGACCTTCTCGATCCTCGTAGCGCACGCCGCACAGGTCATGCCCTCGATGGGCAGGTCCAGCGTGATGGGAGGCGATGCCTGGGTCTGCATGGATGTTGGGTTGTCAGTTAGCCGCTGCATTGTTGCCTCCCTCTCCCCCAGCCCCTCTCCCATCCAGGGAGAGGGGGGCGAATATTCGCAAGTGCGTCAGTGGCATTCATGTGACTTCTTCTTTCCTGTGTGTTTTCCTATGCGCTTTTGTTTGTGCACCTTGCTGGCGGGCGTGGCAGGCGTGGCAGGTGCGGCAGGTGCAGCAGGTGCAGCAGTTTTGGCAGGTGCCAGAGGTGCATGCTCCAGGGCCAGCTCATCCAGAATCGGGCAATCAGGGCGGTCGTCGCCATGGCAGGTGGTCACCAGCCGCTGCAGCGTGGCACGCATGGCCTCCATCTCGTGGATCTTCTGTTCCAGCTCGATAACGTGCTCCTGCGCCAGTGCCTTCACTTTGCTGCTCGGGCGCCGGGTGTCACGCCACAGCCCCAGCAAGGCTTCGATCTGCTTCATCGAAAAGCCCAGGTTGCGCGACTGCTTGATGAATTTCAGGATGTGCACGTCGTTCGGGCTGTACATGCGGTAGCCGGCCAGCGTACGCCGCACTTTCGGCATGAGGCCGATTTCCTCGTAGTGTCGGATCATCTTGGCCGTCACGCCCGAAGCGGTGGCTGCCTGTCCTATGTTGAGTGCGTCCATATGCGGCTCCTTTGCACAAATCAGTGATGATCATGCACCAGGACATGGCGCATTCCTTTTGCGATCAGCCTCTTCTGCGCTCGCCAGGCGATTCGGGGCAGCGAAGCCATGTCGGCAGCGTGTTGCGCGCGTCCTTGATGCTGGCACCGGGTGTGCCGCGCAGTGTCATGCCAACAAGGTATCTGGTAGACGGCTTTCACCGGCGCCATGGAATGGGTGGCAACGTGGTGCGGCATGGTGCGCTTCTCCGATCTGGGGTGCATGCCAAGCATGATCAACCTTACCATCATGGCAAGGTCAAGCGCTTTGTTGAGCCTTATCGTCGGCCTGTGACTTTCAGCTCATTCGGATTGTTCGAGGTCGTTGGCGCAGACTGCCGCTCACCGGCATCCAGTGCTGCCCGAATGGCAGGCAGGGCAGCCCGTGTGGCCAGTTCGCCCGCCGAGATGGCGCGCTGCCGATCCTCCATTGAGGTGCTGATGTAGTAACCCAGTTCGGGCTGGATCACCACGTCGGCGTTGGTGAGCTCCTTGCGGTTGATGGCATGGCGGTAGAAATCCGAGAGGGCCATGTCCGGATAGTCGCGCATTTCGTAGGGCATGCCCGCAGGGTGGCTCATCACGTCGACGGCAATGACGATGCTTGCACCGTGCGCTTGTGAGTATGCGCGGGCAATGCTGACCGGCACTGGTGCACTCACGTCGCCATCAAAGAACTCGCTATCACCGATCTTCACCCGCTTGAACACACCTGGCAGGGCGGCTGAAGCGCGTACGGCCGTTGCTGCATCGCCGTGCGAGAAGGCAACAGGCTCCCCGCTTTCAACGCTGGTCGCCACTGCGAATATTCGCAGCGGGAGATCCTCCAGCTTCGCATTTACCAATTGCCCGCGAAGTTCAGCTTCGAGGAGATGGCCTTTGAGCAGTGGCCGCCGGACCAAGGTCAGGTCGCGCCACCAGGGCGGATCGAAAGCCAGCATCACACTCTCCACGGCGGCAGCGCGCTGATGCTTGGCGTACAGCACGCCGACGATGGCACCCATGCTCGATCCCACGATCAGGTCGGGCCGAATGCCTTCTGCTTCCAGAACTTTGAGGGCGCCGATATGGGCAAAGCCGCGCTGTCCGCCGCCACCCAGCACCAATGCGATGGACACTGGGGTCGGGAGTGGTGCTGTCTGCGGCGGGTGCTCGCCGCGATAGACGTGTACCGGCTCGCGGTCGGCCACCAAGAACCAGGCCAGCGCTAGCAGTAGCGTTGCCAAGATCACCCTATAAGGCCAACGCCGGTTCGCTGCGGGACGATTTAGCCTACTGCCGAAGATTTGTTTCACACGCACCTGAGTTTTCGAGTTGGTCAGGCGCCATCATGGTCACCAACTTGATGCAGGTGCGGGCCGTGTGGCGGTCGGTCCATGGCTTACTCCTTCAAGGATTCGCGATTGTTGTCTCACAGTACTGAGCCCTTGTCTGTACGAACTGCATTGCAGGAAGTCTTCAGACCGAAGGTGCGGCCTCATGCACAAGCAGGCCGCTCGGCGTTCAACACGCCCCATGCCCGGTAGCTGGAGCCCCAATGGATGTGTTCCATGATCCGGAACGAGTGCAGATGCGGCGCCAGCAAATGCCAGGGATCCTCCAGATGCGCGTAGGTCGTTAGGTAGCGCCGCGTACGCCATGCGGTGACCAGGTTCACAGGCAGTCCCCGGTACCAGGGCTGGAAGCGAATGCCCACCAGCGCAATGCGGCAGCCGGGACGGGCGTGCGCCAGCAGATTGGCGATTGCCTGTGGCGATTGCAGGACGTCATGGGTGTAGCAGAACAGCATTGCGTCGGCGCGCAACGGTGACCGGAAGGATTCTGCAGAGCAGACCGCAAGGCTGGTGTTTGCGTTCAGGCCCGAGGCCGCCAACTTGTGCTGGGCGCATGCGGCCATCTCGGGTGACATTTCTATGCCAACCGCGTGACCTTCTGCACCCACCAGCGCTGCCATTGTGCAGAGAGTGGTGCCTGTGCCGCAGGCGACATCGAACACCGTTTCGCCGGGTTGCAGGCACAGCGATTCCACGGCGCGGCGGCGGATGCCCTCGATACGTTGGCAACTGGCGTCATAGGTGGCGGCCACTGCTCGGTAGTGGGCCAGCGCGCGCGCTGGATCAGGCGCCGCCACGGGACGCCGTTCGGCGCCCACGCTGGCCATTTTCCGTGCAACGACGCTGTGGCTATCAGGCACTGCTTACCTGTAGGACTGATACACGCGGGTGGACCCGTCCGCCAGAATCAGCAACACGTCGTAAGGGTCGCGCCGACCCTTGTATTCGGGACCATCCATGCCGGGGGAGCCGATAGGCATGCCCGGTACCGCCAAGCCCACGGCTTTGGGCTTTTCGCGCAGCAAGCGCTGAATCTCTCTTGCCGGCACGTGACCCTCGATGGCGTACCCGCCCACCAGGGCCGTGTGACAGGAGCCGAGCTGCTCCGGCACTTGAAGACGACGGCGTTGTGCGCTGTTGCCCTGGTCAATACCCTTGGTGAAAAAACCATTGGCCTCAAGGTGGGCCATCCAGTCCTTGCAGCAGCCGCAGGTCGGGGCTTTCCAGACTTCAACCAGCGGCTTGCTCTGCGCCCATGCCGGCACAGCGGCCAGAATTGCGGTGGTCATGGTCAGTTGCAACAGGTCGCGTCGGTTCATGATTCGCTCCTTTGAGGTGAACAGTGCCAGCGCCAACTTCCGTGTCTAAGCGAATATTCGCGCAGGGGCTGGCGGTGCGGGCTTACTTGGCGAGCTCTGCCTTGGTGATGGTGTACGCCCCCTTGACCTGCTCGGCCTGGAACTTGATCTTGTCGCCCACTTTCAACTGGTCGAGCAGGGTGGTGTCCTTGACGCGGAACACCATGGTCATGGGCGGCATTTCCAGACTCTTGATTTCGCCGTGCTTCAGCGTGACCTTGCCGGCCTCCTTGTCGATCTTGCGGACTTCAGCGTCGGCCATGTCGGTGGCGGGTGCGGGTGCGGCGACCTTGGCGGTGGCAGAGGCGTGATGGGCGGCCTGGTCGCCAGCGGCGGACGCCAGTGCAGAGGCAGTTGCGATCAATGTGGTGGTGACGAGTGTGGTGAATTTCATGCTGTGCTCCTTGGTTCGTATGAGTGGATTCAGGCTTTGACGGTAATTCTGCCCACCATGCCCGCCTCGAAATGGCCGGGGATGAGGCAACCAAACATGAAGTCGCCAGCCTTGGTGAACTGCCAGGTGATGGTCTCCTGCTTGCCGGGCGACACATGGGCCATGTAGGGCTCTTCGTGTTCCATGTTGGGGAATTTCTTCATGAGCTCGGCGTGTTCCTTCAATTCCTTTTCCTGGCCGATGACCATTTCGTGCAGCACCTTGCCCTGGTTGCGCACCATGAACTTCACCGTGTCACCGACCTTGATCTCCAGTTTGTCGGGGGTGAAGCGCATGGCATCGCTCATGTTGACGGTGATGGTCCGAATGGCTTTCTTCGGATCGCCTTCGCGGCCCCAGGCGTGTTCATCTTTCGAGATGGCTTTCTTGACGGTGGGCTTCTTGTGCTCGGCCTCGCCATGGGCGAGGGCAGCGGGCAAGTGCAGCACGGCCAGCATGAGTGCTCCGGTAGTGATCAGGTTTTTCATCGATAGTCCTTGCTAGTGCTTATGGTTAACGGGCTTCCTCACGTCGAGGATGACTTCGCGCTTGCCGACGGCATTGCCCGAGGATGGATTGATCTCGGTGGCGCGGGAGGTGGGCGCCCGTTCGACATTGAGCGACTTGCCGGTCCATTCGTAGGCGACCGTGCCGGCCGGGAACTTGTACGGCCCCGGGTCCTTGTAGTCGTCCTTCTTCTGGCCTTCGCGCACCTTGAGCACGGTGAACATTCCGCCCATTTCCAGCGGGCCGAACTGGCCCGTGCCCGTCATCATGGGCAGCGTGTTGTCCGGCAGGGGCATTTCCATCTCGCCCATGTCGGCCATGCCGCGCTCGCCCATCACCATGTAGTCCGGCACCAGTTTGGTGATCTTGGTCACCACGTCGCGATGATCCACACCAATCATCGTGGGCACGTTGTGGCCCATGGCGTTCATGGTGTGATGCGACTTGTGGCAATGGAACGCCCAGTCGCCCGGCTCGGTGGCGTCGAACTCGATGGCGCGCATCTGGCCCACGCCGATGTCGGTCGTCACTTCCGGCCAGCGCGCCGTGGGCGGCACCCAGCCGCCATCCGTACCCGCCACCACGAACTCGTGACCGTGCATGTGGATGGGATGGTTGGTCATGGTGAGGTTGCCAATCCGAATGCGCACGCGCTCGTTCAGCCCCACTACCAGCGGATCAATGCCCGGGAAGGCGCGCGAATTCCACGTCCACAGATTGAAGTCGAGCATGGTCATGATCTTGGGTACCGAGCTGCCGGGCTCGATGTCGTAGGCATTGAGGAGGAAGCAGAAGTCGCGGTCGGCTTCGCGATAGCCGGGGATTTTTGACGGGTCCTTCGGATGCGTGACCCAGAAGCCCATCATGCCCATGGCCATTTGCGTCATTTCATCCGCATGCGGGTGATACATGAAGGTGCCAGGACGGCGTGCCTCGAACTCGTAGACGAAGGTCTGCCCTGGCTTGATCTGCGGCTGCGTGAGGCCGCCCACGCCGTCCATGCCGGCCGGCAGGCGCTGGCCGTGCCAATGCACAGCCGTGTGCTCAGGCAATTTGTTGGTCACGAATATTCGCAGCTTGTCGCCTTCCACCACTTCAATGGTGGGGCCGGGCGACTGGCCGTTGTAGCCCCACAACCGCGCCTTCATGCCGGGCGATATCTCGCGGATCACCGGCTCGGCGATGAGGTGGAATTCCTTCCAGCCGTTGTTCATGCGAAACGGCAGCGTCCAGCCGTTCAGCGTGACTACGGGGCGATAGGGCCGGCCCGCTTTTGGGTAGAGCGGCGGTGCCATATCGGGCTTGTCCATCATGGGGGCTTCAGGTACGGCCCCCATGGCGGCTTTGCTCACCACGGCGGCGCCGAGCATGGCGCTGCCCATCAGAAAATTGCGTCGGTCAGTCATTTTCTAGTCCTCAATTCAGAACTCCCCTTTGAAAAAGGGGTTGGTTGGTCAATCCCCCCATGCTGACGCACTCCCCCCTTTGAAAAAGGGGGGCTGGGGGGGATTTGCAGTGGTGATCGGGGGATGAAGAAATCCCCCTCAGGCTGCGCCCCAGCCCGCGCGCTGCATCGCGCGGTCGCTCGCCCGGCACGGCGCATGCGCCGTGAAACCCCGGCTCGCCCCCTGTTGCAAAGGGGGAAGTGCTTCATGCCTAGTGCAGCGATAGACGCGTTTTTGGACATGGCGCAGCACATCAGTGACCTCCTGCGGCACCGCCGCCGGAGACTGCGCGGTTGCCAACATCGCCACTCATGGCAGGGGCGTTGGAGGGTTTGCCGATCAGCGTCGCGTCGAGCGCAGCATCAGCCAGCCAGAAATCGCGTTGCGCATCGATGGCCGAGATAACGCTCGATATCTGATCGCGCGTACCGGTAAGCATTTCGAAAACGCCGATGAGCATGCCGTTGTACTGCAGCACCATCTCGTCGGCGATGAGCTTTTTCAGCGGCACCACTTCATCGCGATAGTGCAGCGCATAGTCGTAGGCGGTGCGCCAGGCGGCGTACTGCTCGCGCAGGCTCGACTCCGCATCAATGCCGGTCTGCGCCACGCGATACATGGCCGCGCGATACTCGCTGGCTGCCTTGCCGCGCTGCGCATCGCCCCAGTCGAAGATGGGGATCGCCAGCTCCAGCTCGTACCCTTTCTTGACCGGCTCGCCAGTTTCGCTGATGCGGATGCCGGTGAGATGCAGCGCATTCAGGTAGCTGCTGGCTTTTGCGTATCCATTGCGTGCGGCGAGCAGGTTGAGATCAGCCGCGGCCATGCGCACGTCCAGCCGCTGATCCAGCGCCTTTTGCGCCAGCACGGATTCCGGCTTCGGCGCTTTCGGCAAATCAGGCAGTCGCTCTGGCAGCTTCAACTGTTGAGCCAGTGCGCTGTCAAGACCGAGCGTGCGAATCAACGCTTCACGCGTGCTCAGTGCCATATGTTTCGCGCGTGTCAGCTGCCCTGCGGCTTCCGCATAAAAGGCCTGCTGGCGCGCACGTTGCAACTTGCTGAAGTTGCCAGCCTGATACATGCGCTTGGCCAGCTCCGCACTGGCTTCGGCCGTGTCCATCACCTGCTGAAAGTAGGTGAGCGACTGTTGCGCCGCCACGGCCTTGACCCAGGCCTGGCGCGCATTGGTCGCGGTCTCCACCACCCGCGCTGAACCTTGCAGCCGCGCCTGCTGTTGCATGGCTTCTGCAGATTTCAGGCGCGAGGGCAGATAGATGAATTCCAGCAGCGAAATCGACAGCATGCGGCCGATGTCGAGGTCGATCTCGCCATCATGCTTCTTGACCAGCCGTTCGAACGTGAACACGGGGTTGGGCAGCCGGCCCATCTGTGCCGCGTTGGCGGAGAGCGCGGATTGCTCGGCCAGCATGGCCTGGAACGCAGGTGACAGCGACAGTGCAACGCGCACGGCGTCATCGGCAGACAAGGGCTGTTGCAGGAGCGCCGTGGCTTGCGCGCGGGCCGCAGCACGATCCTCGCTGCGCGTTTGCGGCGTTGCAGCGGTACCGTACGTGTCCTTGGCGAAAGATGCGACAAACTCGCTGTCGCGTTTGACGCCATCGGTAGCACAGCCAGCGAGTGTCATGGCTACAGCGGCGGCGATCAGCGAGCGCTTCATGGCTTGGTCCCTTTCATTGCCGCTGCCTTGCCGTCCTGCTCCGCCTTGATGGCGCGTGCGGCTTCCTGGGCGTAAGTCTGCCAACCGCCGACGTCGCGTACGGTGTCATTGACCTTGCGCCAGTCAGCTAGCGGCTCGTCAGCATTGAAGCGCCGGTAGCCTTCAAGCCCCGTGACCTTTGCGCCGCTGGATTGGGCTGGGATGGCGGGCGAGGTTGCGGCAGGCACCGTTGCAGCAGGCGTTGCCGAAACAGCCCTGGCGGGTGCGCCATGTTGATGTGGCGGCTGCGCCATGCTGCTCAACGGCAGCAGGCTGGCCAGCAAAAGATACAGATTGCGATACATGCGTCTCTCCTCGATACACAAAAAAGCCAGGAGAGGGATCGCGACTCGGCGATGCGCTCTATTCAGCGCCTCGCGACTATTCGCTGCAGATCCCCCGGCGGTTCAGGCCGGGGCGGTGTGCGGGGGACGTTGTGGCGTTGCGGGGATGAAGGAGCTGAAGTCTTCCACGCGGTCCACGGAAGGCGGCAGGCTGGGCGGGACGTTGGCGATTACCGGCAGGCTGGGGGGTGCCACGGCACCGGCGACGTGGCAGAGGTCGCAGTGTTCGACAGGCAACTGGCCGCCTTTGCTGCTCGCGTCCGCCGGCTGATGGCAAGGCATGCTGTCCATGCCCTCCGCCGCCACGGTGGCCGCCATCATTCCACCCATGCCTTGCGCGCAGAACGGCATGGTCGCCGCCACGACGCCGGAGACGGGTAGCCAGGCGAACATCCAGGCAAGCGCAAGTTTGGACAGGAATTTCATGACATTGGGCAGACAGCGGCTTAAAGGGTTGGTTCAGGAAGTGATGCCATTATCAACCTTCCAGAGGGGGGAAGGTCAAGCATGGCGTTGCAGCCACGGCAGCGCGAATGCAAAGAATGCCCCAATCGCGAGTGTCGCCATCGAAAACCAGTAGATCCACCGTGAGACACGCCGAGCGCGGACGCAGGCGGCTGCCAATGCCGGATCAGCCGGACAGGGCAGCGAGCGAGCCCGCCATTGAAACGCCCCCGCCACGACCAACATGACCGTCGCCAGAACAAACAGCGGCACCTTGTGTTCGGACAACCACACGATCTGCGGGAAGCTGCCCACCAGTCCTGCCAACGATGCGCCTGCGCCAAGGGAGACCATCAGCGCAGGCAAGGCGCAGCAGATGAGCGTGCTACCGCTGGTCGCAAGCGAGAGGAACGAGGACGCAAACGCGGAGCGGAAGCCTGCGATCATTTGCCCGCCTTTACTCGCGCCCTGATGACATCGAGCGATTCGTCACTGCGCTTGATCACCTTGACGACATACCCGGCGTCCGTGATCTCGGTCTTCAGCTTGTCGTCAGCGATGTCCTGACCGTCCTTGAGCGACACGGCGACGATTCTCTTCTCCAGACTCACGAACACCTTGTCGGTGGCGGCCTGGGCTTTCATTTTCTTTTCAATTCCCTGTGCGCAAAAGGCGCAGACCAGCCCATCGACGGTGATTTCGATGGTCTTTGCCTGGGCCGCAGCGCTGGCGAGCAGGAATGAGGTGAGGGCAATGCGAATAAAGATTTTCATGGCAGCTTCCTAGTAGTTGAACATGATCATGAATTGGGTTTTGCGCTCTCGATTGACGCCGAGTTCGGCCCAAATTGGCCCCTTGAAGAGGCGGATGAGTGCAGCCTGGTCCAGCTTGCGTTCACGCTCGTCACGCAGTCCGCCGGTGTAGTGGCGTGCCTGCAGCAGGAACCAGACGGCGAGGTCTTCATAGTCGTGCTCGTACGGGGCATAACCCAACTGCACCGTGCTGATGCGGTGCGAGAAAGACGGGCTGCGGTAGCCATCCACCTTGAAGGAGGTGTAAATGGTGCGCGTCTCGTAATCGCCCTGCCCGCCGTAGCGCCAGACCGTCTCGCTGTTGCCGAGTCGCCCGCCAATCTCCGTGCTGCGAGCGGTGCCCACCCCGCCATAGGCGAAGACATTGCCTTGCGCCGCAGGCAGATTCCAGCGCTTCACCAGGTAGTTGAGCTGAACGTAGCCGATCTCGCGCTGCTTCTGCTTGTCGTCGCTGGTGAGCCGCATGAACCCCGGCCCGGCAGACCACCAGTAGGTGGGTGCGTAGAACGCCTGCGACTCCAGCATGTTGGTGTTGCGCTCGTGCATGACGGTGGTGCCGTCCGCGAACGCGATGGGTTTGGCTTGGGCGGTAAGGCTACCTGTCACAACAAAGGCCAACAACAATCTTCGTCGCTGTGTCATGTCAATGCCTCCCCGAGGGTTTCGATGACTTGGCAACTTCATCGCAGCGACACTCCGCCCTTTGAGGGCAAGTGAACTTCCCCTCGGCAACCACCAACTTGCGCTGCTCCGTCCGTTGACGGTCCAGCTTGACCTGGTCGAGTTGCCATTGCCAGTTGTTGGCGTGGGTTGTTGCGGATACAAGAACCAGAGTAATTGTTGCAATGCCTTGAAAGATTGATTTCATGATGCACTCCTGAATTGAAGGGCTTGGGAATGGATTACTTGGACGGCCCGCAAAGCGGGGGCAGCCGCCGCGATAGCTCAATCACCTCGCGCGCGGCTTGAGCGCTGGCCTGAGCGAGCGTGAGTGCATTGCCGGACGCGTTCGCAGTATCGGCTTCGGCTTTGACGAACAACTGATGAACCACCCGCCGCTGCTGCACGCAAACCACCTCGATCGAGATTTCGACCGACTTGAGCGCGGGAATTTCCTCGTCCATGACACCGATATAGGAGCCGATGTAGCGACCTACGGCGGTACCCGCCTTTTCACCAATGGACTTCTCCGAAGCGACTATCGCAACCACGCGAGCCCGCAGCAAAAGATCGGGCTGCGGCAAGTTGGGCACGTTCGCCAGCGCTGGATCGTGGTCCAGCACCGTGATGCAGCCGGTCGGCGAGAGTTCCTGTCGCAACAGCGACGCTGGCGCGGACAATCGGTACGACCGCATTCGCTTCGCCATCCACGACGATGCGCCGCCCTGGTCATCGACAACGAAGGCCGAGGCCAGTGGCGTTTCACAGCGGCTGCTGATGTGGGGACTACTGGTTTCCGAATCCGCCAATGCGAGCGGCGCGAATACCAATAGCGAAATGCCAATGAGTTGAGTTCTCATGCTGTCTCCCAATAGAAATGGATGAACCAGACCAGACCCGGCGGGTCTGGCCGATCAACGGGGACAGCGAATCAAATCCTGAAGCAGCAGTTCAGGATGAAGAGGGGAGGAGAGGTGAGGTGGGCGGGTGTTGCTTGCGAATATTCGCACTCATGCATGCTGGCGACCGGCAAGGTAACCGTGAATGCAGGGACAAAACCGGGGAGGTCAGGTACCGAGTCCTGCGCAGCCAGTTGGCTGTCCTTGCAATGTTCGTGGCAGAGACTTGCAGTGGCACTGGCAGACTCCCTGCAGCACTCCGCCTCCGCGAGGGCCTCGGTCATGGTCATGCGCTCCATCGGGCATGCGTACGCAGCCAGCGCAAGCTGGGAGAACAGCATGCCCAGCGCTGCGACGATGGCTGCGAGGTGGCGCGAGAGATGGGTGCGGGTCATGGCTTCAGTCTAATGGACAAAAGTATTGACCAGCAACTGCTGATGAAAGTTCCGGGCATATCGAAACTGTCGTCAAATGCGCTTGTTCAGACAAGGCAACTAGTCGCAATGCGTCCGCTGTCAGGCTGCCCCGTTTGAAAGCGGGGTGGAGTGTCTGCGCCGAGCAGGCCATGGCAACTTCACATCCATCTGCGTTCATCCGCCCTTCATCCGCGCTCATCTGCGTTCCCCGACGTTGACTTTCAGGTATTGCGGTCTATGCAACTATTCGCAGTGCATCCCCCTAGCAGCTGCGTGCTGTGCAATCACCGCCAACGCTATACTGCGCACCCATGTCTCGCCTCCGCCATCTGCCATCGCACTTCCTCGCCCTGCTGGCCGCGCTGTGTCTGCTCATCGCGCAGGTCGGCGCCATCGAGCATGGCTGGACGCACACGCTCGAGCCCCATGGCACGCATGAACAGGCCCATGCTCAGGGTCATGCAGATGATGATGCGCATTCGTTCGCAGAGCATGCGGACGGTTCAGCGTTCGCGCTCTGTGATCTGTGTGCCCACTATGCTGCGGTCGTGCAGGTACCCGCCACCGCAGCGGGCACCACGTTCGTGCCTGCCGATGCCGGGTTCGCGCAGCCGCTTGTCCATGCATCACCGCCAGCCGCACGCGGCACCGTCCACTATGCCGCGAGAGCGCCGCCTGTTTCCTTGATCTGACTGTTTCACCGAAGTGTCTGGCTGTTCACAACAGCCCTCGTCAGACCATCAAGGAGATTCACATGTCGTCCGTTCCATTCGGGCAGCGTGCGCTCGTCGCTGCTGTCCTGCAATCGCTGTCCCTGTCACTGTCGATCGCACCTGCCGTCGTCAACGCGCAGGCGTCCGCTGCCACCACCTCGGCCCCCAAGCCCACCGACAAGCTCGCCAAAATGGAGAAAATCGACGTCAAGGCGTTGCCGCTCGATGTGCCCATCGTCGATCTCGCCCGCCCCGTCACGGTGATTTCCGGCGATGACCTGCGCCGCAAGCGCGCCAGCAGCATCGGCGACACGCTGGCCAGCGAAACCGGCGTGCAATCAAGCGCATTTGGCCCGGGCGCTGGCCGCCCCATTATCCGCGGCCTCGACGGTCCGCGTGTGCGCGTGCTGGAGAATGGTGTCGGCACGCTCGACGTGTCCACGCTGAGCCCGGACCACATGGTCACCACCGACGCCGCTTATGCTGAGCAAATCGAAATCCTGCGCGGCCCGGCCAGCCTGCTCTATGGCAGCGGTGCCATCGGCGGTGTGGTCAACGTGGTGTCGAATCTGGTGCCAACCTCACCCCAGACGGCGCTGTCCGGCGAGGCCGAGTTGCGTGCAGTGTCGGGCAGCCGTGAACGCGCCGCCAATGCCGCGTTGAACGGCGGCAATGGCGACATCGCCTGGCATCTCGATGGCTTCCAGCGCAAATCGAAGGACTACCGCATTCCCGGTCGCGCCCTGAAGGATGACCCGGACAGCGCCAGCGGCCGCCTGCCTGGCAGCGATGTGGATACCGAAGGTGCAGGCATGGGTGTCTCCATCACGCGTGCAACCGGCTATCTCGGTGCCGGCGTCTCCGGCCTGCGCAGCACTTACGGCCTGCCGACGGGCGAGGGCACCTTCATCAAGCTGAAGCAGAACCGGGTGGAGGTGGCGGGTGAGTCGTTACAACCGTTGGCAGGCATCGAGCGCATCCGTCTGCGTGCTGCGCGCGGCGACTATGCGCACTCGGAGATCGAACCCAGCGGCGAAGTCGCCACGACATTCAAGAACAAGGGTGACGAGGGCCGCATCGAAGCGCGCCATGTCGCACTCGCAGGTTGGAAGGGTGCATTCGGCGTGCAGTGGCAGGATCGTGAAGCGTCTGCAGTGGGCGAGGAGGCGTATCTGCCGCCCAGCACCACGCGAGCGTTGGGGGTGTTCCTCGTGGAGGAGAAGCAGATCGGTGACTGGCTTCTCAGTGCGGGCGCGCGCCGCGAGCAGGAGCGTCTGTCAGTGACAGCCAGCGGTTTGAATCTGCCGAGCCGCCGGTTCACGCTCACCAGCCTGGCACTGGGTGGCACCTGGAAGTTTGCAGTGGATCATGCAGTGAGCCTCAACATCACACGCGCCGAACGCGCGGCGTCCGCCGAAGAGCTCTATGCCTTTGGTCCCCACCTCGCCACGGCCACGTTTGATGTGGGTGATGCGAATATTCGCAAGGAGACTTCACGCAATGTGGACCTCACAATGCAGAAGTCGAGTGGCGCTGTGCAGTGGAAGCTGAATCTCTTCGCCAACCGCATGAAGGACTACATTTTCGCGCGCAGTGTGGATGAAGATGGTGACGGACTGCCGGACCGCGTCAATGCAGAGGGTGAGCTCGAAGCCGATGGCGAGCTGCTGCTGCAGCGGACGGGACAAGCCGATGCGGACTTCCGCGGCTACGAAGCCGAGGTGAGCTGGTCGCAAGGTGACACGAAACTTCGCGCCTTCACCGACAGCGTGCGCGCAAAGATCAAGTCCGGCGGCAACCTGCCGCGCATTTCACCCGGCCGCATCGGTGTCGAAGCTTCGCAGCAGTGGGGTGCCTGGTCCGGTCGTGCCAGCGTGATGCGGGTGCGTGCGCAGAACCATCTTGCCGAACTGGAGACCGCGACGCAGGGCTACACCAAAGTCAATGCCGAGTTGAGCTGGCGGGCAGGCGCTTTTGCCGTCGGTGGCAATTGGCTCGTGTTCCTGCAAGGCAAGAATCTCACTGACAAGGACATTCGCCTGCACACCTCGTATCTGAAAGACGTGGCACCGCAGCCGGGCCGGTCGTTCACGCTGGGGGTGAGGGCGACGTTCTAGGCTTTGCTGCGACTATTCGCAATGAAAAGGAAAGTCAACGGCGGGGGCGCAGATGAACGCGGATGAAAGGCCGGATGAACGCAGATAACCCCGTACAAACCCAGGTAGCCCGGATGCAGCAACGCAGAATCCGGGGGGGGTAGTGTGACGCGTTGCAATCCCGGATTCCGCCGTGCTGCATCCGGGCTACATGACTGCGACTATTCGCGTCATCGTCAACCTATGCTGCGAATCGCACTCATCGCGAGTCAGCCGGAGCCAGGCTGAGCGCGGGCAGCGCCACCAATGCCGCCAGCGCGAACGCTGCGCCGACCCAGAACGTCGCCGCCGGTTCAACCCATGCCCACAGCCCGCCCGCCAGCGTACTGGCAATGAGCAGCGCTGCGCCGCTCACCAGATTGAAGCAGCCGAATGCCGTGCCGCGCAGGTCAGCAGGCGCGGTGTCCGCAACCATTGCCGCGAGCAGACCCTGCGTCAGACCCATGTGCAGTCCCCACAGCGCCACACCGGCAGCCAGCGCAGTCCAGCCTGTCGCCAGGGCCAGCGTCACGTCAGCCACGATGAGGATGACAAGCCCCACGCCCAGCAGTTGTGCGCGCGGCATGCGATCCGACAGTTTGCCCGCCGGGTACGCCGTGAGCGCATAAACCCCGTTCATGGCGACCAGCACCAGCGGAATCGCCGCCAGCGGTACGCCGAGGTTTTCCGCTCGCAAGAGCAGGAATGCCTCGCTGAAGCGCGCCAGCATGAAGAGGCCGCCCAGCGCCACCACGCGCCAGTAGGCACTGCCCAATCTCGCCAAATTGGCAGGCGAGATCGGATTCACCCGGCGCGCCGGTGCCTCGCGCTCTGGCTCCTTCACCGCAGTGGCCAGCAGCAGCACGGCCAACATGCCCGGAATGACAGCCGCCCAGAACACCGCGCGAAAATCGTTGGCCCAGAGCAGCATCAGGCCCGCCGCGATGAGCGGACCCGCGAACGCACCCCAGGTGTCCAGCGACTGCCGCAAACCAAACGCCGCACCGCGGAGTGCAGGCGGAGCCAGGTCCGCCACCAGCGCATCGCGCGGCGCACCGCGAATGCCCTTGCCCACGCGATCGATGAACCGCGCCGCCACAATCAACCCCGCACCCGTCGCCAGCGCGAAAAGTGGCTTGGACATGGCCCCCATGCCGTAGCCCAGCAGCGCCAGCGGCTTGCGTCGACCCCACCAATCGGACAACGTCCCCGAGAACACCCGCACGATCAGCGCCGTCGCTTCCGCTATGCCTTCGATGAGCCCGATCCATACCATGCTTATGCCAAGCGTGGCGGCCATGAACACAGGCAGCAGGCTGTGGATCATCTCGGACGAAATGTCCATGAGCAGACTGACGAAGCCCAGCGCCCAGATGGCGCGCGGGAGGGTGGGCGGTGAAGCGTGGGGCGGTGATTGCATTCAGCGGTTCCGGTTGCAGGGAGCCGGGTTCATCATGTCCGCCAGTGCGAATATTCGCAATACACGCTGTTTCTTGCTGCTGCGAATATTCGCGATGTTGGATATGCAGTGTCCCCACTGCGTCATCAGTCCTTGCCATCCCTGATCGAACTGATCAGTCGGGCCTTCGCAAGTGATGGTGCGGCAGCGTCTTTGGTGACAACCCCGCCGCTGAAGACAATATGCAGCGGGTGCCATTCCTGGCGAACTTCCACGAAGCTGAAGGCGTTTGCCTTCGTGTCGATGGTGAGGTTGGTGTCTCCGCTGCGGGAGCGGACGCTGACCGTGTGTTGGCCAGGGGTCAGCTCTGCGAGCACAAACGAGCGAGGGAGGAGCTGCAGCTCTCGACCGCTGATGCTGACAGTGGCCACCCCTGCGGCATCCAGAAAATCGCTCCGGTAGACATAAAGTTTGTGCCGATCTGCGTTGGGGTGAAGTGCCTTTGCCTCTGCGTCGGCACTGAGATCGGGCACTGGATGGGAGGTGCAGAGTTTCCCCTTTGCTTGCTGGTAGCACCATTGACCGGTTTGCTGAGCAACTGTCGGTGCGATTGCGCAGGCAGCGAGAAGGAGCGAGATCGCTACAAGGCCAATCAAGCGTGATCCTGAATGGATGGAAATGGGTTTCATGACTTTTCTCCATGAAGGTGTTGGTGGTGCTGGTCCGGTGTGTGGGGATGGCTGTGGGTCTGCGTTGAATGTTCATGCCAGTGGTTGTGCGCGCCGCGAGGCATGGGATCGTGAACATGATCGTGGTGGCCATCGTCATGGGTGTGGGCATGCTCATGGCCCAGCGCTTCGTGCGTGTGTTCATGTTCATGCGTTTCTGCGAGATGCAGGATCACGCCAGCCAGCATGAGCGCCGCGCCCAGTCCCATTCCGAGGCTGAACGCGCGGTCGCCCAAAGCCAGCGCCACTACCGCACCAATGAACGGGGCGAAAGCGAACACCGAGCCGGTGCGCGCCGCGCCGAAAGCCCGTTGCGCCAGGAGATAGAAGCGCAGGCTGAGCCCGTAACCAGCGGCACCCACTGCCAGCAAAGCCAGGGCCTGGGTCCACGCAGGCACACTCTCGCCAAACAGGATCGCCAGCAGGGTTGTCGCCGTGACTCCCAATGCAGATTTGGTCAACACCACCTGGCCCGGATCACGCTCAGCCAAGGCGCGGGACAGCGTGTTGTCCACTCCCCATGCGGCCGTGGCAACCAGCACCGCGAGCAGTCCCAGGAACTGGGTGCCACTGGTGAGCCCCCGATCCAGTATGAGGACCACGCCGCCTGCCAGCAGCAACAGCATGGCAGTCCAAACCCGACGGTCCATGGTTTCGCGATACAGCGTCCGCGCCAGCACGGCTGTGAAGAGCGCCTCCAACGTCAGCATGAGGGAAGCGCCGGCCCCACTGGTGTGTTGCAGGCCCCAGGCCAGCGCCACCGGTCCCAACACAGCGCCAAACGCGGCGATGAGGGCGAGGCGCGGCCAATCAGAACGGGCCAACGCGGCTTCGCTGCGCACCGGCTGGCGCGCCAGTGCGCCCACAATCGCCGCACCGGCGTACAGCAAAGTTGCTGTGGCGAACGGACCCAGGCCAGCCCCAAAGGACTGAACCAGGGGCGTGCTGATGCCGAACAGCGCTGCGGCCGTCAGCGCCAGGACGCCGCCTTTGAGCGCGGGCAGATTCACTCGCGGGTCTTACTTGATGGCAAAGCGGACAGTGACGGGCTTGCCAGAAGCGGTGGTGAGTGCTGCCACCACCTTCGCGCCGCTCGCGAGCTTCACGCCTTTGGCTTCAAGACGGTTGTCACCTGCCGCCGTCAGATCGGCTTCCGACTTTTCCGCGCCCGTCAGAATCGTCAGCTTGCCGCGCATGCCGGTGGTCTGCAGCGGCTTGCCATGGTCCTCGACATGGATCACGGCATTGCCATCCTTGGCGACCAGTTCGAATGCAAGGTCGCTGGCCGTGGCAACCACGCCGCCGTGTTTGGGCGCGCCGCCGCCATGGGCAAAGGCGGGGCTGATGAGCAGGGTGGCAGCGGTGAAAAGTGCGACGTTCAAGAGTTGTTTCATGTGAGTCTCCAGTCTGGGTGCGGCACGCTTGAAAGTGAAGAGTGGGGGGTGCCGCAAGGCCCCGGATAATGTTTCGGCAGGTGGGTTCAAAAGGCTTGTTGTGTGTTTGCCTCTGTCGATGTGCTGGTGTCGTCCTTGAGCAGACGTTGCGTGGCGGGCTCGCCCACCAACCAGAACATGACTGGCGTGAGCAGCGTGTCCAGCAGCGTTGAACTCACCAGCCCGCCGAAGATGACCACCGCCACCGGGTGCAGGATTTCCTTGCCCGGCGCGTCGGCCGCGAGCAGAAGCGGCGTCAGCGCGAAGGCAGCGACCAGTGCCGTCATGAGCACCGGGGTCAGACGTTCCAGCGAGCCGCGCACGATCATGGCCTGACTGAAACTCTCGCCTTCGAACTTGCACAGGTTGATGTAGTGGCTCACCTTGAGGATGCCGTTGCGGGTGGCGATGCCGGCCAGGGTGATGAAGCCCACCATGGATGCCACCGACAAGCTGACTCCAGCCATCCACATGGCGATCACGCTGCCGATGAGCGCCAGCGGAATGTTGGCCATGATGACGCCCGCCAGCACCGCTGACTGGTAGCGCGAGTACAGCACCAGGAAGATCATCAGCAGCGAGACCAGCGACAACGCCGCGATGAGTGTCGTCGCCTGTTCCTGCGCCTGGAACTGACCTTCGAGACTGACGAAGGTCCCCGCTGGCAGCGGCGTCTTGGCGATACTCTCGCGAATATTCGCGATGACGCGGCCCATGTCCGAACCGTCGGTATTGCCATAGAGCACGATGCGGCGTCGGCCATTTTCCCGGTTGATCTGGTTGGGGCCGTCGGTCTCCTCTACCGTGGCGATAGCGGAAACGGGGATGCGGCCTGATGGCGTGTCGATGAGTGTGCGGGCCAGGTCCTGCGGGCCGCGCTTGTCGTCGGGCAGGCGCAACACCAGCTCATAGCGGCGCGCACCATCCACGATCTGCGCGCCGTGGGCGCCGTCGGTGAGCGCCTGCAGCACGCGCACCGCCTCGCCCGGCGACAGCCCCGCCTGCGCCGCACGGCGATGATCAAGCCGCACGGTGATTTGCGGGATCAGTACCTGCTTCTCAACCGTGAGATCAACCAACCCGGGAATGGTGGAGAGGTTCTGCCGCGCCTGCTCGGCAAGACCGCGCAAAGTGTCGATGTCATCACCATAGATTTTGTAAGCGATCTGCGCGCGCACGCCAGACAGGAGGTGATCCAGCCGGTGTGAGATCGGCTGGCCAATCGCAACCGACGCGGGCAGCACTGCGAGGCGCGTGCGGATGTCAGCCATCACGGCTTCCCGGTCGCGCTCACTGCGCTTCAGGTCCACGTCGATCTCAGCCGAGTGCACGCCTTCGGCATGTTCGTCGAGCTCGGCGCGTCCGGTGCGGCGTCCCACCTGGGTCACTTCCGGTACCTCGCGGATGAGTCCTTCCGCGACCGTGCCCATGCGATTGGCCTCTCCCAGCGACGTGCCGGGGTTGAACATCAGCGAAAGCACCAGCGAACCTTCATTGAAAGCAGGGAGGAATGCGCGTGGAAAGAACGGCACGCTGGCCGCAGCCAGCACCACTGCCACAGTGGCCGTCGCGATAAGTGCTTTGGCGCGTGGGAACGACCACGCCAGCACCTTTGCATCCCACGCCTTCAGTCGGGACACCAGCGGACTGTCGCCGTGATCCAAGCGCTTCATACCCGGCAACAGATACCAGCAGAGAACTGGCGTCACCGTCATTGACACCAGCATGGACGCAAGAATGGACACGATGTAGGCAATGCCGAGCGGCGAAAAGAGCCGCCCTTCAATGCCGGGCAGTGCGAACAGCGGCACGAACACCAGCACCACGATGGCGGTGGCATACACGATGCCGGAACGTACTTCTACACTCGCCCGCAGCACCACGTCAGCCAGCGGCAACGGCTGGGCAAGAGCCCGGTTCTGCTTCACGCGGCGCAGCACGTTCTCCACACCCACCACCGCATCATCGACCAGCTCGCCGATCGCGATGGCGAGCCCGCCCAGCGTCATGACATTGATGGACTGGTCCAACCACTTGAAGATCAACGCCGTCACTGCCAGTGACAACGGAATGGCGGTGAGCGAGATAAAGGTCGTCCGTGCGGAAAGCAGGAAGGCAAACAGGATGATCACCACCATGATGGCGCCATCGCGCAGCGCCTCGGTCACGTTGCCGATGGAAGCCTTGATGAAGTCGGCCTGACGGAAGAGCACCTTGGGTTCGGCAAGTCCGGGTGGCAAACCCTGCTTCAGCTCTGCGAGTGCGCGTTCGATATCGGCCGACAGCCGTACCGTGTCGGCTGCAGGTTGCTTCTGCACACTCACGATGACGGCGGGCACACCGTTGTAGCCGGCGTCACCGCGCTTCAGCCCAGCGGCAAAGGACACCTGTGCAACTTGCTCCAGCAGAATGGCCCCGCCGTCTTTCCAGGCCACCGCCATCCCCGCCAGGTCCTCGACGCGATTGGTGCGGCCGATGTGGCGTATGAGGTATTCGCGACTGTTCAGATCGATGAACCCGCCGCCAGCATTGGCAGAGAAGCCCTTCAGTGCCTGCTCGATCTGCGAGAGCGAAACCCCGAACTGCGCCATGCGCGCCGGGTCCGGCGAGACACGCAGCTGGCGTACTTCGCCGCCGATGGGGATGACCTGTGACACGCCGGCGATGGAGAGCAGACGTGGTCGCAGCACGAAGTCCGCGTACTCCCGCGCCTGCATCGGCGTAGCGGCAGTGACCTTGCCGTCGCCCGCAGCCAATGGCAGGGCGATGAGCATCACCTCGCCCATGATGGACGACACCGGTCCCATCACGGGCGTGATGTCGCCGGGCAGTTGCTCCCGCACCAACGCCAATCGCTCCGCCACCAACTGACGGTTGCGATAGATGTCGGTGCCCCAGTCGAACTCGGCATAGAGGATGGAGAGCCCCACGCCCGAGGTCGAGCGCACGCGCGATACGCCGGGCATGCCGTTGAGCGCAGTCTCGATGGGGAAGGTGACCAGTTGCTCGACTTCTTCCGGCGCCATGCCACCGGCCTCGGTCAGCACGGTGATGACAGGCTTGTTGAGGTCCGGGAACACATCGACAGGGGTGCGCCAGGCGGTGTACGCGCCGTAGACCATCAACAGCGCGGCCATGGCAAGGATGATGAGCCTGTTGGACAGGCTGTAGCGGACGATCCAATTGAACATGATGATCGCCTCGGGTCAGCGGATCTGAGCGATGAGCGGCGCGCCGGTCACCACCACACGATTGTCTGCAGCCAGCCCCTTGGTCACGATCACAGTTGTCGCGTCCAACGGCCGGAACTGCACCGGCTGCGCCAGAAAGCGTTCGGCGCCTGACTTGATCCACACTACGGGCTCATTGGCTGGATTGCGTACGATGGCCTCGGCAGGCAGAACGATGCCCTTCAACTTGTCGCGGGTGTGCGCGATGACGGTCACCGGTTGGCCGATGGCGAGTGGCAGACTTCCCTTTGCTGCTTCGGCGCGGAAGTTGAGCGGCAGTACACCGTCGCGCAGGCTAAGCGCAGCACCCTGATATTTGAGCGTGACACCTGCGATGCCCTGCAGCGTTGCACCTCCGATGCGCCCGCCCAGTGCGGCATCGTTGCTCGTGGCCACGATGACCAGGCGTGCTGGATCTATTACCTCGAAGAGCACATCGCGCGCTTCCACGATCTGGCCGACGACTGCCTCGGTACGGGCAATGACCCCGCTGACCGGTGCCAGCAGCGCCTCGCGCGCACTGAGGCTTGCGCCAATCCGCGACTCTCGCTCACGCAGGCTTTGCAGTTCTGTCTGGGCTGCGAAGATGTCTTTCTTCGGAACCGTGCCCTCCAGCCCTTCGAGACGTTTCACGCGTTCCTCGGCAGTGGCGCGCGTGGACTTCAACTCGGCCAGTTGCGCCGCCTGGGCTGCCACGGCAAACGGCTCCGCCAGATGCCGCACGTAGGCCAGCACGTCGCCCTTGCGGACACTTTGGCCTGCGACCGGTAGACCCTTGGGGCCAGGCTCAATGCGGCCGCCGTTCGCGGGCTGGACCTTGCCCCCGGCGTTGGGATCCATTACGACGCGGGCCGACAATTCAATGGCGAAAGGGGCTTCGGTTTCGGGAGCAAGTATGGTGCGGATACCCATGCGTCGCTGGGCCAGCTTGGGCACATTGACGCTGCCGTCGGGCTGTCGGGCAAGGCCGGAGGCGCTGCCGGTCGGCTTGTCGTCAAGGTGCTCGCCATCCGGGCCGTGCGCGCCGGGGGCGGCGAAAGTCGGCAAAGTCACGCTGACCATGGTCGCAATCAAGGCCGCGATGAAGGTGTTGCGAATGTCTGCCCTGCGCACGGTCGATACGTTGGTTCTCAATAATTGGTTCATGTTCAGGCCCTCGCTTCCCAGGATGCTGTCCGCTGCCGGCTTCGTCTCCAGAGCACGATGCCAACAATGGCGAGTACTGACGCGATCGCGGCGAGAATCAGCCAGGTGCGCTCGTGCAGCCCCAGGAATTCGTGGTGATGGTCGCCCACCTGCGCAGCGGCAGCCACGTTGAGGGTGCCGTTCAACAAGTCGCTGTCTGGACCGGCGACGATGGTGAACACCAGCGGGTGTGCACCGGGCGCACTGATGGCCTTCAAAAATGCCGCATCATCGATCGAGTAATCGCCATGGTCAGCGTGGAATTTTGCTTTTGCCTTGAGCGGGCCGGACTCCACTTCCACTGTCGCGTTCAGCACGGGTTCACTGGTGGCATAGCGGTCAATCAGGATGGAAAGTTCGCCGCCGCCCAGCGTGGCGACCAGCTCGAACAAGTCCGAAAAGGTTTCCATGCGCGGCTTGCTCGATGTGCCCGCTTTGGCAGCGGGTGCGTCGAGGTGTTCGCCGTCCGGACCGTGGGCGCCGGGCGCAGACAAAACGGGCTGGGTGATGAGAAGCCCGGTCAAGCAGGCTGCGAATATTCGCAATACTCTGAGGTGCATATTGAGGTTCATGGCAGAAGTCCGTGAGCTTGATTGAGGCGGGCACGCGCGAAACCGAGTGCGGCGCGTTGGCGTGATTGGTGGTTGGCGGCTTCACCGGCGGCGGCGTGGGCGCGCAGCAGGTC
>JANNSU010000050.1:0-6868 GCA_031394355.1 Betaproteobacteria bacterium | reverse complement strand
CCCATGTTCCCGCCGCCGATAAAGACTGTTTTCAATTCAGCATCCGACTTTCATTGAGCATCCACAGGCATGGCCACTGCTTCGTCCTGCGGGGTCGCATCCCGCAAGCGGGCCCCTGCTCCGCCCTCCGTCCTCGCCCATGTTCCCGCCGCCGATGAAGACTGTCTTCAATTCAATGTCCGTCGTTCTGTTCAATGTCCGCCATTGCGTTGCCCAAAGATCGCCGACCCGATCCGCACCATTGTCGAGCCCGCCTGAATCGCAGTCTCGAAGTCCTGGCTCATGCCCATGGACAGCGTGTCGAGGACGAAGCCTTCACCACGCAGGCTCTCGGCCAGCGCTCGCAGAACGCCGAACTGCGCCTGCTGTGTTGCCGTGTCCGTGACGTTTTCGATGATGGCCATTAGACCACGCAGGCGAATATTCGCAAACGTAGCCATGGCCCGAGCCAGCGCCGGGGCGTCACCCGGCGCAGAACCGCTCTTGCTGGCCTCGCCGCTGACATTGACCTGTAACAGCACATTGAGCGGCTTGCCGGGAAACAGCTCACCTCGATGGCGCGACAGCATTTCGGCAACCTTTTGCCGATCCACCCCATGCACCCAGTCAAAGTGGCCCGCGATCAACCGGGTCTTGTTGCTCTGGATCGGCCCGATGAAATGCCACTCGATGGCGAGATCGGCAAGTGCCGCCTGCTTCGCCACGGCTTCCTGCACATAGTTTTCGCCAAAAATTCGCTGGCCTGCGGCAAACGCCTCACGCAGTACATCAGCGGGCTGGGTCTTGGAAACGGCAACCAGGGTAACCGGAGCCAAGTTGCCACCGGTATCGACGCGGGCACTGGCCGCCTGCCGAATACGCTCTGTCACGGCTTGCAAGTTGGCGTTGATTGGGGACATAATCGGCCGGTCATTAGAGGGAAAATCCGGGGGAGCGCCCCGGTCCCGCACAAGGCGGCATCGAGACTGCACAAGCACCAATTTGACGCGGACGCCGATCTTCCGGCACTTATCTAACTACGGAAAAGTATAAATGGAAATCGCAGAACTGCTGGCTTTCGGCGTGAAGAACAAGGCATCCGACCTGCATCTGTCCGCCGGCCTGCCGCCAATGATCCGCGTGCACGGTGACGTGCGCCGCATCAATGTCCCGTCCCTGTCGCACGAAGAAGTGCATGGCATGGTGTACGACATCATGAACGATGGTCAGCGCAAGATTTACGAGGAGAATCTCGAATGCGACTTCTCGTTCGAGATCCCCAATCTGGCCCGCTTTCGCGTCAACGCGTTTGTGCACCAGCGTGGCGCGGGTGCCGTCATGCGGACGATTCCCTCCAAGGTGCTTTCGCTCGAAGAGTTGAAGGCGCCGAAGATTTTTGCGGAAATCTCGAACCAGCCACGCGGCATGGTGCTGGTGACCGGCCCGACCGGCTCCGGCAAGTCCACCACGCTGGCCGCGATGGTGAACCATGTGAACGAAGAGGAATACGGCCATATCCTGACGGTCGAAGACCCGATCGAATTCGTGCACGAATCCAAGAAGTGCCTGATGAACCAGCGCGAGGTCGGCCCGCACACCTTGTCGTTCTCCAACGCGCTCCGCTCGGCACTGCGGGAAGACCCGGACATCATTCTCGTGGGCGAAATGCGGGATCTGGAAACCATCCGCCTCGCCATGACCGCCGCCGAGACGGGCCACCTCGTGTTCGGTACGCTGCACACCTCGTCCGCCGCCAAAACCGTGGACCGCATCATCGACGTGTTCCCGGCAGCAGAAAAGGAAATGATCCGTGCCATGTTGTCGGAGTCGTTGCGCGCGGTGATCTCCCAGTCGCTGTGCAAGACCAAGGATGGTCAGGGCCGCGTCGCCGCCCACGAAATCATGATCGGCACGCCTGCCATCCGCAACCTGATCCGGGAGTCGAAGATCGCGCAGATGTATTCCGCCATTCAGACCGGCCAGAACGTGGGCATGCAGACCATGGACCAGTGTCTGATGGAGCACGTGAAGGCAGGCAAGATTTCCGTGGCCGAGGCCCGCAACAAGGCTGCGAACAAGGACAATTTCCCGGGCTAGGACAGACCATCGTCTCAACTGGACCAGCTCAGAAGCACACTGCACAGATCATGCGCGCAGCATGTGAACCCAATACTAGCGGCAGATTCCGGATGCGAATATTCGCAATGTCGGCATGCCGCAGCCAGGAGCGCTAAATGGAACGCGAAGCCGCACTGAAGTTTGTACATGATCTCCTCCGGGCCATGATCGCCAAGCGGGCGTCGGACCTCTTCATCACGGCCGGATTTCCACCGGCCATGAAGGTGGATGGCAAGATGACACCCGTCTCGTCTTCAAGCTTGTCGCCGGTGCACACCTCGGAGATTTCGCGCTCGATCATGACCGACAAGCAGGCGGCCGAGTTTGAAGCCACCAAGGAATGCAATTTCGCCATTGCACCGGCCGGTATCGGCCGCTTCCGGGTCAATGCGTTCGTCCAGCAGGGCCGCTGTGGACTGGTGCTGCGGACCATCACGACCACGATTCCGCGCATGGAGGATCTCAACCTGCCCGTGATACTGAAGGATGTGGCCATGACCAAGCGCGGTCTGGTCATCCTGGTGGGCGGTACGGGCTCGGGCAAGTCAACGACACTCGCGGCAATGATCGGCTACCGCAACGAGAACAGCTATGGCCACATCATCACCATCGAAGATCCGGTCGAGTATGTGCATGATCACAAGAACTGCGTGATCACCCAACGCGAAGTAGGCGTGGACACGGACAACTGGTTCAATGCGCTCAAGAACACATTGCGCCAGGCGCCGGACGTGATTCTGATCGGCGAAATCCGCGACCGCGAAACCATGGACTACGCCATCGCATTCGCTGAAACCGGCCACTTGTGCATGTCCACCCTGCACGCCAACTCGACCAACCAGGCGCTGGACCGCATCATCAACTTCTTCCCGGAGGAGCGCCGTGGCCAGCTGCTGATGGACCTGTCGCTCAACCTCAAGTCATTCGTCTCCCAGCGCCTGATCCCGAAGAAGGAAGGCAAAGGCCGCGTGGCCGCCATCGAGATTTTGCTCAACACGCCGCTAGTGCAGGACCTCATCTTCAAGGGCGAGGTGCACGAGATCAAGGAAGTGATGAAGCGCTCCAGGGAACTCGGCATGCAGACATTCGACATGGCGCTGTTCGATCTCTATGAGAGCGGCGAGATCGCCTACGAAGATGCGCTCCGCAACGCCGACTCGGTGAACGACATCCGCCTCAAGATCAAGCTGGAATCCAAGACCGCGAAGAAGGGCGACGACCTCGCCGCCGGGCTGGATCATCTGGAGATCGTGAAGTAAACCGAGACCGCAAACACAGATGAACACGGATGAACACAGATATGGGATTGTGCATCTGTGTTCATCCCGTTTTGATCAGTGTCCATCTGTGTTCCGCCTTTGAATTTCGAACACAAGCAAGGGTGGTGGAAAGCCCGCCGCTCAATGCAGCTACCTCTCAAACAACCACCCGGCCTATTGAACTGAGCCGGGCGTTTTTGTTTCCACTGTTGTTTCCACTGTTTCTTTCCGGTTGCTTCCCGCGACGATGCGGTATTCATACAACCGGCATTCCAGCTTGCCGTTGAAGAGCGGTGTCTTGCGGCTGGGAGACAGCCGCATGCCCTTGGCGAGTGCGGTGTCGGCGGTGAAGAAGAAGCAGGTCCAGCCCGCAAATTTCTGCTTCAGCGCATCGCCCAGCTTCGGATACATCTCGCGCAACTGCTCCTGCTCGCCGATACGCACGCCGTAAGGCGGGTTGGTCACCAGAATGCCGTGATCCGCCGGTGCGGGAAGCTCCAGGATATTGGCCTGCTTCAGCATGACACTCTCGGCCAGACCCATCGCGGTGAGATTGGCCCGCGCATCCTTGAGCGCATCCCCGAAAAGATCGGCACCGAAGATGGCGAGCTCGCCCGCCGGATACTCCATTGCGGTTGCCGCCTCGCGCAGCGCACGCCAGCGTCCTGAATCGAATGGCGCAAGTTTCTCGAAGCCGAATTCTCGCCCCCGCCCGGCCGCGCGGCCCAGCGACATCTCGGCTGCCTCGACCAGAAACGTGCCACTGCCACACATCGGGTCCAGCAGTGGTGCGCCGGGCTGCCAGCCGGTAAGGCCAAGAATTCCTGCAGCCAGATTCTTCTTCAGCGGCGCGGCACCCACATGGTCGCGTGAGCCGCGCTTGAACAGTGGTTCGCCGCTCGTGTCCAGATAGAGCCAGCAATGCGTCGCATCGAGAAATGCATGAACGCGCACATCGGGGTTGTGGGTCGCAACGGATGGCCGAGCGCCCTTCACATCACGGAACTTGTCGCAGACAGCGTCCTTGATGCGCAGCGTGATGAAGTCGAGGCTCTTCAGCGGACAACGCGTCGCATTGAGCTCCACCTTGATGGTGCGCTTCAGATCGAACCACTGTGGCCAGGGCAGCGCCTTGGCGGCGTCATAGATCTGCTGCTCTTTCTGATACGGAAAATGGGCGACTTGCCACAGCACGCGGCTCGCGATACGGCTGTGCAGGTTCGCTGCGCAAGCAAGATCGAACTCACCTCGGAAGGCACAGCCGGCATCGTCCGGCGCCACGTCCTGGGCACCGAGTTTCTTCAATTCATCCGCCAGCAACGGGGCCAGGCCGCGCGGGCAGGGGGCGAAATAGCGTTCAGTCATGTCGGCATGATAACCGTCTGCTGAAGGGCGCTCCTTGCGGCCCATCCCGTGTGGTGCCCATCCTGCGTGGATGACGCGGAAGGCCACCAGCGCTATCATCGCGCTGCAAACCCATCACCCTCACGGAGAACCCATGAAGAAACTGACCGCACTCTTAGCCACCGCATTCATCGCTTTTGCCGGCACCGCCGCCGCGCAGGAGAAAAAGGCCCCCGCCCCGGCCCCGGCCAAGAAAGAGGCCGCAGCCCCGGCCGCCGCCGAGAAGAAGGCACCGGACCTCATGGACATCAACACCGCCACCGAGAAGGAGCTGGCCACGTTGAAAGGCGTCGGCGATGTACGCGCCAAGGCTATCGTGAAAGGCCGCCCGTACAAGGGTAAGAACGAATTGCTGGACAAGAAGATCGTGCCGGAGAACGTCTATAACGACATCAAGGATCTGATCATCGCGAAGCAGCCGGAGAAGAAGGAAGAAAAGAAGAAATGATGTCCGACTGCTCAAACACAAAGCCCCGCCTTGCGCGGGGCTTTGTGTTTGTTGCGGGGCGAATATTCGCAGGGGCGGCATCGACACTTGCACCACATCGCAATGACCGCCTTTGTCGTGGCGGATGGTGATCTACGGCGGTGAGCGTTGTGAGACAGCATCGGGCAAGCAGCCCGGAACTTTGAGGCATCACGCAGGTCTCACCCGCACTTCCATGCTTTTGTCGCGCAGCACATCGCGCCGCATGAACCGATCATCCGAAGTCCTTGAAAGAGCGCCATGAAGAAAGCCATTTGGATATTGTTCGCCACACTTGCGTTGATGTGGACTTTGCTTGCGTGGGCAGCATCCGGGGTCGCGCAGTGGACATCCGACGCGATCGCTGCGGAGCGAGTCGCCCAGGCAGCAGGGCAAGTCGCGCATTCCACAGCACGCATTACCCGGTCGGTCACGCAATCCGTCACAGACGCCTCCGGCAACGTGGCGGAGCGCGTCACGACAGCCGTCACCCAACCTGCCGGCGACGCCGCATCGGCATCTGTGCAGCAATCGGTTGACGCCGCGAAGCGTGCTGCCAATGCTGCAGCCACTGCTGTGTCCACCCTGCCGCCGCTGCCAGCCTGGGTCGATCAATGGCTTGGTCCAGAGTGGGCGCAGTGGCTTCGCGATCAGGTGAAGCAATCGACCGCCATGGCGGCCAGTGGCGCGAAGGCCGCAGATACCACGGCTGCCGCGGCACGGGATGCCACAGCAGGGGCGGCAACCGCTTCTGGCGTCGCCGCCAATGAAGCCTCCAAGGCAGCAGCCGAAGCACTCAGACGTTCTGCGGAAACCCTCTCGGCTCAAGTGGGCGCCCCGGCCAGCGCGATGGCAGCCAGCGTCGCCCCGTGGCTCTCCAAAGCCATTGGCTGGTTGGTGCCGCTCGTCTGGATTATCTGGGGCGTCGGACTCGTAGTGGCGCTGGTCGTCACCTTCGTGGCGCAATGGTTCGTCGGGCAATTCTTCTCCAGCAAGCTTGCAGCGCGTCCGGCTTTTTGAGTGCGGGAGAGTGGTCGCTGATTGTGCGCCGCAGGCATGAGCGGCTTGTCATTCACCAATGTCTCAGGACAGAAGTGAAGAAATTGGTGTGACACCGCAAAGCCTGGAACCGATCCGGCTCAAAACGGCTTCACCACCACCAGAATCACGATCCCGATGAGGCACGGCAGCGCAGGAATCTCGTTCAACCAGCGATAAAACACATGGCTGTGGCGATTCTGGTCCTGTGCGAAATCCCTGATGAGCTGACCGAGATAGAAGTGGTGTGCCACCAGGACAGCGACTAGCAACAGCTTCGCGTGCAGCCAGCCGCCCGAATACCCATAGCCCAGCCAGAGCCACGTGCCCAATGCCAGCGTGAGGACCATGCTGGGCGTCATGATGCCGCGGTAGAGCTTCCGCTCCATGACCTTGAAACGCTCCTTGCTGACCGTATCCTCGGCCAGGGTGTGATAGACGAAGAGGCGCGGCAGATAAAAGATGCCGGCGAACCAGGCAACCATGAAGATGATGTGGGCGGATTTGAGATAGAGCATGGGTTGGGGGTTGGGGGTTGGGGGTTGGGGGGTGGGGGTTGGGGGTTGGGGGGTGGGGGGTGGGGGGTGGGGGTTGGGGGTTGGCT
>JANNSU010000049.1:0-32577 GCA_031394355.1 Betaproteobacteria bacterium | reverse complement strand
CGGTAAAGATCAGGACCCGGATTGGGCCGCATCCCAGGCAGGTTACCTCAAGCTATCAACCAACAGCCAGCAACTCTTTGCAGAAAAGAGCGGCCACCGCATCATGATTGAACAGCCCGAGGCTGCCATCGCAGTTACTCCTGGCACCCGTCACGTGACGCTCGGCGGTGCGGTCGCCGCTGACGTGCATGGCAAGAACCATGTCGCCCAGGGCACGTTTGGTCACCACGTGAGGAGCCTGCACCTCATTCGATCTGCAATGGCCGCAGACAATCCGGGGGAAATGACCTGCAGCCCGACGCAGGACAGCGCGCTGTTTCGCGCAACCATTGGCGGGCTGGGTCTCACGGGCATGATCACCAGCGTGGAAGTCGGCCTCCGCCGCATCTCCTCTGCCTGGGTTGCCGTCAACGCCCGCCCCTTTCACGGATTGGACGCATTTCTGGCCGCCGCCAAGTCGGACCGAGACGCCGAGTACTTCATCGCCTGGTTCGCCAATGCCGGCAGGCAGTCTCACCGCGCCAGTGCGAATATTCGCGGGGTGATCCTTGAAGCGAATCATGTCGACGGCCCGACGACAGCGGAACCCACTCCGACGCCACGCTGGTCGATTCCACCGCTTCCCACCGGCGCGCTGCTCAACCGCTTGACCCTGGCTGCCTTCAATCAGCTCTATTTCCACGCACGATCGCGGCGCGAGCGGTTGCGCCCGCTCGACGCCTTCCTCTATCCGCTTGACGGTATTCGCGGCTGGAACAATCTCTACGGGCCGGCCGGCTTCCTGCAGTATCAGGCGGTGTTCCCGGACGATGTCCAAACAGTGCAGGCGGCGATGGATGCCTTGCTGGAATGTATCGGCACAACACCGTTTTTTCTGGGCACGCTGAAGCGTTTCGGCGGCCACGCGCCTGCCGGCATGCTGAGCTTTGCCCGTCCCGGCATGACGGTCGCGATGGACTTCGCGCATCGCGGGCGAGAAACTCTCGAACTTTTCAACCGGCTGAATGACATCGCGCGCGACCACGGCGGCGCGATCTATGCGGCCAAGGACGCGACCATGCAGTCATCTCACTTTGCGACCGGCTACCCCGAAGCCGATGCCTTTCGGCGATACGTTGATCCCGCCATGTCGTCCGGTTTGGCACGGCGCGTAGGTCTGGTGACATGAAGCCGACTACACGCATTCTCGTCATCGGGGCTACCTCGGCCATCGCGCAGGCTGTTTGCCGCCGCGTGGCGAACAAGGAAGTCGAGTTCGTGCTGCATGGCCGCCATGCAGAGCGGCTGGCGTCCGTTGCAGCGGATCTCCGGTCGCGCGGGGCCGACGTGCATGACACGCTGGTTGTTGACCTGGACGACGACATGAGTCGCCAGACCGTGGTCGACCGAGCCTTTGAGAATGCAGCAGGCATTGATGCCGTGCTCATCGCCCACGGCACCCTGCCCGATCAGGCCGCCTGTGAAGCCGAGATGACGGCAGCAGGCGCCGCCTTGCGCACCAACTTCACCGCAACTGCCGAACTGGTGATCGCGATTTCTCATCACCTCGAACGGCAAGGACGCGGCAGACTCATGGTCATCACCAGCGTCGCAGGTGATCGCGGGCGCGCCAGCAACTGGATCTACGGCGGTGCCAAGGCAGGCATCTCGGTCATGCTGCAAGGTCTGATGCAGAAGTTTGCGGACGGCCGTATTGCCATCATCGATGTGCGCCCCGGCTTCATCGACACCCCGATGACCCGCGCATTTCGCAAGGGCCTGCTCTGGAGAACGCCTGATGACATCGCCCCTGCACTGGCCAGCGCCCTCCTGCATGGCCAGTCAGGCGTCATCTACGCGCCTTCGTTCTGGCGCGTGATCATGTTCATCCTGCGCAATCTGCCATTCTTCATTTTCAAGCGGCTGAAGATCTGACATAGAAAACTCAGAGCAGCTTCAGCAATGCTTCGCGGCTCAACTCGATGGCCTCGCGAATGCGGACCATGAGGTCATCCAATGATTTGGCCTGATTGTCACATCCCGGCAAGGCGGGCACGGATGCGACGAACCAGCCCTCCGAATCCCGCTCAACCCGCACATCCCATTGATGGTTGATATTGATTCCCTGCAGCCTGAATCTTGCGACACGTTGCCGCGAAGATCATCGCGGCACCTGAAACCCCACCTGCCCCGTCTGCCAAAACAGGAACGCGTAAATATCTGCCAACTCCTCATTGGCTGACGAGCGCGAAATCGCCGAGCTGTGCCCCGAACCAAAGTCGAGGCGCAGCAGCACCGGCTTCTCCTTCTCGCTGGAGAGTGTCGCGGCCTGCAGGCGCGCCGCGAACTTGAGCGAGTTCCACGGCTCCACGCGCGGGTCGTTGGCACCAGTGGTGAGCAGCACGGCGGGATAGGCGACCTTATCCTTCACGTTGTGCAGAGCTGATGTTTCGAAGAGCCAACGGAAATCCTCCAGCTTGGTCACGGTACCGAACTCCATCACGTTGGGTTTGCCATTTGGCGTGGTTTCCGCGCGCAACGCATCCAGCAGGCCCACGCGAGGCACGACAGCGGCGAAGAGATCGGGACGACGCAGGAGCGCATTGCCCACCGTGATGCCGCCTGCGCTGCCACCCATGGCGGTCAATCGTGTCGGGCTGGTGAAGCCGCGTTCGATCAGGAATTCTGCACAGGTGATGAAGTCGTTGATGGTGTTGTTCTTGTTGGCCTTCTGGCCGCCGCGATGCCACATCTCGCCAAACTCGCCACCGCCACGCACATGGCAGGTCGCAATGATGCCGCCGCGTTCCAACCAGGCCAGGCGCTGTGGCACGAAGCTGGGACTGACGATGATGCCGTACGCGCCATAGCCGGAGAGGAGCGTCGGATGATCCTTGGTCAGCGTGATGCCTTTCTTGTAAATCATCGAGATGGGAATGCGCTGGCCATCCGCAGCACGCGCGAAGAGCCGCACATCGTCGTAGTCGTCGAAACTGACCGGCGACCTGGGCAGCAAACCCGTATCGCGAATATTCGCAGTCCTGGCTTCGACAATGGCGTAGCTGGGCGCCTCGGTCCAGCCTTCGAGACGCAGCATGGCGCCAGGCAGGCTGGGGTCGGTGATGAGCTGGCGCACCGCCAGATCGAACTTGAGACGGATGAACTCCATCTTCGTGCCGAAGGAATCGCTCTTGAAGTTGAGGCGCTGCAACTGGTCTACGCCCCCCACCACGAACTTCACATAGAGCGCATCCGCGCCGATGGCGATATCGCTCACCACCTTGTCCGTCTCCGCGACAGCCACCTTCGCCTTGGCGATGTCCGGCGCATCCAGGGTCAGACGCAGGACTTTCCGGTTCATGGCCTGACGGTGCGTGACGAGGAAGAGGTCCTTGCCATAGGCCGCAATCTTCACCACTTGATCGCGTCGGTCCACGATCTTCTTCCAGGGCGCACCCGGCTTGCCCAGGCTGGCTGCAGGCAAGGCATAAATCGTGCGCTCGTTCTCGTCGCCACGCTGCACGATGGCGAGTGCTGTCGTGCTGCCACGCGGGACCAGAATTTGCGGAATGTCGATATCGATCAGCTCGGCAGCCGCTGCACCGCTCACGTCCGAGCCGATGCCGAACATCAACGTATCGGTATTCGGATGCTTGCCCAACTGATGGCGATACACCTTGCTGTTCACGTAGCCGATCGCGGCCCCGGGCTCGGGCGGTGGCAGCTTGTTGTAGTACACCTCGCGGCTATTCGGGTTCCACGACACGATGCTGCCATAGCGCGTACCCGGGATGACGATGCCGATGTCGTTTCCCTTGCCCACTTCGACAATGCGCAGCGTACTGTCCTCGTTGCCACGTGGCGACGTGCCGTAGGCGACATGGCGGCCGTCCGGCGCGGGGACATACCAGTCAATCGAGAGCTTCTCCTCCAGCCCGCCCACCTTGTCCGGGTCCACCAGCAATCGTTCCAGGCCGCCGACCCCTTCTCGAACATACAACTTGCGCTTGGCATCTCCGGGAGCGAGCTTGAAGTAGAACACCCGGCCCGCCGCCAATTGCACAGACGTAATGGCAACACCAGCCTGCGAGAGCTCGTTGATGCGCGTGGCCAATGCAGCTCGCCCGGGAATCTTGTCCAGCATCGTGCGCGCGAAATCGTTCTGCGCGCGCATCAGCGATTGCACTTCGGGATTCTTCAAATCCTCCATGTAGCGATAGGGGTCCACCACCTGCGTGCCGTGGTAATTGTCGGTCACCGGACGCACCGGCACCGCCGGATAGCTGGGCGGCGGCGGTTCGGTCGGCTTCAGGGCAACAGGTGGTTTGGGGGGTTCCGCCGGCTTGAGTATCGGGATCATCTCGCAGCCGGTGACCAGCAAGGTCAGCGCGGCTAGCAGCGCCAGGGCAGGTCTGGAGACGGACGCGGAACGCACTACGAAATGGGGTGCCGACATGGGAGTCCTGCAAGGCTGGAAAGTTGAACGATTATAGCCTTGCAGGATGACAGATCCGGAACAGGCTGATGACCTGCCGCCACACGGCAACGACCCGCCAGCTCGCAACGCTATACTCGCCATCATGTCGCCCACCGTATCGCGCATCGTTCCTGCTGAACTGAGATTCAATCCCGATGGCACGCCGGTGTCGCCCAAGTTCGACGATGTGTACCACAGCAGCTTTGGCGACATCGGGCCATGGGGTCAGGCAGAAGAAGTGTTCCTGCGCGGGAACGGTCTGATCGGCCCGGCGGCGCGCTGGTCGCACCAGCATCACTTCACGGTGCTGGAGACGGGCTTCGGAGCCGGCCTCAATTTCATCGCCACAGCACGCGCCTGGCAGGCCGATCCCCATCGCAGCCGCATGCTGCACTTCGTGTCCGTGGAGAAGCACCCTCTCCTGCTTCACGATCTGCAGAGGCTCTGGGCCCAGCTCATCGCGTCTGATATCGAGCGACAAACTGATCGCACCAACGTGAACACTCTGGTCGGCGCGCTCATCGCGCAATGGCCGCTGCCAGCACCCGGTCTCCATCGTCTTGTGTTTGCAGACGGCGCTATCCGCCTCACCCTTGCGCTGGGCGATGCCGAGACCGTGCTGCCACGATTGTCACTTCGCGCCAATGCCATCTATCTGGATGGATTCTCACCAAGACGAAACCCTGATCTCTGGTCCCCGCGAATATTCGCAGCACTGGCGAAACTCTCGGCGGCAGATGCCACAGTCGCCACCTGGTCCGCCTCGTCCCGCGTGCGCGCAGGCCTTGCCGAGGCAGGCTTCGATATCCATCGCGGGCCGGGCTTTGCCGGCAAGCGGCACCGGACCACCGGCCGCTACACAGGCTTCGTTCGGCCGCCCAGCTTCAAGGCAGAGACACGTCAGGCAATCGTGATCGGTGCCGGGCTCGCCGGGTGCGGTGTCACGCATGCCCTGGCCCAGCGCGGCTGGCGCGTCACGCTCATCGATCGCCAACCCGTGGCTGCGAACGAAGCGTCAGGCAACCTTGCAGGCGTGTTTCATCCGGTCATGTCACGCGACGACAACCTGCTCGCAAGGCTTACGCGGAATGCGTTCATCAACAACCTGAATGGCTGGCGCGCGCTTGCGGCCACCCATCCCTTCACATGGGCCACGCCTGGCGCACTGCAATTACCCAGCGAGCGGCGGCGCGGCGCCGGCCTGCCACCCGTGGACGACTGGCCCGAAGGGTTGGTGTCGGCGATCGATGTGGCGGAAGCCTCCGCATTGACGGGTGCCCTGTTGAAGGAAGGCGGGCTCTGGTTTCCCGAGGGCGGCTGGCTGCAGCCAGCGTCGCTCTGTGCCGCGCAGCTCGCGGCGAGTGACGATCACCTGACGCGAATATTCGCAACAGCCATCCGCCACTGCGAATATTCGCAAGGGCATTGGCGGGTATACAGCGAGGACGGAAGCACTGTTGCCGAGGCACCGGTGCTGATCCTCGCCAATGCGCTGGATGCTGCACGCTTGCTGCCTGCTCATAAGCTGCCATTGCGGGCCGTGCGCGGCCAGCTCACCTACCTTCCGCTCGCTGCACTGCCTGATCTCAAGGCCTGCATTTGCGGGAATGGCTATCTGCTGCCCTCGCTGGGCGGCAATATTGTCAGTGGTGCAACGTATGGCCCCGGAGACACCGCCATCGACCTGCGCACAGCAGACCATGTAGACAATCTGCGGCGCGTTTCCGAAATCGTCGACATCGACCTGTCCACACTGGCTGCTGCAACTCTCGATGGCCGCGCCAGCATTCGCTGCGTCACGCCGGATCGCATGCCCCTCATCGGACCGTTGCCGGATCCTGATGCCTCGGCGCAGACGCCTTCACGCACCAAGCGCCTGCCGGGACTCTATTGCGCCACCGGCTTCGCCTCGCGCGGTATTCTGTGGAGTACGCTCGCAGGCGAGATCATCGCTGCACACCTGGATGGCGAACCGATGCCAATCGAGAGGGATCTGCTCGCGGCTGTGGACCCGGCGCGGGTGGCCTGAATGGGGCTGAACGAATGATTGAACAACGAAGTCCAAACGACATGACATTGACTGCTCACGCCCTGTTCCTCAAATCCATTCGACGCAGACACTTGCCCGTTTGGGTGGCTTGCCTGCTGCTGCCTGGATGCTCGCTGCTGACCGAGTCCGAGCCGCCCGTCACACCGGGTAAGCACACCATGATGGCCCAATTGCCGCTCTTCGATTCATGGCATGAGGGGAAGCGTGCCCAGTACATCGTCACGGATGCGTCGGATGCGGAAATCGCCCGCAAGCTGAATGCCAACTTCGCACCCCGCCTTGCCGACAGCCTTCCCGAAGGCCCGCCACAGCCCGGCAGGCGTTCTGCGCTGGAGCGAATCTACGGCGTTACCAATTTCGACCAGCCCAAGATCCTGCCGTCCATTCCATTGCCCACCGGGCCGGACAGCCGTGATCGCGCCTACAGCCCGCTGTGGCAGGTGGTCGAGGTGACCTGGAAAACCGGTGCGAATATTCGCGAATTGAAGAGCGAGGAAGAGGTGCTGGACGTGGTGGAGAAGAGGCTCGCCACGATGGTCGTGCTGCCCATCGTGGTCAACTGCCCCATCATTCATTCCGACCGAGGCGGCCTGCTGCCCGGCACCGGCCGCTTCCGGCTACCGTGACGGCTGGCTGTTCACGGTCCAATCGTAGGGAATGAATTTAACGCGGTAATCCCCCGGCACCTTTTCGGCCCGGAAGCGATTCACATAGTCGAGAAAATTCGGGGCGACGGCAAGGAAATCAGCAGGAAAGAAGTCGAAAATCTCCGACAACCACGCCGTGCGTGATGCCACATCCACCCGCACATGCTTCGGATCGTTCATGAACTTCACGGTCTCGCGCTGCAACTGAATGTCGAGCATGGCTGCATTGAATGGTGCCCGCGGAAGATCCGGGCATCCCACCGACATGCAGTTGAGCGCGAAATGGACGCGCGCCTCACCAAGCAACCGGATGACCTTGTTCTCGTAGTCATACAACGACTGTTCGCGGCCACCTACCCGAATCTTGTTCAACCAGAAGAAGCGGACCTTCGTTGCGCCAGCCAGCGTCTGCGGAAAACCGGCCTCGATCACGCTGTGCAGGGCCAACGCGTTGTAGGCATTGAGATGAAACGCAAGGGCGTCGTCCCGACCGGGAAAAAGAGCGGGATGGCTTTCCGGGGAATGGTCGTATACCCAGCGGACATAGCGATCCAGATCGGCACGGTCACGCGCGACGCCGCGAAAGTCGACCCGCCCCGCATCATCCACATGCCGCGCCAACACGCGCGCCCAGGCCGCAATCGGCTCCTGCGTATCGGCCTCTCCGGCAGGCCGTGCCACGGTCGCGCAGCCCGAAACCACCAGGAACGCCAGCATCACCAGCAGTGCATTGCCAAGCCTTGAACTCATGCTGCCTTTCCCCTTCCAGCGAGCCGCTCACGCGCCCGACCACGTGCCGTCTTGCGGGTCAGCGCCACATCGATCCGCGACGGTGGCGTGGCGCTGAGGGCACCCGATACCGGGTTCCAGAATTGGATGACCTGCCCCCCGCTGTTTGCCAGACGCGCGGGTTGCAGAAGGTATTGGTCGCGCTTGGCATTGTGCACGCACATGGACAGCGGGCCTTCTGGCGTCATGACCATGAAGCTGCACGCTTCGCAGCGGTCGGCCTGGAGCTGCTGCGCGTCCATGAAGTTGTGGATGAAAAACGAAAGCTTGCCGACTGTGGGTCTGCGCAGCAGTGCGCCGCGTGCACGCCACAGCATCCCCGCGAGAAACGCCGCACCGCGCAACACCAGCCACGGATGCGGCAGCAGAGCACCCAGGAATGCGCGTACTGATGCCCCTTTTGACCGCCGGTCAAACCGGGCAGAGGCCGTTGCTGCCAGGACATCAAGCGCAAGTCGGGTGTTGGCAAACAAGTCGCTGGCCTTGCCGCCGAGGAACAACGCAAAACCGTAGCGGTTGCAATCCACATGGCCTGCGCTGACCGCGTTGAAGTTGAGCGATGTGCCGAGGACACCCTGGATGGCGCGAATGACACGCGCCTGGCTGACGCCTTCCGTGGTCATCTGCGCACCACGTCCCGTATCAGCCCCGAGCTGAAAAGACACCATGCGAATATTCGCATGTCGTGAAGTGAAGAAGCGCACCAACTCAGGAAGCTCGGCGATGTTGCCGGAAAAGAGTGTGGTGTTGAACATGACCGCCACCGGCAGCCCCTTGGCGAGTTCCATGTACTGGTCACGAATGACGTTCAGGCTCTCCTCGGTGTCGAAGCCCTTGCGCTCTTGTGTCAGGTCTACATGGAATGCAACGTCGACCAGTCCGGCGTCGCAGAGCGCCTTCAGCAGCACCCGCGTGACCTTGATGCCGTTGGTGAACAGCGATGCTCGCAACCCCCGCTCGGTAAGGCGCGCAACGATGGCCACCAGCTCATCGTGGCGGCGCAGGGTCGGCTCCCCGCCGGTGACCTGCACATCCGTGTCCGGACCGTAGTGATGCACGATCAGATCGATGCGGCGAAACACTTCCGCCAGCGGAATATCCTTCAGTGCCTCGGACGATTCGGACAGATAGCAGTAGGTGCAGTCCAGATTGCAGCGCTGGGTGATTTCCAATGCCACGCAGCCGATGGGCATGCGTCGTCCAAGGACCTGGCCCTGTGTCCATTGACTGGCACTGCGCATGCGATCGGCGGTGCCGCGCAGGCGATCCGACAATGCGTGTGACTGTCCCGGCAAGGGCGAAGACGCCGGTACCCAGCCATCAATGTCTCTCGGCGTCAGTATCCGACGAGGATCAGCCGTCATGTTGGTGCCATCTCGGCAGCCAGCAACCGGGTCAGCTTTACCTTCGCCCGGTGCGACAGCACCCAGACATGGTCAACCGATTTGCCCATCAGGCGGGCAACGGTTGCAGCCGGCAGCTCGTGATGCTGGGTCAGCAGCCACGCATCGCGCTGATCGGCGGGCAGCCTGCGCAGACCGCGCGCGATGCAGCCGCGCGCCTGCTCGAGGGTCTTCGGGTCGGTCTCTTCTGTCTCCGCTGCAGGCAGCCTTTCGGCCAGGGTCAAGCCATCTTCATCCCTGTCATCCAGTGAAACCCCGCGTCGCACGTCGGTGCGCCGATAGTGATCCAGCATCTTGTGTCGCAGAATAGCAGTCAGCCAGGTTCGGTAGGCAGCCCGCTCGCCGAACGGTGCGCGGGCCTCCATTGCTGCAAGCAGCGTGTCCTGCACGGCATCTTCGGCATCGGGCAGCGTCATGCGTCGGCCGAGCGCATAGGCGCGCAGATAGCCGACATGGTCCGCCAGCGGGTCCGAAGCGCCCCCTGACCGGCGGCTGGCAAGTACGGCACCTGGCGTCCGGACACAGTGCTTCATGCAGCCTCCAGCTCGCCGCGGGCGGGGTAGTCATTGGCGATGACAAAGTCCAGTGCCTGCAGCAGCTCGTCGAAGTGGGGCCGTGCGAACGGCATGGATTGAATCGCGCTGTAGTACAGGTGGTGACCCGGCGTGACGAGAAACACCCCCGGCTCCGCAAATAACGGCGGCTCCTCGATGCCTATAGAGGTGGCGCCCTTGGACGCGGACACGAAAAGCCCCCAAAGCCGGCTTTCTTCGATGGGTAGCCCGAAGCCAATGCGCAATGGGCCACCAAGCTTGTCCGCCATACGGCGCGCGCGCTCAGGGTTGTCATTGGAGACCGCAATCACGGCAACGCCTCGGCGTTCGAACTCAGGCAGCAGACGCGACAGCTCAGAGAGGTACTTGGCGCAGATCGGACAATGCAGCCCCCGGTAGAACACCACCAGTGAGAAGCGCTGTGGTGTTTCGGCATACAGCGAATATTCGCCATGATCCAGAGTGGATACTTTCAAAGTCGGCACAACGCGGCGGGGCAGCAACATGGGGCGTACTTTCGGGAGTGGTCGTCAGATGCTTCGCGCATCATGCCGTGAGCAGGCGTCAGCTATGATGCGGATCGTCTCGAAAAGCTTGCCATTCGTATCGCATGGACCCACTCTCGGCGCTATTCACGAAATTTCCGATGTCCGCCCACCTGTTTTACGCGGGCGACATTTGCAATACGGCATCGTTCACGGCGCAGGACGGGGCTGGCCATCTGCATATCCTGCGCGGCGGCACGCTCAGCTTCACCACGGCATCCGGCGTGGCCATGACGCTCGCCGAGCCAGCAGCGGTGTTCTTGCCCAAGCCTCTGGATCACGGCATGAAGCCAGGTACCGATGGCTCCACTGACATCCTGTGCGCGACAGTCAGGATGGGAGGCGGCGGAAGTAGCCCGTTCCTGAGCGCCTTTCCGGACTTGCTAAGCGTGAAACTCGCCGACTCTGCGCCGCTCGGCCGGGCGCTTGACCTTCTGGTGGAGGAGGCGTTCGGCCAGGCCAACGGCCGCCAGGTGGCGATGGATCGTCTCACCGAATATGCCCTGCTCGTCATGCTGCGCCATGTCGTGGCCCATGACAGCGTACAGAGCGGCGTGCTGGCTGGCTTGGCCGAACCGCGTATCGCCCGCGCGATGGTGGCACTGCATGATGACCCGATGCGTGCCTGGACCCTGTCCGACATGGCAGATGTCGCCGCCATGTCACGGGCGCGGTTCGCGGCACTGTTCCGGGAGACGACAGGGCTCACGCCACTCGACTACCTCACCGACTGGCGCATCAGCGTCGCACAATCGTTGCTGATGAAAGGTCGCCCCCTCAAGATCGTCGCCGAAGAGGTGGGGTATGCATCCGGAACCACCTTCACACGTGTATTCAGCGCGCGAGTCGGCGCGCCGCCCATGACTTGGCTGCGGGCACAGAAGGCCTGACCGAATGCGCCATGCGGCGAAACGACGTCGTGGCGCAGCTCGGGTTCAGGCCGCGCCGAACCGATAGAAGTAGTCCCAGTCGGCGAACGGATGATCATCCGCAACGTGGCGAAAGACGCGGAGATCAAGCAACGCCTGGCCGACGCGCAATGCCTCGCCGCGACTGAGCTTCGCGTTCTTTCGCAACCAATCCGCTGCATCGCGGCCGACAAAACAGTCCGCAAATTTCCGGCCAAGATAGGTGCGGTCTGCGCGATCCACACCCTCTGTGCCAGCGAATGCGATGGCGAGGGCAGCCAGATCTGCGCGATCAGTATTTTCTGTCGGCGGTGTAAAGCGGAAGAAAAGCGCTTCATCTGTGAACAGGTGGTCTGCCGTGACATGGTGGAGGAATCCGGCATGCTGCAACGCCTGGCCCAACGCAATGGCAGAACCACGCGACGATCCCGTCAATGCCTGCAGCACGTTCACCCCCTCATTGGCCACGAGGCACTCCGGGTACGATTTCAGGCGATAGCTTCGATCGCGCACATCGAAACCCTTCGGTCCCTTCAATGATTCCAGCAGCTCCCGTAGCGACAAGCCGCGCCCCGGCAGCTTGGCCAACGCCTCATGGGCCGGGTCCAGCGCCGTGTGCAAATCCTGCTCCTGGCCCAACACTTTCAAGTAGGGCTCGACATCAGACTCAGCGAGATCTGCCGTCGGCATTCCCAGCGCGCACGCGAGTACGGGCAGCATGCTCTCCCTGATGCGCTGCACGGAAAGGGCGGCAAACGCCCCGAGGGCACCATGCTGCTTCAGATAGACCTCCTGGGCAGCGCTCAACAGCAGCACATCACTCGCGATGACCACAATACCCAACGCCGGGTGGCGCGCCTGCAATGCCGCGATTACGGGCCCCGGCACGGCGCCCTGGCCGGCAACGTCTGCCGCCAAGGACGCCAGATCCACCACCAGCACCGGCCGGGCATGCTGCGCATAGCGGAGACGATCGAGTTCCGCGTCCAGACCTTCTCCAGCTGACAGCTCATTGGCATGGGCACCGACCGAGATGGCCAAGGCGCGCAACATTGCGGCCTGGGCACGATCCTGCAGGGCGACCATGAAAGTGGTGTCGGAACGCTTGAGGCGATTGGCGGGCATGGAAAGTCCGGAAGCATGGAATGGTCATCTGTCGCCTGACCGCTGCCGACCTTTCAGCCCGAAGAAGCGCTAGATAGCCATCTCCCGGGATTTGCTGGTCCGCACGGACAGCACATTCTCCGGAGCGTTGAAGCTCTCCGATGTGGACACAGCCCAGAAGACCTTGAACACGGGATGGGATGGCATGCCGTCGAGCAGCTCACCCGGCTTCAGCCATTGGTACAGCGCAGACAGCGAGCGCACCTCGGTGGATGAAATGCGGCGGATGACATGCTCGGGACCGACCTCGAAAGGATGGGACAGTCCTGCCGCACCCAGCAGCTCCTTCAGCGCCTTCAAGGTGTTCTGATGGAATTGCAGCACGCGCTCCGCCTTGTCCGGCACCACCAGCGCGCGCATGCGCACCGGGTCTTGTGTGGTCACGCCGGTGGGGCAATGACCGGTATGACACGTCTGCGCCTGAATGCAGCCCAGTGCAAACATGAAGCCGCGTGCCGAGTTGCACCAGTCGGCACCCATTGCCATCACGCGCACCATGTCGAAAGCGGTGACGATCTTGCCGGATGCGCCGATGCGAATCCGGTCGCGGAGGCCCACGCCGACCAACGTGTTGTGTACCAGCATCAATCCCTCGCGCAACGGTGCACCCACGTGATCGGTGAATTCCAGCGGTGCTGCACCGGTGCCCCCCTCCCCGCCGTCCACCACGATGAAGTCCGGTGTGATGCCTGTCTTCAGCATCGCTTTCACGATGGCGAACCATTCCCAGGGATGGCCGATGGCGAGCTTGAACCCGACCGGCTTGCCGCCGGAGAGATCGCGCAAACGCTGGATGAACTGCATCATTTCGATCGGCGTTGCGAAAGCCGAATGCCGTGCCGGGGACACGCAATCCACACCTTCGGGTACACCGCGGGCGATGGCAATCTCGCCGGTGACCTTGGGGCCCGGCAGTACGCCACCATGGCCGGGCTTGGCACCCTGCGACATTTTCAGTTCGATCATCTTCACCTGATCGGACCTCGCGTTCTCGGCGAACTTCTCCGCGTTGAACGTGCCGTCCGGATTGCGGCAGCCGAAGTAGCCCGAGCCAATCTCCCACACCAGATCACCACCCCGCTCACGGTGCCATTTCGAAATCGAACCTTCGCCGGTGTCGTGGAAAAACTTGCCACGTTTGGCGCCTTCGTTCAGCGCCAGAATGGCATTGGCCGACAAGGCCCCGAAGCTCATCGCGGAAATGTTGAACACGCTTGCCGCATAGGGAAGCTTGCAGTCCGGCCCGCCTACGGTCACGCGGAAGTCATGGCTCTTCAGATCCAGCGGCGCAATGCTGTGGTTGATCCACTCGTATTGCGGCTCGTACACATTCGCCTGCGTGCCGAAGGGCCGCTTGTCCACCTGCCCTTTTGCACGCTGGTAGACGATGGATCGCTGCGCCCGTGAGAACGGCAACTCGTCGGTGTCGGCTTCGAGAAAGTACTGGCGAATCTCCGGCCGGATGAACTCGAAGAAAAATCGAAAGTGGGACAGGACAGGATAGTTCCGCCGGATGGCCTGGCGGGATTGCGTGAAGTCCACCAGGCCAACGATCCAGAGCGCGCCAAACGCGAGCGCAGCCCATATGAAGTGCAGAGACACTGCCAGTAACGCAGTCAGCAGCAGTGCGATGAGCCCACAGAGCGTCCATGCCCAATAACGCTGCGGGATGATTCGATCCAGCGTGGCAATCATGTTGTTGTAGTCCTCCTCCGAAGGATCAGACTGTAAAGCTGGACGTGGCAGATAGGCAATAGGGCAATCAGGAATGGCGACTAGGCAATGGCAAAGACTTTTCACTATCATCTAGCGCCTGTCCCCACCACCTCCCCGAAAGAAAACCATGACCGTATCGCTCTATGCCATTACCGTTCCAGCATTCGAACACACGCTGGGCTGCCTCGAGGACATGCTGCGCAAGGCCGAGGACCACGCCACAGCGAAGAAGATCGATCCCTCGGTGTTCCTGAACGCGCGCCTGTATCCCGACATGTTTGCACTCACACGCCAGGTACAGATCGCCACCGACGTCGCCAAGGGCGCCTGCGCCCGCATCACCGGCCAGGAGATCCCCAAGTACGAGGACAAGGAAGCCTCGTTTGCCGAGCTGCAGGCTCGCATCAACCAGACACTGGCCTATATCGGCAGTTTCAAGCCTGCAGACATCGACGGCCAGGAAGAGCGCGACATCACCATCACGCCGGGCGGCCGCGAATTCAAGTTCACCGGACAGCGCTACATCGTGCATTGGGCCATCCCCAATTTCTTTTTTCATGTCATGGCCGCATACTGCATCCTGCGCGAGAACGGCGTGGACGTAGGCAAGATGGATTATCTCGGCAAGGTGTGACGACACATAAACGCGAAACTGAATCAGATCAACTGAATTGGCCTCTGCATTGCGCACCAGATGGTAAGCATTGAGCTTCAATCATACGTTGTAGCTTGGACCACAATTGGCCTCACTTTTTGGACGGAACGCGCAGACTCAAGCTCAACACAAACGGCGAGAGCCCCATGGCTACTGGCTGCGCTGGCGTACATCGCCATTGGTACCTGGGTGCTTTGGAGTGACAGAATTCCTTGGCCATTGCCATGGAGCCCCCGCCATGGGACTCCCGAGCTGCTGATCGGCGGTTTTCGCGAGTTTCCAATCCTGTATGTACTTTTGCTTGTCTTTCTGTTGGCAATGACGGTTTTCTGCATTCGCAGATTTCTCGAATTATCGAGTGACGCCCAGGGGCCACCATGACACTACAGAGCATGCTCTCGGGGAATTTGGGAATGTTGAGAAGGTCAATAACTTTGCTGATTCCATGAGGGTCACGCCCAGCCGCCTCTCTCCGGATGTGCTGGTCATCGGGCTGGGTGCCATGGGCAGCGCAACCGTCCTGCAATTGGCAGAGCGGGGACTGTCGGTCATTGGTATTGATCAATACGCGCCGCCACATGACCGCGGTTCAACCCATGGCGAATCCCGTATCACCCGCGAAGCGGTGGGCGAAGGCGCGGCCTTCGTTCCGCTCGTCCGCCGCTCGCATCAGCTCTGGCGGGCGTTGGAACGCGAGTCAGGCGCGACGCTTTTTAACGCCTGTGGTGGATTGATCCTCGCGCACGCCGGTGCGGCGAGCCACATGCATGAGCAGGCAGACTTCCTGGGCAACACCATTCAACTTGCCCGGCAGTTCGGCATCCCGCATGAATGCTTAAGCACCTCAGAGATCACGGCACGCTTCCCCCAGTTGCAACTGGCCGGTGACGAGGCGGGCTATTTCGAACCCGGGGCAGGACTGCTGAATCCGGAAGCCTGCGTGGCGACGCAACTCTCGCTGGCGCGAAAGCATGGTGCGAATATTCGCACTGGAGAAAAGGTGCTCGCCATTGAGCGGGTTGGCGATCGCGCAAAGGTGATCACCGACACTTGCGAATATTCGCCGGGACAGTTGATTGTCTGTACGGGACCCTGGCTGCCGCAATTGTTGCCGCAGGTTTTCACTGCGCGCGTCACCGTGCGTCGGCAGGTGTTGTACTGGTTCACTGCAGCGTCTCCGTCGCAGTATTCCCCGGCACGCTTCCCGATCTTCATCTGGCATTGGGGCAATGGACCGGACGATGTGTTTTACGGCTTCCCGGATCTCGGCAGCGGCGTGAAGGTGGCGACCGAACAGGCCATCACCACGACAACGCCCGAGACAGTGGACCGCGACGTATCCGCATCCGAGATCGCGTCCATGCACGCCACTCACGTGAAGCACCGCCTCATCGGCGTGACGGCCGATTGCATCAAGGCGGCGACCTGCCTCTACACCAACGTGCCCGAGGCACGCTTCATCATTGACCGGTTGCCCGATTGGCCCGGCGTGATCGCCGTCTCGGCCTGCTCGGGCCACGGCTTCAAACACTCCGCAGCGATCGGCGAAGCCGTTGCAACATGGGTCGTGTCCGGGGAACGGCCGGACGTGCTGGCACCTTTCCAGCTATAGCCTCGCTGTCGGTCTGCTACCCGAAACGCATCTGGCACCGTGATGCTGAATCACGAACTGCACGACAACGCCGAACATCCTGCCTTGTGCCGCGCCCACTCGGGACGGCGGGCATAGAGTTCCTCATTCTCGGGCTGTTCCGCGTAGGGCTGCTTCAGCACCTGCATGAGTCGTTTCAGCACGCTGTCATCCCCCGCCGTCAAGGCATCGATGGCCTGCTGCGCCAGATAATTTCGCGGGACATACTTGGGATTGACTGCATTCATCGAGGCCATTCTCTGCGCCGTCGGCACCGCCTCCGCACGCACCCGGAGAGACCACCCCTCCAACCATGCAGCAAGGCGCGCGCGCTCGCCCTCGTTGGGCGCAGCATAGAACGCTGGTTCAACTGCGCTGATGCGAATATTCACAGGGGCGTCAGCAGCCACCGGTACCTTGGCCAGCTCACGAAAGAAAATCGTGAAATCGGTTTCGGTTTGGGTGAGCACCTGAGCAAGCTCGGCGACGAATTCCGCATCATCCGGCAAGGCCAGCTGCGTGAGCCCCAGCTTCGCGGCCAGCATCTCCCTGGCCGTGGTGTCGAACGTGGATTCAAACGTGGCAAGCCCCTGTTCCAGCGGCGCCTTGTCCTCGATCAGCATGGTCAACGCCTGCGCCAACCGCACCAGATTCCAGTGTGCAATGGCGGGCTGGCGGCCATAGGCGTAGCGCCGTCCCTGGGCATCAGTCGTATTGGGCGTCCAGTCGAAGTCCACCCCCTCCAGCCAGCCATACGGGCCGTAGTCGATGGTCAGCCCGAGGATGGACATGTTGTCGGTGTTCATCACGCCATGCACGAAGCCGACTCGCATCCAGTGCGCGACCATGATGGCAGTGCGGCGGCAGATCTCCTCGAACCACGCGCCATACTTGTTGCGCCCCAATCCGGCCAGGTGCGGAAAGTGCGTGTCGATGACCCAGTCCGCGAGTTGCTTCGCGATCTCCGGCTCCTTGTTGGCGAGAAGAACCTCGAAGTTGCCAAACCGCACGAACGTCGGCGCCACGCGACACACCACCGCACCGGGCTCGGTCGCAGGATGACCGTCGTAAAACATGTCTCGCCGGACTTCCTCACCCGTGCCGACCAGGGACAGTGCGCGAGTGGTCGGCACGCCAAGGTAGTGCATGGCCTCGGAACAGAGGAACTCGCGCAATGAAGATCGCAGCACGGCGCGGCCATCCGCCGTGCGCGAGTACGGCGTCCGGCCCGCGCCTTTCAGTTGCAGTTCAAAGCGCTGCCGATCGGGTGTGATCAGCTCTCCCAGCGTGATGGCGCGGCCATCGCCCAGTTGTCCCGCCCAGTTGCCGAATTGATGACCGCCATAGCGCGCGGCATACGGGCTCATGCCGGGTGCAAGCGCATTGCCGCCCAGAATGTCGGCTTCAGATTGCGTCGGTGCCGCCAGACCCAGCAGGGCCGCCACGTCATCGGACCAGGCCAACAATGTCGGCGACTTGACAGGCGTGGGCACCACCGGCGTGAAGGCAGCGCCACGCACCTGACGCGGGATGTTGTCCTCCAGCGGATCGGAAGGCAAAGCCGTGACAAAGCTGTTGTCAAAGGCAGCGTCGGGCAGCGAAACCAGGGTCAGGTCTAGCTTAGTAGCATTCACCGCTTCGCCCTCACCAGCCTGCCAACAGTTGTGAAGTGAATATCGAAATGATCAGCGATCTGTTGATAGGAATAGGCACCTGTCGCATGCGCCTGCACGATGGCGGTGTTGCGATCAGGGGCTGACTTCTCGATCTCCTTCAGCGTCGGAGGCGGCGGTCGCCGATGTGCTTTCGGTATTTGCACATCTTGCCGGAGAGCGTTGGCTGCCCGCGTTTGCATCTGCTCCACAAACTGCTCGTCGCCCAGGAACACCTGCCCTTTGAGTTGCGCCCAGGGGGATGGCGCACTGACACCTTCGGCCACAAACCGCGCGGAGCGCGCCTGCGCCACGCTGCGGCGCTGGGCAAACAGTGCGAGCAAGCCGTCTACAGACAGGAATGGCTCAGGGGGCACTTTACCCATGCTGGCCCGGTAGCTGCTCCACTTCCATGCCTCGGGCCGCTTCACCATGCCGGCACGGACCGGATTCAGCACCACGTACCGCGCCAGCTCCAGCAGGTAGGCGTCGCTATCAACAAGGATGGCTTTGAAGCGCCCCTGAAACAGATGACCCACCCGGCCATGGCGGCGGTTGCTGGTCTGGGTGTAGACACCATTGAGCTGACGCATGCCTTTGGACAGATTGCCATCCGGCGTCTGCACCAGCAGGTGGTAGTGATTATCCATGAGGCACCAGGCATAGCAGAGCCAGTTGAACTGGTCGACAACCCGGCCCAGCGTCTGGAGAAAAGCCTCCCGGTCCTGGTCGTCATCAAAGATGTCCTCGCGCCGATCACCTCGGGCGGTGACGTGATAGAGCGCGTCAGGGAATTCGATGCGGAGGGGACGTGACATGGCGCGATGGTAGCATCGGAAATGCTACTTTGCTAGACCTGACCCCTTTTTTCCTTTTGACCCCTTTTTTCACTTTTTTCACGGGCCGGCACCGAAGCTTCAGCAGCAGATCGAGCGCATCAGCCAGCTACCACGCAGCCAGCAGCAGTTCGTCATCCGCATGATCGATACGGTGCTGGCGCAGCAGGCGAGATAGATCGAAGCAGCCGTGCAACGCGGCAGCTAAATGAACAACGCCCGCAAAGCGGGCGTTGAGAGGGGTTTCTTCTCTACTTACAAGACATCAGGGCGAGTGCGAATATTCGCAGGGACAGCCTAGTGCGAATATTCGCAAGAGCTATCAGGGGCAAATGCTACATAGCTAGACTTGACCCCGGCTTCGACTTGACCCCGGCTTCCTGATTTAAATCTATTGAAGTGCGATAAATGGTGTTATCGAGAGTCAGAAATAGCGGTCTCGCGTACTTTGTTTCGCCGTTTGGACCGCACCCCCGACGGTTAATCGGTGGCCACTTTGGTGTGCCTTTGACCATTCAGAATTTGTATTTGTCGCGCTTTTGTTGCAAACAGAGCGATGGCATAGGGTCGGTAGGCGGCTCTAGCGCTTGTCCAGAAATCGCATCAACTGTGGTCCCCACCAGCAGCGGTCTGCCTGCTCGAGTCCTAAACTCAATCAAGACAGACCAATATGGTCGATCCAACTTAACTAGATCTTCCCCAGCATCCTCGCCTCGCCGACTAAATGATTCGCGAAACTCTCTTCCTGTCAGAAAGAAGACAGCTTCCTGACTCTTTACGCTATCAACACACACCGCTACCGTCTTCAGTCGCGTCATTGCAACTTCAACGGCTCTTTCTTTTGAAATTAAGACTGGCGCTTTCGCGGTGGCGCACGCCACATTTTGAATACTTGCAAAGATCAATATCGCAAGATGGCCCATTGCAAGGCCTCGTTGGTTCATGGTTTGCACACGCATGGTTTTAGTGGTTTTGTCTTCAACGGCTTATAGGAAACGAGCATCCAGTTTGGAGTAATCAGGTAGCCAGTTCGACCATCAGCGTCTAAACCACTTATGTCTGGATTCTTAGAGAAATACATTCCTGTCTCCCCAGGCAACAAGGAATTTCTTGGATGATTGTGAATATCCGCCGATATTGATGCACCCTCTGGAATTTCCGAAGTTTGATAGCGAACCCTAACGCTCCTAGGAAGGAAGTCAGTTAGCGGCTCAGTGTATGAATACTCGCAATCCTCTGTACGGTAGATTACCGATGCGTATTCAATGAAGTTCACGCGTTCCAGTCCCATAAAATAGAAAAGGGCGTCAAATGCTGCAAGCGACTCTGATTCAAATTTGTCCCCAGGTTTAAGCCCATTAGGGTCAACTAAAGTTGTGGGCGTGCTTCGAGCATATACATAGGTATTGAACCCGCCCCTCAGTCCAATCGGATCACTCTGCCTGTACCGCCCAGTGGCCGGGTCGTAGTCCCGATTGTAGTTGTAGAAAGTGTTGACCTCCTGGTCGTAGTATTGCCCAGGGTGTCGTAGATTCATCTGGAACACTCCCAGCCCACTCGGATTCTCGTTCGCCGGGTTGTTGCCGAAGGGCTCGACCGCATCCCACTTCCAAACCAGCGCATTATCAGAAGGCCGCGTGATCAAACAATAAATGGGGTCAGACACCATTTTCCACCTGCTTTCTTGGCCTTCCCCTTGCTGCTGGCGCTGCCCGCCTCTCGCCGAGACCTTCAATCAGCGCTTTGAATCTCTCATCTCCCAGCGCCCACCCCTTGTGTGTTGAATCCCGAATCGCAGCCAGATCATCTGGATCAATGTCGGACTTGAACAGATCGCGATACCCAGCCTGCCTCACGTCGTCGCGCCGATCCAGGTGCAAATACTGGTCAGGTTCAATCAGCCAGTTCAGGTTTGGGCTGCTTTGGCCGTAAGCATAGCGTCGGTGGCTGGACCATGGATAGTCACGGGGATGCCCCACCATGCCAGCGCGAACAGGGTTGAGTTCGATGTACCGCATTAGGCTCAGCATGTAGCGTTCGCTGTCGACCACAGTGGCCCGGTAGCGCCCTTCCCAGAGCGTGCCGCTACGCCGGTAGGTGTGGTTGAAGTACTGCACGTACTTGCGGCCGGCAGACTGGAAGGTCTTGCTGATGCTGTCGGTATGGGTGGGGGTTGCCAGCAGGTGGATGTGGTTGGTCATCCAGACGTAGGCGTGAATAGCGAGGCCGAACCTGCCTGCGGCCTCGACCAGCGAGTCGCGGAAGAATTGATAGTCTGCATCAGCGCCAAAGATGACCTGCCGGCTGTTGCCGCGCTGGATGATGTGCTGCGGCTGGCCGGGGATGACGTAGCGGGGGAGGCGGGCCATGGGTGGTCTTTGGGTGAGGGAAGACCGATGCTAGCATGGATTAAATGGTGTCTGACCCCATTTATTGCATGTTCTCAAATTCTGGAGCCTCCGCGAAACCCGGGGCGATTCATTCCGGTCCCGGCCTGAATGCCGGCATTAATCCCGGCACCAATTCTGCCGCCTGCCCACCACGCACCACGCACAGCAGCGGCGGGATTTTCCCCGGTAGGGTCTGTGAACTTCAATGGGTTCGCGTTGACATGCAGGTAAGTGTTGATCCCGCCAGCGAGCCCGATCGGATCGCTCTGAAGATAGCGGCCTAAGCCTGCGTCAAGCGTGCGCCGACCGTTGTGCAGCGTATTGGTCTCGGCATCGAAGTACGTCCCATCGAGCCGGTTGTTGTAGACGAACTCGCCAAGGCCAGAAGGGTTCTGATTCGTCGCATTGTTGCCATGCGGCTCGACGTTGTCCCACTTCCAAACAACTTGATTATCGCTGGGTCGTGTTATTGCGCGCGGTGAACCGAGATGATCGGCATGAACTATTTGTCTTTCGATCCAACTTGCGCGCTTAAGCTCCGATGAAGTACCAGCAGTCCTACCGGAATGAGCGCCAGCACGGCAAAAGCAGTCAGTAGGTAAGCAATACTAGGGTAGGGCAAACTATGTTCCCTAAAGTACTCGTGATCAGGAATAGCTGTAACCACTAAGTAGATCAACATTAACCAGCTACCCGCCTTACCTAAACTCATCAGTAGTTTGACCTGTGTAGCCACTCCCAAAGCACCACAGGCCAACAGTATCAGGATGAAGACAATCAATTTTGAGTCCCACAATGGGACTAGCACATCAGGGAGAACTAACAAAGCAATTGCAGCCAAGCCGCTTAGTCCCCAATAGAGTGCAATCGCAATCCTTCGACTAATTGCAATCATCACACCACCTTTGCCAATCGTGTGGCTTCCAGTCCTGACGGTACACGCCGCCCATCCCTGCAATGAGCGCATCCATCGAGAACTTCGTAGTTTTCTTTCCGGGTATTAGCTTTTGAAACTGCCAACCATAAACTGCAGGGGCACTCGACTTCCAGCCAGGATAGGCGGCTGTCAACAGGAAGTTTTCGGATTGACGGAGCTCCGGGTTGTGCCAGTTATTGCGTCCATCACCTCTTCCGGAATCATCTTTTCGATAAAAGTTCGCGGCCCAGTAGGCGCACTTAGTATCGTATCTGCAGGCCCTTAGAAGAAAACAGACATTTGCTTTCGCAGCATCGCTAAGTGGCCGTGGTGGAAAATCCCCCGGCACATCGCCACCGGGTGCCATTTCAGCTGCAAAGTTCAGCCCTTCAGGATCTACAAACCTCAAAGGCTGAGCTCCCGCGTATCCATATGTATTTAAACCGCCTTCAAGCCCAATTGGATCAGCTTGCCTGTATCGCCCGGTAACTGGGTCGTAATCACGATGATAGTTGTAGAAAGTGTTGACCTCCTGGTCGTAGTACTGCCCAGGGTGTCGTAGATTCATCTGGAACGTACCAAGTCCGCTCGGATTCTCGTTGGCAGGGTTGTTCCCGAATGGCTCAACCGCATCCCACTTCCACACCAGCGCATTATCCGAAGGTCTGGTGATGGCTCTCGGCGTGCCCAGATGATCGGCATAACAATTTGCCCCGACACGATTCCGTCGTACCGATGGGTACTTTCCTGATGCGAATCCGGCAGTTGCAGCAGCTAAAACGAAGACACACCCCCACAGAATTAAATTTTTTGCCTAGACGCGAGTTTGGCCGTCGATCTGCATTTGCGCAAGCGGGGTTTCCCTTAGCCGCTGGGTCGATGTTGGGGGGCCGTGCGCGCGACAGCGCGCGGAGGCCAGGCCGTAGGCGGTAGGCAGGAAGGGAGCCCCTGGGGGCGGCGGGAAGCGGCCCCATGCAGGGCCGCGCGGGCGGGCGGGGAGAAACGTGCAACGGTGCTGGTGTGCGTGAGCACACGAGCACCCTGACCCGCAGTAGAGCCGGGGGCGCCAGACATAACGCCGATTGGGCGTGGCGCTCTTTGCCACGCCTAATTGCCCTGCGTTATGTTGAGCGGGCCACAGCCCGCTTACCCCCGGCTTTCGTTCGCCGGGCGAGCGCAGCTGGCCCACCCTGACTTCGCTTTGATGCTCGTCGAAGTCGCGGTGTCCGCATTCGCGACACCCTAGCCTGGCGCGCGGCTTGCTGTGCCCTGACTCGTTTCCGACGCACACCCTGCAAGCCGCGTGACAGGCGGTCAGACGTCCTCGACCGCTTCCGCCTGCAACGCGATCAGGAGCCTCGCGCGTTCGTCCGTGTGGGTTGCTTCATCCGCCACCACGCTCGCGCCTGCAACGCGCTCCAATCGCGCCGGATGGGTCGCGGTGTGGATCTCCTTCAGCTTCAGTATCGACACCTGGGTGTAGATCTCGGTCGTCGTCAGCTTGGAATGCCCCAGCATGGCCTGGATGTAGCGGATGTCGGCCCCGTTCTCCAGCATGTGTGTGGCCATGGCATGGCGGAAGAGATGACAGGCGCCGGGGAAGGTGAAGTCGGCCTTCTCGATGTAGCGGCGGGTGATGAGACCCGCCGCATTCAGGTTGATCGGCTCGCCGTAGTCGGCCAGGAAGAGATAGCCGGGATCAGGCTCCATCACCAGACGCGGGCGCACATCGGTCAGGTAACGGAAGAGCCACGCCGAGGCGCGTTCACCGATCGGGATCATGCGGTCCTTGCGTCCTTTGCCTTCGCGCACGAAGACGCTGCCGGCGACCGTGTCCACGTCGTAGCATTTCAGGCGCGTGAGTTCCATGCGCCTGACCCCTGTGGAGTACAGCAGCTCCAGCATCGCGCGATCACGCAGGCCCGTCGGCGTGGTCACGTCCGGCTGCGCGAGGATCGCTTCCACTTCGCCGTAGGTGAGGACGTGATGCGGGAGTTTCTTGGGTGGCCGGGGAAGCTGCAATTCACTGGCGGGGTTGGTGAGCAGATAGCGGCTTCTCGTCAGCCACTGGAAGAAGGTCTTCACCGGCGTGAGGCGGGAGCGTTGGCTGATGTAGCCCAAGGGTTCGCCATTCGATTTGCGGTAGTGGAACAAGTAGCGCTGATAGCGTTCCAGGATCGGAAGCGTGATGTCCTGCGGGCGCGCCAGGCTTCTCTCTTCGGCCCAGCGCACGAAGACGATGAGCGATTGCTTCCGGGTCTGGATGGTGGCTTCGGTGCAGCCGGTGATCTCCGACCAGGCCAGGAAGTCCATCAAGGCCCAGCCCATCGCATTGTCGGGGATGTCAGGCGGCTTCCGTCTCGGGCCGCCGGGGCGCTTCGCGCGCAGCATCGCGCATCACTCCGCGGCTGCGGCGGCTAAAGGGAGTACGCCTACGGCCTGTGGGTACGACTGTGTTTTGCCGTTTCCTCTAGAGACATGCGTTTTTGGCTTCGCGGCGGTGGACTCTGCGGAATCCGTTGCAGGGCTTGGATTCGCGGGCTTTTCAGCGGGCCGCGCCCCCCCCGCTATCGGGCCGCTATCGCCCCGCGAACGGGGCGCGACTTCGTGAGCTGGCCCCGCGACTTCACCTTTTACCCCCGCGACTTTGTTGATCGTAGCCGTATCAATCAGGCCGGACAGGTGCGGTGCCGCCCCGCCATCGCCGTCGTACACCAACTCGTAGACGAAGCGGCCACCGGCGCCGTCGCGATGCGCGGTGAGATATTCCATGTCAACGAGCCGGTCCAGATGCACGCGCAGTTGCGTGTCATTCCAACCAGAGGCATCGCGGATGGCCTTGCGCGTGATGCGAATATTCGCAGAGTGTGTCGCTTCCGCCGTCGCGCGGCTGCGCACAAGTTGCACCACTTCGCCCAGGAGCCTTCGCGTCTGCGGCGGCAGTTCATCGAGACTCCTGCCCAGCACATCATGCGCAAGACGGTTGGCCTGCTCGATGTCGGCGAGCGTGACTTCGATGTACTCGATGACCCGGCCCTGGTGCGTGGTGGTCCGCACGTCGCGTTGGTACTGATGCAGCAGCGCAATGGTGTCGATCAGGGTGAGGTACTTTTCGTGATCGCGGCGGGTGCGGGTCTTGTCGGAGAGGAACGTCAGTTGATCGGCAAAGGGATTCACCACGGCCAGCGGTTTTAGCAGCCGCTGGGCGTTCTGGTGCAGGCCGATGAGGTGTTGCCTATCCTGGCGGGCCAGCAAGCCTTGCAGGGTGCGTCTGGTGCGTTGCAGGCGGTGGATCGCTTCCGTTTGTTCACGGCCTTCGTCCACACTCAAGACGAGACAGCGATTCATCAATTCTTCATCGATCTCAATCGCGGTGGTGGTGAGGAAGATCATCACCGGCCCTTCGACGCGATATTCCTGCGTCACCAGGTTGCCCGTCGTCGGGTCTTTGCCTGTCGATGCAATCGTGAGCTCACCTTCGCTCTGCAAGAGCTTCAGCGCATAGCTCGCCTTGCTGGCACCTTCCTCTTCCACGATGGCGAGAATCTTGTTCTTCAGATTCGTCTCGCCCATGTAGAACAAGCTCTGCCCCGTCATGGCGCTGTACTTCACGCGCTCCTCCTCGGGCATGAAGGCGAGGACCGCTTCCATCAAACTTGATTTGCCAGCGGCGCTGGACGATTGCAGCACGACGGCGAGCGGCCTATCGAGCTTGCGGCTCACTGCAGCCAGGTAGCCAACGAGTTTGTTGGTCTCTTCACCCACCACACCACACGCGGCGAAGTCAGCGAATATTCGCAGGGTAAGGTCAGGGTCGCGCAGCAGCGCCAAGGCGGCCGCGCGGTCGGCCTCGTCCATCTCGACCGCTACCGGGGTCTTAGGCTCCAGCGTCCGCTTGATCGTCTCGTCCTGCAACTGCTCCAGCTTCAGCAAGACGCGGCCTAGATCGGTCTTGAGAACGTCCTCTTTGATCTGCACTTCAACGGCCGCTTGCGTGACGAAACCAGCGCGGGCTTTGGCGGCGTAGCAGTCGATGGTGTCGACGTGGAAGCGATCCCCGCTGCTCACCATCACGTTGACCTTCAACACGTCGTAGCTGAGGTTCTTGGCCAGGCCGCGCACACGCCAGCGGCGCTCACCGAATTGCAGTGTGACTTCGTTGTCGGTGACGGTTGCCGGTGTTTCATCGGTCGGCGCGGGTGGGACAGGTGACGCGGGCAACGGCTCGCGCTGCAACACTTCTTCAGCGGCTAAGGGAGAAGCGGATTCGACCGTCACGGGATCGCTGACGTGTTCAGTGATCGCGACAGCATCCAGGGACGGCGCTGCCCCCTTGCCTAACCAAACAGCCTTGCGAATGACGACGCCCAGCGACTTGTTCGCCGGTGTGACCTTCAGCGAATATTCGCAGGCGTCCATGCCGTGCGGGAATTGAATGCGCCAGCACTCGATGCCGGCGGCCATCAGCACTTCAGCCACTTTTTGCGCGGCGGCGTCGCCGGCATCGTCGCGGTCGTAGGCGATGAGGACGCGCTCGGTGCCGTGTTCCCTCATCGCGGCCAGCAAGTCATCAGTAAATCCGTTGGTGCCGTAACTGGCAGTGACATTGCGATACCCGGCGCACCAGAACGCCATCGCGTCGATCAGGGCTTCGCAGAGGATGATCTCGCGCGAGGATTGGAGTGCCGCCAGGTTCCACACGCCACGGCCACCGGCGCGACACTCTTCCGGCAGATACAGGTGCTTGGCCGTGCCAGGGCGAAGGTCGTCGCGAATCTTCCTGCCATAGAGTTCGGTGATGCCGCCCTGGCTATCGAACACGGGGACGACAAGAGAACCGTTGTAGCGCTCGTGGCCGGTATCGCGATAGATGCCGATCTTTTGCAGGTGGCGGCGGATGTCGCCGCCCGCGATGCGGTTCTTTTCCGGGAGACGAAGACCGAGCGTGCGATTGGCGTAGCCGAGCTGGAAGGTGTCGATGAGGTCGGGATGATCGAGGCCACGGGATGCCAGGTAGGCGAGCGCCTCGGGCGATTGCTTCAAGGTCTGGTGGTAGTAATCCATGACCTGGTGCAGCAGCGCGGCATCGTCGGCGTCGAAGGCGACGGGCGCCTCCAGCGCGCGCACGGAGGCACGCTTCACGACGCCGCCATCAGCGGCTAAGGAAGAAACGCCTTCCTTGAGCAACTCGACGGCGTGGCGGAAGCTGACACCGTTTTTCTTCATCACCCAGTCAATCGGCCCGCCGCCGAGAGAACAGCCGAAGCAGTGCCAGAGATTTTTGGATGGCGTCACCACCAGGCTGGGTTCGCCGTCGTCATGGAAGGGACATTTGCCGAGCCAGTCCTTGCCGGATTTCTTGAGCGCCACACCCGAGGACTCGACCAGCCGCTCCACGGAGATTTCCTGCTTTAGCCGCTCGATCTCGCTCTCGGGGATGCGCGCCATTTTTTGCCTCCGGCTAAAAACCTGTCAAGGGGGTTTTGAACAAAATAACTCGGTTGCAGAGTACTCTAATGTAGAGTAATGTCAACTCCACCCTTCACAGTTAGAGGTACGGTGATGACCATCACATTGACTGCGGCATCGCCCATGACCTCCGACGACAAGGCTTTTTTTGTGGCGCTGGGCCAGCGCATCGCCACCCTGCGTAAAGAGCGCAACCTGACGCAGCAACAATTGGCCGAAGCACTCGGCATCGCGCAGCAGACCCTGGCCCATTACGAAGGGGCGCGCCTGCGCGTGCCGGCGTCGATGTTGCCGACACTGGCCGGATTGCTGGCGGTGGAGATTGATGAACTGATCGGGTATCAGGCCAAGCGCGCCGCGAAGCGCGGACCCGCGCCGAAACTGGCGCAGCATATGGAGCGCATCAGCCAGCTTCCGCGAACCCAGCAGCAGTTCGTGATGAAGATGCTCGATACGGTGCTGGCCCAGCAGGGACGCTGACCGCGCAACGCGGCCAGCCAGCAAAGCGTATAGCCAGACTAACAACAAGCGAAGGGAATGCGATGGCAGAGGAGGAAACGCATTTCAGCATCGTCTACGATGGCGACGCCCTGGCCGACGGCACCATCGACGCCAAGGAGTTGGCACCAGCCTTGCTGGCCTTTGCTGACCTGGTCGACGAAGCCAGCCGCCTGGTGCCGGAGCAAAAGGACGGCATCACGCTCCGGGTGCGCGCCGGCTTCGAGAAGGGATCGTTCGAGGTCCATCTCGAAATCGCCAAGCTCTACCAGCAATTCGTCGGCCTGTTCTCGGGCCAGGATGCCACCGCCTTCGCCAACCTATTCCAGATTGTCGGGATCGCCGGCGTGGTCGGCTTGGCGGGGGGAGTCTTTCAGCTGATCAAACGCGGCAAGGGCCGCAAACCGACGGTGGTCACGATCGAGCGCACTGAACGGGTCAAGGTGACTTTCGAAGGCGACGAGCCGATCGAGGTCGATAAGCGGGTGTGGTTGCTGTTCAACAATTCGCGCGTGCGCAAGGCCATCGAGCAGGTGATGCGGCCATTACGCAAGCAGGGCATCACCGATTTCAAGATTCGGCACCGGAACAAGGAGACCTTCGAGGCCAAGCAGGACGAGGTCGGCTACTTCGATGCGCCAACCGAGCACGAAGGCGAGACGACCAGCACCAGCGACACCCGGCTGATGATCGTGGCGCCATCGTTCCAGGAAGGCAACAAGTGGCGGGTGACCGATGGCAGCCGCAATCTGTTCGTGTCCATCCAGGACCCGGCCTTCGTGCGCGCCGTGCAGCAAGGCGAGGCCTTTCGCAAGGGGGACTTTCTGCATGTGACGCTGGAAACCCGGCAGTGGGTGGAAGGCGCGGACCTCAAAGCCGAGCATGGCATCGTCAAGGTGCATCGACACGAGAGCGGGCCAAGGCAGCAGAAGCTGTTCTCGCCGGAGTCAGACCAAGAATAGCCAGCCAGCGCAAGACAGCGGCTAAAGAGCAACGCCCGCAAAGCGGGCGTTGTGGGGGTGCTTCTCTTTTTTACATCAAGAGATCAGTGCGAATATTCGCAGGGGCAAGGATGTCGCGAAACAACTCACGCTGGCCCCTTAGATTCGCTATTCCCCCGGCCCCTTCGATTGCCCAGCAAGAAATAGCAGCAGCACCAAAGAGGCCGCAACGTATCCCAAGCAGACAAACGACCAAATTCCTGCTGCTCCATAAAACCCAATCATCGCCAAAACAACAGATCCAATCCAAAGGTTGACTGCAATCGTCCTTAGCCTCATGACTACCTCCCAAAGTTCAATGGGGCAATTTTTGGAGAGTTCATGTTGTTCGGATCATTAAATGGGACAGCACAAGTCGATGGCTTCAGACAGCGGTTCTGACACCACTCCATCGCCAGCTTCAAATTGAAAAGTGCAACAGGCGGAATGTTCAGAAAGCCCTTAGCTTGGCGAATTACTCTCCCAACCTTTTTTCCTGCTTGGCCACCAACATGCGGCTTCCGCATTTCTAGACTGGCATTGCCAAATCCCTCACCTACACCGAAGCCGATAGCCATCTTGAGCGTGACACATATAAGTTCACACTGCATGTCTCGGTGCTCAGGAAGGATGTCATCTCTAGATGGTTCCCATTTGTACGACTGCCCAGGCTCCATCGCAGGTTGAGATTTAAGGCCCAACGGGTCATTCAATGCAAGCGGATCGCTGCCAACGTATGCATAGGTATTGGGGCCATCATCCAACCCAATCGGATCGCTCTGCCTATATCGACCTGTTGAAGGGTCGTAGTCCCTGAAGTAGTTGTAGAAGGTCCCCGTCTCCGCATCAGCGTACTGACCAGGATGGCGCAGGTTGTACGGGAAGGCACCAAGTCCAGATGGGTTTTCATTCGCGGCGTTGTTCCCGAACGGCTCAGTGCTATCCCACTTCCAAACAACCTGATTGTCACTCGGTCTCGTGATCGCTCTCGGCGTGCCCAGATGATCGGCATTAATTCTTTGGACTTCTAAAGCGAATGGCAAGCATCACCACGGCTGTTAACAGCGCTGCCCAAAGAATGCTGTTGCCAATCATGAAAGCCAGAAGAAAATCAGATTCAGTTCCGACCTCAAGATAGACGAAAGGTATTGCCAAAATCTCAGCCGCCTGGCCCCATGCATGCGTGTACGGCCCCGGCTTGATCACAGCGGATTTCGTGAAGCAAACCCAAGTCGCCACAAAGTGAATGAGCACAAGCAATGCAAACAATCCGGCAAATCGTTTCATTGGCAACATCTCCTATGGCTTTTTCTTAGCTTCACCACGATATTTCTTGGTCAAGTCTGCGAAAACGCGTCCCGAGAAATTACGGCAGCTATTGCCAATCAGCCAATACAAGCCTTTGGTGCCCACCAGGCTATCAAACTCTTTAGATATCTTTGCATCAGTCTCCGCACTTGAGTACCGATACCAGTAGGTGTACTTGCCATATATCAGCGGGCCAGCCGCAGAGGTATCGTTGTAGACCTCTCCCTTGCAGCCAAAATAGCAATCCTCCTCAGCAACACCAAAGCTAATACATTTTCTAACTCCGTTGTACTGACCAACGCAGACGCTTCGGTGAAACGGATACCCTCCTTCTCCTCTGACTGAACCTTCGACCCAATAGTCGAGCCCGTTTCGATCAGTATTGGAGAGTGGATTGCTCCCGGAATAGGCAAAGGTATTGATGCCACCTTCCAACCCAATTGGGTCACTCTGTCTGTATCGACCTGTGCCAGGATCATAGTCCCGATGCCAGTTCTGGCTCAGCCCCGTCTCGCTATCGTAGTACTGCCCCGGAAACCGCACGTTAAAAACAAACTGCCCAAGGCCTGAAGGGTTTTCATTCGCGGCGTTGTTGCCGAACGGCTCCGAGTTGTCCCACTTCCAAACGAGTTGGTTGTCAGACGGTCGGGTGATGGCACGTGGCGTGCCCAGATGATCGGCATAACTGCCGCAGTTGAATTATTGCGCACCTATCGCCCGCTCCAACGATCTGTACTGACTCTTAGTCTCTTCACCCCGTTGCCAGATACAAGCACAAGTTCTGATGCCCTTTTATCAAAGTATGCTTTGGGCTCATCCTTAGACTTAGCACTTCCCTCAAGCGGGCGGATCAGGGACACCAAGCTGCAGTTGCTAGGCGTACAACCAAAGACGAATGCGTCAACATAGATCGCCATGGAACCTCGACCGTGATAGACAACAAGGAACTCCTTTTCCTTGTCCAAAGCAACTCGTTGATGATCGTTTGGAAAGCTCGGCCTGTTGGTGTCCAGCCAAGCTATAAGCGCACTAGGCCCTCCATCTATTTCGATTGGGATGGGAAGCGTTGCTTCTGAAGAATTTGCTGCTCCGCAGAAGCCTCCAATTAACAGAAAAACGACTGCTAGTATTTTACGCATAGAGCTCCGCAATCAATTGTGTATTTCCTTCCAACTATGTAGGGCACGCCCGGACAGGAGCTACCATGCTGACGTGCAGCGCCACCACCTTGCTTACTCGACCATCCGCCATCGCTATCTTGTCTAAACCAGTGTTGATCTCGTCCCTCCATGAAGTTCAGCACAAAGTTCTTTTCTTGTTCAAGGATTAGTTTGATCTTGTAATGGCCATCAGGACAGGTTCCTCCACAATCACCTCCAGGTAGTGGGTCAATTGCACCGTCTCTCTTTGCTGCCGCTTTAACATCAGCGCAAGTAACATCCTGAAACGGTTTGCCCGAAAGCTGGCCTGGCTCAAGTCCTCCCCCTTGACCCAATTTATTGCCCATTTGACCGCCGCGATTGAGCGCATAGCTGTAGCAGTTGTTTGATCGCAGCCAATACTGGTCACCATTCTTCCTGGGGTCAAAGGCTGGTGCGCTCCTTAAGCCAAATGGATCAATCTGGCTTAGAGAATTACTCTCAACATATGCGAATGTATTAAGTCCAGCATTCAGCCCAATCGGATCACTCTGCCGATACCTACCAGTGCTTGGGTCGTAGTCTCGATAGTAGTTGTAGAAAGTGTTGACCTCCTGGTCGTAGTACTGCCCAGGGTGTCGTAGATTCATCTGGAACGTGCCCAGACCTGTTGGATTCTCGTTGGGCAAGCTGTTCCCAAACGGTTCCGTCGTCTCCCACTTCCACACCACGGCATTATCGCAAGGTCTCGTAATCGCTCTCGGCGTGCCCAAATGATCGGCATGCACATAATGCACCCCCGACCCCCCACTCGGCTGATCTACTGCCGGCGTGAACCGCATCCCATCCGCAATCACAAAGCCTTGATTGCC
>JANNSU010000006.1:0-2524 GCA_031394355.1 Betaproteobacteria bacterium | reverse complement strand
AAGAAAAGCGGCGCGTTTGTTCCGGGAATACGGCCGGGTGATCAGACGGCACGTTATGTTGAAAAAGTCACCATGCGGCTGACACTGGCGGGTGCACTGTATGTCACGCTGGTCTGTCTGGTGCCGGAATTGCTGATTGTCTGGAAGAATGTGCCGTTCTATTTTGGCGGGACTTCGCTGCTGATCATCGTGGTGGTGACACTGGACTTCATGGCGCAGGTGCAGGCTTATGTGATGTCGCATCAGTATGAAAGTCTGTTGAAGAAGGCAAACTTCAAAGGCGGTGTGTTCCCGGCGCGGTAATGGCTAAAGAAGACACCATAGAGATGCAGGGGGAGGTCGTTGAAAACCTGCCCAATGCAACGTTTCGGGTGAAGTTGGAGAATGGCCATGTAGTACTGGGTCATATCTCGGGAAAAATGCGTATGCATTACATTCGCATTCTGCCCGGGGACAAGGTGACAGTGGAATTGACGCCCTATGATCTGACCAAGGGGCGGATCACTTTCCGGGCGAAATAGGCAGCAAGCGAAAGAGGGTATGACATGAAAGTGCAAGCATCGGTAAAACGCATGTGCCGCGACTGCAAGGTCGTAAAGCGTAATGGTGTGGTTCGTGTGATCTGCAAGAAGGATCCGCGCCACAAGCAGCGCCAGGGTTGACCGGTTCGTTGAATATGAACCTGTCAAAAGTTATAATTTTGAGTTTTTCATTGGTGGGGTAACAGATGGCCCGCATAGGTGGCGTCAACATACCAAATCATCAGCACGCCGAAGTCGCGCTGACGGCAATCTTCGGCGTAGGCCGGAGTCGTGCCCGCGCGATCTGCGCTGCGGCGGGGATCAATACCGCGACCAAGATGAAGGACCTGTCCGATTCGGACATGGACAAATTGCGCGAGCAGGTGGCGAAGGTCACGACCGAAGGCGACCTGCGCCGCGAGATTTCCATGAACATCAAGCGGTTGATGGATCTTGGCACCTGGCGCGGTAAGCGTCATCGTGCCGGACTGCCGATGCGCGGCCAGCGTACGCGCACCAACGCGCGCACGCGCAAGGGTCCGCGCAAGGCAGCAGTAAAAATCCAGCGGCCTACCGCTGCGTAACTGAGAGTGACTATATATGGCTAAGGCAAGCACCAGGGTCCGCAAGAAGGTCAAGAAAAACGTGGCGGAAGGCGTGGCGCACGTGCACGCGTCATTCAACAACACCATCGTTACCATTACTGACCGTCAGGGCAACGCGCTGGCCTGGGCAACTTCAGGCAGCAACGGCTTCAAGGGTTCGCGTAAATCGACCCCGTTTGCGGCGCAGATTGCCGCTGAGAAAGCCGGGCGCCTCGCACAGGAATGCGGCGTGAAGAATATTGAGGTCCTGATCAAGGGCCCGGGGCCTGGCCGTGAATCTGCGGTGCGCGCTCTGAATGCCGTCGGTTTCAAAATCACCAGCATCTCGGATGTGACGCCCGTGCCGCACAACGGCTGCCGTCCCCCCAAGAAGCGTCGAATCTAAGGAGATCCCACCGTGGCCAGGAATCTCGATGCAAAATGCCGGCAGTGCCGTCGCGAAGGCGAAAAGCTTTTCCTCAAGGGGGAGAAGTGTTTCACCGACAAGTGCGCGATTGAGCGCCGCAATTATCCGCCGGGCCAGCACGGCCAGAAAAGCACCCGCCTGTCGGGTTATGGCGTGCAGCTCCGCGAAAAACAGAAGGTCCGCCGTATTTACGGCATCCTTGAGCGCCAGTTCCGCAAGACCTACAAGGAAGCGGTGGCGAGCAAGGGTGTGACCGGCGAAGCGTTGCTGCAGAATCTTGAGAGCAGGCTTGACGGTGTGGTGTACCGGATGGGTTTCGGCGCGTCACGCACGGAAGCCCGCCAGGTGGTGCGCCACAACGGCATCCTGGTCAATGGCAAGCGCGTGAACATCCCGTCTTACCAATGCCGCCCGGGTGACGTCGTTGAAGTGGCGCAGGCTGCCAAGGCGCAGTTGCGCATCAAGGGCGCCGCCGAAGCAGCCGAATCACGCGGGTATGCGGAGTGGGTTGAAGTCGACTCGAAGGCGCTGAAAGGCACCTTCAAGGCACGGCCGCAGCGCTCCGAATTGCCTTCCACCATCAATGAGTCGCTCATCGTCGAGCTGTACTCGAAATAATCCCCGAGAGGTAGTCAAGCCATGTCCAGCAGCGCCTTCCTCAAGCCTCGGATCATCGACGTGCAGGGTGTGTCACCGTTCCATGCGAAAGTCACCATGGAGCCGTTCGAACGCGGTTACGGCCATACGCTCGGCAATGCGCTGCGTCGTACTCTGCTGTCTTCGATGCCCGGCTACGCCGCGACCGAAGTCAAGATCGCCGGCGTGTTGCATGAATACTCCACGATCGACGGTGTGCAGGAAGACGTGGTCGACATCCTGCTCAACCTGAAAGGCATCGTGCTCCGCCTGCATAACCGCGACGAAGCCATCCTGATACTGAAAAAATCAGGCGAAGGCGTGGTCACGGCTGCGGATATCGAGCCGATGCATGA
>JANNSU010000081.1:0-89703 GCA_031394355.1 Betaproteobacteria bacterium | reverse complement strand
TGGCCTCACCACCATTGGTCGTCGCCTACGCCATCGCGGGCACGGTGTTGAAGGACCTGGAAACCGAGCCTGTCGGCATGGGGACTGACGGCCCGGTGTTCCTCAAGGACATCTGGCCCACCAGTCACGACGTTGCCGCAGTGATGGGCTTTGCCAAGGACCCGGAAACATTCAAGCGCCTGTACTCCAATCTCGGCGCGGACAATCCACTCTGGCAAAACATCAAGGGCGTTTCCGGCCAGGTGTATGACTGGCCGAAGTCCACCTACATTGCCGAGCCGCCCTTCTTCGGCACCGACTTTGGCATGAGCGCCGGTGTCGCCAAGGATGTGCATGGCGCGCGTGCGCTGGGCATCTTCGGGGATTCGGTCACCACCGACCATATCTCGCCCGCCGGTTCCATCAAGGACACCTCCCCTGCCGGCAAGTACCTCATTGAGAGCAAGGTGATGAAGCCCGACTTCAACAGCTACGGTGCACGCCGCGGCAACCATGAGGTGATGATGCGCGGCACGTTCGCCAACGTGCGGATCAAGAATCTGATGGTGCCCTTGAAGGCGGATGGTTCACGCATTGAAGGCGGCGTGACCGTGTTCCAGCGGGGAGACGAAAACCCGGGTGAGCAGATGTACATCTACGACGCCGCCATGAAATATGTCGCTGAGGGCACGCCCACCATCGTATTCGGCGGCGAGGAATACGGCACCGGCTCTTCGCGCGACTGGGCAGCCAAAGGTACGCAGTTGCTGGGTGTGAAGGCCGTGATTGCCAAGAGCTTCGAGCGCATTCACCGCTCAAACCTGGTCGGCATGGGTGTGCTGCCCTGCCAGTTCAAAGGTAGCGACACGGCCGAGTCGCTAGGCATCAAGGGCGACGAATCCTTCGATGTGATTGGCCTGGAAGGCGGGATCAAGCCACAGATGGATGTCACACTCGTGATTCACAGCAAGGATGGCAGCCGTAAAGAAGCGACAATTCTCCTCCGTATCGATACGCCTATTGAAGTGGACTACTACCTGCACGGGGGAATTTTGCCGTACGTCCTGCGTGAGTTGATTGCCAAAGCTGCCTGATTCCAATCAGACTCGTAGCCCCGATCAACGCGCCACCCTTGGGTGGCGCATTTTTTTGTGCGGCGCATAAAAACTTCAGCCAGGAACGCGCAAAACCGGCCACACTTTGTCATAATCCTGTCAGCTTGGTGTGATCCACCGGCGAATATTCAGAGCCGACTGCTACAGCAACGGCCAGACAATCAGGGAGAACAAGAATGTTTGAATCGAAGAGGACCTCGAAGGGCTTTCGATGGGTCGCAGCACTGTGCCTTGTTATGGCCGCGCAGCTCGGCTGTTCAAAGGAAGAGCCCAAGAAACCTCGCGATGGGACAAGCCCGCAGCTGCCCGTGACCGCCTCACCACAGGCATCCGATTCGCAGCTCGCCCCACGGAAGAGCGTTGACTACATGGCGGGCTTGAAGAACAGCAAGGATGAAAGCAAGACAGTGACGAGGGAAGAGCTCGAGCGCAGCGCCAAACAAGTTGTGCAATCAGCGGAAGCCAACAAGGCTGCCAAGGCTGAACCGGTCAGGCCCGCCGAGACACGACCTGCGCCGGCCACAGCGGTTGCCCAGACACCGGCACCTGCCGCGCAAGTACCGGCACCAGCGCCGGTTCAACCGCCCCGCCCCACCGCACCTGCTGATGATGTGGTCGCGAAGGCCGCCCCCACGGCAGCCACAGCACCTTCCAACACGGTGACGCCCATCACGCGTACCGCCCCGGATTTCCCACGGGATGCGATCCGCTCGGGCGTTGAGGCAGGCACAGTCCGGGCACGCCTGACCATTGACGCGTCCGGAAACGTGACCAATGTCCAAATCGTGGAAGCCCGTCCCGCCCGCGTTTTCGATCGAGCGGTGCGGGATTCGCTTGGCAAGTGGAAGTTCAACAACGGCGCTGACGGCCGAACCTACGACACCGAGGTCGATTTCAAACGCTGAAGACGCTTGCCGTGGCGGGTGAGGAAGCCGGTGACTTCCTCACGATCATGAAACAGGTGCCTGAACTGCAGGTCATAGTGCGCGCCTGACTCATCCATGCGTTCTGCAATGAGTGCACGGCAACGCTCCAGCTCTGCCAAACGCTTCTTCATCGGAAGCTTCAGGTTGAAGATGGCATGCTGTGCCGTATCGGTCGCTACCCAGTCCGCGACCAGTGTGGCAATGCGAACAGGCTGCTCGACCATGTCGCACACCAGCCATTCCACGGGTCGTTTGGGGCGGAAGTGAAAACCATCCTGCTTGAGATGACGCACCAGCGCATTGTCGCGCAGCTCTTCCTTCAAATCGCCGTTGTCAATCGCCGTGACGTGCAGGCCACGATGGATCAACTGCCAGGTCCACCCGCCCGGTGCCGCACCGAGGTCAATGGCGCGCATGCCTGCCTTGATGAATTCCTCATCGTGACCCGACAGGAAGTGCAGAAAAGCCTCGGCCAGCTTCTGTGTTGAGCGGCTGGGCGCTTCTGCCGGCATGCGCAAACGCGGGATTCCCTGCCGCCAGGAAACGCTCAGATCAGGCGCTGTAATGCCAATCCATGCCTCGGATTTGCTTGTGAGGAACGCATGTGCACGCCAGACCGCATTGCGCGAGGGCACCTGCATGCCGTGCTTCGTGGCGAGCGCCTCCAGGATCTTGGGCTCGATCGCACGCGAGAGCGATGTCAGAGACTTGCCGTCATTCGTATCGGGGTACTCAACCCACAGATCCGCGAACGCGCCTGCGAATATTCGCAATCCAGCCAGAGCTGTTGCAATGGGCGTGACCCGATCGCGTTCACCCAGCGGCACCGCTGATGAATGTACCCACACCACTTGTCGTGCAAAGGTCAGCGCCCTACTGTCCCAGCGCCGAAGCTGTTCAGCATCGAACGGTCTCGCGGCCTTGAGGACAACAAAGCTCGACTGCTTGTCAGCTAGCAGCGGCGACAATTGCCAACCGAGCGCGCGGCCGACATCCTGGCACTCCTCGGCAGCTTCCGATTCAAATCCGGCCCGACAGTAGGCCAACAAGGCATCTGGTGCGTTCATCTTCGGAGCCTAACAGACTCCGGAATGCGCGGCAGCGGGAACGACTCCACTACAATTCGGGTCCACAACACTCAACCGGCCCGCCACGCCGTCTCGCTACCAACAGCCATCAGGAAAACCCATGACCTTTGCAAGACCTGCAATTCTGCTGCAGATACTGTGCTTCATGACAACAGCAGCCTTCGCAAGCACCGACGATCAGTTGAGCACCTTGTTGAAGAAGCGAGAGTATGGGCAGGTGGATAAATTGGCCCGTGAAAGACTTCGCGTCAATGGTGTTGACGAGCAGGCGTACAACTTCGTAGCCATTGCGGCACTGTCCGGGGATGCCTCCATGCGCGAAGATGCCATTCCGTTGATCAAGTCCTGCACGGAGAAGCTTCCCAAATCCGGCCGTTGCCAGCACCGTCTGGGGCAGCTCTATGGCGTGGCCGCCATGTCAGGCGGAATGATGGCCGCTGTGAAGTATGGAAGCCAGATCAAGGACTTGTTTCAAAAGGCCGTCGAACTGGACCCCGCAAACTTTGAAGCTCGCCGGGACCTGACGCAGTTCTACCTGCAAGCACCAGGCATTGCAGGGGGAAGCATGGCCAAGGCCGAGGAGCAGGTTGCAGCCCATGCCAAAGTCAACGCCCAACAAGCCAGGCTCCTTGAACTCGATGTGCGCATCTACCGCAAGGAGTGGGACGCGGCCGAGCAGCTTCTCGCAGGTTTGGGCAGCACCGATGATGCATCCCGGGCTGCCCAGCGTGCTGCCATGGCCAATTTCGGATTTGCCCTCATCAATTCGAATGAGCCTGCCAGAGCCAGGAAGCACTTCGAAAGGTCCATCGCACAACAGGCTGACTATGCGCCCTATCACTTTGGCTTGGGCCGTGCGTTGCTTGAGGCAAAACAGGTTGATGCAGCAATCGTTTCACTGGAACGCTCGACCCAACTGGATCCGGCGATTGGCTCGCAGTATCGCCTGGGTATCGCCTACCAGCTGAAGGGTGACAAGCTTCGAGCGATCAGCAATCTTGAAGCGTTCCTCGATGTCAAACCGCCGCGGACTGGCAAAGCCGCCGACGATGCGCGACAAAGGCTGGAAGTGCTGAAGCGCCCCGTTTCCTGAGATATTCGCCCGCTCGGCCTGAGGATTTGCGAGCCCCAGGCGGCCTGCAGCCGGTTCGGGCAAGCTGGCTACTCTCCCCTGATGGCGATCAACATGAGGCCCATCAACGCATGATTGTCACTTACCGTGTTACTGCGCTATCATTCATACCAATCTGAAACCACCGCAGGAACCCGCCTGATGACCCGAATCCCCTACCCAAACAGTGTTGCAACATGCCAAACAGGCATGGGTGCGGCCGTGGGTCTGGTCGGAAGCATCGATGATCGGGCCAACGCCTGGCAGGCAGCGGAACCATCGCGCCCTACCGCCCGCCCCCAGCCTGCACTGATTGCAGGTATGCGCGCAGCACGCTGACACCGGTAGAACTGTCGTTCTGCCGATAGCGCGGAACGAGTCTTCGTCCATGTATTCCGGTTGATCATTCGTTCCGCTTTGAACAAGCGGTACCACCCCGTTTTCGCACCCGGGGCAAAAAAGAAGAATGATCATGACTACCTGGATCACCCTGCAATTTGAGCGCCATGTCGCCGAACGGTTTGGCGGACTTTGGCTGCACCGCGACTTTCGCAAGCTGTGGCTGTCTCTCACCATCACGCATTTCGGTGGACAGATCACCTTTCTGGCGCTTCCCCTGACAGCCGCGATCTTGCTCAACGCCTCGCCGCTGGAGATGGGCATCCTGACTGCGCTCGAGGCCTTGCCGTTCGCGTTGTTCGGCGTCTTTGCCGGCGTGCTGGTGGACCGCCGACCCAAGCTTCAACTGATCATCTGGTCAGATATCGGGCGCGGACTTGCACTGCTGGCGGTGCCGATTGCTGCATGGACCAACACGCTGTCAATGCCATTGCTCTATCTTGTCGGCTTTCTCGTGGGGCTCGGAAGCATCATAGGCTGGCCGGCATACCAGGTCTTCATGACCGAACGGGTCGGACGCCAGAACCTGGTGGAAGCCAATGCCAAGATCGGCATCAGTGACTCGGCTGCACAGCTTATCGGACCTGGTATGGCTGGCGCACTCATCCAGTGGCTGACGGCGCCGGTGGCCATCCTGATGGATGCGCTGTCGTTTTTCTACTCCGCCTGGATTCTGCGAGGCATTCCGCCTGCCACATCTGATGCGCCAAAGCTGACAGCCGCCAATGTGATGGCGGAGGTTCGTGAGGGCTTGACCCTCATCTGGCATAACCCGGTACTCCGTGCACTGGCGTGGGCCATTGCGTTATGGCAGTTCCTGCGCCATGCCTACGTGGCAATCGTGATCCTTTTTGCCACGCGAGAGCTGCACTTTTCTGCTGGCCACGTAGGCCTGTTGTGGATGACTGCAGGTGTCGGGGCGTTTCTTGCAGCCGCCCTGACTGTACCCCTCAACAATCGTCTGGGTATGGGACGCACCATGTTGCTGGGCATGCTGGGCACGGGCGTGGCGTGGGTCACGGTGGCCATGTCATTTGGCGGTATCTGGACGGCCTCAATTCTCTTTGGCGGAGGACTCTTCCTGCTCGACCTGACCGCAATGGTGTTTTTCATCAACTATCTGACGCTGCGGCAGGCCGTCACACCAGATCGGCTGCTGGGCCGGGTTGTCGCCACCATGATCGGACTCACCCTTTCGACCGCACCCTTTGGCGGCGTTGCTGGCGGTTGGCTGGCGGAGCACCTTGGTCTGCGCGAAACCTTGCTGCTCATTGGCTTTATGGCCATCCTGCTTGCACCGGTCGTCGCCTGGGTATCTCCACTTTGGGGCATGCATGCATTGCCAGCCCAGCAAGAGCCGATACGTACGGAGAGCATTGCAGAGGAACTGGCGGGAGAATAATCCCCGTTGAGCAAATCTGAAGTACCGCTTCAGCACGTCGAAGAAGCGGAATTAGGTCATTTTCATCACGAACAGCCGGAATCTGGAGGGAATCATGGGAGAAACCAATATGATCGTCGCCATCGTCGCCATCACCTTGGGGGCGTTGGCACCGGTGCTGCTGCTGGCTTGCGTTCTGGTGTACAAGCATCGCAAGCTCAAGCTTGCCCATCAGACGATCATCGAGCTGGCCGCCAAGGGCGCACCCATTCCGGCACAACTGCTATCCCAGCATGGCGAATTGCGCACGTCGGATCTTCGGCGTGGCATGGTGCTGTTCTTCATCGGTGTCGCACTCGCCATTTTCCTCTCCGAGGTGGGCGCCCCATGGTCACTGGGACTGATCCCGATGTTTGCCGGCATCGGCTATCTCATCACCTGGAAGCTTGAGGGTCAGGATGAACCTGCTGTGGAAAGAAAATCGGTCAATCCGGCTTAGTCCGACCGGCTCTGAACCGTCAGCCCAATGGTCGACGCACCGCCGTTTTCGGATGCAGACCTCATTACCCGGGTGGTCCTGCATGACGATCGCAATGCGTTTGCCGAGCTGGTACGCCGCCATCAATCGACGGTGCGTGCCAGCCTGCGCAAGCTCACGCGGGGCGATGAAGGCCTTGCAGATGATCTCGCACAGGAGACCTTCTTGTTGGCGTACCGGAACCTGGCAAAGTTCCGTTTTGATGCGCGATTCTCGACCTGGCTCTACCGTATTGCCTACAACACATTCATCAGTGACACACGCAAGATGAAGGAAGTCCTGCATGACACGGACGAGAACCAGGTCGACATACCTGACGACCATGCGCCATTGGCTGAATCGGCCAACCTGCGCCTCGATCTGGATCGTGCCATGGCTTGCCTCAATGAAGCTGAACGTGCGGTAATCGTCCAGTGTTACTACAATGATTTGTCACATGACGAAGCGGCACAGGTGTTGGGCATGCCCCTCGGCACTGTCAAAACGCATGTACTCAAGGCCAAGGAAAAGATGAAGCCCAGAATGGCCGCCTGGCAGAAAGAGGTGCTCACCGCATGAATTCACCTTTCCCAGACTCCTCAGCACAACCCGGCGTCGATTGGCTGGATCAGGTCCTGCGCGAGGACGCCCGTACGCATGTCGATGATGCGGGCTTCACCGATGCCATCATTTGCAGACTCCCTGCGCGCAAGACCACGAGTCCCAAGTGGAATCGCTGGCTACCGGCAATCATGGGAGCAGCAGCGACCCTGGTGGCTGTCGGCATCCTGCCTGGGAGTGATGTGTTTCTGGACGGCGCAGCGGACCTGATTGCCGCTGACATCAGCTCACCGCGCGTGGTGGCGATGGTCGGCACGCTCGTAGTATTTCTGAGTGTTGCCTTGGCGGTCGCTAGCGCAGAGCGTTAAGCGTCCACGGCATCCGGGCTTTCAGGGCTGCCTTCTGTCTACCGGCCCCAATGCAGGCGGGCGTCGAGTATCGGTATCCAGAGATACTTGGCAGGCTTCATTTCTGTGTCCACCAGGGTCAGCCTACCTTTCTCGGTGAAGTGCAGACCCACGCGAATATTCGCATCACGATAGACACGGCAGACCAGGTTCTCAAGCGGTATCTCTGCATGCACCAAGGTGCCCACCGGGCAGTGTTGCAGGAAGCGCGGCTTGACCGTACGGCAGCCTTCCGGGGTGATGACTTGATGTGCAACACCCTGTTCTGCCCACCAGGCAGTGGCCGCCTGCGGGCTGCTCACCTTTGCGGCACTCTGATTCAGCCGCTTGGACACCTGCTGAAATTCTCGATCGCATGCACCACCCGTGAAGAACGGCGGCAGCAAGGCGATCCAAACCAGAGCAATGGCCGCATAGAACTTCCACATCATGACTTCCACATCATTCAACATCCCCACAATTGAAGGACTTCGGGCAATCGGAACCAGGAAATGCGAAGCCCGGAAATGCGAAGCCCGGCATGGCCGGGCTCGCAGGTACCTACCTAACCGTTCCAGCTCAACCCAACAGATGGGCCACGCCAGCACGCTCCTCTTCGAGCTCTTTCAGCGTGAAGTCCATGCGCTCACGGCTGAACGCATCGACTTCCAGACCCTTCACGATCTCGTATTTGCCGTTGGCAGTGGTCACCGGGAAACCATACATCACGCCATCAGGGATGCCATAACTGCCGTCAGACGGCACACCCATGGTGACCCACTCTCCCTGTGAGCCCATCACCCAGTCGCGAACGTGATCGATGGCCGCATTGGCCGCTGATGCGGCAGATGACAGGCCACGCGCTTCGATAATCGCGGCACCACGCTTGCCCACCGTGGGAATGAAGACATCCTTGTTCCACGCATCGTCGTTGATCTGGCCTGCAACCCCCGCGCCGCCAATGGTTGCGAAACGGTAGTCGGGATACATTGTGGGCGAGTGGTTGCCCCATACGATCAACTTCTTGATGTCTCCCACAGCCTTGCCTGTCTTCGCAGCAATCTGGGACAGGGCGCGATTGTGATCGAGGCGCAACATGGCTGTGAAGTTCTCTCGCGCAAGACCGGGAGCAGACTTCATGGCGATGTAGGCATTCGTGTTGGCCGGATTACCCACGACCAGCACCTTTACGCTGCGCTTGGCAACTGAATCCAGCGCCTTGCCTTGCACCGTGAAGATCTGGGCGTTGGCAGTCAAGAGGTCCTTCCGCTCCATGCCTGGTCCACGCGGGCGGGCACCCACCAGCAGGGCCACATCAATATCCTTGAACGCCGTGTTTGCATGACTGTGCGCGCTCATGCCCGTCAAGAGCGGGAAGGCACAGTCTTCAAGTTCCATCATCACGCCCTTCAGTGCCTTCTGGGCTTTTTCATCCGGAATTTCCAGTAATTGCAGGATGACTGGCTGATCCTTTCCCAACATCTCGCCGGACGCGATGCGGAACAGCAGGCTGTAACCGATCTGGCCGGCGGCGCCAGTCACGGCAACTCGCATGGGTGTTTTCATGTTTCCATCTCCCGAGTGAAGGTCATCCGACATGCGCCAGGATAGCGCCACGCACTATAAATTATAGCCGGGCGACGATGTCTGTGGCGTCCGGCTGCGCTTCTTCCGGCATGACCTCGCGACCAAACGCTCGCACTTGCGCGGTGGCGCGAGCGACATCCCCGTGCACCTGCGACGGTTTTGCCGCCAGGCTGGCTATGCGAGCTGCCGAATCCGGGCCGGACGCGCCAAGATGTGCCATCAGTTCCGCACTCGCCGCCGGATCATTGCAGGACAGGATCATGTCGCAGCCCGCGGCCAACGCCGCATCAGCGCGAGCCGACATGTCCCCCATGAAGGCGGCGGCCTCCATGCCCAGGTCGTCGCTCATGATGGGGCCATTGAATCCCAGGTCACCACGCAGGATGTCCTGCAGCCAGCGGCGCGAGAATCCGGCCGCGAGACTGTCGACCTTGCTGTACACGACATGCGCCGGCATGACAGCGTCCATGCCCGCCTGCACCATTCTTGCGAAGGGCACCAAATCCTCCGCCAGCAGTTGCGAATATTCGCGGTCGTCCTGTGGCAGCTCGACATGGGAGTCTGCCTTGGCAAATCCGTGTCCCGGGAAGTGTTTGCCGACTGTGGCCATCCCTGCCGCATGAGCACCTTGCTGCAAAGCCAGGGCAAGCTCGGTTGCGACGTGAGGCAGCGCATGAAAAGCGCGATGCCCGATCACACTGGAATTGCCGTGATCAAGATCCAGAACGGGACCGAATGCGAAATCTATGCCATGGGAAGTCAACTCATGGCCAATGACCAGTCCCGTGGCCAGGGCTAGTGCCAAGCCCTCTGCTGGATTGACGAGGTATCGGTCACCCAAGGATCGCATCGATGGAATACGAGTGAAACCGTCCCGGAATCGCTGCACGCGCCCCCCCTCGTGGTCAACCGCGATGAGGAGCGGCCGCACAGCGTGGATGGCGGCGGTCAGGACCTTGAGCTGATCGGGTGAGGCATAGTTGCGCGAGAACAACGATACGCCACACACAGCGGGATGCTGAAGCTGCTCACGCTCGGCCTGTGTCAGTACGAGGCCCGAGACCCCAATCATCAGCGGACCAAAACTATTCATGGTCATTTCTCCAGAATGACGACAGCCATGGTCATGCCGGCCTCGTCCGTCAACGTGACATGCAGGTGGCGAATGCCGTGTTGTGCCACCCGCCGATCAAGCTTGTCCGACAGGTGCAGGCAGGGTTTGCCGGACGGTTCATTGTGTACCCCCATGTCGCGCCAAGCCACGCCATCGCGCATGCCGGTACCAAGCGCCTTGGAAAATGCCTCTTTCGCAGCAAATCGTTGCGCGAGAAATCGCGTTCGCTGCATCATGTCCCGGGGACGCGAACCAAGCAGCGCATATTCCCGATCTGTCAAAATTCTTCGCGCGAACCGCTCGCCAAAGCGTTGCAGGCTGGCACTGATGCGCGTCTGTTGCACCAAGTCTGTACCGATGCCGAAGATCATCGGGCCGCCTCGACCATCAATGCCTTCATTTCCCTCACCGCTTCTCGGAGGCCGATGAAGACAGCCCGACTGACGATGCTGTGGCCAATGTGCAGCTCGCGAATCCCAGGCAACGCGGCAACGGGTTTCACGTTTGCGTAATTCAGCGCGTGACCCGCATTGAAACGCATTCCAAGCGCGCGGACAGCCTCACCTGCCTTGCGAATATTCGCAAGCTCGGCAACGACCGGCGCACTTTCTGCATCTCTGCCCTTGGCATGGAATGCATGGGCATACGGACCCGTATGGATTTCGCAAACCTTTGCACCAATTCTTGCGGCAGCTTCCACTTGAGCCACATCTGCATCGATGAAAACGCTGGTGACAATGCCAACATCGGCAAGCCGGCCAATCACGTCCTTGAGACGAGACTCCTGAGCAACAATGTCCAGCCCGCCTTCCGTCGTGATCTCATGTCGGCCTTCCGGCACCAGCATTGCCATTTCGGGCCGGACTGAAATCGCCATCCCCACCATGTCTGCCGTGGCCGCCATTTCCAGGTTGAGTTTGATATGGGTGAGATCGCGCAACCGCCGCACATCATCATCCTGGATGTGTCGACGATCCTCACGAAGATGTACCGTGATCCCATCTGCTCCGCCAAGATGAGCTTCAACGGCCGCCCAGACGGGATCGGGCTCATAGGTCCGGCGAGCCTGGCGCACGGTTGCGACGTGGTCGATATTGACGCCTAGTTCGATCATGTTGTTTGCAGTTCGCGGATGAGCTGGCGCGTATGAAGCTCGACGCCATTGAGATGATGGTTGAGGACATGGCGCATCAGCTGCTTGGCTTCTGCTGCCGATACCGGATCGCGATAGTCATCCCGGGCAATGTCCAGCAATGACTTGCCCTGCAATTCTAGCTCAGCACCCATTCCGCGACTGCTTTGCCGCACTCGGACAGGACCATGTTCGAGGACATAGGCATAGCGCTCCGCAGGCTGAATCGGCTGGCGCTGGCTGTCTTCTTCAAGCATCAATCCATAGCCCAGTTCTGCAAGAAGATGTCGCTCAAACCTGCGCAGCACGGGCGCAATCTGGCGAGAGATGGACGGCGTACCAGGCGCAGGATCGGGCCCAGGCTGACCCGGATAGGACAATGACTGCAGCCTGGAGAGCGCTTCGGCATAGGCATCAAAGAGGACCTCGTGGGCATCCTCGCGATGGGAGAGCTTCAGCAGCAGTTCGTTGAGGTAAAAGGCAGACAGCAATGGCTGGCCCGATAACTGAGGGCAGATACGCGCAGGCTCCGCCCCCTTGAGGGTTTTCAACTCCGCTTTGCCGAACCAGGACAACGATAGCGGCTGGAATGCCTGCAGCACACCCCGCATGGCGGATTTGGGCCGCCTCGCCCCTTTGGCGACAAATGCCATGCGGCCGTGCTGGCGCGTGAACGCCTCAATGATCAGGCTGGTTTCGAGATACGGATAGCCATGAAGGACAAAGGCCTCGCCTACCTCCACCTGCACTTTGCTCATGGTGGTGGGGGTTCAGTCCGCCAACTACTCATACCCATACTGACGGATCATGCGGTCGTCATCTGCCCAACCCTTCTTCACTCTGACCCAGAGTTCAAGATAGATCTTGCAGTCCAGCAGTTTCTCCAGGTCCAGTCGGGCTTCGGTGCCAATCTGCTTCAGCTTCTCGCCCCCCTTGCCGATCAGTATTGCGCGCTGGCTGGTCTTCTCGACCACGATCGCCGCATGGATCCTGCGCAAGCGCCCCTCTTCCTGCCATTGTTCAATCACCACACTGGAGGAGTAAGGCAGCTCATCGCCCACATAGCGAAACACCTTTTCGCGAATGAACTCGGCGACCAGAAATTTCTCGGAACGATCCGTGAAGTCGTCCGCGCCGTACATGGCGGGCTGATCAGGCAAATGCTGTCGCAGCTCGGCCTTCAGCTTATCCAGGTTGTGTCCCTGTTTGGCAGAAATCGGCACGCTGGCCGCAAAGGGAAAGCGCTCCTGCAGCGCGGCCAGGTGCGGCAACAACCTCGACTTGTCATCGAGTCGATCGACTTTGTTTATCGCGAGTACGACAGGTCGATCTTTTGGCAGCAGCGCAAGCACCCGCTGATCGCGCTCATCAAACGTCAGTCCATCCAGCAGAAACACCACCACATCCGCTTCTTCCGCAGCCTGGGCCACTGTACGGTTCAGCAAACGGTTGAGCGCGTTCTTGTGGCTGTCTTGAAATCCGGGAGTGTCCAGAAAAACAAACTGTGCATCGGGCGTCGTGACTACGCCGGCAATCCGGTGACGAGTGGTCTGGGGCTTGCGAGACGTGATCGCGAGTTTCATGCCGATAAGATGGTTCATGAGCGTGGATTTACCCACATTGGGGCGGCCCACAATGGCAACCTTGCCGCAGCGGAAGTCAGTCATTGATCAGGGCCCAGACCCGAGCAGCTGCATCCTGTTCGGCCGCCTTTCTGCTGGCACCTTCGCCTTCGGCGCGCAGTCCGAGAGCAGGAACTTCGCAGACGACACGGAACTGCTGCTGATGTGCTTCGCCGTTGATGGCCAGTACGGTATATCGAGGCGTATCCATGCGTTTACCTTGAAGAATTTCCTGAAGGGCTGTTTTAGGGTCTTTGCTGGGTGCCAGGTCCTGTAGTGCAACCAGTCGCTTTGCATAGAGTCTTCCAATGACGTCGCGAACAGCATCGAATCCGGCATCAAGATAGATGGCGCCAAACAGCGCCTCCAGCGCATCGGCCAGAATGGAGGGCCTTCGAAATCCACCGCTTTTGAGCTCGCCCTCTCCCAATCGAAGCATCGCTCCGAGGTTGAAGTCAGAAGCAATCTCCGCCAACGTGGCCTGATTGACCAGCCCCGAACGCAGCCGGCTCAAGTCCCCTTCCGGGAAGCTTTGGAAACGATGGTAAAGCAGCTCTGCCACCACACAGTTCAGCACCGAATCGCCGAGGAATTCCAGCCGTTCATTGTGGGGGGAACAATAGCTGCGATGGGTCAAGGCCTGCTGCAGGAGATCAGGCGTGAGAAAACGATGACCGAGGAGACTTTCCAGCGGATGTTGCGGTGCCAATGGAGCTTGCGATTCCGTCAATGGGGCACACCGTGGTGTGGCTATTGCGAAGACGCCTTGAAGTCAAGCACGATGCTAACCATGGAGAACAGCGGCAGCTTCACCGACCACTCCGCCGAGACAATGGTGTCATTGCCCTCCTTGGTGATCTCCAAGTCTTCCTTCTTGATTGACGTGATGGTGTCGATGATCGCGCGGCGTTCGAATCCCTTGCGAATGTCGGCTACGCTGGATCCATCCTTCAATTCCGCCGTGGACATGGTTGACAGCACTTTCTGAATCGAAAGATATTCCATGACCGGGTTGAAGCATCGCAGCCCGACAAACCCGACGAATCCAATCGTGATGAACAAATACATCAACATGTAAATGCTCATGCCTAGCTGCTTTTTCATAGTCGCGCCCCTTGATGTCATTCAACTGGTCCCAATACCTGCGCTCATTCGATTGCAGTGCCGATTCGCTTCAACTGGCCAAAATTCATCCAGACCAGGAAAGCTCTGCCGACGATGTTTTCCTCGGGAACAAAGCCCCAGTAGCGTCCATCGTCGCTGTTATCCCGGTTGTCCCCCATCATTAAGTAGTGGCCTGCCGGGACAGTACAAGTCAGTCCCTCTTCATTGTATTCACAATTCTTTTTATTGGGAAATTCCCGCACAGGGCCAACCAGCACCGGGCGCTCGGGAATGTTCATCATGACGTGGGGCTTCTCCCCCAGCTTTTCGCTGAATGCGTCATAACGCTGAAAACTGCCGCGCTCGTCCACTTCCGTCATTGTTCCTGCGGGCTCAGTGGGTACGGGTGTTCCATTCAGTATCAGTCGCTTGTTTTTGTAGCTCACCACATCCCCTGGCAAACCAATGACCCGCTTGATGAAGTCCTTGCTGGTGTCCATGGGGTAGCGAAAAACCATGACATCTCCCCGCTTGGGTGAGCTGATGTCGACCACTTTCTTGTTCAACACAGGAATGCGGATACCGTAGGTGAACTTGTTGACCAGGATGAAATCTCCCACCAGCAGGGATGGCAACATGGAGCCAGAAGGAATTTTGAACGGCTCACCAACGAATGAGCGCAGCAAGAACACGATAAGGATGACCGGAAAGAAGCTCTTTGCCATCTCGACCAACACAGGCTCCTGTGTCGTTGCTGCACGTTTCTTGGCTAACACCCATTTGTCCAGCGCCCAGATCACGCCTGTCACTGTCGTTGCCAAGAGGAGAATTGCAGCAAAACTCATGACGCTGTGGACCACGAGCAAGCCCATGAATGCGATGAATCCCAAGGGGTAGGCAATTTCCAGCCAGGCGTAGGGCGGCGCGCCTGCGATGGTTCCATCGGGATTGATCCGGGCGCGAAGGCGGGCAGCTATCTCCCAGAGAACGATTGCCACACACACCAGCGTGACGACAAGGATCGTGATTTCCCAGTTCATTTTCTGACGATTTCCTGTTTGCGAATATTCGCACTATGCCCAAAATCGGCGTGCCGACGGCAGCCATGCGACGAATGCACTGAATCCGGGCTTGATGTGCTCATCACCTGCCGTCGACCTGCAGGATCGCCAAAAACGCTTCCTGAGGAATTTCAACGTTACCCACCTGTTTCATGCGCTTCTTGCCGGCTTTTTGCTTTTCCAGCAACTTGCGCTTGCGGGAAATGTCTCCGCCATAGCACTTTGCCAGTACGTTCTTGCGTAGTGCCTTGATACTTTCCCGAGCGATGATGTTGGTGCCAATGGCCGCCTGTACAGCCACGTCAAACATCTGCCGAGGAATCAGCTCGCGCATACGCGCAGCAAGGTCACGCCCTTTGTAGGGAGCATTCTCGCGATGCACAATCAGTGACAGCGCGTCCACCTTGTCGCCATTGATGAGGATGTCAAGCTTAACCAGATCCGAGGTCCGGAATTCCTTGAACTCATAATCGAGTGAGGCATATCCTCGACTGCAGGACTTCAACTTGTCGAAGAAGTCCATGACGACTTCGTTCATCGGCATGTCGTACTTCAGAATGACTTGGCGCCCCGCGTACTGCATGTCGAGCTGCATGCCGCGTTTGGCATTGCAAAGCGTCATGACCGTGCCAACGTATTCTTGCGGCATCAACATGGTGGCCGTGATGATGGGCTCCCGAATCTCTTCGATCTTGGACAGATCCGGCAGGCGCGATGGATTCTCGATCTCGATCACATTGCCATCCTTCATCAGCACCTGATAGATCACGGTGGGTGCAGTGGTGATGAGATCCATGTCGTACTCTCGCTCCAGCCGCTCCTGCACGATCTCCATGTGCAGCAAGCCAAGGAATCCGCAGCGGAAACCAAAGCCCAGCGCCTGCGACGTCTCGGGTTCAAAACGAAGACTGGCATCATTCAACTGCAGTTTCGTCAGCGCATCGCGAAGCGCGTCGTACTGGTTGGACTCGACCGGATATAGCCCCGCGAAGACTTGCGGCTTGATTTCCTTGAATCCCGGCAATGGCGACGGTGCGGGCTGAGTGGCCAGCGTCATGGTGTCGCCGACACGTGCAGCCTTGAGTTCCTTGATTCCGGCGATGACGAATCCCACCTGTCCTGCGCTGAGTGAATCCCGGGCGACCGACTTTGGCGTGAACACACCCACCTGTTCGCACAAGTAGCTCGCCTGACTCGACATCAAGAGAATCTTGTCTTTGGGGCTCAGCCGACCATCCACCACCCGGACCAGCATCACGACACCCACGTAGTTGTCGAACCAGGAGTCAATGATCAACGCCTTGAGCGGACCATCAGGATCACCTTTCGGTGGCGGCACCCGGGCAATCACCGTTTCGATGACGTCATCAATCCCCTCGCCGGTCTTGGCGCTGCATCTCACCGCATCCGTCGCATCAATACCGATGATGTCCTCGATCTCCTCAATCACCCGATCGGGCTCTGCGGACGGAAGATCGATCTTGTTCAGCACCGGCGATACTTCCACCCCCAGCTCAAGGGCTGTGTAGCAGTTGGCGACGGTCTGGGCCTCAACACCCTGCGACGCGTCAACGACCAGCAGCGCACCTTCGCACGCTGATAGCGAACGTGACACCTCATAAGAAAAGTCCACGTGACCAGGGGTATCGATGAGGTTCAGCTCATAGGTCTTGCCATCACGCGCCGTGTAGGTCAAGGCGGCAGTCTGCGCCTTGATCGTGATGCCGCGCTCTCTCTCAAGCTCCATGGAGTCGAGGACCTGGGCCCCCATTTCGCGTGACGACAAGCCGCCGCAACGCTCAATGATGCGATCTGCCAGCGTGGACTTGCCGTGATCAATATGGGCGATGATGGAAAAATTGCGAATCAACTGCATGCGAATATTCGCCTTGTGGCGCTCTGTGCGGGGTCAATTCCCTTCCCGCACGTAAAAAGGGCACCCGGAAGGTGCCCTGACTGGAATGCTTCGCATTTTACTCGATGCGGGCATCCAGCGCTCTCAAATATGCGTCAAAGCGTTGAACATCCAGCTGGTAGTGGCAGATTTCCACCTTCCCATCCAGCAACACCGGAACCAGATTGCCATATTGCGCCTCCAGTTCCGGGTGGGCATCCACATCCACGATCTGCACCTCGATCTCAGCCTGACGGGGATGTTGCTTGAGTGCTGCCAGCATGTCATCGCACAGGTGGCAATAGCTCCTGGACAGCAACGTCAGCTCAATTGCCAGCAATTTCCGGCGCTCAGTCGGCTGGATCGGGACGGAAGGTGACAAAACGGCTGCCCTCTTCGCTTCGAACCACCAACGCAACCGGCTTCTTCAAGTCAAGCTTGCTCACCAAGTCATTGAATTCCTTGACATTTGCCACGTCTGAATTATTGATCCGCATGATCACCTCACCTTGCTGGATCACACCCGCTGCAGGCCCCCGGATGGCTTCAACAACAACGCCACCGGCTCCGGGCACTTTGAGGTCCTTCCTCTGTGCGGCCGTCAGCTCGGTCACTGCAATACCGAGCTTGCCGGGTTTGGCTTCGGGCTTTGCCGGTGCCGCTGCGCGCGTCGGCCGCTGCTCTTCATCCTTGAATTCACCAACGGTTGCCACCAGATCCCGGGATGCGTTGTCGCGCCAGACTGACAGCGTGACTTTGCTTCCCGGCCGGATGTTGCCAATGATCCGCGTGACCTCGGAAGAGCCTTCAATGTTCTTGCCATCCACCTTCAGAATGACGTCGCCTGACTTCACGCCTGCCTTTTCTGCCGGGCTGTCCGCTTCCACGCTTGATACGGTTGCCCCTTGGGCGCGTGGCAGGCCAAGCGCTTCCGCGACATCCTTGGTGACATTGCCGATGAGGACGCCCAACCGACCCCGACTGACCTTGCCAGTCTTGATCAATTGATCCGATACCCGAATGGCATCCTCGATCGGAATGGCGAAGGAGATACCCTGGTAGCCGCCTGTGCGGGACAGGATTTGTGAATTGATGCCGACGACTTCGCCACGCAGGTTGAACAACGGCCCGCCGGAGTTGCCGGGGTTTACTGCCACATCGGTCTGAATGAATGCGATACCGCCACGATCGACTTCATCACGCCCCTTGGCACTCACAATGCCAGCCGTCGCAGTGTTGGACAGACGAAACGGCGATCCGATGGCCAGAACCCATTCACCCACCCGAAGCTTGGACGAGTCACCCAGAGTGACCTTGGGAAGACTGGCGCCATCGATCTTCAGTACTGCCACATCGGTGCGCTTGTCGGCCCCCACCACTTTGGCCTTGAAGTCACGTTTGTCCGTCATGGTGATGGTGACTTCTTCCGCATTCTCCACGACGTGGGCATTGGTCAAGACATAGCCATCTGCGCTGATGATGAAGCCAGATCCTGCGCCAAATGGCACCAGCGGACCTTGTCTTTCAGGGTTCCGCGGGCCCTGCCGTGGTCCGGGGCGCTGCTGGTCTGGCATGAAGCGACGGAAGAATTCGGTCCAGGCTTCATCGTCGCCCGCACCCGGAACGCGCCCAGCTGATTGCCGTGCCTGCGTGCTGACTGAAACCACTGCTGAACCGTGTTTTTCGACGAGATCCGCAAAATTGGGAAGGGCTGGCGTGGGTTGTGCATGAGCCGACAGGGCAAAAGCGCCTGCCAAGCCAACGATAAGCGAAATGACTGTGCTGAAAGCATGGTTGCTACGATTCATGGCGTGCTTTTTCTTGATTGAAGTTGAACAGGGGTTATCTTGGGGTTCCAGGCAGTGGACCTCCCCAGTATTGCATCCAGACGGGCTATCGGTTCCGAAGCGATACGCTGTTGGCCAGCGATTGGGCAGTACCAACGGGCACTTCGCCAATTACGGTGACTTGGTGGTTACTCACGGAACGCATGGCGTAGCTGACCATGCCATCTTCGACAGCGCGACTGAATCCCGTTGTCTTGACACCCAATGGCTCGACAAAAACCGAAATCGCGGCAATCCCATCAGAAAACACCAGATGAGAGACTGCATCTGCCTTGCCTGGCATGGTCCGCTTCATTTCAGTGACGAGACGAAACCCGGTAGGCGGTGACGGCACCCACCAACCCGTGTCACCGTGCTTTACGCTTTTGCGCGCCGCATCATCGGTCTGCCAGCCTGGGTCCTTTTGGGCGAGCCGCGACTTGATGTGCCCAAGACCCGAATCACGCAAGGCAGCCTTGCCCATGACGAGTTGTGTGAACGAGAATTGCTCGACAATCTGCCCGCGCTCATTGAGCGTCTTCGCACGCATGAGGAGCCCAGTCTGCACTTCAGCACAGAGCTTCTGCAGAAACCGCAGGGCATCCTTGGGCTCAAGAATGACCCACTGGCAATCGTGGCCGCCGATACGCTCGACCTTGCCCAGGCGAATCCGGTAGTTGGCCAGAACAATTTCCGGCGTAGCGTTCACCAAAGACGGAAAAAATTTCCCCGTCATCCTGCGATCTACCCTGACAGTCTTGGAATCTGGCTGAAAACAGTACATCTCATCATTACGCCGAATCGTCTCCTGCCGCGGGCCGTCAATGCTCTCGATCTTCTCCCACTCGTCGCCGCGGTCATACAAGTGCGTGATCCGGGACGTTGCGGTCGTATCGGCGTTGGTATGAATGAAAACGCCTGAATAATTCAGTGTCTTTGCCGCATCCGACATGCGCTGCAGCAGGGCGTTGTGATCACCTACCGGCAAGGACTGGGCACGAACATCGGTGACTGAACCACTTGCCAGCAGAAGCGAAGTACATGCTGGCCACAGCAATCGTCCGAACGTCATTCGCGTCACTTCCCTGCGCTGTTGTTGGGGGCCGACTTCCGAGGAACGTCTCGCACCATGCTGGCCTGTTGCATACCGGCCGTTGGAGCAAACTGTCGGTGCATGGCCAGATAATCATTTACCTGCGGGACAGGTGCCCCGTTGGCAACCTGCTGTACAGACTGCACTGCTGGAGCGGAAACGGCCACTTGACCGTTTGCGATGTCGCTTTGTGGCGCCCGCGTGGCAATCAGCCCCACCACGCCGAGCGTCGCGACCGAGGCTGCCATGGCCAATGCGACCCGGGTACGGCTTGGAATTGCCCCACCCGAGATCGCTCGGGGTGCCAAAATGGTTGGCTCGTCCGCCAGCCTCGCAAAAAGTCGTTCCGCACTGCCAGGACGGGCCAATCCAGGGCGAGGCGCCTCGCCGCGCAAACAGTCACCAATCAGGTGATAAGTTTCCCAGGTCTCGCGTGCCGAACTGTCGGCAGACACGGATTTCCATGCATAATCCCGCTCTGTGTCGGCAATCTCGCCATCCATGAGGTCAGATATACGTTGTGTCATGTCACCATCTCCTGTCTTTCGACGTACCCAGTTGCGGGCGCAATTTCTCCGCCACAGCTTCCCGGGCTCTGAATATTCGTGAGCGCACCGTCCCGATGGGACAGCTCATTATCTGTGCGATTTCTTCGTAGCTCAAACCGTCGATCTCGCGCAGTGTGATCGCGGTTCTCAGTTCTTCAGGCAATGCGTCAATGGTGGCATTGACTGTCTGGGCAATCTGCTTGGTCATCAGCACTGCTTCGGGCGTGTTGATGTCCCTCAAACCTGTCGCATCCTCGAATGACTCTGCTTCCTCCGTGTCATAACCCGTTGATGTGGGCGCCCTGCGACCACGGCTGATGAGATAGTTCTTGGCGGTATTGATGCCGATTCGATAGAGCCATGTGTAAAAAGCGCTGTCCCCCCGAAAGTTGGGCAGCGCCCTGTACGCCTTGATGAATGCCTCTTGCGCAACATCCTCAATCTCTCCCGGATCGCGAATCACTCGCGACAGCAACCGTTCCAACTTCCGTTGGTACTTGATTACCAGCAGCTCGAATGCCCGCTTGTCACCTCGCTGGGCACGTTCCACCAATTGCTGATCGACCTCCCGATCGCTCATGACTTCCTTCCCTTGTGTCCCCTCTACGCGTTGAGCGCTGTCCAAAGACAGTGCGCGCGCCTTGGCAAGCGGTTCCGGGTGCCATACAGGCACAGCTGACGATCCGGCAGCAATCGGCACCGGGCCAACAAATCCAGCTTGGCTGGAGCCTAGTACCGACTGAGCTATTATAGAAGACCCTTTTGACATCCCATTTTCTCCGAATGATAAGTCGACGAACCATCGCGACATCAACACGTCATAACAACTTCGATCAACCAATCAAATTCTTGTATCTCGCAGTCCACATATTGACCTCAGTAGCGTTGAAATAGTTCACCCGGCACACACGCAAACCCTTTGGCTGTGTAGCGAAAGCGCTCAAACTCTTGACGGATTTTCCTGATGAATCAATATGATGCGCTGATCATTGGCAGCGGATTGGCCGGCATGTCGTTGGCGCTCCGGCTGGCCGATTCAGAGCCGCCAGTACGCGTCTGCCTGATCACCAAGAACGAATTGATGGATGCGGCCAGCGCCTGGGCGCAGGGCGGTATTGCTGCCGTTCTTGCAGGCGATGACTCAGTCGATGAGCATATTCAGGACACGCTCGTTGCGGGGGCGGGGCTTTGCCATGAAGATACCGTTCGCCATGTAGTGGAAAACGGTCGCGCTGCCATAGATTGGCTGGTTGAACAGGGGGTACCCTTCGACCGGGATGAAGAAAACCATACTGCCCTTCACCTGACACGAGAAGGCGGACACAGTCACCGCCGGATTGCCCACGCTGCCGATGCAACCGGGAAAGCGGTCCAGCAAACCCTGTTGTCGCGTCTTAAGTCCCATTCGAACATCACGGTACTCGAAGGCCACATCGCGGTAGACCTCATCACGTCGCGAAAGATGGGCGGACGAACATCCGGCCCCAATCGTTGCCTGGGTGCCTATGTCCTCGACAAAGTTGCCGACAAGGTCGTTACGATCTCTGCCCGCTTTACCGCCCTCGCGACAGGCGGGGCCGGAAAGGCCTATCTATACACCACCAATCCTGATGTCGCGACAGGCGACGGGCTTGCCATGGGATGGCGCGCGGGATGTCGCGTGGCAAACCTCGAATTCATCCAGTTCCACCCTACTTGCCTGTTTCATCCTGCTGCAAAGAGCTTTCTGATCACGGAGGCCGTGCGCGGAGAAGGCGGGCACCTGAAACTGCCCGCACATCTGGCTGCGCCGCAAGGTGGACGCCGCTTCATGCCTGACCACGACACCCGGGCCGAGTTGGCGCCGCGAGACGTGGTCGCGCGGGCTATCGACTTCGAGATGAAAAAGCGCGGTCTGGACTGTGTGTTCCTGGATATTTCACACAAGTCTGAATCGTTTCTGGAAGGGCACTTTCCCAATATCCTCGCCAAGTGCAAAGAGTTTGGAATCGATATCACGCGCGATCCCATTCCCGTTGTGCCCGCTGCCCATTACACCTGCGGGGGGCTGGTCACTGACTTGCATGGACAAACCGACCTGCCCGGGCTCTATGCATTGGGAGAGGTGGCCTGCACGGGACTGCACGGCGCGAACCGCCTTGCCAGCAATTCCTTGCTCGAATGCCTGGTCTTTTCCGAAGCCGCGTCGCGACACATCCTGTCAAACCGGGCTGATGATTCGCCGGAGCTTCCCGAATGGGATGAAAGCCGTGTCTCCGACCGGGATGAGGAAGTCGTTATCTCGCACAACTGGGAAGAACTCCGACGGTTCATGTGGGACTACGTCGGTATTGTACGAACCAACAAGCGACTGGCGAGAGCACAGCACCGAATTGAACTCCTGAAATCCGAGATCCAGGAGTATTACGCCAATTTTCGCATCAGCAACGACCTGATCGAGCTACGCAACCTTGTTGCTTCTGCTGACCTGATCGTCCGCTGCGCCATGGCCCGGCATGAGAGCCGTGGGCTGCATTACAGCCTGGATCATCCCGGGCAGTTGGCCGAAGCGCATGACACGATTCTCACGCCGCCCTGACCTGTTCATGCATCGCCTTCTGCAAACCAGCGCCATTCGAGCCATCGAGGCGGCATACGCCAGCAGGCAAACTGGCAGTTCGCTGATGCTTCAGGCAGCGAAGGCTGCCGCCACCCTTGCCTCCACCCTATGTACATCCGGTGGCGGTCGAATTCTTGTGCTTGCCGGTCCCGGCAACAATGGTGGGGACGCCTGGGTTGCGGCAGACTTGCTACGCGCCGCCTGGTTCAACGTGACTGTGCTGTCGATTGGTATGCCAAAGGCCGCAGAGGCCATTCATGCGAGAGAGTCGTTTCTGGCAAGCGGCGGCGAGGAACGCAGCGTCTGGTCCGGGGAACCACAAGACCTCATCATCGACGGCCTATTTGGAATTGGTCTCACGCGAGCCCCATCGCCTGAGCTGGAAGCGCTGATCGAACAGGTCAACGCATCCGGAATTCCCGTGTTGTCTTTGGATGTCCCAAGCGGTCTGGATGCTGACCAAGGCACGACTCCCGGCGCTTGTATCCAAGCCAGGGACACCATAACCTTCATCAGCGACAAACCGGGTCTGCATACGGCAATGGGCGTCAATGTCGCAGGTAATGTCCATATCGCCAGTCTTGGTGTGGATACCGATCTGGAACAGGCTGAGTGTGGCTGGCTTTTAGGAGAAAACGGACCGGCGATCAAGCTTGCGGCGCGGTCACGGAGCAGCCACAAGGGCGCATTTGGCATCACCGGCATCGTCGGCGGCTGTCGAGGCATGACAGGCGCTGCCGTATTGGCCAGTCGTGCCGCCCTTTTTGCCGGCTCAGGAAAAGTTTTCCTGGGCGCCCTGGATGATGAGCATGCCAGTGTTGACTGGCTGTATCCGGAAGTCATGTACCGTCGCCCCAAAGAAGTAGTGGAGCTGGAGGGCCTGTCCAGCCTCGTGATTGGCCCGGGTCTGGGGATGGCCGATGCAGCCCGCTCGCTGCTTGAACTGGCACTCAAGTCCCCTTCCTGCCTCGTACTCGATGCGGATGCATTGAACCTGCTTGCCAAAGGGCGCGCCCTTCAAAGTGCATTGAAGCGCCGAGCAGTACTGTCCATTCTCACGCCACATCCCGCCGAGGCTGGGCGGCTGATGGGGACCAGCGCACTCGAAGTCAACAACCATCGCGTTGCCTCAGCGCGTGAGATGGCGTCCCGGCATGGCGCCATTGTTGTCCTGAAGGGTGCCGGGACCGTGGTCGCGCATCCCGACGGTCAATGGGCAATCAACTCGACAGGTAATCCAGGCATGGCTGCTGCAGGGATGGGGGATGTGCTGGCAGGCCTCCTTGGTGCTCTCGTTGCCCAGGGCATGGAGCCTTGGGCAGCTGCCTGTCTAGGTGTCTGGGCACATGGAAAGGCGGCCGATCTTTGCGTGGCTGATCAGCGGGGTCCGGCAGGCCTCACGGCAGGGGAAGTCGCAATAGCCTGCCGGATAGTACTGAACACCTCAAAGTAGGTCTGCCGTCGAGCGGTGAATTTCTGCCGTTCATCCCAAAAGCCTGAAAAATTAAGACCTTGTGAACGGGTTCACAGATATTGTCTTGATTGGAGAGCAATATTCGGTCGTACTTTGCCGATCACCGCTTGTCTGTCATCGGCATCCAAGCAGAAAAATTTAGGAGAATTGAATGAAAATGCTGAATACCAAGAAACTTGCTGCCACAGTTCTCGCCTCTGCCGCGGTCGTGTCGGGTACCGCCATGGCGGAGTCCGTGATCGACACGGTTCCTGTCCCCTTTTCGGCTGCCGCCCGACACGATTTCATCGTGATCATTCCGGCTTTCCTGTTCTTTGGTGTCGGTCCCGGCGCACTGACGCCGCTGGTTGCCAACGGCGCGATTGGCGCAATCACCTTTACAGTACCTGCTGCCAATATTGGCGATGCATCCGCCGTCGCCGGGACCGGCGGTGATGCAGCAGCCTCCGCTGCAAACGTTCGCCTCATTGGCAACAACGGTCAGGTCACGATCACAGCCACCAACGACGGTGGTGGCAATGGCCTCGGAACTGGCGCGCCTGCAGAGTTCATCCCCCTGACGCAGATCACCACGACACCTTCAAACCTAGCGCTGCCCGCACCGACCTTGACTGATGCTGGCAGCACGACATCCATGCCTACCGTCACAGGCAGGGTCACGAACCTGACGGGCACATGGACATACAGCTACATCAACACGGTAACGCCCGCAGCCGGCACCTACGGCGGCGTGGGCCGCGGTCGTGTTACCTACACTGCAACCATGCCCTAAGTTGCGTCAGCCAAAGATGAAGGGAACAATAGGGGCATGAAGATGCCCCTTTCCTTTTCTGGCACCACATGAACTACTGTCACGATCGAAGTCCTTCACGGTGCAAGCGGTTCGTGCTGACCGCAGCAGTTACGCTCACCATTGCGTTGCCCGGTATGGTTCCTCAGCCTGTATTCGCATCTGACGGCACGGATAATGCGGCACCGTTCACCCTCACGCGGAATCTGAACTTCCGGATCAACTATCCGAGGTTTCTTCGTTTTCGCGTTGGGGCAACCGGCGCGGTCATCAATGCGATCACGTTTACAGTCCCCGCCACCCAGGTGGGACTGGGTTCTTCCATCGCAGGAACCGGCGGCGAGGCCGGCGGTGGTACGGCTGCCACAGTGCAGGTGGTAGCAAACAATGGCCAAGTCACCATCACCGCGACCAACAACAGTGGAGGCCTCGGACTTGGCAACGGCGTTTTGGGAGATCCGCGAATCAACTACAACCAGATTTCCACACTGACGAGCGATGCCAACCTGCCGGCACCCACGCTGAGCAATGCAGGCGGTACCACGAGTTTGCCAGTACTGACGACGGCGCCGTTTGTCACCAACCGCACCGCGACCTGGACGTTTGGCTACGTCAATTCAACCGTCCCGGCGCCGGGTACGTACGGGACCAGCGCACGGGGTGGTCGGGTAACGTACACGGCGACGATGCCATGAGGAGAGCCCGCAAAGCCATGAACCGGGTTTCCGCGATGCTTGTCGGGCTAAGCGGGCTAGTCATCATGCATTCCGCTTCTGCCGTCACAATCATCATCGCTGACGGTGCACCGCAAATTTATTTGCGCATTGGTCAGACTGGTGGCGGAACCAACCTGGTCTCCTTTGCCGTCACGGGCGCCAACGCAGGCAACGGCACGCCCATCTTGGGCACCGTCGCGGTGGCAGCCGGAGCCGCGAGTGGCGGTTTCGCCGCCTGCCCGGCCAATCATGTTCGATTCATTGCACAAGCCCGTGACAACGCAACATTGAACCGTGTTGCCAGCTTGACCGTGACGAGCCCGGCAAACCTTACCAGCGCCGGCGGAAGAACCATCCCGTTCAATCAGATCGACTGGGTGTCAACCGATGCGGAGATTCCGAGTGGGAGTTTCCTCGGTATTGCAGGGCAATTGCTGCTGACCTTCACGGAACCAAGGGCTGTGGGCGTCTGCAAACGATTCCGATTTCTCAATGCGCAGGTCTATGCTGCAGGTGCCGCAGCAACCTTCCGATACGATGGCACCGTCAACTACACATTGAGCATGCCATGAAATGGCCAGGACAGACTCTTCTGATGGCATGCATGGCCGCCACCCTGGGACCCTGGCAGGTTGTCGTTGCATCATCGTTGGATGACAGCGCCTCCCCGCGACAACGTGTTGAGGTCAAACCGAGATGGTTGTATCAAGGCGAAGACGCCCTCTCGCCTGAACGAATCGGGCGCATGGTCGTCGATGTTCCCAATCTTGAAATCCGGCTCAATACCGCCGAATTCCGCGGCAAGTCAGCAAGGATATTTCTGAGCCTGCCGCAGCTCGTTCCCGGCATAACAGCTCCCGAGGGCTTGCGGGCAGAATGGCGCGCACGGGGTGCCATGCAGGCTGGCAGCATCATGCCCGGCGGCCGCACTCTGGTATTTGATGGATTGATTGAGCGCGCCCAGACTGTGGAATTCTTCGATTTCACCATTTTTATTGATACCCGATTCACCCAGCGTGGAATTCGCTTTGAACCCAAATTTGAAATTGAAGTTCGCTGAACGCTTGCGTGCAGGTCTTGCTGCCGCCGCTATGCTGACCACGGCCCTGCTTGCCCTGCCCGCAGCGGCGCAATTTGCAGCCTATGTCGTTCCGGCCCGCTTCGAGCTGAATACCCGTCCAGGAAACATCGTCAAGGACGTTCTCGAAATCGGCAATGACGACATCAAAGGTGCCGAGTACAGCATCAAGACCGCAGACTGGGTGCTTCGGGACGATGCGGGTGTGGACTTCAACGCCAACGAGCTTGCTCCGGGCAGTTGTCGGCCATGGGTTCGACTCGAACGACTGACAGTGCGGGTTGCCGGCAAGGGAAAGCGGCGCTTTCGCTTTGAAGTGCATATTCCGCCCGACGCGAAACCCGGGCTGTGCCGCTTCGCCATCATGCTGGAGGCCACCGACGCCGGCGTACCTGCACAGATGGGCAATATCCAGCTTCCCATCCTCGGGCGCATCGGTGTGATTGTCTATTTGCGTGTAGGTGACGCGAAGCCCGATCTGAGCCTGGAAGGCATCCAGACACGAATCGTCAATGGTCGTACAACGCCGGTTGCGATGTTCCGCAACGTTGGCAACGCGCATGCACGCCCCGAAGGCCTATTGACGGGCGTGGATGCCAAAGGCGCTTCGCTGGACTTTGCGGTAAGCCCTTTACCTGTGCTGCCTGGCGAATTGCGGGCCATTCCGCTATGGGTTCAGGGCGATGCTGCCAAATCTGGCACGTTGAATTTCCCTTTGAAACTGAATGGCGTGATCGAGTGGGAAGGTGGCAAGGCCAAAGTGGAAAGCACGATTGCCAAGTAGGCTTGCCAGCGACCTATAGCAGCCTCCCAGCATCTAGGGGCTGATGCGGGTGAGCCCGATATCGACCCGGCTTTCTTCCCGGAGCTTGACCACAACTTGACGAGGCGACTCGTCCGAGAGACCCCACGGTAGCGGCACTCTTTCGAGTTGCACGCTGATTGCATGGGTGCCGAGTGAAACGGGGCCGAACGTGTAGTACCCCTCGCGATTGGTGGTTGTGGAGAACCGACCGTCCAACACCAGCAGAATGTTTTCTGCGCCGCGTTCAGAGGGCTGGCGCACACCGTCACCGTTCTCGTCGTAAAACACCGCGCCGGAGAGATTTCCAGAACCCAGTCGACCGCCTGGACCTGCCATGCGCGGGTACGGCACGCCGCTTGCCGCATCGTATCGAACACTCAGCAATACCGTGTTGTCGCGACGGAAGGGGCTCAACGGGTTGTCCGCACCGGGTCGAACCTGATTGCGTTGCCATGACAGATTCGCCGCCCAGTTTGAAGAGATGGGCCAATCCATGCCGACGTTGGCGTTGTAGCCGCGTTCGCCCTCCCCTTCACTGTCCACATTTACCCAGGACAGGTTGGCATCCCAGGCGATGCTGCCAAAGAGCGGACCGCGCAGGCTGACGGTGGCCACCTGGCGGTTGACACGGCCGTCCGCCAGGTTCTCGCGTGTCATGGCAAGTGAAGAAGACACGGTCACCTGGTTCCAGCGGGGAAAGTCATGGGAGAGTTGAACCGATGTGACGGATTCCTTTTCGCTGTCTTGTGCACGGGTCTGGTTGACTGTGCCGTCGATACGGGTGAAGCCGAGGCCTGTCTGGCGGGAACCAAAAGCACTTGCAACGACCACCTCTCGTGGCAGAGCTGATCCTTGCCGTGGCCGCTCCTTGCGCAAGGACAGGCTCGCGCCGACGGAAGTGTTGCGATCCAGCCGCAAGGCGGCACTGCCGTAGGCGCCGTCGCTCGCCGTGCCTGAGCGGGCAGCGTCATTGCGAATATTCGTCTGATTGCTGTCGACGCCAACTACAAACGTGTTGAATCCTCGACGGAGTTCGGAACGCCAATACGCACCACGCACGTCACTTTGTGGTCGGGAATCACCAAACAGAAGGTCAGGATCGAGATGATAGACACCAGTCCGGTGGCGCCAACGCTGATGATTGATCTCCCAGTCGGACCAGACGCCGCGATTGCCGCCCGCATTGGCCAGAAGCTGGGTCTTGCCGCGCAGTGCGCTGGATGGCGCATAGTCGATTGCTGCCGTGACTGCCGTGTGGTCGGGGACGATGTTGCTTCCTGTCAGCCTGACCAATGCGCCACCCGCTTGCCAACCGGGTGCCAGGGCATAGCTTCCTGCTGCCGACGCGAACCGTCCGCTGGTGCGTTCAAAGTCAAGGATTCCGACGCCCGCGAGGCGGCCAGGTTCACCATAAGCAAACCGGGCTTCACCACGATCGCTACCGAGACGGGTGGTGAATCCGGACATCAACGTGCTCGGCAGTACAACCCGGGCAGAGCTGGAAAGCCAGAGCGGTTGCAGCGAACGCACCACACCCACGGCACTGTCAGCGGTCACGCCGCCGGGTAACGGAAACTGGGAGTGAAACAGCGTTCCATTGATACTGCGGCGTGACGGCAGCAAGTCCTGTGGACCGGGCTGGAACCGGACCCCCTGCAGATCGAGCCGGAAGTCGCCATGGTCCAGCGTTTCTGTGGTGAGGCGCAGATCGATGGCGGTATCACGCGATGTGCTGCCTGTCCGGTCGCGAGCCACATGGGAAAGTCCCGCACTGAGCGTGCGGCGTCCCGGTCGCCCTGTTTGCTCACTGGCGATATCAACAGACTCATCGGACCCGGAAAGACCCTCGATGACCTTGTCCACGTAAGCAGGCGGCGTCACAGTCTGCGTTGCCGGTCTTGCCGCGGGTACGCCAGGATCCAGCCGCGTGATGACGGTGTCCGCCTGCGCTACAGCGGCGGCGGGAATCGTCGCGGTTGTCGGCGTCCTGGCGCTGGTTGATGCCGCAGGCTGACCTGAGGGTGGAGCTGCCTTCGGTGCCCCGGATGCAACGGGTACGCTTGGCTTGACAGGCGTGGCGGGTTTAATAAACTGGGCCGGCTCGATCAACTCTATCGGCAAATTGAGTTTCGCCCCCACGATGAGGAGCCCGGGCTTGCCCATGAGGAATGCATGGGCATTGCGGACAATAAGCTGCGTGCGCACGCGCTCGATCATCACCCGATCATCGGGGAAAAAATGCCGCGCGATGCGATAGAGATGATCACCTTCCTGCACTGTCCAGATGCCAGTGCGGCGGGATTCCGCGATGCGTCGGGAAAGCGCTTCAGACGTTGCAGCATCGTCGATCACGGGTACAGCGTTTGCCTGCTTCGCATGAACGACGACCGGCCCACTGGCAGCCATCACCGACAGCAGCAACAGGCACGCCCCCGTGACGGCACGATTGACGCTCATCTCAGGGCCGCGTCAGCCACGCCGCAACGCATCTGGCAAATGCCAGACGAAATGGGTTTCGGGTTGTGCCCGGACAATTGCGCATGATTAACCAAAAAACGCTTTAACTTCGTGGAGTTACGGGTTGTTTTTGACAAGTCAGTATAACAACCGCAACGGGGGGCATGCCAGCACTTTTTTTTGGCGGCTTTTGCGGACAATTGCCGGGGCACTTTCGCCCCAATATTCACTGCTATGCGTTGAGCCCTACGGGACCATCCCTTTGACCGTCAGGAAGCCCAGCCACGTCAGCACGAGAGACCCCGCCAGATGCATCAGTGCCAAGCCGATCGCCCAGCCAATACTGCCGCGCTGAATCAGTCCCACCACTTCCGCCGAATACGAAGAAAACGTGGTCAGCCCCCCAAGCAGCCCGGTTACCAGGAACAACCGCCACTCTGGGCTGATGTCTGCGTGCAGGGCGAGCCATGCTACGGCCAGCCCGACGCTGTAGCCGCCGATCAAATTTGCCGCCAGCGTGCCCAACGGAATCCATGTGTGCCGATCGTTGAGCCACATCGACAGCCCCCAGCGCAGCCAGGCACCCAGCGCGGCGCCACATCCCACCGCGATGAATCCGCCCAGTGTGGCGGTCACGCAGCCCCCGCCAGCATGCTGCGAATATTCGCAGGGATGGGCGTCGCTGCGTTGGTGGCATAGTCGAACCAGACAATGACAAACTCAGCCTCTGCAAACAGCGTGGCATCGTCATCAAGTCCCTGCTTGTCGAGGCGCAGCTCGTAGTGCTGCGTGAAGCTGGTTCGGCCCACCTGACCGGCAAACATGCGCACCTCCACCGTGCCGGGATACAGCAGCGGCCGGTGATAGGTCATGGCGGACTTCTTCACGATCATGCCCTGCTGCGTGCCTTGCAGATGCTTGGCTAGTCGCGATTTCCATTCCACACGGCACTGCTCGCAATACTGCAAATGGATGATGTTGTTCACATGCCCCATCGCATCCATGTCGCCCCAGCGGATGGGAACAAGCGTTTGCTGCAGCAGGGGTCCTTTCACGATTTCGGTCATGTTCATGGGCAATGGCAGCAGCGCGCGGGGTGAAGGAGATGCCTGCGATTATAATTGCTGTCTCTTTCCTTCCCTGAAGCATTCAACATGTCCGACCGCGAATTCATGGAATACGACGTCGTGGTGGTTGGTGCCGGCCCTGCCGGGCTCGCTGCCGCCATACGTCTCAAGCAACTGGCCGCCGCCAAGGGCTCGGACGTCAATGTGTGCGTCGTTGAAAAGGCTGCCGAGGTGGGCGGGCACATTCTCTCTGGTGCCGTCATGGATCCCATCGCCATCACCGAGCTCTTCAGCGACTGGAAGGCCCTGGGTGCCCCGCTGAACCAACCGGTGACCGAAGACCGCTTCCTGTTCCTGTCCGAGACCGGCGGCACCAAGGTGCCTGACTGGGTGCTGCCGAACTGCTTCAAGAACCACGGCAACTACATCATCAGCCTCGCCAATGTATGCCGATGGCTGGGCACCAAAGCCGAGGAGCTCGGTGTCGAAATTTATCCAGGCTTCGCCGCGGCGGAGGTCCTGTTCCACGAGGACGGAAGCGTGAAAGGTATCGCCACAGGCGATATGGGCATTGGCAAAGCCGGTGAGCAGACCGACCGCTTCCAGCGCGGCATGGAGCTCCATGCCAAATACACCTTCTTTGCCGAAGGCTGCCGTGGACATCTCGGCAAACAGTTGCAGGCCCGCTTCAAGCTGAATGACGGTCGTGACCCGCAGGTCTACGGTATCGGGCTGAAGGAAGTCTGGGAAGTGAAGCCGGAGAAACATGTACCGGGGCTGGTGGTACACACCGCCGGCTGGCCACTCGCGAGCGATACCTACGGGGGTTCATATCTGTACCACCTCGAGAACAACCAGGTATCGATCGGCTACGTTGTCGGGCTGGGCTACAGCAATCCTTACCTGTCGCCCTTTGAAGAATTCCAGCGGTATAAAACGCATGCGAATATTCGCACCTTCCTTGAAGGTGGCAAGCGTCTCGCTTACGGTGCCCGCGCCATCGCCGCCGGTGGCCTGCAGTCCCTGCCGAAGCTCACCTTCCCTGGCGGCGCGCTCATCGGGGACAACGCCGGATTCCTCAACGCATCCCGCATCAAGGGCATCCATGCTGCAATCAAATCTGGAATGCTCGCTGCCGATGCTGCGTTTGATGCGCTGGCAGCCGGACGCGTCGGTGATGAGCTGACTGGCTATCCGTCAGCATTCGAGAAGAGCTGGCTGCATGAAGAGCTGTACAAGGCGCGCAACTTCAAGCCCTGGATGTCCAAGGGGCTCTACACCGGCACGCTCATGGTCGGGATCGACCAAGTTGTCTTCGGCGGCAAAGCGCCGTGGACCCTGCATCACCAGCATGCCGATCACGAAACCCTGTTGAAGAAGTCGGACGCCACGCCAATCCAGTATCCGAAGCCCGATGGCGTCCTCAGCTTCGACCGGTTGTCCTCGGTATTCATCTCGAATACCAACCACGAGGAAGATCAGCCCGCCCATTTGACGCTCAAGGATGCCAACATTCCCATCACCACCAACCTGGCCCTGTACGACTCACCCGAACAGCGTTATTGCCCGGCCGGTGTCTACGAAATCGTGACCGAGAACGCAACGCCGCGCCTGCAGATCAATGCCCAGAATTGCGTTCACTGCAAGACGTGCGATATAAAGGACCCTACACAGAACATCGTGTGGGTCACGCCAGAGGGTGGCGGAGGACCCAACTACCCGAATATGTAGCATCACCCGACAAAGGGGCTGGCATGAAAACCGTGCAACAGATGCTGATGCAGATGGATATTGCGCTCTGGTATGTCAAACCGGAGTCCACCGTGTTTGAGGCACTCAAACTCATGTCGGAAGCCGGAATCGGCGCGGTGCTGGTGATGCAAGGCGGCCGTCTTGCCGGCATCTTCTCCGAGCGGGACTACGCTCGCAAAGTGGCGCTGGAAGGCCGTGATTCCAAAACCACCACAGTGAGTGAAATCATGACGGCGGATGTCCTGTGCGTCTCACCCGAGACCTCCACCGAGGAATGCATGGCCATCATGATTTCCAAGCGCTTCCGCCACCTGCCCGTGGTGAAGGACAGCGAGGTCATCGGCATGATCTCCATCCGCGACCTGATGGCGGACATCATGGCGGAGCGGGAAGTGACGATCAAGCAGTTGGAAAGCTACATTTACAGCTGATGCGAATGCGCGGGCTGGTTCTCTGCCTGCTGGCGGTCTATCTCACGTGCTTCGTCGTCGTACTTGTCGGCACAGAGGCGTGGACTGGCGGCGAAGCCGCAATCGCGTGGACCCTTTTGATGCTGCTCCTCTCGGCACCAAGCGGCACCTTGGTAATCACGGCGCAGACTTTGGCTTCAGGCGCTTGGGGCGACCAAACCTGGTTTCAGCAATTCTCTCAATTGCCGTTCGGCACTGCGGTGTTGACGATAGTTTATGCAGCAGTCGGTACCTTTCAGTGGTTCGTCTTGGTTCCATATCTAGTCAGGCAAGTTAAACGCCTGATCTTGCGTGTCCGCGCTCGGGCCAATCCGTGACGTAGCGTCGTAGGCCGGATGCAGCGAAGCGAAATCCGGGATCTCCAAAACTCTTGAGCCTGATCCGCTACATCGTGGCTACGAGGAAGACACTTGTTTCCCGGCAGCGCCGAAATGATCTAGACGCGTTTTGCCGGTTTGCGTCGTGAGCGCCCTGACGTTGTCGTTCGCCTTGCGCGGCTTCTTGTCGCAACCGGTTCTTCCTCAGGATCAGCCATTGCGGCGGCGCCTACCGTGGCTGCCGCCAGCGCTTCCTCGTCTGTCATGACGTGTGCCTCGCTTGAAGCGGCGTGCCACTGTTCAGCCAAGTCATCCCGCTGCTGTGCAAACGAAGCCTGAAGCTCTTCAAAGCCCTTTGTAGCGCGCTGCACCCAACGCTGGACGCGTTCGGGATCGCGTAGCAGCAAAAAAGCGCCGGCGAATCCGAGCACTGCGCCGCCTGCGACGGCAAGCAGCAGGCCCCCTGCGCCCACTCCGTTCTTGGTTTCGATCATGTTGCATCTCCTTTTCTGGTGGCTGAGTGAAACGAGGGTGCCGCCCGGGACAGGGCTGCACTTGCTGAAAGCAGACCAAAGGTAGCTGCATGCCGAAGCCCTGCGGTGACAATGGGTGGCGTGATGCGCAAACCTGCGGCGAACATGGTCGCGGCATCGACCGCAACATTCACTCCGAATGCCCTACGCATGCGTTGCCGCAATTGCATCGAGAGCGCGCGGCCTTTCACGAGGCATTCGAGTGGGTCATGCAGCAGTACGCCGTGGGCGCCGGCTTCCGCCTCGGCTGGACAGAGGCTCAATCCGCCCACGGGGAGCAGGTCTCGCAACGACGTATGGACCAGTGCAACGCGATGTCCGGCCAGTGACGCCTGATCAAGCCACGCTCGCTGCGCCGCGCGGTCGCAAAGGATGTCAACCTCGCGGTCCAGCGCTCGCAGCGCCGGCGGCGGACTCGGGGCCACGTCCTCGGTGAAAATCGCGATGTGCTTGACACCAAGTTTGCGCAGCCTTGCGAACGCGTGCCCGATGTTGGATCGGGGACGTGCCGTCAGGTGCACGGTCGCGACAAGGTGTCCCTCTTGGACAATACCAAGCCGCCGCACGAGAACGCTGCGATCCGGCTCGGGCAGACGAATGCCCCAGGTCTTTTTCATCAGAGCTGCGCCCGCGACATGCAGCAGGCGACTCCCGTCGCGCAGTACTGCACCGTGTTCGCGCCACGCGGCGACTACCTCGTCCGGGTAGCCTGCCAGCGCTGCTTCACGCGGAGTGCGTCCCAGCAGCGCGCCGAGCCAATGCATGACCTTCCCCTGATCTGGGCCATCCCGAGAGGCAACCACGCGCGTCAACTCCCACAAAGGAGGTGCCAGCACACCGACGTCCTGGAACGCGATCACGTCGGCACGCGCAAGTCTATCCATCGCATCAAGCCCTGTGAGCAATACGCCATGGCGGGCCAGAGCGTATAAGGCCGCTTCACGAGCGACTGGTTGCGCCAGCGCCATGCCACGGCCGGGGTCGGCCTGCAGGAGGGACGCAGCCCGCCCGGCATCCTTGGTGAGGGCGAGGACCAGGCTAGCTGCCGTGAGCGGCAGCGCAAGAATACGGTCCAGATCGGGCGTGAGCGGCCCCGGTGTCTCGCGCGACTGCAGTGCATGGCGCACATGGCGGCGCAGTCGCTCGATTCGAGATTCAGCGGCTGGCCGTTCGACAACAAGTTCCCAAGCCTTGGGACAGGCATAGCTACCTGCCAGGACGTGGGCTGGCGGGCCACCTGCAACACATAATGCGTCTGCGGGCACGACAGCCATGGCAGGAACACGCATGCGGTCACCGGGCCTCAAATCGGCCACCGACTTGGGTAACCAGCGCCGCCCCGTGCGTACCGCAACCTCGCTGTCCATCGAGGGCAGAATCCGCTCGAACAGTGCGGTCTGGTGGGCTAGCAAGGTGGCACCGTGGCGCTTTGCAAGTTGTCCCATGGCGAGCGACGCAGCCGCAGTACCGGGATGGCCAGTGCCGGCCGTCACTGCAAGGGACACCGCATCCAGCAGGGAGCCGGCCATGTCTGCAAACGAGGCTTCTTCGCGGATTCTCTTCAAGTGCGTCTCCCTGGCTTGGCTGGATCATCGCGATTCCTGGCTTGCGAGGCACGCAGTCGTTTCAGGATCTCTTTTGCGATAAGAGGCGTGAGTGAAGTGCCTATCACCACCAGCGCGTCACCCGGGCTGACGGGAGTAGTCCGCAACACTCTCCGCAAAGGCGGAAACAGTACAGTGCCGGCCTGCAGCGCAAGCGACGCGCCGATGGTTCCCGTGAGCCACGGGTTATCCCGAAGCTTGCCGCTACCAGACATTGAAAGCGGTGCTTCGGAACGCGCGCTGAGCGCATAAAGAAGCTGACTTGTCGACATGGTGAGAAACGCCATAGTTCGTGCGCGCGGTGTGGGGCCGTAGCGCGCGAGCGCGTACAGGAAGCTTGCCAGCGTTGCGCCAGCCATGATGGTGCCGTCGAGTCCGACCGCTCGCCATTCGCGCGAATCGAGCAATCCTCGGCTCCGTGCGAATGGCGGGCGATCCAGAATGTCCGGTTCGGGAGGCTCCAGGCCTAGTGCAATGGCTGGCGACACATCCGTGACAAGGTTGGTCCAGAGCAGCGCTATCGGATCGAGCGGTTCGGGAAGATTGGCAATGGCAGCAACCGATTCGACGATCACTTCGCTGAGATTGGTCGCAGCCAGATATCGCACCGCCTTCTTGACGTTGAGGTAGGCCGTGCGGCCTTCGGCAATGGCATCGAGCAGCGCTTTCGGATCATCGTCCTGCAGAACCAGATCCGACATGGCATGGGCGAAATCGGTCGCGCTGGCCCCCATGGACACGCCCACGTCTGCCATGCGCAATGCTGGTCCGTCGTTGATGCCGTCTCCAGTCATGGCGACCACGTGCCCCTTGGCCTGCAGGGCTTTCACGATCTCGAGCTTCATACCTGGGCTCGCACGGGCAAAACCGGCGGCCTTGCCAACCTCGGCGGAGAGCGCCGCTGAATTTTCAGGAAGCGTGCTCGCATCCAGCACGGTGCGCTTCCCGGTGAGCCCGATGCGTGCCGCAACGGCGCGCGCAGTGCCCAACTGATCGCCGGTGATCATCACGGGTTCGATACCCGCACGACGGAAACGCTCTACGGTCTTGGCCACTCCCGGGCGCTCAGGGTCGGCTAAACCAACGAGGCCAAGCCAGGTGAGGCCGCCGGTCTCGCCTAGCTTCCGGCTGCGCTGGCGCCCGGATGCAAGCGCCAGGACACGTTGGCCCTGGCGGGACAGTTCATCGTTGGCTTGCATGAACAGACGACGTTGCGCCGCAGAGAGTGGCGCAACCCCGTCCGCAGTGCGCCATTCGACACAGCGCGCCAGCACTTCAGGGGGCCGCCCTTTCACGGCCACGAACGCACTTTGTCCATCAGCATGCAATGTCACGAGATAGGGGTGATGCTCCGAGCGCTGTTTCATTGCGAGCCGACCCTGCTTGCCGCGCATGCCGTGCACGTCGATGCCACGCGACGCGGCAAACTCGATCAACGCGATTTCCGTGGCAGAGCCTTTCCAGTCACCTTGCACCGACCCGGACTCCACTTCGTTACAGAGCACGCACACACGCAACCAGTCAGCATGCTCATGCGCGCCATGTACCGCAGCGACTTTCATGCGGTTCTCGGTCAGCGTTCCGGTCTTGTCAAAGCAGGCGATGTCGACCGCGCCCAGATTCTCGATGGCATCGAGTCGGCGCGCATAAATGTTGCGCTTGCTCATGTTGCGGATGCCGCTTGCGAGGAGCGTCGTGGCAACAGTGGGCAGGCCCTCCGGAATGGCGGCCACCGCAAGGGAAACCACCGAGCGCAGCAGCGGCACAGTGGGACGGCCACGCAAGAGCCCCAGCGCAAATATGCCAGCGCTTACGGCGGCTGCGCCATAGCCGAGGCGCTTGGCCAACTCGTCCAGCTCTCCTTGCATGCGTGTCCGCGGCGCTTCGGCTTTCTGCGAAAGCGCGCGGATGGCACCCAGTACCGAGTTCTCCGCTATTCCCACTACGACTGCCAAGCCCGCGCCGCCGGATACGACGCTACCCATGTGGACCATGTTCGACCGGCTACCGAGCGCAGTGCCTTCTGGCAATCCGGCATGGGGCGCTTTGCGCACAGGCAAGCTCTCACCCGTGAGCGCAGATTCATTGGCGCTCAGGCGATGCGCCTCGATCAGGCGCGCGTCAGCGGCGACCGCCTCGCCCGGTTTCAGCACCAGCACGTCGCCGACCACGATGTCACGAGACGCAATACTGGTCTGCACGCCGTCACGCAGCACAATCGCCTTGCCAGGCGCCAGCTTTCGCAGGCTCGACACGGTTTTTTCGGCATGGCGCTCGGTAAAGAACCCCAATGCACCGTTCGCGACAAGCACGGCCGAGATGGCTGCAGCATCGGCACGCGCACGAGTAGCCAGGGACAGTGCCGCAGAACCACCCAGCAGTGCAACCGGCACGGACTTGAATTGTGACAACAAGATGTCGACGTTGCTACGCCCCTTCACGTCGCCTATCTCATTCGGCCCGTCTCGTACACGGCGCGCGACAGCCTCCTTCACAGAGAGGCCAGTACGCGATGCACGAGTGCGGGCAAGGACATCCCGCAATGCCATGGCATGCCAGCTTGACGAGGCTGACGGCTTGGTGGCGCGCTTGGATTGGACTGGTCGCTTCATCCCAGTATTTCTACCAGAGGGTGAAGTCAAAACTTTGCGCCAGATCAAATTCAGAAGATCAAGGCGACCTGCTTCGTGCCAGGCGAATATTGTTGCTTCCTCGGATAGTCGCGATACAAATTACAACCGCGCCTCCCGGTAATCCAACTCCTCCTCAAGGTGATGCAACACCTCATCGCTGATGTGGTTCGCCCGCCACTCCGCAATGAGCGCCGCGCGTTGCGCCGCCAGCGCCGCACCCTTCAACGCCCTGCCCGCCTCTGACCTGACGACGTTCTCATCTCCAGCCGGCCCGGTATCGGCCATCTCCGCCTGCAAGCGCGCCATATAGCTGGGCGCCACCGCGCTGCGTCGTTCATCCGTTTCCAGCACCTTCATCGCCGCCGCCAGCATGGCGGCCCGGGCACCCGCCTCTTCCTGCTGTGAGCTGTCATCCAGCGTGAGGTTGAGCCGGTGGATGAGGCGCGGCAGCGACAACCCCTGCACCACCAGTGTGATGGCGATTACGATGAACGTGATCACGATGATCTCGTCGCGATAAGGAAAGGACTGCTGGGTCGTCGTCGCCAATGGCAACGCCAGCGCCGCAGCGAGCGACACGATGCCGCGCATGCCGCACCAGCTGATGATGAAGGTCTGGCCGGCTTCCGGTGCCTGATTGCGCTTGTGTTCCGACGGTGACAGCCAGCCGGGCAGATAGGCAGTCGGGTACACCCACAGAAAACGCACGGCGATGGCCACCAGCGTGATAACGAAGCCGTAACCGACCAGCGTCCAGGCCGACACATGCGGCCGCTCAACGATCTCCGAGAGCTGCAGACCAATGAGAATGAACACCAGCGAATTCAGCAGGAACACCTGGATGTTCCACACGGAGCGGGCGAGGATGCGCATCTGCGCGGAGACGATTTCCGGTGAGTAGCGTCCGCGCACGAGGCCTGCCGTCACGACAGCCAGCACACCCGACACATGTAGCGATTCGGCGAAAATGAAGGCGGTGTAAGGCACCGAGAGCGACAACACCACCTCGATGAACGGATCGCCCAGCACCTTGTGCAGGCGAACAAAGAGATGCGCCATCAGCCAGCCGATGACGCAGCCGCCCACCGCCACCAGGACAAACTTCCAGCTGGCTTCACCCAACGAAAAGACACCCGTCAGCGCAGCAGCGACAGCGAACTTGTACAGCACCAGCCCCGATGCATCGTTGACCAGGCTTTCACCTTCCAGCACCACGACCACGCGGCGGGGAATGTTGAGGCGCGACAGAATGGAGGTCGCAGCCACTGCATCCGGCGGCGAGACAATGGCGCCCAATGCAAACGCAGCAGCCCAGGGCATGTCGGGCATGAGCCATTTCGCGGTCGCCCCCACAGCCAGAGTGGTCACGATCACGAGACCGATGGCCAGAAAGCCGATTGATCCGCTGTTGGCCTTGAAGTCGCGCCACGAGGTGAGCAGCGCCGCCTGGTATAGCACCGGCGGCAGCACCAGCACCAGCAGGAACTGCGGATCGAAATTCAGTTGTGGCAGGCCCGGCGTGAATCCCAGCGCACCGCCGCCCAGCACCAAGGCAATCGGATACGGAATGGAGAGTTTTCGGGCCACCCAGCCGAGTGCAACGGCGCAGAGCAGTAGAAAGAGGAGAATGTGCAAGACGGACATGTAATTTTTATCTGGTTAAGGAATTGCGTAGGGACCGCGCGGCATTATCGCTGTTTCAATCGTCCAAGCGAAATTGCGGACCTCAGCAAGCTCTGCGAATATTCGCAAGAAATCCCCTCCACCCCGCCTGATCCTACTGATGACCCTGCCTCGCCTTGCGCTGATCGTTGTACTACTTGTACTTGCATTCGCGGCATGGGTGCTCTGGCCCGAACAACCGTTTGCGGGCAAAGCGACCAAGTCGGATGTTGCTGTCAAAGCACCACAAGTCGCCGCCTCATCATCAACCCCGACTTGGACTCCCGGCTCCACGCCCGCCCTGCCGCCGCAAGATACCCCGCTCAAGGAAATTCGGGATCAGCTTGTCAGCCGTGCAATGAGTGGTGATGCCCCTGCTGCATGCCGATGGGCCGCCGAATTGGAACGTTGTCCCAGAATCCCCTTCATTAAGTCATCCATCAAGAGAAAACAGCAAGATGCACAGGATGATCAGCTGCTCCCCTTCATGCGCGAACGCGCAGTCAATGAAATTGAGCGGTTGGAAGCACAACTTGCAATGACTGAAAGAGTCTGTGATGGCGTCATGCCTGCTGAAACCAAAGTCGCGTGGAAATTTGTGCTGTCTGCAGCGGAAGCTGGACATATCCCTTCCATGCTTCACTTCGCGGACGGATCGGTACTCCGAGAGCACATGATCCCTTCGCGCAGCGAATCTGCGGAGGCCTGGATACTGTATCGAGCCAGAGCTGCCAGCTTCCTCGCGCGTGCCGTGGAAGCCGGTGACCCGGCAGCGGTGTTCATGTCGGCGTTTGCGTATGAGCGTGGCGACTGGTTTGGCGAACCGCTGTTGCCGAAAGATCGCGCATTGGCCTTGGCACATTGGCAGGCGCTGCAGTCCGTCTCTGCTAAGGAGTATTCCGAGTCACTGGACGATCGCATACGCAAGCTGAAGGAGAGTGCACCACTGGAGCCCAAGGAAGCCGTGTACGTTAAGAGAGTGACTGGCGAGATCACAGCCAAAATGCACAGCAAGGGCGTGCGTGATGTAGATTTCCAGCGCGGCATGTATCCAGGCGGACGCCAGAAGTGGTGCGAATAGTTCATGCTCCGCCTCGACGCTCTCGCCAAATCCTTCGGCCCCACCCTGCTCTTCCAGCATCTCAACCTGGTGCTGACGCCGGGCGAGTATGTCGCCGTGATGGGCGAATCGGGCAGTGGCAAGTCCACGTTTCTCAATATCGTCGCGGGACTGGAGCCGCCGGATGCAGGCACCATCACACTCGACGGCGCTGCGCTGGATGCGACGGATGATGATGCCGCCACGCTCTGGCGGCGACGTTCGCTGGGCTTTGTGTTCCAGAGCTTTCATGTGCTGCCGCATCTCACGGTTGCACAGAACGTGGCGCTGCCGCTGCGGTTGAACGGGTGGACGGATGCGACTAGCCGGAGTCCGGGGGACTCCGGTTGGACGCCGGAGGCGGTCCCGAAGGGATTGTTTTCTCGCTCCAAGCGAGAAGACAACAATATTCGCGAGAGAACGGGCGAAATGCTGGACGCCGTCGGTCTGGCTGGCCGCCATGCCTCCTACCCGCGTGAACTCTCCGGCGGCGAGACACAGCGCGTGGCCATCGCGCGGGCGCTCGTACACCGCCCACGACTCTTGCTGGCGGATGAGCCCACCGGCAATCTGGATCCGGACACGGCCGATACCGTGCTCAACCTGCTGGCGGGAGAGATTCGCCGCAATGGCGCGATGGGCATTCTCGTCACGCATTCCAGTAGTGCAGCAGCCACCACCGACCGCGCACTGCGCCTGACCCGGGATGGATTGGTGAACGCATCGACCGCCGCCAATGTGGGCTGAGCTGATCTTCAGCTCGCTGCGAGCCGAGCCGGGCCGATGGTCGTTGTCGGTGGCGGCCATTGCGCTCGGCATTGCGCTGGTGACGGCCATCCACACGTTGAATCACAGCGCGCTGGCGGAGCTGGATCAGGCAGCACGAGTGCTGTCGGGCACAGCCGATCTGCGCGTCGAGGCGGGCCGCAGCGGATTAGATGACGGCGTGTATGCCCGCGTGGCGCTGACCCCGGGTGTCGCGGTGGCGAGCCCAATGATCGAGGCTGACACCATCGTGGCGGGCACCAATTCAACACGCGAGCCAACAGGCGGGTCAACACGTGAACCAGTCAGGGCGCTGCGCATCTTCGGCGTCGATCTCTTTCGCGTCGCATGGGTGCAACCCTCACTGATCCCGCGGCTGGCGGAGGGCGAGGATCGCCTCGCTGCGCTGCAGCCCGATTTGCTCTTCATGAATGAGCCCGCGTTGAAGGCGGTGGGCAAACGACCTGGCGACAGTGTGACGCTGACGATTGCCTCGGGAGAACGCAGCTTCCGTATTGCCGGCACCTTGCCGGACGATGCGGGCAACATTCCGCTGGCCGTGATGGATATTGCCGCCGTGCAGCAGCATTTCGGCCAGCTTGGGCGGCTGTCGCGCATTGATCTTCGTATCGTTGCCGGACAGGATCTGCCTGCCATCTCGACCGCACTGACTGCGCAGCTCCCGCCAGGCGTGCACGTGACCCGCCCCGAACAGGCGACGCAACGCACCGATGCTCTATCGCGCGGCTATCGGGCCAACCTGACCGTGCTGGCGCTGGTAGCATTGTTCACCGGAGGATTTCTGGTGTTTTCCATGTCGGCGCTATCGGTGGTGAAACGTCGTACCGAGCTGGCGCTGCTGCGCGTGCTGGGCGTGACGCGGCGCGAGCTCATTCGTCGCCTGTTGCTCGAAGGTGTGCTGAGCGGTGGGCTGGGAAGCGTGCTGGGTATTGGGCTGGGCCTGCTGCTCGCTCAGGGGATATTGCGAATATTCGCATCCGATCTGGGCGCGGGATTCTTCGCCGGCGTGACGCCTCCACTGCATCTCGACCCCGTGGCGCTCATCGTCATCGCGATCATCGGGGTTGCGGCCGGACTCTTCGGCGTGTGGCTGCCCGCGCGCGAGGCCGCAGCACGTCCGCCCGCTCGCGCGTTGAAATCCGGCGACGATGCGGTGTTGATGGGTGCCGCACCCGCGCCGGGCTGGAGCCTGACGTTGATCGCGTTGGCGATCCCCATGCTTCTGCTCCCACCCTTGCGCGGCATTCCGATGGGCGGGTACCTTGCCATCGCCCTGCTGCTCTTCGGCACGCTGGCGCTCTTGCCGTGGCTGCTCGAATTCGCGGCAACGCGGCTGCCCTCGCCCACCCGGCTGCTGCCACAACTGTCATGGCAACAGGTCGCCGCCATGCCTGGCTTCGCCGTGTCCGGCCTCGCGACGGTCATCGTCAGTTTCAGTCTGGTCGCCGCGATGGCGGTGATGGTGCATTCGTTTCGCGTCTCAGTAGATCAGTGGCTCGGCGGCGTGCTGGCCGCGGATGTCTACGTTCGCGCGCCCGGTGCGATGACTGGCAGGCTGCCGGACGGCTTCGCCGACCAGATAGCCGCGATGCCGGGCGTGGCCAGCGTGGAACGTCTGCGGATTCGCAGCATCCTGCTTGCTCCCGACGAACCTGCCGTGACGCTCATTGCCCGCGACGTGAATGCCCGTGTCCTCGACGGCCTCTCCATCCTTGCGCGCGCAGAAGGCAACGCACCAACCAACCTGCCGCAAGTTTGGGTATCGGAAGCGTTCGTTGCCCGCCACCGCGCTACGCCGGGCGCAACGCTGCGCTTGCCCATCGGCGATCAGCAACGAAACGTCTGGGTGGCCGGCATCTGGCGGGATTACTCGCGCACCTGGGGTGCGGTGATCATCGATCGGCGTGACTACATCCAGGCGACCGGTGATCAGCACGTGAACGATCTCGCACTGCATCTTGCACCCGGCACGAAACCGGCCACGATCATTGCGAATATTCGCAAGCTGGCCGGTGGCGAGCGGGTTGAGATCGCGCAGGCGACCGAGATCCGCAAGCTCTCGCTTAACATTTTCGATCGCACCTTCGCCATCACGTATGCGCTGGAGGCCGCCGCACTGCTCGTCGGCTTCGCCGGCATTGCTGCACACTTCGCGGCGCTGGCTCATGCGCGCAGGAAGGAGTTTGGCGTGCTGCGGCACTTGGGCTTTCGCCGCCGCGAGATCGCGCGGCTGCTGGCCATGGAAGGCGCAACACTGGGCACATTGGGCGCGGGTGTCGGCCTGGTGCTCGGCTTCGCGATCAGCCTCATCCTGATTCATGTCGTCAACCGCCAGTCGTTCCATTGGGGCATGGCGTTGCATACACCGTGGCTTGCATTGGCCGTGCTGACCGGTGGACTCATCCTCCTTGCTGCACTGGCGGCCAGATTGGCGGGACATGCCGCGATGCAAAAGAGCGCGGTGCTGGCCGTGCGGGCGGATGCATGATGCGCTGGACCATACGCTGGTTTGCCCTGCTCTACGCCGCATGCCTGCTTGCGATTGCAGTGCCCGCAATCGCTGCATCCGGCTTCGCGCCAGTGCGCCCCGGGGTCGCGCTCAACTTCCCCCGCGACCATGGCTCCCATCCCGACTTCCGCACCGAGTGGTGGTATATCACCGGCCAGGTGAAAACCGCTTCGGGCGTTTCGGTGGGCATTCAGGTCACCTTCTTCCGCTCCCGAACCGGCATCGGCGACGACAACGCCAGCCGCTTCGCACCCACACAACTCTACTTCGCCCATGCAGCCATTGCCGATGCGCGCCACGGCAAGCTGCGTCACGATCAGAAGGTCGCGCGCGGCGTGCCTGGTCTGGCGGAAGCGGCGACGGACAATGCGAATATTCGCATCGACGATTGGCGATTGAGCAAGGATGGCGACAGCTATGTCGCCGACATTCCCGCCAATGGATTTGCCCTTAACCTGCGCTTCACCCCGACCCAATCCATCCTGCTGCAGGGCGATCGTGGGTTCAGCCTCAAGGGGCCGGAGGAGAAATTTGCGAGTTACTACTACTCGATGCCACACCTCGCCGTGACCGGTCGCGTAACCGTAAACGGCAAGGAAGAAGCCGTCACCGGCACTGCGTGGATGGATCACGAGTGGTCCAGCGAAATCCTCATGCCCGGCGCGGTCGGTTGGGACTGGGTCGGTGCCAATCTCGATGACGGCGGCGCGCTCATGGTGTTCCGCATCCGCGACAAAGCGGGCAACGCGCTTTGGTCCGCCGCAACATTGCGTGATGCAAAAGGCAACGTGCGCAAGTTCGCCGCGAACGAGATTGCATTCACGCCCAACCAGACCTGGCGCTCACCCGCCTCCGGTGCCACCTATCCGGTCGATGCGAATATTCGCGTAGGAGATGCGACCTTCAGGTTGCAACCGATGATGCCCGATCAGGAGCTGGATTCCCGCGCGTCGACCGGCGCGATCTACTGGGAAGGTGCCGTGACAGTGTTGCGGGATGGCAAGCGCGTCGGCGCGGGGTATCTGGAAATGACGGGGTATGTGGAGAGGATCAGGTTTTGAAGGCTCGCCTTCAGCCTAAGCCTCGAAGTAGTCCGAATCGATTTTCTTGACCTCGTATGTTGCTACGGAGGTAACGCCAACATTGAAGTCAATCATCAATCGCGCTAGAGACTTACCGTCAATCAGGACTATTTTCGAATCTATACGGGACACATAGTCTTGCGCTTCCCGGGAAAATTCTGACGTCGTAATGAAAATTCCTTTGCGGGCACGCTGGCCTTGCAATGCACCGGCAAACTTCTGGATTTCTGGCCGACCGACGGTTGCTTCCCACCTCTTCGCCTGTATGTAGATGCTGTCCAAACCTAAGTGATCTTCCTTGATTACGCCGTCAATGCCTTCATCGCCGCTTCGGCCAATAGCTTTGCCAGCGTCTTTTCTGCTTCCTCCGTAGCCCATCTTCACAAGCAGCTCAACCACGATATTCTCAAACAGTGACGGGTCTGATGCCCTCAATGTCTGTAGAAGCTCAGCCGCGATTTCTGAACGGAGACGCTCATACGCACTTTCAAGTGCTTCATGCGGAGTCTGACCTGGAGCCATGTCTGGCTCAACAATGGCCGGTGCCTCCTCTCCAGAATCCTTTTTTGATCTGTACTTACCCCAGAACTCTTGGAACTCCGGAAATTTTTCCATGTACTTGATGTTTATCTCTGGCGGATTCTCCTTAAGGACAGTCTGCCCGAGCTCGGTGATCTGGAAGTAGCCTCGCCGTGGATACACCAGAAAACCAGCTTTCTTCATATAGGAACGAGCCCACCCAAGCCGATTAATGAATACCGGTTGTTGTCCGCTGGGCAGGAATTCATTCAGTTCTTGTTCGGTGAGCTTGAACTCGCGCGCAAGATGCTCTACTGCGACCTTGAGTTGATGCTCCTGCCCATCCGCTGCAAAGCGAAGCAGAGGCAACATGCATGATTGAAAAGCAGGAATAGCCACGTGTTTCCCCAAGTTACCGCGAAGCCCGCTGCTCAGGCCGTTGCCGCTTCACGAGAGACAGCCGCAAACGGCTTGATGTGCGCAATGGCCTTCCCCGCAGTGTCTTCTGCGCACTGCACGTCATAGTTGGTCTGCAGATTCAGCCAGAAGTGGTGGCTGGTGTTGAAGTAACGCGCCAGCCGCAGGGCTGTGTCCGCACTGACGCCGCGGCGCTCTCTGACAATTTCATTGATACGCGCAGGCGTGACATTGAGCGCCCGCGCCAATGCGTTGCTGGAGAGGCCAAGCGGAATCATGAATTCTTCGCGCAGTTGCTCTCCCGGATGGATGGGTTTCAATTTCTTGGTCAATTGCTTCTCCTAGTGGTAGTCCACAATCTCGACATCTTTGGGGCCTTGCCGCGTCCAGACAAAACAGAGGCGCCACTGATCGTTGATGCGGACGCTATGTTGACCCTTGCGGCTACCCTTCAATGCTTCAAGCCGGTTGCCGGGAGGTGCCGCCATGTCCCTCAGTTCGGTGGCCGCATTGAGCTGATCGAGCTTGCGCAGGGCTATTGTCTCGAAGTTGGTGAAGCGAGCGACCCGGATTCGCTGATGCAGCGCTTCGGTGTCATCGCATTTGAAGGACAGAATGGCCACGAACGCTATGCTATATCGCTTATCGATATAGCGCAAGCCCTGCCTTGGCCAGATCGAACACGCGGCATTCCTGACATGTTTAGGTCAGTAATCCGCCTATACTTCCGCGCTTGCGAATATTCGCGTTGCCAATTCCCCAATGACTAAAACCATCCACCGCTGCCCCTGGTGCCTCAGCACGGACGCATACAAGGAATACCACGACGAAGAATGGGGCGTCCCCGTCCACGACGACCGCGTCTTCTTCGAATTCCTAATCCTCGAAGGCGCACAGGCTGGCCTCTCGTGGTCCACCATCCTCAACAAGCGGGACAACTACCGGCGAATATTCGCAAGGTTCGATGCGGCCAAGGTGGCGCGCTTTTCGCAGGACAAGATCGAGAAGGCCCTGCTGGACCCCGGCATCGTGCGGAACCGGTTGAAGGTCGAAGGCACTGTGAAGAACGCCAAGGCATTCCTTGCTGTGCAGAAGGAATTCGGCAGCTTCGATGCGTACGTGTGGGAGTTCGTGGGTGGCAAGCCGATTCAGGGCAAGCGGAAATCCATGAAGGATGTGCCGGCCAGTACGCCGGAATCCGATGCGCTCTCGAAGGACTTGAAGAAGCGCGGCTTCACCTTTGTCGGCACGACGATCATGTATGCCTTCATGCAGGCGACCGGGCTGGTGAATGACCATGTGGCGGAATGCCATCGCCACGAGACTTGCGCGAAGATGAAGTAACGCCTGTGCAGTAAACTCCGCCTTGGCCGCGAGCTGCCCCGCAGTTCCTGATGTTCACGTCACCAGACGGCTCCGCTCACGATCACGCCGCGCACTGTGATCTCTTGCCAATCGCGAAAGACAGTCATGCCGATTCAAGTCATTTCCCAGGCCCTGCGCCGCTTCCTTAAACTGGAAGCCGCTGGCGGCCTCATCCTCATGGGTTGCGCCGTGCTGGCATTCATCGCCAGCAATTCCAGCCTCTCTGTCTGGTACGACGCATTCCTGGACTTGCCCGCAGAGGTGCGTCTGGGTGATCTCCGCATCGCCAAGCCGCTGCTCCTCTGGATCAATGATTTCTGGATGGCGATTTTCTTCTTCCTCGTCGGCCTGGAAATCAAGCGCGAGGTCGCTGAAGGCAGCCTCTCCACCCGGGAATCGTTGATGCTGCCGTGCATCGCGGCGCTGGGCGGCATGGCGGTCCCGGCACTCATTTACACGGGGATCAACTGGGGCGATCCCGTGGCGCTCCGTGGGTGGGCCATTCCGGCGGCCACCGACATCGCCTTTGCACTCGGTGTGCTGGCCCTCTTGGGCAGCCGTGTTCCTATCGCGCTGAAAGTATTCCTCACGGCCGTGGCCATCGTCGACGATCTGGGCGCGATCGTGATCATTGCCTTTTTCTATACGGCCGATCTCAACCTCGCTTCGCTGGCGTTGGCAGCACTCGGCATCGCACTGCTGGTCGTCGCCAACCGCTCCGGCGTCAAATCCGTGCCGGTCTATCTCGCCATCGGGCTTTTCATGTGGGTGTGCGTTTTGAAGTCCGGTGTGCATGCCACGCTGGCCGGGGTCGCAACTGCGCTGGCCATTCCCCTTCGTGGCTCGACGCCGGAGGAGGACAGCCCGCTGAAATCCCTGGAACACAACCTCCATCCACTGGTGGCCTATGCCATCTTGCCCACGTTTGCCTTCGCGAACGCTGGCGTATCACTGGCGGGCGTGCAATGGTCAGCGCTGATGCAACCCATCACGCTTGGCATCGCCTGCGGGCTGGTGTTCGGCAAGGTGATCGGCGTCTTCGGCGCTTCGTGGATCGCCATCAAGCTCGGCTGGACCCGGCTACCGGACGAGACCAGCTGGAAGGCACTCTTTGGTGCCTCCCTGCTTTGCGGCATCGGCTTCACGATGAGCCTCTTCATCGGCACGCTGGCATGGGAGAGCGACGCGGGTGGGCAAGCCGTAGCAGTGCGCCTTGGCGTGCTGGGCGGCTCGATCATCGCGGCGGTGCTGGGCTATTTCTGGTTGCGTATGGTGTTGCCACCCAAGGGGAACGGCTCAGGCACTGGGCCCACCGAATGAGCATCCCCGCTTGAGTGCACCGGCGAAGCCCGGCACGCCCATTGCCGTCCTCGACACCAACGTGGTCCTGGATTGCTTCGCTTTCGACGGCCCGCTGGCGATGCCGCTGGCCGAGGCAGTGCGGGCAGGTGAGATTCGCGTCATCACGACCGAAGAATGCATCGCCGAATTGGTGCGCGTGCTGCAATACCCGAAGCTGAAGCTCGATGCTGCAGAGCGTGCACGAGGGCTGGAGCGATTCTGCGCCGTAGCGCAGGTGGTGCCGCAACGCATCGTCGCGGATGTGCCCCGCTGCCGCGACCGGGACGATCAGAAATTTCTGGACCTGGCGGCGGCGGAACGCGTGCAGTTTCTGTTCAGTCGCGATGCGAGGGTGCTGGCGACGCGGGGGCAGATGTTGCGAATATTCGCAGTGACGGTGATTGAGCCCAGAATCTGGGCGACCGCGCCAGTTATTGCGACATGCTGATACGCCAGGTCATGTTGCGAATATTCGCAACACGGCATGCGACCATCACCTCAAGCCTGCCTGCCGCAGCCACCACGCCATGATGCCCTCTCACCCGCCCGCTCTGCCGCGCGCCATCTGGGCACTGGGCTTCGTCAGCCTGCTGATGGACATCTCGTCGGAAATGATCCACAGCCTTCTGCCGGTATTCATGGCCGCGTCGTTGGGAATCAGCATGCTGTGGATCGGCCTCATTGAAGGCATCGCGGAGGCAACGGCGCTGATCGTGCGTGTGTTCTCGGGCACATTGTCCGACTGGTGGGGACGACGAAAGCCGTTGGCGCTGCTGGGTTACGGCATGGGGGCCTTGTCAAAACCACTCTTCGCGCTGGCGACGGGCGTGGGGCTCATTGTGGCCGCGCGCTTCATTGACCGCGTGGGCAAGGGCATTCGGGGTGCGCCGCGAGATGCCCTCGTAGCGGACCTCGCACCACCTTCTCTCAGGGGCGCCGCCTTCGGGCTGCGCCAGTCACTGGACACCTGGGGCGCCTTCGCAGGCCCGCTCATCGCTGCGGGCCTGATGTTGCTGTGGGCCGACGACTTTCGCGCAGTATTCTGGGTGGCCGTCATACCCAGCATCTTGGCGGTGCTGCTGCTGGCCACTGCGGTGAAGGAGCCAGAGCGCGAGCCAGTCACGCGACGGATGAATCCGATCACGCGCGCGAATCTCGCTCGATTGGACGGCGCTTTTTGGCGCGTCGCCGCGCTGGGTGGCCTGTTCATGCTGGCGCGTTTCAGCGAGGCGTTCCTGCTTCTGCGCGCTGAAAATCTGGGCGTGCCACTGGCGGCTATCCCGCTGGTGCTGGTTGCGATGAACGGGGTTTATGCGCTCACGGCCTATCCGGCAGGAAAGCTTTCCGACCGCATGCCGCGTGCGCGGCTCTTGGCCGTGGGTCTCGTCACGCTTGTCGCGGCAGACGTGATCCTGGCTCTCGCAACAGGCTGGACTGCATTGGCTGCCGGTGTTGCGCTGTGGGGACTGCACATGGGTCTGACGCAGGGCCTGCTTGCGGCATTGGTGGCAGACACGGCACCCGAAGACCTGCGCGGAACGGCCTTTGGCTGCTTCAATCTGGTCAGTGGCGTGGCGTTGCTCTTCGCCAGCACGTTGGCGGGCGGGCTGTGGACCTGGGCAGGGCCAGCTGCAACGTTCTGGCTCGGTGCGGGGTTTGCGCTGGCGGCGCTGGCGGCATTGCCCGCCTTGAAACTGCCTCGCGCCTAGGCTTGCCCCGCCCCGGCAAAGGCCAAATACAGCACGCCGGCCCCCATCACGATCGATGAGCCTGCCAGAAATGGCAGGTAACGGAGCGCCTGAGGCACCGATCGCTGCGAGAACATGCGGTGCCACCGCCATGGGATCAGCGTAAGCACAGCGGTCGTGGCCACGAGAATCCATCCGATGCCAAGAAAAATATCAGGCGCTCGGCTGGCTGGCGCATGCAGGACGAATGCGCCACCCGCAAGCATGCGAAGGAACATCTCGACAAAATGAGAGGTTGATGACCCGACAAAAGCCAGCAGAAAGCGGCGTGCCGTCGCGGGTGCAAAGAACCCCGCAAACCCAAGGCCCAGCAGGAACACTCCCGCCAGCGCAACCATCGCAAGAGCAAACGTCTCAATCAATGCCGATGCGCGTTCAAAGCTCGTAGCCCGGATGCAACAACGTGGAATCCGGGGCCCTGGCTCCCGGAATACGCTGCGCTGCTTCCGGGCTACCGGCTACAGCTGCGAATATTCGGACCTCCATCAATGTGCCTTCTGCGCCTGCGCCGCCCGGGCTTGTCCTGCTATCGCCTGCGCCGCCAACACCGCACACACCAGCGACACCGCAACGCCAAAAAACACTGCGCGCGGCTGGCCGCCGTCCAGCAACAGCCCGAAGATGAGCGGCGCGGTGGCGAGACCGACATCCAATCCGGAGTACACCAGTCCATATACGCGACCAAATGCGCCCGTGCCGAGTTTGGCTGCAGTCGCCTTCCTCACGAGCATGTCGCGCGACGGGCCGGCCATGCCTATGCAGAATCCCATCACGGCCATGACACCGATGACGGACCAGCCGGGAATGATCGAGAGCGCCAGGACCACGGCCAGCACGGCGCCGATGAGAAACACTGCCGTCACCAGCTTCTCCTGACCGCGTTCGCCGCTTGCCAGAAAGCCGCCGGTCGCGATGCCTGCCGCACTGCCGAGAAGATAGGCGGTCAATGCCGATGTGGCGACTGCGAGTGACAGACCGTACAGCTCGCGGAACAGCGACGGCGCGAAATTCTGCAACGCGCCGAACACCAGCGTGGAGAAGAAAAAGAAGAAAAACGCGAACATCACCAGCGGCAGCTTGATGAGATCGAGCAGGCTGCCCTCGTACTTCTCCTTGGGCTTTCCATCGGCCTGTGGCGAGTCTTTCGACAACTCATCAGCGAGCACATCACGCTTCCACCAGAGCAACGCGAGTGAGAGGGCGCCGACTGTGGCGGCGGCGAACCCTGCCATGCGCCAGCCAAATGCCGTGGTAACCGCCAGCATGACGATCGGCCCAGCAGCCCAGCCCAGGTTGCCTGACAGTCCGTGGACAGAGAATGCGTGCCCCAGTCGCGCCTGCGATACGCGATGATTCAGTAGCGCAAAGTCGGCAGGATGGAACACGCTGTTACCCAGTCCTGCGATGAAGGCCGCGACATACAGGCCCGGTACGCCAGGCGCCAGCGCCAGGGCGACACCGGACAGCGCGAGCATCCCCACGCCAAGGCACAACACGCGATGTGCACCCCAACGATCCACGAGAAATCCTGCCAACGCTTGCCCGATGCCTGATACGACGAAGAACACCGTCATCAGGGAGCCGACCTGCGTGTAGGACAAGGCATAGTCGCTCATGAGCCACGGGAAGAGCGGCGGCAGCATGAGGTGGAAGAAATGCGACGTGCCATGCGCGAAGCCCACCAACGAAATGACCGTGGCGTCCTGGCGGAATGTGGGGGCGGTGGCGTTCATTCTTTTAGGAACTCGGGGCTTGGGTTTGGGGGTTCGGGAATCGGGGAAGTTGCGCCGGCGCCCAGCATTCAGGTAAATCGAGCCCCGAACCCCGAATCCCAAGCCCCGGGCGCGAAGCGCTCAGCGCGCGCGCAACGCATCCATGATGTTCGTGGAAAGATTCTCCACCGGTGCGGCGCAATCGACAAAGCCTGCCTCAATGGCGGCACGCGGCATGCCGAAGACAACACAGGATTCCCCGCTTTGAGCGAAGGTAAAGGCACCGGCTGACTTCATGAGTCCCATGCCATCGGCGCCATCGCGGCCCATCCCGGTGAGCAGTACGCCCGCCACGGCTGACGCCTTGGACTCTGCAACGGACTGGAACAGGACATCCACGGACGGACGATGTCGATTGACCTGGTCCGTCTGCTCAATGCGCAGCTTCAGCTTGCCGGGAACACCGGTGACACGCATGTGCCAGTCACCCGGCGCCAGATAGGCATGGCCGGGGAGCAACAGCTCGCCGTCCTCGCCTTCCTTTACCGTCATCGGGCAATCATCATTCAAGCGCTTGGCGAACATGCGGGTAAACATCTCCGGCATGTGCTGCACCATCAAGATGGGTGGGCAGTTGGCGGGCAGCCGAGTCAATACTTCCCGGATCGCCTCGGTGCCGCCGGTAGAGGCCCCGATGGCAATGAGAGAATTGGGACGAAACTGGATATCCGGCGGTACGCTGCGGCGATTCGTGACGATGGGCTTCAGTTCAGCCTTGGCGGCACTACGGATCTTCTCCCGCAAATCGTCGCCGAAACCTTCCAGATCATTGTTCGCGGTACCGGACGGTTTGGTGGCGAAGTCGACAGCGCCGAGCTCCAGCGCCTTCAGCGTCGTGTCCGCGTTGGCTTCGGTAAGCGAGGACACCATGACCACCGGCATGGGACGCAGGCGCATCAGATTGGACAGGAACGTGAGCCCATCCATGCGCGGCATTTCCACGTCCAGTGTCAGAACATCCGGCTTCAGCATCTTGATGCGTTCGCGCGCTTCAAAAGGGTCGGGCGCAATACCAACGACCTCGATGTCGGCGTCCGTTTCGAGCAGCGCCTTCAGCATCTGCTGCATGATGGGGGAGTCCTCGACGATGAGGACACGGACCGGATTGCGGGCGGAAGGAAGCGAGGACATGAGCCGATTTTACACAGGAAGTGCGACGAGTCAGGCAGGAGTTACTGCAGCCAACGGGCTGCTTCACTTGCCACCATCGGTCGAGCGATCCAGTAGCCCTGCCCTTCATTGCAGCCCAGTTCGCGTAGCCGAAGCAGCGTCGCCTCGTCCTCGATACCTTCTGCGACCACACTCAATCCGAGGTTATGGGCAAGCCCGATGGTGGAGGAAACAATCGCGGCATCCTGTTCGTTGGTGAGCATGTGGGTCACAAAGCTCACGTCGATCTTCAAAGCATGCAGTGGCAGGCGCTTCAGGTGCGACAAGGATGAGTAGCCCGTGCCAAAGTCGTCGATGGCGATCTTGAGTCCCATCCCATGCAGTTTGCGGAGGGTGTCGCTCACTCGCCCCGTGTCGATAATGAGAGAGCTCTCCGTCACCTCGCATTCAACCAGCGTCGGGTCAGCATTGTGACGCCGGAGCAGCGCCTCGATCTGATCAGGGCAGCCACTATCCATGAGCAGCCGAGGCGAGAGATTGATGGCCATGGCAGTGTTGAGGCCCGCCTCACGCCAGTCCGCCTGCTGCTTAAGCGCCGCATCGAAAATCCAGATGGTGAGCGGACGTATGGCATCGGTCAGTTCCGCCAACGGAATGAATTGTCCCGGAGGCAGCAGACCCAATTGTGGGTGCCGCCAACGAACGAGCGCTTCAAAGCCGGCCAGGCGACGATTGTCGAGATGCAGTCGTGGCTGATAATTCAGTTCGAATTCATTCGCTCGCACTGCGCTGCTGAGTTGAGTCATCAGGCCAAGACGTGCGGGTGAGTACGGGTCTTCCTCCGCAGAATAGAACTCGCTACCCGCTCCCCTGCGCTTTGCCTGGTACATGGCGATGTCAGCCCGGCGGACCAGTTCGGTTGCAGTTTGACCATGCTCCGGATACATCGCGATGCCAACACTGGCGCTGATTTCCAGGCGATAGCCCGATATTTCAAACGGTGCAGTAATGGCATCGAGTGCACGGCGGGCAGCGCCTGCTGCAATCTGTCGATCCCGGGCATCTGGCAGCCAGATGCCGAATTCATCACCGCCCAGTCTGGCCACCGTCCCGTCATGAGCCTGCTGCATCTCGGCCTGCAGGCGCTTTGCCACGCGAAGCAGCAGCGAATCGCCTACGGCATGGCCCAGGGTGTCGTTGATTTCCTTGAATCTATCCAGATCGATCAACAGCAGTGCACCCGCCCGCAACTCGCCGCCTGGGTCGCGCCGCTGGGACATGTGTTCCGCAATGGTGCGTTCAAGGCGCAACCGATTGGGCAGACCGGTCAACAGGTCGTGGCTGGCGCGGAACTCCAGCTCTTTCAGTTGGGAAAGCCGCTCCAGCTCTGCGGCTGCGCGGATCGCGAATATTCGCACCAGGTTCCGCGCCAGTTCCGAGTCCTGCAGGGGCTTTCGAAACAGCACCGACATGAGGCCCATTGGTTCGCCCGCTGAATCAAGTAGTGGCGCACCGACGTAGGCACGAATGCTCTTCTGTGAAAGCGGCTTGTCATCGGGAAACAACTCTGCAACGTGATCGGGAAAACAACACAAGCCCTTTCCGAGAACGTTGGTGCAGGGAGACCCTTGCAACGCGTAGCTGAAGTTGCTGGCTTCGTTGCCATCCAGGTAAACGGCAACCGTACGAATCTGGCCTTCCGAGTCGCGGGACAACTGCCCGACAAGCGCCATGTCAGCACCCAGGGACGTGGCTAGTTGCTCGACCAACGTCCGGAAAAAACCTGCCCCCGTGGCACCCGCCATGCTGGCAGACAGATCACGCACAAGCTGCTCTTGCCTGCGTACACTGGTGGTGTCCCGCGCAGCGCTCAGCACAAAGTCCTCTCCGCCGATCTGCACCCGCTCACTGGAAAGCTGAAAGCGACGCACTTCTCCGGAACTCATGCGGAGGCTCGCCTCGAAATCCGCGACCTTGCCTGTTGCGGCAATCCGCTGGTTCCACTCACGCATCTCCATGGGATCGACCCAAAGATGCAGTGTCTGGATAGGTTTGCCTCGCAGATCTCCAACTGTGTAGCCCGTCTGCTCTTCAAAGTTGCGATTGACTTCGACTATGGAGTTGTCCGCCATGCGCACCAGAATCATGTTGTCTGGATTGAGACGGAAGCTCACTTCGAAGCGGGCTTCAGAGGCGCGAAGCCGTGACTCGGCAACGCGTCTTTCTTCGGCTTCCAGCGCAATCGAGACCAAATCTGCAACCGAAGCGGCAAACTGCTGTTCGTCAGGCTGCCAGATGCGCTGCTCGCCCACCGATTCGATACAAATCACCCCAAGCGATTCACCGCCACGCCAGATGCACGCATCCAGCATGGACTCGATGCCCTGTGGAACAAGGTAGTCTTCTGTGAACTCGGACGTGCGCGGGTCTTGCCTCGCATCAATCGCCGACACGGCGCGGCTGCACTTCAGCGCCTCGAAGTAGCGGGGAAAGTCAGTTTGCTGCAACACCTGCCCCTCGTGATGACTGCCGTCAGTTTGCAGATAGAGGTCCTGCAGATGCAGTTGATCACCGGCTGGATTCATGAGCCAGATCGACGCCCTCTCCACGCAAAGTGCGGAAGCCGTCACCTCGCTCAACTGGCGGCAGGCAGCCGTGAAATCTGCCGACAGTATGCCGCCACGGACCACATCCAGCAGCGCCGCCTGCTGAGCTTCCACACGCTGATACAGACGCAGGGCAGATCCTGCCTCGCCAAGACTGGTATCGGACCCTGCAGAACCTGACGGAAGGGGTGGTGTATTGGCCATGACGAAATTGAAGTGAACAGGAATCTGGCCAATGCAATGCGCCAGCTCGCACTATTTTTCAGCCATTCTGTGCCGCTCGGCCGGAGAGGTCAATCGCCTTTCACGATCCGGGCTGGCCCCGAAAGCATCACGCGTCAACACACGTCATCAGCAATCAAGGCACAATCGCACCTCGACGCGTGGAGGTTGGTGCGGGTATCCGTATCCCTTTGCGGCCCGTAACCACATTGTCATACTCACGTTCAACCCAAGGCCATTTTCTCGCCAACACGGCGCACGCTCTCAAGGTATGAAAATTCGCGTTCTCATCGTCGACGATTCCGCCCTGATCCGGGGCATCATCGCCGCCTATATCAATGAGCAGCCGGACATGATGGTCGTGGGTGAGGCCCCTGACCCGATTGTGGCGCGGGACATGATCGCGAACTTGAAGCCAGATGTGCTCACGCTCGACATCGAAATGCCCAACATGAACGGGCTGTCCTTTCTGAAGCGACTCATGGCAGTCAAACCCATGCCAGTCGTGATGCTGTCCTCCTATACGCAGGATGGGTCCGATATCGCGTTCCGAGCAATCGACATGGGCGCGGTCGATTTCATCCCCAAGCCGACACAGCAAAGCAGCGGCGGCATCGACTACGGGCGGATCATCGGGGAAAAGATACGCGCCGCGCATTCCGCCCGGGACAAGCTGCGTTCACCGGACACGGTGGAGATGGAGGAGGCAGTCGCCGTGCTGCCCATGCTGGCTCAGGCGGACAAGGTTGATCAGGCTTGTATCTGCATCGGCGGCGCCACGGGCGGTGCAGATGCACTGAAAGCGATCCTGCCCAGACTGCCCGCGGCATTTCCGCCTGTCGTGATTGCGCTGGATGTGCCGGCATCCTTCGCTGCGATCCTGGCGCGGAAGATGGGCGCAGCCTGTCAGGTCAAAGTCAAGGAGGCAGAGCACGGTGAACCGTTGCTGGCGGGACACTGCTACCTGGCACCGGGGGCGCGCCATATCAGCATCCAGCATCAGAAGGGCCGTGGCCTATTTGTGCAATTGAGCGATGGCCCGCCTGTCAATGATCATCGCCCGTCTGCAGACCTGCTGTTCCATTCAGCTGCGGCACTCGGTGCCCATGCGGTGGGCATTGTGCTCTCCGGCTGGGGCAATGACGGTGCCGCAGGACTGCTGGCGATGCGCAAGGCAGGTGCCTTCACGCTGGCGCAGGACGAGGACACCAGTATCGTGAGCGCCATGCCGAGAGCGGCAGCGACAACAGGTGCGGCAGAGGAAGTAGTCCCAGTGGATCGCATTGCCGATACGCTGTTTGATCATTTGAACTCTGTGTTGCTGCAGGACTTTGAATGGTGAGTCGCAGCGCTCTCGCCTGACCCGGCAAGGGGTCTGGTTCAGCTTGCAGGGGGCACGCGTATGGTCGGCACGCGTATGGTTGGCACGCGTATAGTTGCCACGCGTATAGTTCGCGTTCTCCTCGAATCCTCCCTGTCAGTCCTGCCCGGACCACCTGCACCATGCCTTCGTCCCGCAAGGGCCTCTATCTGGCCGCCGCTGCCTACACCCTTTGGGGTGCATTTCCCATTTATTTCAAGCAGTTGGCCACTATTTCTGCCGACGAGATTCTCGCGCACCGCATCAGTTGGAGCGTGGTGTTCCTCGTGGCGGTACTCATCTTCCTGCGCCGCTTTGACTGGATCCGGCCTGCACTCGCATCAAAGCGGGTACTTGGCATCTTCGCCGGCAGCGCCATACTGTTGTCGGTCAATTGGCTGATCTACATTTGGGCGGTAAACAACGACCATGTGGTCGATGCAAGCCTGGGCTACTTCATCACGCCGTTGCTCAGCATCTTGCTGGGCCAATGGTGGCTGAAGGAGCGCCTGCGGTCGCTGCAGTGGGCGGCAGTGGCCGTCGCATCATTTGGCGTGCTGTGGCTCACTTGGGATGCAGGCACCCTGCCCTGGATCGGGCTTTCACTGGCAGCCTCGTTTGGGCTGTACGGCCTGATGCGCAAGATTGCACCGCTGGGCGCGCTGGAGGGGCTCACACTGGAAACAGTCATCCTGCTGCCGCTGGCGCTGGGATGGTTAACGTGGCTGGCATCACAGCAGCCCAGTGCGCTTGCCACCAGCTCAACCTCGATGACCCTGTTGCTGATTGCATCCGGGCCGATCACGGCCATACCGTTGCTGCTGTTCGCTGCCGGCGTACGACGCATATCGATGGCCAACCTGGGGTTCCTGCAGTACATCGCGCCCAGCCTCCAGTTTGCCGCCGGCACCCTGCTCTACAACGAGCGCATGACCGGGGGCCGGCTGATCGGCTTTGTGATCATCTGGGTGGCGTTGGCGGTGTACACCCTGGAATCAATCTGGAGTCATCGGTCGACGCCGGCCGAAAACTGATTCGCAGAATCGACCACGGTGCATTGCGAATATTCGCAATGCACCGCAGGCAAGGCGTTGATCAAGCCGCTTTCTTCGCCGTTTGCTTGGCGCTGAAACTCATCACCCCGCCGACCGCCTTGACCACGATGGTGTCCTTCGGCACGAAGCTCCCGTCCAGAATCTGCTTGGACAGCGGGTTTTCGATCTGCTGCTGAATGGCGCGCTTCAGCGGTCGGGCACCATAGACCGGATCAAAGCCAGCTCGGGCAATCTCCGACAAGGCACTCTCTTCGACCTTGAAACCCATATCGATGGCCGCCAGCCGCTTTGCCAGCCGCTGTACCTGGATGCCCGCGATACTGCGAATATTCGCATCGTCCAGCGGATGAAACACCACGATCTCGTCAATGCGATTGACGAACTCGGGCCGGAAATGGGTCTTCACCTCGCCCATCACGGCCAGCTTCACGACTTGGTAGTCCTGGTCAGCCATGGACTGGATCATTTGCGAGCCCAGGTTGGACGTCATCACGACGACCGTATTCTTGAAGTCCACGGTTCGACCCTGCCCGTCGGTCATGCGGCCATCATCCAAAACCTGGAGCAGGACATTGAACACATCCGGGTGCGCCTTCTCGACTTCGTCGAACAGGATCACGGCATACGGCTTGCGGCGCACGGCTTCAGTCAGCGCACCCCCTTCGTCATAGCCCACATACCCGGGCGGCGCACCAATGAGGCGCGACACGGAGTGCTTCTCCATGAATTCGCTCATGTCGATGCGGATGAGATGATCTTCTGCGTCGAACAGAAACTCGGCCAGCGCCTTGGTGAGCTCGGTCTTGCCGACACCTGTTGGGCCGAGGAACAGGAACGAACCATACGGGCGGTTGGGATCGGCGAGGCCAGCGCGTGAACGCCGGATGGCGTCCGACACCAGACGCACCGCTTCGTCCTGGCCCACAACGCGCTTGTGCAGGCGATCCTCCATGTTGATGAGCTTTTCGCGCTCGCCCTGCATCATCTTGGAGACCGGGATGCCCGTGGCGCGTGAGACGACCTCGGCGATTTCTTCGGCACCGACTTGCGTGCGCAGCAAGGTGTTTTGCTGATGCGCGGCGCTGGCTGACACTTCAGCCGCCTTCAGCTGGGCTTCCAGCGGCGGCAGCTTGCCGTACTGCAGCTCGGCCAGCTTGTCGAACTGGCCCTTCCGTTGCAGATCCACCATCTGCGCCTTGATCTTGTCGATCTCTTCCTTGATGTGCTGCGAGCCCTGCACACGCGCCTTCTCGGCTTTCCACACCTCGTCGAGGTCCGAATACTCTTTCTCCAGCTTGCGGATTTCGTCCTCGATGAGCGAAAAGCGCTTCTTGCTGCCTTCGTCCTTCTCCCGGCGTACGGCCTCGCGCTCGATCTTCAGCTGGATCAGGCGGCGGTCGAGCTTGTCCATGGCCTCCGGCTTGGAGTCGATTTCCATCCGGATGCGCGAAGCGGCCTCGTCGATCAAGTCGATGGCCTTGTCCGGCAGGAAGCGGTCGGTGATGTAACGGTGCGAGAGTTCCGCTGCGGCCACAATGGCCGGATCAGTGATGTCGACACCGTGGTGCAATTCGTACTTCTCCTGCAGCCCGCGCAAGATGGCGATGGTGTCTTCGACCGAGGGTTCACCGACCAGCACCTTCTGGAAACGGCGCTCCAGTGCGGCATCTTTTTCCACGTACTTGCGATATTCGTCCAGCGTGGTGGCGCCCACGCAATGCAGTTCACCCCGCGCCAGCGCAGGCTTCAGCATGTTGCCCGCGTCCATGGCGCCTTCGGCCTTGCCTGCGCCCACCATGGTGTGCAGCTCGTCGATGAAGACGATGGTCTGGCCCTCGTCTTTGGCCAGGTCCTTCAACACGGCCTTCAAGCGCTCCTCGAATTCGCCACGGTATTTGGCACCTGCCAACAGGGCTGCCATGTCGAGCGACAAGACACGCTTGTTCTTGAGCGTCTCCGGCACCTCGCCGTTCACTATGCGCTGCGCCAGCCCTTCCACGATGGCGGTCTTGCCCACGCCAGGCTCGCCGATGAGGACGGGGTTGTTCTTGGTTCGACGCTGCAGCACCTGGATGGTGCGGCGGATCTCGTCGTCGCGGCCGATGACCGGGTCGAGCTTGCCCTTGCGCGCCAGCTCGGTCATGTCGATGGTGTATTTGTTGAGCGAGTCGCGCTGGCCTTCGGCCTCCTGTGAGGACACGCCCTCCCCGCCACGGATGGCCTTGATGGCGTCGTCGATGGACTTCTTGCTGGCACCCGCCGCCTTCAGGAGTCGGCCTGCTTCGCCCTTGTCGTCACACGCAACCAGCAGGAAGAGTTCCGACGCAATGAACTGGTCGCCCCGCTTGCTGGCCTCCTTGTCAGCGAGATTGAGCAGGCTGCCCAGCTCGCGTGAAATGGAAATCTCGCCGCCCTGACCTTCAACCTTGGCGAGCTTGCCCAGGGCTTGTGCCACGGACTCCTTCAGCTTCGGTACGGCCACGCCGGCCTTGGCCAGCAACGAGCCCGCGCCGCCGTCATCCTGGCCGAGAAGTGCTGCCAAAAGATGTACCGGCTCGATGAAGCCATTGTCATTTGCCAGCGCCATACTTTGCGCTTCCGCAATGGCTTCCTGGAAACGGGTAGTAAACTTGTCGAAACGCATTGCGCTGCCCCCTGCCTGAACATGTGGTTGTTTTAGAGATAAGGCATATCCCTCCCATTTCAAGGGTCTTTATCATGGCCACACGCAAATCTTCCCGCCCCACACCCCATCCGGCCCAGGCCCAGCACGAGCTGCACGATCTGGAAGCCATCATCACCGAGGACGTGACCCGCGCACTGGCAGAGGACATCGGCACTGGCGATCTCACCGCTGCACTGGTTCCCGCCAGGGCACAGGCCATGGCCCACGTCATCACACGACAGGACTGTGTCCTGGCCGGCACCACCTGGTTCGAACGCTGCTACAGCGAGCTGGACCCGGACTGCGAAATCTTCTGGCACTTCAAGGAAGGCGATCGCGTGTCTGCCGGTGCGCAGCTTTGCGAGATTCAGGGCAAGGCGCGCGCCATGTTGACCGCCGAACGGGCCAGCCTCAACTTCCTGCAAACGCTTTCAGGCGTTGCGACCCGTACGCGAATATTCGCAGATGCCGTGCGCGGCACCAAGGCGCGCATCTTCGATACCCGCAAGACGATTCCCGGGCTGCGACGGGCGCTCAAGTACGCGGTTACCATCGGTGGCGGTCAAAATCATCGCATCGGTCTCTTCGACGGCATTCTCATCAAGGAAAATCACATTCTTGCAGCGGGTGGCGTCACCGCAGCGCTTGCGGCCGCCTTCAAAACCGCTCCCGCCGGCGTGTTCGTCCAGATTGAAGTCGAAACACTGGAGCAGCTTCTGGAGGCACTCAACGCTGACTGCAAGCTCATTTTGCTGGACAACTTCACACCGACGCGAATGAAGAAAGCCGTTGACATGGCAAAGACCCAGGGCAAGCGCGGCACAGAGCTGGAAGCCTCGGGCGGCATCACGCTCCGAAACGTGCGCCGATACGCAGATACAGGTGTACAGAGAATTTCCATCGGCACCCTGACCAAGGATATCGTGGCGACCGACTTGTCGATGCGTTTCCACCTTCAGGCATAATAAAAAGCAACTAGACTGCAGTCTTTTCAATCACCCTTTGCCGGGCACATGCCTGGCAGCCAACCATCAGTCGGGGCGACGCATGCGAGCACAAGGCTTCAACTCAACGTGTGTGGGACTTGTTCTCACCGCCCTTCTGCTCTCGGCTGCATTGCCGACTGTTGCCCAGACCGCGCCGGATCCTGCTGTATTGGCACGGGCCCGTGCGCTGATTGAACAGAAGCAGGCTGCGCAGGCATTTGCGCTCCTGGATCCTCTCGAGTCCGGCGCAGCCGGCATTCCCGAATTTGACTACCTGCTGGGCATGGCTGCCCTGGATAGCGGGAACCTGCCTAGAGCCACCGTGGCATTTGAGCGCGTTCTGGCAGTAAAACCGGACTTTGCCAGTGCCCGCCTTGATCTCGCTCGTACCTATTTCGCCATGGGCAGTCTGGATTTGGCAAAACAGGAATTCGAGCGCCTCCTGAAGCAGAACCCGACAGATGCCGGCAGGCAGGTCATTGAACGATTCCTGAAAGAAATAGGCGAGCGCGCTGGCGGTCAGCAACGCAGGCTGGGCGGCCATCTTCAGTTCGGCGTGGGTCATGACAACAACATCACCAACGCGACCAGCAATTTCACCCAGGCGATCCAGGGCGGGTTTGGCATTCCGGGTGTGGATCCGAGCGGAAACAGCATCCGGCGCAAAGCTGCCTTTACCGAGCTCCAGGGCGGCATCGACGCATCGATGCCCCTTCTCGGCTCTTTCTCATGGATGACTGATCTGGATGCCCGACATCGGCAGTTCAGAGGTCAACGTGACTTCGATCTCAAGAATTTTGATGCCCGCACCGGTATCCGTTTCAAGCGGGACAGCCTCGCACTCAGGCTGGACGGGCAGGCCCAGTGGTATCGACAGAATGGTGCCAGCCCGGCGAGCCCGGACGGAACTCGTCAGACCAGCGATCGCAATACCCGCGGGGCACGGTTCGAGATGCAGTGGGCATTGTCGGGCCAGTCGCTCATTCTCGGGACCGTGCAGTACAACCGATTCCGGTTTCTCACCAATCCCTCGCAGGACACCAATCAGCAACTTGCCAATGTGTCGCTGTTGCGAGAATGGCCTGCATTGAAGCTGGTTACGGTGGGCAGCGTCTACGCCAGCCGTGATCGGGCGCTGCGACCGCTCAACCCGCAATCGCCCGATATCGATGCCTCACGCCGCAATGAAGGCATGCGGGTTTTCCTTCAAAGACCCATCACGGAAGCTATCGACGCGCAACTCTCCGCTGGCTACAACATCCGCCGGGATGACAAGGCCCTCGCACGTGCCCAGACCGTCCAATTTGGTCGGGACACCACGCTTGACCTGGATGCGGGATTGACCTGGCGTGTCGCCAACAAGTGGGCATTGCGACCTGCCGCATCGTATACCCGCAACACCTCCAACATTGCACTTTACCGATTCACAAAAACCGAATATTCGCTGGTACTTAAGCGCGACTTTGACTGAGGTTGCCATGCAAAGACTCTCCATGCATCTCCCGTTTCATGCTCTGTTCCAGCGACTTGTCGCCGTACTCCTGTGCTCCTTGACCGCAGCGGCCTGGGCGCAGTCGGGCACCGTGGTCTTTGCGATCGGCGATGTGCGCGTAGTGCGCGGAGGCGCCACGTTACCACTGACCCGTGGGGCGGATGTGCGCGTCGGTGACACGTTGCTCACTGGTGCTGACGGACAGGCGCAACTGCGCATGTCGGACAATGCCTTTGTCGCCCTGCGATCCAACAGCAGCATGACGCTCGAGCAGTACAGCTTCGGCGGGGCGGATGAAAATGCCGTGTATGCCCTCACAAAAGGCGTGATGCGCATGTTCACCGGCCTCATCGCGCAAAAGGACCGTACCAAGGTGCGCATGCGTACCCCGATCTCCACCGTCGGTGTGCGGGGGTCTGGCAATATCCTGGCGCACTCTGATGACCTTGGCACCATCAATCACACGTTGACCGGCCTGCATGCGGTCAGCGTGCGGGATTCGGGCGGGGCCGAGCGCACGCTGCTTTCACGGCCGGGCCAGACCATTCAGGTATTGCCTGGCGCTTTCCCGAAGTTCATTCCGGCACCCCCATTCCTCTTCTCGGCTGCCAGCGGACCGATGATGTTGGGGAGTAGCGAAGCGGGCTCTCTGGAGCAGCTGCTGATGCTTGCAGACAGTCTCGAGGGTGGTGAGGAACTGACCGAGGAGGAGGAAGAGCTGCTTCTGGCGCTCATTCTGCTGTTCATCGACGACCTGCTCGAAAAGCAGCTGCCAGCGGACCAGCCAGCCAATGGCGTGGCACGCTTCAGCATTCCGAATCCTGGACAAGGCGGCGGACGGATTGGTGTCTTGTTGCAACCGTTCACCACCTTTGGCGAAGACTACTTCTTTGGATTCGACAGCGAATTGCTGGCCATGAACCGGGTGAGTTACGGCACCTTCATTTCTGGCGGTGGCGCTCCGCCCGCCGGATTTGTGCCCGTCACGATTCCCAATGCCTTGATCGAGTTTGATGGCGGCGAGGCCTTTGATCTGTTTCGCAATGATGAAAGCAGCATCATTCAGGGCCGGTGGCAGGGCGGACAGGTCATCGTGACGGACAACGACAATCCCAACAATGCGCCCATCATCCACGACCTCGGCAATACCAGCGTGGCATGGCAGGTTTACCAAGTAACCCATCCCGGGATTGTCGGCAGCTTTACCGGGACGACCAACTATCAGCTGGTTTCTGCGACAGCGCCGACCGATGCATTCGGCAATGTCGGTACCTTGAATCAGCTAGCAATGTCCTTGAATTTTTCCAACCGGACCGCGACAGGCAATTTGTCCCTGAGCGTCAACAACCAGACGCTGGGTGCCTCAATGAATAACCTGAGCATCTCGCCATCCGGGTTCATAACAATGAGTCTTGTGCCCACCATGATCAGCTGCCTTGGCAGTGGCTGCAACAGCGCAGGATATGCCGGCTCATTCACCGCATCCATCGCGGGCCCGACCGGCAGCTGGATTGCGGCAAGCTATCGGATCTCTCCAACCCGCCCGGCTGGAAGCGGCCTGCTGGACCACATCGCCGGTTTTGCAGCCCTTCAGGCCACAGTCCGTCCCACTGCTGGCATTGTTTTGCCGATCACAGGCACTCAGACTCTCCCGCTCGCCCAGCTCAACCCGTCCAACACCGTTTCGCCGAACCCGGTGTCTGTCACCCAAAGCAGCGGCGCCATCAACGCGAATTTCACCAACCGTACGGCCGACCTGACCCTGAATATCAGCACGCTGCAGGGCGGCGCGGCCGGCACGCTGGCATTGACAGCCAGTGCGGTACCTCTGATTGGAGCAGGTTTCACCGCAGCCACGACGCCAGACCCTCGACTCAATGCCGGCACAGGGACGCTTAACGTTGCCTGTGGCGGTGCTGCGTGCAATGTCGGCGCGTTGCAGGGCAGATTTGAAGGGTTATTCAACAACTCCCAGGCAACAGGAGCGAACGCGAACTTCTTCGTTGCGAATGGTAATGCCTCAAACCCATTTTCAGTCGGCGGACAAGCCCTCTTCGGTACATTGCCTCCGCCGAGCGCAGGTGGCCTCCCGATCTCTGTGACCGGCCAGTCGCTTTCCGCGGCCTTGTTGCGTGGGGGCGCTCATAACCAGCGCATGGCACGGCAACTCATCCCGTAGATCACGTCTGCCCTGTGAGCAAGTAGAATCGGGGATACCGTGCGTGCACGGTGCCCCACTTCTGCCACGAGTCCTCCATGAAAACCGTAAAAGACGGAAATGCCGTTGCAACATGTTCCAGATCAGCCCTGATATTGCTTGCGGCGATCTTCTTCGGCGGTTGCGCCACGGTGCCTGGCCCCGCGTCAAAAGCCGATCCGTTCGAATCCTTCAATCGCGCTTCCTTCGCGTTCAATGACACAGTCGATGGCGCGGTGTTGAAACCGGTGGCCAAAGGCTATGTTGCCGTCACGCCAGGGTTTGTCAGATCGGGCATCAGCAATGCCTTTGGTAACGTGTCTGACGTAAAAAGTGCAGTGAACAATCTCCTGCAGGGCAACCCCGGAAAGGCAGCCAGCGATACCGGCCGGGTGTTGGTGAACACGGTGCTCGGCATATTCGGCCTCTGGGATGTTGCTTCACCCATGGGGTTGGCCAAGCATGACGAGGATTTTGGCCAGACGCTGGGCAAATGGGGTGTCGGTAGCGGTCCGTATCTAGTGATCCCGTTACTGGGACCCAGCACGGTGCGCGATTCGATTGCGCGGATTCCACAGCGCTACGTCGAATACAATTTCTACGTCGATCACACGCCCACGGCCAATGCGCTCTTCATTACGGAGATTGTCAATGCGCGTGCCAATTTCCTGGCTGCCGAAGACACGCTGAATGCCGCCGCACTGGACAAGTACAACTTCATTCGCGATGCCTATCTGCAGCGGCGACTGCGCCAGGTGCATGATGGCAAGGTCCCGATCGAGAAGCTGGACGCGCTCGACGAAAGCCTGGAACGGCCCACAGAAACCAAGGCAAAGCCCGAGAGCAAGTAAGCGATGCTGAATACTGGCCTGTTTGCTGCTTTCCTGGTGTTCTGCCTCGTGTTGGGCGTGGTGCTTGCGGTCGCCATTCGTGAGCGCCGAGCCTGGCACGATCTTGCCACCGGCCAGGATCGCGAAGGCAGCCCGGAGGCCGGCGAAGCCAGCGACACACGGGTTGCGCTGGTGATCTTCGGCAGCATCATCATCGGTGCCATGCTGGCCCTGGCTGTTGGCTACCTCGTCTTCTTCTCCGGCCTGGAGTAGACACGTTTTGCGCGACTGTCTCCGGTACCGGGTTGCACGACCGGTGCCAATCCTGCGTGGCCTCGCTGCCTGCACACTGATTTTCGCCGCATTACCTGCCGCCGCCCAACCGCTGCGTATCGCCATTTCTGCCCCGGCAGCGGTCGAGTCGCTGGTGCGTGCGCGCCTTGCCCCGCTGGGCGACAACGCATCAGACGAATTTGAATTGCGCCGCCGTGTCGCGCAGGCCATTGCCGAGTCGCGCGAGGTGTTGGAGTCACTCGGCTTCTACGCTGCCAAGGTGGAAGCAGGCATAGACGAAGAGAACGGCAGTTGGGTCGTGCGCCTCAATGTGATCACAGGCGAGCAGACTCGAGTCTGCTCGCTGAATTTGCGCTTCACGGGACCCATCCTCAGCGACAATCATCCACAACAACATGTTGGCCGACTCAGTGCATTGTGGCCGCTTCCAGAGTCCTCACCATTTCGACACACGGAATGGGAAGCTGCAAAGACCCTGCTCCAGCGCAGTACTGCCGAGCGTGTGTACGCCGGGGCTCGCATCAGCGAGAGCCGCGCCGAGATCGACACCGAGACGCATTGCGCCAATCTCACGGTCGTCGTGGACAGTGGCCCGACAGTCAGATTCGGCGCGCTCAACGTCACCGGCCTTCGCCGCTACGACCGCTTGATCGTGGAGAACCTGAATGCCGCCGACGCAGGCAATACGTTCGACCAGGATGCACTGCTGCGCTTTCAGCTGGCGTTGCAACAGTCTGGATTCTTTTCATCAGTGAATGTGAGCGCCCTGCCCGACCCGGCGAATCCGGCCATGGCGCCTGTCATGGTGCGGTTGGAGGAGCAGCGGCTGAAAGCACTCGGCTTCGGCGCAGGCTTCAGCACCAATACCGGCTATCGCGGACAGGTGGACTATGTGCAGAACAGCCTGCTCGGCACACCGCTGAAGCTCACCGCCGCGCTGAAACTGGAGGAGCTCGCGCAAAGCGCACGCACGGACATCACCTGGCCACGAGAGGCCAGTGGCTGGCAATGGAGCATTGGTGCACGCGTTGAGCGCAAGGATGTGCAGGAAGTCATCACCCGCAGCTATTCGAGCTGGGGTCAGCGAAGCAAAAGTGCGGGCGACATTGACCGTCAATGGAGCCTGACGTACATCACCGCCGACCAGACGGTCGCAGGTCGCGATCCGGTGGTAGATCGTGCGCTGGCCATCCAGCACACCTGGACACTGAGGCGATTGAAGCCGGACCTATTCCCCGACAGCGGACATGCGCTTTCGGTACAGCTGGGCGGTGCCACCCGCACGCTGCTGTCCGAGCAGGATTTCGTGCGCACCCATGCGAAAGTCGTGAAGCTTGTTCCGTTCGACAGCAAGACTTTTCTCACGCTGCGGGGTGAAGCTGGCCTCGTCGCAGCCCGCTCACGCGAGGGTATTCCCCTGGACTTTCTGTTCCGCACTGGTGGCTCCTCCAGCGTTCGCGGCTACGGCTATGAAAGTCTGGGTGTGCGCCAGGGCACGGCGGTGGTCGGTGGCCGTTATCTTGCTGTGGGCAGTGTGGAACTGACGCGTTGGCTCACCAAGAGCTGGGGCGGCGCCGTGTTTGTCGATGCTGGTGGCGCATCTGACCGTGCGCAGGACTACAAAGCATCGATCGGATACGGTGCCGGCGCTCGACTGCGCACCCCAGTCGGCCCGCTCAGCATGGACCTCGCATTCGCGCAGGAGACACGCACGCTGCGCCTCCACTTCAACCTGAGTATTCCGTTTTGATCATGGCCCTGCGCGCGCTGGTTCTCAAGAAGCGTCGAATTGCTGTCGCCGTGGCCTTGCTGCTGTTGGGGATGGTCATGGCAAGTGTCATTGTGCTGATGCGGGCGCCGACCGCCGCATCCATCGCACAGCACCTCATTCCCGGCCTGACCATTGATGGTGCAGAAGGCTGGGTGCTTTCCTCGGGCACCTTTCAGCGCATCCGGTACGCGAGTGCAGATTTGACCATCGACATCGATATGGTGAGTGTGGAAGTGGAGAGCATCCGTTACTTCCCGCCTGCCATCCGCCTGGCGGCTCTCCGCGCGCGCAAGGTGGATGTGGCACTGAAGAGCACCTCAAAGGAACCGGCCGGGCCACCGGATTCGCTTGCATCTCCCTTCAACATTGACATACGCGCCCTGTCGGTTGCAGAAATCAACATCCGGCAAGCGGGGGCAACGACACCGACCAGGATTCGCGATGTCGAAGCCCGTCTCACAGCGGATGCGGGGCTCATACAGCTTGAGCAGCTGGTTGCTGAACACCGGGGTTCGCGCATTCGCGCGCGCGGGACGCTGGCCACGCTGCATCCCTTCGCGCTCACCGCCGAGGCCAACGCAAATGGCAAGACGGGAATGTACGATTGGGAGGCTGCAGCAAAGATCCATGGGAGCTTGATCGCGCTCACTGCCAATGCAACCCTCAACACCATCGGCAAGGCAGAGGCCAGCGCCGAACGGCCGTCGGGCCGCGCAGTGCTGAACGCTCGCGTCGAGCCATTCACGCCGCAACCGCTGATTCAGGCGGATGCTGTGCTGAGCGGAATTGACCTCCGTGCATGGCTGCCCGGCGCACCACGTTCCGCGCTCACCGGAGAGGCGACACTGACGCCCAGGGCATCAGGATTCACGGGAACATTGCGCGTTGAGAATGCCGACTTGGGGACGTTGGACAAGGAACGGCTACCCATCCGCCTCCTCACCGCCACGTATCAACTTGATCGTGAGGGCAATGCGCAATTCAGCGACCTGAGAATTGATGCAGACAAGGCGGGCCGCCTGCAAGGTGCCGGGCAGTGGCAGGTCAAGCCAGGCACGCTGGCGCTGCAGCTGGATCTCGCAGACATTGATCTTCGCAACTGGCACGCAACGCTTGCCCGCACGAGACTGCAGGGGCCAGTTGCATTGGGTCTTGGGCGCGACATGCAGACGGCCAAGCTTGACGTGAAGGACGCCGAGCTCGCCCTGAGCGGTGAAATGAAACTGGCAAACTTGCAGGCAAGCGGCCAGATCAAATTGTCCGGCGCCAAGCTCGGCGAGGCTGAAGGCAGTTTCGATGCAGTGCTCTCAGGCAACGAGGCATTCAGCGCGTCCGGCAGCATGGCGCGTATCAATGTGGCAGCCCTCGGTGCACGAGGCCGCTTCCCGCAAAGCCTGTTGAACGGCAAGTTCGCGCTGGCAGGCCAGTTGAAACCGACGCGGCAGGTCTCGCTGCAACTCGACCTTTCCAACAGTACCCTTGCCGACCGTCCCTTCACCGCGAAAGGTGATGTGCGCCTGGCTGGCGATGCAATCGAGCGCGGCAATCTCACCGCCAATCTTGCCGGGAACCTGCTCACCGCGGAAGGCGGGTTTGGTACCCCTGGCAGCACGCTGCGCTGGACGCTGGATGCCCGCAATCTGGCGACGCTCGGTAAGCATTTCGCAGGCACGGTGCGCGGCCAAGGCCTGCTGGCGGGAACCTTGGCCGAGCCTGCATTGGAAGCAACGCTGACTGGCGCGGGTCTTCGCCTCCCCGGCGAGACCCGAATCGATAGCCTTGAGCTTACTGCACGCGTGGCCACCGACCGCGAAGCGCCACTGCTAGTCAATGCGAATATTCGCAAGCTGCGCTGGAGCCAGAACGAGCTGATTGATCAGCTCGATCTGCGTGTGGACGGTACCGGTGCGGCGCATACGATGCGCGTCTCCGCCAGGAACAGAAAGTGGCAGCTGGAAAGCAGCACGCTTGGGGGCTTTGGCGGCTATTGGAGCTGGGCCGGTGAGCTGACCGCGTTCAATGTGCGCGGGCCGATCAATGCCAATCTCGTACGTCCGGCAAGACTGCTTGTGGGTGGGGAACGCCAGCGCATCGATGCCGCCGTATTCAACGTGGGCGGTGGAGAGCTGATCATCGAGGCGCTGGACCGGACCTCTGCGACACTGGACTCGCGCGGCACCCTGTCCCGCTTCCCGGTAACCGCCCTGTACCCGCTCATGGATCCCGCTGTCACTGACCTCTTCACCAGCACCCTGCGCCTGAAAGGTGGCTGGGACGTGAACTGGGTGGACCTGCCCAACGTGCGCGCCAACATCCAGCGCGAGGACGGCGATCTGACACTGAAAAGCACACCACCATTTGCATTCGGACTGACAGAGCTCTCCCTGACGGCCAACTCTGCAGACCGAGTCGTGAAAGCTGGCTTCAATGCACAAGGCTCTGCTGCCGGAAAGCTGATGCTGGACATCGCGCTGCCCATCAACTTGCGCGAGGAGAATCTGGAGATAGATCGCACCAAGCCGCTGGATGGCCGCATCGATATTCAACTGCCCTCACTGCGTTGGGTCGGCCCGTGGCTGGGCTCGGTACACGACGTGGATGGCCTGTTGACTGCCGACCTGAAACTGGGCGGCGCGTGGCCACACATCCGCCCCGCAGGCCGCATCGCTGGCGCGAATATTCGCTATGCCCATCTGACCGAAGGCATCGCATTCCGCAATGGCGAGCTTGCTGCAAGCATCGCCAACAATGTGATCACCTTGGACCAGTTCACGATTCGTGGCGGTGATGGCGATTTCGATGCATCCGGACGGCTGGAACTGGACGAATCCAATCCTTCAGGCGGTGCCGAGTGGCGCGCTGACAAGCTGAATGTGCTCAATCTGGTTGACCGCAGCGTGGTGGCGAGCGGCGAAGGTCGCCTCGTGCTCAAGGATCGCCATCTGGCGCTGACAGGCCAGTTGCGTGCCGACTCCGGGCGCATCGTGTTGACAGAGTCCTCCGCGCCATCACTTTCCAGCGATGTTGTGGTGATGGGCCAGGACACGGGCAATGGCGAAGTGGACAAACCGCGCCCGCTGTCACTGGAACTGGGCCTCAACCTGGGCAGCGACTTCGTACTCGTGGGCCGCGGGCTGGATGTGCGTCTCGGCGGGCGTCTGCAGGTCACCTCCACACCAGGCAACCCGCTGCGCACCACCGGTACACTGCGCTCGCGCGCAGGCACGTACAAAGCCTACGGCCAGGACCTCAGCATCGAGCGTGCCGTGGTCAGCTTCAACGGTCGCATCGACAATCCGTCGCTGGACATCCTCGCAGAGCGTAAAGGTTCGCCCGTGGACGTCGGTGTCGCGATAGGTGGCACGGCAGAGAAGCCGGTGCTGCGGCTGGTGTCCAATCCGGAAATGCCGGACGGCGAAAAGCTCTCCTGGCTGGTGCTGGGCCGAGGATCAGACGGCCTGGATCAGGGCGATAGAGGGGCGATGCAGGCTGCCGCACGCACGCTGCTGGCGCAAGGTGCTGCCGCATCACTCGCCGGATCGCTGGCGGCGACATTTGGTGTGGATGAGATTGGCCTCGGCACGAGCTCAGCATCGACCGCCGCACCCGGAACGGATCCGGCAATGGTAGTGACAGTGGGAAAACGGCTCTCGTCCCGCGCCAGCATTCTCTACGAGCAAGGTCTGAACGGGGCCAATTCGCTGGTCAAGCTGTCTTATCAGCTGTCACGCCGCTGGCGCGTGCAAATGGTGACCGGTAGCGAGAACGCGGTGGACTTCTTCTATCGGCTGGCGTTTGATTGACGCTGCACTTGACGACACCCGTTCCTCCGAATATTCGCAAAGACATCCAGCCAAACCGCAAGGAGACGATCATGGCATTCACCACTCAACACACAGTGAGCTGGGCACAGCTCGATTCCAATGGCCACATGGCCAACACCGCCTATCTCGACACGGTCGTGGATACGCGCTTCGCCTATTTCGCGTCGCAGGGTTTCCCGCCGTCTGCGTTTGCCAAGCACCGCGTCGGTCCGGTGGTGCGCAAAGATGAAGTGGAGTACTTCAAGGAGCTGCGGCTGCAGCAGGCGTACACCGTGGACTTCCGTATCGCGGGGCTTTCTGATGATGGTTCGCGCTTTCGCATCGTGAATGAGATTCGGCGCGAGGATGGTGAGCTGTCAGCTCGGGTCACCACGCTCGGTGGCTGGTTTGATCTCGCCGCGCGCAAGCTGGTGGCACCGCCGGAGGCGCTGGCGGCGGCATTGCGCGCGCTGGAGAAGACAGAGAATTTCGAAGTGCTGTCAGCCAGCGTTTGAACGGCGCGGCCCAGAGGCAGCGCATTCCGGGACCGCTCCCGGATTTCGCTTCGCTGCATCCGGGCTACCTGCCGGATTCCTGCCACCAGCGAATATTCGCAATCAACTCACGTGATCGCGAATGAAGTCCATCACCTCGCCCGCATCCGCATCCAGCACCGTGAAAACCTGAGGCAATTTCTCGATGTCTTCGAAACCGGCAGGCCGCTCGGGTGAGCGCCCGAGCGCTTCCTTGACCGTCGCCTCGAACTTGGCGGGCAAGGCGGTCTCGATGCAAAGCATCGGCACATCCTCGTCGCGCAACTGGCGGCCGACGCTCACGCCATCGGCAGTATGGGGATCGATCATCACACCAAACTTCTCGAACACAGACTTGATGGTGTAGACGCGTGCGTTGTGGCTCGACGCACCGGAGACGAAGCCTGAGTCGCGCACTTCAACCCACTCTTCATCCTCCGAGAGATCGAAGCCGCCAAAGTGCTCCATCTCGCGCCACAGTGCGGCGACACGGTCGCCGGCCTTCTTCGCACCGTGTTCTTCGTTGCCACCGCACACATGCCAGATGTAGCGCTCGAAGTTGGACGCCTTGGAGATATCCATCGACGGGCTGGACGTGGCATGCGTCTCATCCGCCACGCGCGGCCGATAGCGGCCAGTTTCGAAGAACTCGTGCAGCACATCGTTTTCATTGGTGGCGAGGATGAGGCGGCGGATGGGCAGCCCCATTTTCTTGGCCAAGTATCCGGCGTAGATATTGCCGAAATTGCCGGAAGGCACGACAACGTCGATCAGCTCGTCGTTGCTACGGGACAGCGCGAAGTAGCCCTTGAAGTAGTAGACGATCTGCGCGACGATGCGGCCCCAGTTGATGGAGTTGACCGCACCGATGCGGTACTCGCTCTTGAAGCGGGCGTCGTTGGACACTTCCTTCACGATGTCCTGGCAATCATCGAACACGCCGCGAATGGCGATGTTGAAGATGTTGGGCTCATCCAGCGAGAACATCTGCGCCGTCTGAAACGGGCTCATGCGGCCGTGAGGCGAAAGCATGAACACGCGAATATTCGCACGGCCCTTCATCGCATATTCAGCGCTGGAGCCGGTGTCGCCGCTGGTGGCGCCGAGGATGTTGAGCGCCCTGCCCTGCTTCGCCAGCACGTATTCGAAGAGATGCCCCAGCCACTGCATCGCAATGTCCTTGAACGCAAGCGTCGGTCCATTCGAGCAGCCGAGCAATGCGAAGCCGGGTTCGAGAACAGTCGTCGGTGTAATCTCCGCCGTGCCGAAGACTTCCTTCGTGTAGGTCTTCTCGATGAGCGCCTTCAGATCCAGCGCCGGAATATCGTCGACGTAGAGACGGATGATTTCGAACGCCAGCTGCGGATAGGGCAAGTCGCGCAGTGCGTCGAGCTTTACCTTCATGAACCGCGGCACGTTTTCAGGCACCGCCAGACCGCCATCGGGCATCAAACCTTCAAGCAGGATGTCGGTGAAGCTACGCGGCTCCGCGCCGCCGCGAGTAGAGAGATATTTCATAAGGGGCTTGCCGGAGAAATGGAAACCAAAGCCAAATCCCCCCTGCCCCCCTTTTTCAAAGGGGGGTTCTTGTCCTGCTGCGCGTAGGGAGTCTTCTCGAACTTGCGGCGATGTGTTCCCCCCTTTGCAAAAGGGGGGCCAGGGGGGATTTCGTCGCTGCCCTTTGCAAAAGGGGGGCCAGGGGGGATTTCGTCGCTGCCCTTTGCAAAAGGGAGGATTTCATCGTTGCCCTTTGCGGCAGGGGAACTTGAACGATTTCCAATCGCCGCTCTCATCAATTCAATTCCTCAAGTCGTATGCGCACAACCTTGCCTGCGATGGTGGACAACGCCTCGATGCGCAGGATGGCGGTGTTCACGGCCGACTCCAGGCTTTCATGCGTGAGGATGATGACATCGACTACATCCTCGCCCTCCTCCGCCTCTTTCTGCAGCATGGCGTCGATGGAGATGGACAGGTCGGCCAGAATGCGGGTAACGTCGGCCATGACGCCCGGGCGGTCATAGGCGCGCAAACGCAGATAGCAGCCAGTGCGAACGTCGTCCATCGACAGGATGGGTGTGTTGTGCAACTGGTCAGGCTGAAACGCGAGATGCGGCACGCGTTGCTCCGGATCGGCGGTGAGCATGCGGGTCACGTCCACCAGATCCGCCACGACAGCGCTGGCAGTCGCAGCCGAGCCTGCACCCGCGCCGTAGTACATCGTGGCACCGACGGCATCGCCCTTCACCAGGATGGCATTCATCACCCCTTCCACATTCGCGATAAGCCGCTTCGCGGGAATGAGCGTCGGATGCACGCGCAGCTCAATGCCCTGTTCCACACGGCGGGTGATGCCGAGAAGTTTGATGCGATAGCCGAGTTGCTCCGCATACGCGATGTCCTTGGCAGTCAGTGAAGAGATGCCTTCGGTAAACGCCTTGTCGAACTGGATGGGCACGCCATACGCGATGGCGCACAGCAAGGTCAGCTTGTGCGCAGCGTCCACACCTTCGATGTCGAACGTGGGATCGGCCTCTGCATAGCCCAGCGCTTGTGCCTGCTTCAGCACGGCATCGAAACTCAAGCCCTTGGAGCGCATCTCCGACAAGATGAAATTTGTGGTGCCGTTGATGATGCCGGCGATCCACTCGATGCGATTGGCGGAAAGACCTTCCCTCAGCGCTTTGATGATGGGCACACCACCGGCTACTGCGGCTTCGAACGCCACCATCACGCCCCGCTTCTGCGCCGCTGCGAAAATCTCATTGCCGTGCAGTGCAAGGAGTGCCTTGTTGGCGGTGACCACATGCTTGCCGTTTGCGATGGCTTGCAGCACCCATTGGCGCGTGGGCTCGATGCCCCCGATCAGCTCGACAACGATGTCGATGTCCGGGTCATTGACGATGACAGCAGCATCAGTAACCAGCTTGATGCCATCGAGCGACACGGCGCGCTCTTTGGTGAGGTCGCGAGCCGTCGCAGCGACCACGCGGATTTCGCGCCCGGCACGACGTGTGATCTCGCCTGCGTTGCGAGATAGCACCTCGATGGTGCCACTGCCGACGATGCCCAGGCCCAACAGGCCGACGTTGATGGGCCTCATGTCAGCGCCTTCGTGAAGTGGAACGAAGGAATGACCATGCCCTCGCGGAAGTAAAACTTGTGCGCCTGTTGACGCTGGCAGCCGGAATCGAGTGCCAACACATCGCAGCGACGCTCGCGACCGACCCGCTCCATGTATTGCATCAACGCATGACCCACACCGGTGGAGCGACGCGTCTCATCAGAGACGAGATCATCGCAATACAACTCGCGTCCTGAGAATGTTTTCTCGATAACGCGAAACACCGTGACACCGACCACCTCCTCATTGAACAACGCAACTGCCATCTCGGCACCGCTCGCAAACACCTCCGCCATGCGTTGCGAATATTCGCCGAGGTGGGGACGCAGCTGACGATGCACGGGCTCAGCGCGTGCCAGCAAGCCTGGCTCAGTGATGCGACCCTGCGTATCGGTGACAGCGATAACCTCAATCATGCCGCCCCCTTCAGCAATCCATCCTCGCGAAACATCTGCTTGATGCCGCGAACGGCCTGACGCGTGCGGGATTCGTTCTCGATCAATGCAAAGCGCACATGATCGTCACCGTAGTCACCGAAGCCGATGCCGGGCGAAATGGAGACCTTGGCCTTGGCCAGAACATGTTTGGCGAATTCCAGCGAACCCATCTTGAGGTATGGCTCAGGAATCTTTGCCCAGATGTACATCGACGCCTTGGGCTTCTCCACCATCCAGCCAGCCTCATGCAAGCCCTTTACCAGCACGTCGCGACGGCTTTCATATTGCGCACGTACTTCCTCCACGCAATCCTGCGGACCCTCCAGTGCGGCGATGGCCGCCACCTGAATGGGCGTGAAGGTGCCGTAGTCGTGATAGCCCTTGATGCGTGCCAGCGCCGAAACGAGATCCTTGTTGCCGACCATGAAGCCAATGCGCCAGCCCGCCATGTTGTAGGACTTCGACATGGTGAAAAATTCCACCGCCACATCGCGCGCACCCGGCACCTGCATGATCGACGGTGCCTTCCAGCCGTCAAACGTGATGTCGGCATACGCCAGGTCGTGAATGACGAAAATGTTGTGTTCCTTCGCCAGCGTCACGATGCGCTCGAAGAACTCCAGCTCCACGCAGCGCGCGGTCGGGTTGGAAGGAAAACCCAGGATCATCATCTTGGGCTTGGGGAAACTGGTGCGGATGGCCTTCTCCGCTTCGGCGAAGAAGTCGCTGCCGTCCGTCATGGGGATGTGGCGAATCTCTGCACCCGCGATGACGGCACCGTAGATGTGAATCGGATAGCTCGGGTTCGGTACCAAAACCGTGTCGCCACGATCCAGCGTGGCCAGCATCAAATGCGCCAGACCTTCCTTGGAGCCGATGGTGACAATGGCCTCCGTATCCGGGTCGAACGACACATTGAAGCGACGCTGGTACCAGTCACAGATCGCCTTGCGAAGGCGAGGAATGCCTTTGGACACGGAGTATCCGTGGGTATCAAGTCGCTGCGACGCCTCGACGAGCTTGTCCACGATGTGTTTCGGCGTCGGGCCATCCGGATTGCCCATGCTCATGTCGATGATGTCCTCGCCCCGACGGCGGGCGGCCATCTTGAGTTCACCGGTGATGTTGAAGACGTAAGGCGGCAGGCGCTTGATGCGCGGGAAATCGGCTGACATGTTTTTTCTATCTTTGGCGGTTCGAACTGCGAGCGGAACCCTAATCATAGCGAGTTGGCTGCTGCGGTGCAGCATCCGAGAACCATGCGGAAACGCCAATCAGCTTGCAGACACTTTTTCGCCACTGTGCGACACTGCGCGCCGATGAAACTCCATCTCGCCAATGCAGGGCAGCAAAACGTCATCACCGGCTACGGTGAGGGCTGGGTTCAGGTCAACAACACCCGGCACTCGACCAGTCTCATGATTGGCGCCACGCTGATTGCACCGTGGGCCGTTGCGAATATTCGCGAGTTGACTGCAGAGCAGTTTGCGTCGGCTATTGATGCAAAACCCGAAGTGCTCATCATCGGAACGGGTCGCCGATTCACGTTCCCACCGCCACCGTCATTGCGGCCGCTGATCGAGGCCCGCATCGGTCACGAGGTCATGGACACGGCTGCGGCGTGCCGCACTTACAACGTGTTGCTGGGTGAGGGGCGGAAGGTTGTGGCGGTGCTGGTGGTGGATTGAAGTACAGCGATGTTGCTACCACTGCTTTGCAGGATCACCCCAACCCCCTCAACTCCCGCAGCACCACCGACAACATTGCCAAGTCCATCGTCGGTCCAGACTTCAGATCAGCGACTATCCCAGCCAGCCGCGCACGCGGCAAAGCTGTCATGTGCTCCCATGTCTCCATCATCGCCTTGGGATCACTGCCACCGCCCTTCACCACCGCCATGGTGAGCTGGCGTTGCAATGACGACAGGTCATCCCGCATGGCGTTGCGCGCCAGTGCCTGCCAGTGGGTGTCACTCGGCAACGCTGTGATCCTGGAATTGAACCATCGCAGTTCCAGTTTGCCGACCAGCGCAAAGTAGACGGCCGAGACTGCATCAGGGCTCTGCGAATATTCGGAAGCGACTTCGACAATGTCGAGCACTGCATAAAGTGCTTCGATGCGCGCCACCCTGCGGGCCAGCAAAGCGGGCACACCGGCAACGGCATAGCTCTGTTCCTGCTGCAGGTTGTCGGCTTTGTCGCCTTCGGTGAGGAGCTCATCCAGCTTGTCCGCCAGCGCGTCAACGCCTGGCTTGAAGATGGCCACCACGTCCGCCATGGGCAACTGTTCGCGCCGGCGACGCAGGAACCACAGCGTTGCGCGCAACGAAAGGCGGCCCACTTCAATCAGCATGTCGTATTGCGTAGCGGCAGGAACCTGATTGTCCAACGCATCAATCCGAGACCAAATGTCGTCCAGACTGAAAATGTCCTTCACCAGCAAATGCGCGCGCACCACCTCATGCGCCGTGGCACCGGTCTCTTCCTTCATGCGGTGCACGAACAGGCTGCCAGCCCGATTGATCATGGTGTTGGCCACGACGGTGGCGATGATCTCGCGCTTCAACGGGTGTCGCGGCATGACGTCGCGATACTTTTCCTGCAGCGGCGTGGGGAAGTAGTTGACCAACTCACGGGCGACGTACTCATCGTCCACCAGCTTTGAAGCGACCAGCTCGTCGAACAACTCCATCTTGGAATAGGCCAGCAATACAGCACGCTCGGGAGCCGTAAGCCCGAGTCTGGCAGTACGCCGAGCGGCGATCTCCTCTTCATCGGGCAGGAACTCGACCGCACGATTGAGTCGTCCTGCCTTTTCCAAATGGCGGATGAAGTCTGCCTGGGCATTCAACAGCTTTTCACCGCGCATCCCAGAGACCGACAACGACTGGGACTGGTAGTAGTTGTCAGCGAGCACCAGGCGCCCCACTTCGTCAGTCATCTCGGCAAGAAGCTTGTTGCGCTGCTTCTCGGTGAGCTCGCCGTCTTGCTCCACCAAGCCCAGCAGGATCTTGATGTTGACTTCATGATCCGAGCAATCCACGCCAGCCGAGTTGTCGATGGCGTCGGTGTAGATACGGCCGCCTGCCTCTACGTACTCGATGCGGCCCAACTGGGTGCAGCCCAGATTGCCGCCTTCCGCGACAACCTTGCAACGCAGGTCCTTGCCGTTGACGCGAATGGCATCGTTGGCGCGATCCCCTACTTCTGCGTTGGATTGCGAGGTTGCTTTGATGTAGGTACCGATACCACCGTTGTAGAACAGATCGACCGGCGCCAACAGGATGGCCTTCATCAACTGCTGCGGCGTCATGGACTCTTCGGTGATGTTCAACACTTCCTGCACTTCAGGCGTGAGGGCAATGGACTTGGCCGAACGCGGAAACACACCGCCGCCTTTGCTGATGAGGGATTTGTCGTAGTCCTCCCACGATGAACGAGGCAGCGCGAACATGCGCTCGCGTTCCTTGAAGCTGCTGGCCGAGACGGGATTCGGATCGAGGAAAATGTGGCGATGATCGAATGCCGCAATGAGGCGGATGTGAGGCGACAGCAACATGCCATTACCGAAGACATCGCCAGACATATCCCCCACGCCGGCCACCGTGAAGTCAGTGGTCTGGATATTGATGCCCTTGGGGTCATGGTCCGCAATCTCTCTGAAGTGGCGCTTGACTGACTCCCACGCGCCCTTCGCGGTGATGCCCATCTTCTTGTGATCGTAGCCCGCCGATCCGCCCGATGCGAAGGCATCACCCAGCCAGTGGCCATACTCGATGCTGATGGCATTTGCAAAGTCGGAGAAGGTTGCCGTGCCCTTGTCTGCAGCGACAACGAGGTATGGATCATCGGGATCGTGCCGAACCACGTCCAAGGGTGGCTTTACCTTGCCGCCGACCAGATTGTCCGTGACATCGAGCAAGCCGCGCAGGAACGTGCGATAGCACTCGATACCCTCTTTCATGAACGCATCACGATCCGTGACAGATGGAGCCTGCTTCAAGACGAAACCACCCTTCGAGCCCACCGGGACAATGACGGCGTTCTTCACCTGCTGCGCCTTCACGAGGCCCAACACTTCGGTGCGGAAATCTTCCGGCCGGTCCGACCAGCGCAAGCCGCCGCGCGCAACCTTGCCAAAGCGGAGGTGGATGCCTTCCAAGCGTGGCGAGTACACCCAGATTTCGAAAAGCGGACGCGGTTCCGGCAGCTCCGGTACGAGTTTCGATTCAATTTTGAAAGACAGATAGGCCTTCTGGACTTTCGCTTGCGTACGCTGATAGAAATTCGTCCGCATCGTCGCCTGTATCACGGCAAGGAAGCGGCGCAGGATTCGATCCTCGTCGGCGTTGGCCACGTCGTTCAGCGCATCGTTGAGCTCGAGAACCAATGCAGCCTCGGCTTCTGCACGATCAACCGGAATGGCCGGGTCAAAACGTATTGCGAATATTCGCGTGAGCAGCGCCGTGATGGCGGAATGTGTGGAAAGCGTGTTCTCGAGATACGCCTGACTGAAGGTAAATCCCGTTTGCTTCAGATATTTCGCGTAGGCGCGCAGCATGACGATCTCGTCCGCCCGCAGTCCGGCGGCCAGTGCAAGCCGATTGAACCCGTCGCTCTCGGACGACTTGTGCCACACACGAAGAAACGCATCCTCAAACAGGGGCTTGGCTTCTTCGAGATTCTCCACCGGTCGCGTGAGCTTCAGGCCAAAGTCGTGTACGTGGATCGTCATGCCTTCCAGTGGCGTGATGGCATAGGACTGTTCGTCATCCACCAAGACACCCATGTTCTCCAGCATCGGCAGGCTGCCGGAAAGCGGCAACGAGGCACCCGCCCGGTACACGCGCAAGCGCAAAGTAGTGGTTGCGGCATCAACTGGGCGATACAAATTCAGGGCGATGTCGCCGGATGCCTTGAGCCCTTCCATGAACTGGATGTCGTGTATGGCGAGTCGTGCACCAACGGACTCTTCATAGGCCACCGGGAAGGCGTCTCCCCAAACCCTCAACGTCCGGGCGGCCGCCACGTCACCCTCGGACTCCACCAGCGCCAACTGCAGGTCATCGCGCCATCGCCGTAAAACCCGGACAATTTCCTCTTCAATTGTGCGCACATCGGCTTGTGGCTCATCCTTGGGCGATGTGCGGACCAGCATGTGGATTCTGGCGAGCGTCGCGTCCGACAACTGAACAGTGAACTCGGCACTCTGGCCCCGCAACATCCGCAGGAGAATGCCTTCGATGCGGCGACGCGTGTCGGTATTGAAGTTCTCACGCGGCAGGTAAATCAGGCAGGAGTAAAACCGGCCAAAGACGTCGCGACGCAGGAACAGACGCGTTTTGCGTCGATCACCCAGCCGCAAAATGCCCATTGCGGCGTTGAACAGGTGCTCCGCGTCCACCTGGAAGAGCTCGTCTCTCGGATAGCTCTCCAGCACACTCACCAGATTCTTGCCCATGTGGCTGGCTGGCTGAAACCCGGCGCGTGCAATGACCTGCGCAACCTTTTCGCGCAGCATTGGCACTTGATCAGGATTGGCGTGGTAGGCGGAGCTCGTATAGAGACCTACGAAGCGCTTTTCGCCTGTGACGTTTCCGGCTTCATCAAACTGCTTGATGCCGATGTAGTCCAGATATCCGGGGCGATGCACCGTTGAGCGCGTGTTGGCCTTGGTCAACATCAGCAGCTTGGGCTCTCTGGCCAGCTTGCGAATGGATTCCGGCAGATCGTTGAAACTCGCCGACACGCCGCCCAGCTTGGGTTCACGCAACACACCAAGTCCCGACCCTGCAACAATCGACAGCCGATCCTGGCCGCTTACGGTTTCCAGCGAATATTCGCGATAACCGAGGAAGGTGAAGTTGTTATCGGCCACCCATGCCAGGAAAGCGTGGCCTTCACGGACCTCCTCTTGGGACAGGCTCTTCGATCCCTTGGCGACGGTGGCAACCACTTCCTCTGCTCGCTGCCGCATGCTGGGCCAGTCTGTCGTGGCTGCTCGTACATCGGAAAGCACTGCGAGAAGCCCTTCACACAGCGCCTTCAGGCGCGCGGGATCGACTTCCCGCTCGACTTCAACGTGAATGAACGACTCTTGTCTGGCTTTGGCATCGGTCGGCTGCAGGGAAACCAGTGAGCCTTCCATGTCCCTCTGGGTTCGCAGCAAGGGATGCACGATCAAGTTCAGCGTATGCCCTTGGCGATTGATCTCCATCGTGATGGAGTCCACCAGAAACGGCATGTCGTCATTGACGATCTCCACCACCGTATGTGAAGAAGTCCAGCCATGCTCATCCAGACGCGGGTTGTACACGCGGAGCTTCGGATACCCCGTCGCGAACACGCGACCGAATGACAGGTGGGCCATCGCCGCGCCATACAGGTCATCCGCGCTGCGGCTGGCGATGTCCTCCGCATCAACCTGTGTGTAGTAGGCCGTGATGAATGCCTGGGCTTCAGCCCGCGCTGCGCCCTGAAGCCGGGTCGCTGCCAGGCCCGCTGCTGCGGCCAGAGCGGCCATCTTCTGCTCTTCGATGGGGGATGTCATGCATATCTCCGATGCGTTGGTTGGCCGGTTAGGGAATCGTGTTCCCGGTGGCTCTGTGTGGGTTGCACGCATTGTCTCCCAAACATTGCGATTGCTCCCACTCAATGCGCGCTTTGCATAACCTGCGGGAGAGTTGGCTGCCGCCATGCTCATACGGCATTGGCCCTGTTGGACATGAATACCTATGATGTCGTCATCCTCCACTCGTGAATCGCGTCATGCCAAGACTCATTGGAATCCTCGGCGGAATGGGTCCGGCCGCCACCCTGGACCTGCAGCAAAAGATCCTCTCGTTCACGCCTGCCGTAAAGGACCAGGATCACGTCCCGACGATCGTATGGAACGTTCCGCAGATTCCTGACCGGCTTGCTGCCATCTCTGGAAGCGGCCCCTCGCCCTTGCCGGACTTGCTTCATGCAGCGCTGACCATGCAAGGCGCAGGTGCCACAGCCATTGCCATGCCTTGCAACACCGCGCACTACTGGGCGAACGAGCTCGTGGCAGGGCTCACGATTCCACTGTTGCACATTGCTGAAGCCGTCATGGCAGACATGCCCCCGAACGTGCGCAAGATTGCCTTGTTGTCGACGCCGGCCACCATCAAGGCGGGCTTCTACCAGTCCCGAATGCGTGAAAAATCGGTGCAAGTCATCACCCCATCCGGGGCGGAAGCCGAACGCCTCATGAGGGCCATCCACTGCGTCAAGTCGGGACGGACTGCCGAAGGCATCCCTGACTTCCTCGCCGTGGCGGATGCGCTGTTGGGAAGCGGGGCAGATTGCCTGCTCCTGGCCTGTACCGAGCTGCCGCTGCTCTCCCCGGGCACGCCGGTTGAGGCACAATGCCTGGATCCGACCGCCGCCCTGGCCCGGGCCTGTATCCGACACGCATTCGAAGAGACCCTGACCCGTGGAGCTCAATTGGCTTGAGGACTTTCTGTCCCTCGCAGAAACCGGCAGCTTTTCCCGATCTGCCGAGATGCGGCATGTCACGCAGCCCGCCTTCAGTCGACGTATCCGTGCACTTGAAAACTGGATTGGCGCTGCACTGGTGGATCGCACGTCCTATCCGACCAAGCTGACGCCTTCCGGCGAAGCCTTTCGCGACAGCGCAGCCGTGCTGCTGCGGGACCTCTACGATGCCAGAGCCATGGTGCGGGGCTCCCGTCCGATCCCCGCAGACACCCTTGAGTTCGCGGTTCCACATGCGCTGTCTCTGGGCTTCTATCCACGCTGGCTGACCAAGGTAGAAAGGGGATTCGGGTCCTTCGGGTGCAAGCTGGTGGCGCTGAATGTTCATGATGCCGTGATGTCACTGGTTGAAGGCAATTGCGATCTGCTGATGTGCTACCACCATCCACAGCAACCCATCCAGCTTGATGAACATCGGTATGACATGCTGCCGCTCGGCAAGGAGATGATCCGTCCCTACGCCAAGGTGACCAAGACCGGGGCGCCGATGTACCGACTCCCCGGCACCGTCGAGCAGCCCGTCCCGCACCTGTCCTATTCGCCCAATGCCTTTCTTGGCCGGATCGTGGACATCATTCTGGAAACCGCCCGCACACCGCACTTCCTGCGCAGGCGCTACGAAACAGACATGGCAGAGGCGCTGAAGGTGATGGCCATCGAGGGCCACGGCATCGCCTGGCTACCCGACAGTGCGCTGGCCGCGCCGAGTCAAAGCACGCGTTCCCGTCTGCTGGCGCTAGCCGGTGACGACCGCTGGATCGGCGAAATCGAGATTCGACTGTATCGCGATCGGACCCAGTCAAAGCCACTGGTGGATCGATTATGGAGCTTTCTGTCACGGCAACAATCGACGCGCGCTAAAACTATGCGTCAAACGCATAAGTAAACTTTTCCTGCGCGTGTTACGTTATGGCTATGCCTGCCTTAAACAGTGGCAAACTGGCGACCACAAGACCAGATTTGGTACATTTCCCGGGCTGTATCCGGAAGCGTGCAAGGTATTCCGTCCGCGCGCGGCAGGTTCAACATCAGCTTCAGGACACGTTATTCACACCACAACGAGGAGTCATTCAAAGATGCGCAACACTTCAAGAAAATTCATGATCGGCGCTATCGCCGCAGCCTTGGCGGTTCCAGCTCTGGCACAGGCCGATACGCTGAAAAAGGTCAAGGACAGCGGCTCGATCACGGTGGGTCACCGTGATGCGTCCATCCCGTTCTCCTACCTGGATGACAAGCAGCAGCCCATTGGCTACTCCATGGACCTGTGCGCCAAGATTGTCGATGCAGTGAAGACCAATCTGAAGATGCCCAACCTGAAGGTTAACTTTCAGGTAGTGACCTCTGCCACGCGCATCCCGCTGCTGGCCAACGGCACTGTGGATATGGAATGCGGATCGACGACCAACAACGCTGATCGCCAGAAGCAGATCTCGTACGTCGTCACCACCTTTGTGACGGCCAACCGTTACGTTGCCAAGAAGGCATCGAAGATCAGCAAGCTGGATGATCTCAAGGGCAAGACCGTGACGTCCACGTCAGGCACCACCAACATCAAGTGGCTGACGGAAACCAACGCCGGCAAGAACATGGGCATGAGCATCATCCCGGGCAAGGATCACGCCGAGTCATTCCTGAACGTCGAGACTGATCGCGCCGTGGCCTTCTTCATGGACGACATCCTGCTCGCTGGCCTGGTTGCCAACAGCAAGGCGCCCGGTGACTTTGCTGTCGGTACCGAAGCCTATTCCGTTGAGCCCTACGGCATCATGGTGCGCAAGGACGATCTGGCCTTCAAGAAGGTGGCAGATGACACCGTCAAGGCGCTCATGAAGTCTGGTGAAATCGAAAAGATCTACGCCAAGTGGTTCCTGGCGCCGATCCCGCCGAAGAACATCAACATGAACACCCCGATGAGCCCGCAACTCAAGAAGGTCATGGCCAATCCGACCGATTCTCCGGACCCGGCTGTTTACCAGTAATCGTCGGCAAAACACTCGCTGACGACGCATAACCCGACGGGGAGGTCACCAGATCTCCCCGTTTTTTATTTGTCGCACAATCGGGCCAACCCGTTGTGTGTACCGGTTGCAGGTGGCAAGCTTGCATCCATAAACAATAAAAACTGAGTTTCGCTGCTCGCAGGACGCGTCATCCCCGAAGACAAAGAACGACGGGGAAACCAAAGGGAGGCAATGCGTGCAATACAACTGGAACTGGAAGATTTTCTGGGAGGCCAGCCCGGATGGATCGGGCACCTATCTCTACACGCTTTTCGTCGGTGTGCAATGGACGCTGGCCACTGCCCTGTCCGCCTGGGTTCTGGCGCTTGTCATCGGCTCGTTCCTTGGCGTCATACGAACGACGCCGTTCAAGTGGGCCGTAAGGCTCGGCGACGCTTATGTTGAGCTGTTCCGCAACATTCCATTGTTGGTGCAGATGTTCCTCTGGTACTTTGTACTGCCCGAGGTCCTGCCAAAAGCTCTTGGCACGATGATCAAGCAGATGCCGCCACCATGGGGCGCGTTTGTGCCGGCGGTCCTTTGCCTGGGGTTCTTTACCGCCGCACGCGTGGCCGAGCAGGTGAAAGCCGGCATTCAGACGCTGCCACGCGGTCAGCTGATGGCTGGTACAGCCATGGGCCTGACCCTGCCACAGACTTATCGCTTCATTCTGCTGCCCGTGGCGTATCGCATCATCCTGCCGCCCATGACCAGCGAGTTCATGAACATCATCAAGAACTCGTCGGTCGCACTCACCATCGGGCTGCTTGAACTGACTGCTCGCGCACGCGCGATGCAGGAATTCAGCTTTCAGGTGTTCGAAGCGTTCACGGCAGCCACGCTGATCTACATCTTCATCAACATCTTTGTCGTGTTCGGCATGCGGTGGGTGGAGAAAAAAGTCGCTGTGCCAGGCTTCATCGGGCCGCAGGTTGCGGGCGGGGGGCACTGACCATGGGTGATTTTGATTTCAATGTCATCGAGCGTTCCTGGGTCTACCTCTTCAAGGAGGGGATGACCTTCACCCTCACGCTAACTGCCATGGCGATGGTGGGCGGCATCTTCTTCGGCACGCTTCTGGCCATGTTGCGTTTGTCCAAGTTCAAGGCGCTGTCGATGTTCGCGGCAGGCTATGTGAATCTGGTGCGCTCCATCCCGCTGCTGCTGGTGATCTTCTGGTTTTACTTTCTTGTGCCCTACCTTGGCGCGTGGATGATTGATTTGTGGGCACTTGTTAAGAGCTATGTCTTTAGCCTGCCTGCGCCAACTAGCTTCACCCCACCCATCAAAGTGGGCGCGTTCTGGTCTTCGGTCATCACGTTCACGATGTTCGAAGCGGCGTATTACAGCGAGATCATGCGCGCAGGCATCCAGGCCATTCCGCGTGGTCAGGTCTGGGCAGGCTATGCACTGGGCCTTAACTACTGGCAGACCATGGGCACCATCGTCTTGCCGCAGGCCTTTCGCAACATGCTGCCCATTCTCCTGACGCAGACGATCATCCTGTTTCAGGACACGTCGCTGGTGTATGTGCTGTCGATCACCGACTTCCTCGGTGCCGCGTCCAAGGTGGCGCAGCGGGACGGACGTCTGGTCGAGATGTACACCTTCGCTGCCCTGGTCTACTTCGTCATCTGTTTCGGACTCTCTTTGCTCGTGAAGCGCCTGCAATCGCGCATCGCGATCATCCGCTAGAAAGGACACGCACAACATGTCAGCGATGATTGAAATCAACAACGTCAGCAAGTGGTACGGCAGCTTCCAGGTACTGACGGACAACACCACCAAGGTTGAAAAAGGCGAAGTGGTTGTCGTCTGCGGCCCCTCCGGTTCCGGCAAGTCCACGCTCATCAAGACCGTCAATGCGCTGGAGCCCTTCCAGAAGGGCGACATTACCGTCGACGGTGTGTCGTTGTCCGACCCCAAAACCAACCTCTCCAAGCTGCGCTCCAGGGTCGGCATGGTGTTCCAGCATTTCGAACTGTTCCCGCACCTCAACGTAACGGAGAACCTCACGCTTGCCCAGATCAAGGTGCTGGGACGCAGCCAGGACGAGGCCCTCGCACGCGGCCTGAAGATGCTGGACCGGGTCGGGCTGATCACGCACAAGGACAAGTTTCCGGGTCAGCTTTCCGGCGGTCAGCAGCAGCGCGTGGCCATTGCCCGGGCGCTGTCAATGGACCCCATCGTGATGCTGTTTGACGAGCCCACGTCCGCGCTGGATCCCGAGATGGTCGGCGAAGTGCTTGACGTCATGGTGAAGCTGGCCCACGAAGGCATGACCATGATGTGCGTGACCCATGAAATGGGCTTCGCGCGGAAGGTGAGCCACCGGGTCATCTTCATGGATGCCGGCAAGATTGTCGAAGACTGCAAGAAGGAGGAGTTCTTCGACAATCAGGACGCAAGATCGCCAAGAGCCAAGGAATTCCTGTCGAAGATTCTCCACGGCTAGCGCACAGGTAGTACGAACAGTCAGTGCGAAACTTCGCAGTACGTCAACGGGCGCATCATTTGAACTGCACCCCAGAAGTTGGACATCTGTCCATTCTTTTGGGGTGTTTTCATGTCCAAGTACACAGCGGCGTTCAAGCAGGCGGTCGTTGAAGAGTGTCTTAAGGCCGAGGATTGCGTCGCAGCGATTGCAAAGCATCAT
>JANNSU010000074.1:0-128612 GCA_031394355.1 Betaproteobacteria bacterium | reverse complement strand
GGGTCAAGTTCAACGGACTTGATGAAGGCATCTCGTGCGCGAGGTGCAGAGTCGAGCCCGGCGAGCACACCCTTCGACCTCGCCACCTGGATGCTTGCAACCGCGAGTGCGTAGTGACACTTCGCGGAAGCCGGCAACTGGGCGAGACAGGCCTCCGAGAACGCAATGGCCTTCTCCTGCTTGGCGACGTCATGGGTCGTGACAAAGGCAAACGCCCAGATTGCTGCCTCGTCCTTTGCATTGGCTGCAATCCGCTCCACTGCCCGCTGTTCCGCTGCGGCGAGCTTTGCATCCCGGAGCAGCGGTGCAAACTCGATGTCGCTGGGGTGGGCCATGGCCGCAACCGGGAACAACGATAGCGACAAGACAGACAGCGCCCTCTGCATGGTGCGCTTCATGTTTCGCCTGTAGATTGATTTGCAGCGGACTTGCAACATGTCTCCAGACTCCCGGGGCAGTTCACTTTGGCACCAAATTCACACCGTCCAGTTTCAGGCCGTAGCGCTGTTCCTCCTTCACGGCCTCGGCACGCCAGTCCTTGACAGCAACCTGGCCGCCAACATCCTGCCGAATCCGCACACTCTTGTCTTCCCACGCACTCGATGCCAGATCACGCCCGTCCGGGGAAAAGGCGACCGCCGACACGATGTGCGCATGTCCAGCCAGGGTGGCGCGCAGCTTGCCGCTGTCGACCTCCCACACCCGGACAAGTCTGTCCCATGCAAAGGTCGCCAGAAGCCGACCATCCGGGGAAAACCGGATGTTGTTGATCGGATCTCCGTGCGTCATGGCCACACCTCGGGGCTTCCGGCTGCTCGCATCCCAGACGCGCACAATGCCCTTGTTCGACACCGTTGCTACCGTACGTCCGTCATCGGAAAGGGTTCCTGCGACAACGATCTCCTCCGGTGCGGCAATCGCCCCAACCACCTTGCTGCCAGCAACGTCCCAGAGCGCAAATTTGTTGTGGGCGCAACAAAAGGCAGCCTGCCGCCCATCCGGAAAGAACACCATGTTGGTGGCACCGGATTCTGAAACACCGGCATCGGTGGCTACAGAGATCAGCTTTCCACTCTCCCTGTCCCAAAGGCGAATAGACTTGTCCGTTGACCCGGTCAGCAGCGTGCGCCCATCAGGCGAGAAGGCAATGCTCACCACGCGATTGGTGTGGCCATCGAGGGTACGGACAACTTGACCAGTCCTTGCGTCCCACAACTTCACCGTGTTGTCGGTGGAGCCGGAAGCCAGCGTTCGTCCATCCGGCGAAAAGGCAAGGCTCCACACCGGCCCGCCATGCCCGCTCAAGGTGAATTCGGTCTTTCGGCTCGCCGCCTTCCGGACATGAATCGTCTTGCCGGATGCGGACGCAAACCATCCACCATCTGGCGAGTAGGCAATGCGGGTTACCTCGGTCTCGTGATCATCCAGCACGATGATGTTCGGGCTCTGCCCAAGCTCTCTCAGCTGCACCGTACCGTCCTGGGACGCCGAAGCCAGTGTGCGTCCATCCGGCGAGAACACGATTTTGCTGACGCCCTCCCAGTGCCCGGTCAGTGTCGCCAGCGGCTTGGCGCTCGCGACGTCCCACAAGCGCACTGTCCTGTCGAAGCTGCCCGACGCCAGCGTGCGGCCATCCGGAGAGAATCCGACGCTGAATACACCGTGATCATGACCATCCAGCGTGACCAGCAGCTTGCCGCTGGCGACATCCCAGAGACGCACCAACTTGTCCGATGAAGCCGACGCCAATGAGCGTCCATCGGGGGAAATGGCGACACCGTACACCGCTCCCTTGACCGACATCACCACGGGTAGTGCCTTGCCACTGACAGCGTCCCACAAGAGCACCGAGCCATCCCACGATCCTGTCGCGATGACCTTGCCGTCCCTGGAGTAAGTCACACTGGACACATTGGACGCATGACCCAGAAGTGTCGCCAGGGATTGCGCGCTGTCCACGTCCCAGAGGCGAACACTGCCGTCAGCACTACCCGACACCAGCCTTCGACCATCCGGCGAGAACGCAATGCTTGTCACATCACTGGCGTGTCCCTCCAGTGTGGCAATGCTCTTGCCGGTCGCCAGGTTCCAGAGGCGGATGGTGGTGTCCTTTGAGCCTGACGCGAGCAGTCGGCCATTCGGCGACATGGCGACATCCCGCACATGGTTCGTGTGCCCAGCCAGCGTGGCAGCCAGATTGCCAGACATTCGATCCCAGATTTGAATATCGTTGACGCTTCCTGATGCAACCATCCGCCCGTCCGGAGAAAACGCAATGCCCCTTGAGCCCCCTTTGCTGCGCTGCAGCGTCACACTGGGCATCCTGGGGAACGACAGACGTGCCCCCAGCGTGCTGGCCTGTGTCGCTTCCGAGCGCTGGCCCTTGAGTCTGGCGAGCGCGTGCGCGGCATAGACGTGACCTTCATTGAAGCGTCGCTCTGCGAACGCCCTATCCGCCTTCTCCGCCAACGCCTGGCCCAGCGTCAACTCGCCTTCCGCCCTGGCGGCTTCCGTTGCATTTTTCTCCTGCAATGCGAGCTGCTCTGCCGACTGTGCGCGTTGCAGTGCGGACTCGGCCAGAAGCTTGCTCTCCACGGCATTCTTCGCCTCGTTGGTCGCGCGGGTACCTTCGAGGACGGCCTGTGACCGGGCAAGCTCGGCCAACTGCTGCGCTGCATTCGCCGCGTTGCGCTGCTCATCCGCCGTGGCGCGCGCTCGGCTCGCATCAATGGCCAGCCATGACACGACACCGAACACCACCAGCAATCCGGCCGCCATGGAGGCATAAAAGCGCTGCCGCCGCCGCTGCTTCGCAATCTGGCGCTTGGCTTCTGCCAGTGCCTGCTCCTGGCGGCGGCGATCGCGGCTCGCTTTGGCCACTTCCGCGAGCACGTCGTGAATCAGCTCCAGGCGAACCAGCCCGCCTCGCTCCTCGCGTCTGAGGATGCGATGGTCGACGAGGGTCTGCAGCGCGGCCTCGGTGATGCCGGGTGTCGCCAACGCATTGTCCAGCGCGCAACTGTCGCGGTAGCCTGCCGCCGTGAGCAGCCGGTCTTCAACGAAGTGCTTGACCTTGACGTCCACCCCTGCGAAGCCCTGCTTGTAGAACTGCTCGATGATCTGCTGCGTGTTGCCGCCCTGGATCTGGTCGGCGCTGATCTCGGCGGCACCTTTCGCGAGGCGCTGTTCATTCAACTCACGGCAGACGAGCGAGAGCAGCGCGGGCTCCACCTGAATCTGCTCCAGCGGTACGGTCTCGTCGCGCACTGCACTGCCCACGAATCGCACGATCCGCGTTGCGACGGCCGCGTTGACCTTGTCGCGACCCGACTCCTGGATTGCCTTGGCGGCCTGGCCGCCAGTCATGGGCGTCAAGCGCATGCGGTTTTGCATGATGGGACGGATCAGCGTCTTCAGTCCCTCAAATTCAGCGAGGTAATCCTCGCGGAAGGTGAACACGATCTTCAGGTCCTGGCGCAGCAGGTCAAAGTCATCCAGCACTTCAGGGTTCTGTGTGAGTTCGGCCTCCAGTGCCGGCGGCAGACGGTTCTCGATCAGTTCGCCCAGCTCGCACAGGAAGGTCTGACAGCGCGCGCTCTGCTGCGGTGTCTGCTGGCCCAGGGTAAAGATTTCCTCGAACTGGTCGAAAGCCAGCACCGGCGTGACCGGGCGGCCATGCGGATTCAGCAGCTGCGTGTTCGGACGGTGCAGGTACCGCCAGAAACTGTCACCGGGTTGCGCCGAAGTGGCGGTGACTTCATGACGCGCGCACTCGTCCTTCATGACTTGCCAGACTTGCTCCATGAGCGGCGGCGCACCCGCTTCGAGATGGAGTCGAAGGTATAGCGGCAGATACCCGGCTCTGCGCAGGCGCGGGAAAACGCCGGCGTTCAGGAGCGATGATTTGCCGAGGCCCGATTGTCCGAACAGCACGGTGAGTGGTTCACGCTCGATGAGGCGGGTGAGCTCGGCGGCTTCCGTGTCGCGGCCGTGAAAAAATGCGCGGGCATCTTCGGTGAATGGCAGCAGTCCTGGCCACGGGCGGTCGGCGTCGATGAGCGGTGCACCGACAGTCATGATGGTGTTCATGCCGCAACCACCATTCGAGCCTTCATGGCATTGAACGCGCCGACGATGGATGCAGTCTGGCTTGGGGTGAGCTGGCCGCCGGGCACCTTTTCGATATGCCGGGACTTGAATGCCGCCGGGATCTCATTACTGGTGAAGGCGGCGGTGTCGTCAATCACCAGCGGGAAGAGGAAGCTTACCGATGAGCCGGTGAATTCAAGATTGCGCTCTGCCGCCCAGGCCCATTCCTTGCGGTAGAAGCCGGTGCGTTGTTCTGCGGTCTGGGAGAGTACCGGCAGGAACAGGCCACATTGGTCAATGGCGGTGCGGATGCGTACCGTGTAGTCATTGCCCCAGTCGAGTTGCTGGCGATCAAGCCACACCGGCAATCCGGCAGCTTGCAGATCGGTCGCGAGGCGGAGTGCTGCGGGGCGGTCTTCGCTCGCGTAGCTGATGAAGAGGCTGCCGGGCGGCATGATCTCTGCCATCTTGCTGGGTTGGGCGGATGGGGCAGTCAGGCCGGTGGAGGTGCTGACTTGGCGTTCCTGCCAGCGGCGGGCGAATTCGGTGACGAAGGCGACCGGGTCTTCGGCCAGCACCTGGGTTTCACGGCTGAAGCTGGAAAGGAAGGTGACCAGTGGCGCGCCGGCGCTGGCCGTTTCATCGACAAAGTATTCGGAGAAGCCGCGTTCACTCGACAGTTTGCTGTTCTTGGCCGTGCGAAGGATGAAGCGGGTGATCCAGTCGGGGAAGTTGCAGCCCAGGAAGAGGAGGTGATTCCTGCCGAGTTCGTCGAACAGTTGTTCGGGGCGCTTCTCCGGAATCTGCAGTGCGGTGATCCATTCGATCATGTCTTCTTCGGCGACCACGTATTTGGGTAGTACCGACATGCGGCCAAAGAGGCCGTAGACCAACGGCACATCACGTTCGCCTGCGGGCAGGTCACTGGCTTCGTTGGGGGTGAAGGCGCGCTCGAGGGTCTGGGCGCGCCCCCCGAAGCGTTCCTGATTGATGGCTTGGGCCAACAGGTTGTCGGTGCAGAAGCTGGTGAAGTGGTTGAGGTCGTGGATGCGGGCGAGCTGAATGAAGGCCTCGGGGATGCCAACCTGCAGCTTGGAGGCCAAGTCACCGAGCTCGCGGTAGATGCCTTGGCGTTTGGCACCCGGGCGGGCCAAGTAGGCTGCGACGACTTCAGAGAGGGCGGGAGATTCAGGAAGGCCGGGAAGCTTCAGCCTCAGCGCAAGTTGGCGGGACAGAAGCTGCTGGTAGGGCTCAGTACGACCCTCGTATTCGACGATGGCCAGTTCAGGACCGATGATCGGGATGACGCTCTTGGCCTCAACAAAGGCAAGTAGTTCGTCCCAGAAAGAATCGGGGTTTTCGATCATGCGGCTCCCTGGTGTGTACGGTTTGCGGGTGGCTCATGTGGCGCTTCGGCCCCACACCGCGATTCATTGCGCCGCATTGTGGCGCAGTGGCAAATTATGCCGAAGTGTCGCACAGGTCTCAGGCCCGATGGGCACGGTGCGAATATTCGCGTGGTGAGCAGGCAGTACGGTGCAAATGTCCGGCAATACGCGGGCTCGCGGCGGAAACCGCCAGCAACCCAGGCACTGACCTTAGCGCGCAGCCTTCAGCAGCTTGCGAAACTCGGCCTGCTTTCCGGCCAGGGGTACCGTGACATCCAGCTTGAGTTTTGCGTTCTTGCTGTCGGTGACCGAGATGGTCAGGCTGGTCGCACCGTCTGCGGCCAGCGCTTGCAAAATCTCGGGCACGCTACTGGGCTGCTTCTTCGGGTTCTGCTCAACGATGACGCTGTTCGGGTTGAGATGAAACACGAAGAATCCCTTGCTGGGCTCAACGCCCGCAGCGCGAACCGTGCGCACGAAATCGGGCTGGCCTTTACGGGTGATCGTGATCTGCATCAGGCGGTTCTCCACCTTCGCATTGATCCGCGACACATCAAAAGCGTCAAAATTGAAGGGCTTCAGCGGCGCGGTTTTGAGGATGGCCCAATCCACACTTGAGCCGCTCTCGGTGCACTGATTGGCCACGACTTCGCAACCAAACGCAAGCTCGACAGGTGTTGCCTTGCCCAGCAGTGACACCGTGGCCGAGTAGCGCAGAACACCCGCCTCACTGGACCACGTTCCCGGTGCGGCATGGCTGATGCTGACACACGCAAGACAGGCGATGCCCGCAAACAGCTGACCCAGTCGCTGTCCGGCCCGCTGCATTGTCCGCTCGATGCTGGTGACGCCGAATCTGCTTGGCAGCTTGATGTCGCTCGGCAGCATGGCCTGCGAGGAAGTATTTTTCAAGATTGAACTCCGGATGGTCAGGGATTGGGTGCGCGGAATTCTATCCCACACAGGCGAGCCGGACTGGATGGAGACCCCACTGATCCTTGATTCATCGCCAGCAAATGATCCCCTGCAAACAGGGTTATAGCCGGAAGATCCGGACGGTCGACCCTTGCCGCCACGAACTCAAGCGAATTGATACGACGCCAGGATGTTGTTGCGGCTGGAGCGGGTGTCGGAAACCGCTGCCTCACTATTGAGTTGGATGCGGTCGACTTCAGTCAAACGTGCGCGTTAGACATCGGGAAGATTCAAGCGTCAAGTTCATGGATACCCGATTCCTGGAGGCGACGTGAGCAGACCAGGTTCAGGTCAGGGGCTAGTAGTGCGCGGCCCACCATCTCTCACCCATCTGTTCTTGCAGCCATTCAACGAATCCCGTCACTTTGGCTGGCACCATTCGTGGCGATGGGTAGACGGCATGAATTTCTTGCGGCGGCACGGTCCAGGCGTCGAGCACCTCGACCAACGCACCGCGCTGAATGGACTCATGAACCACATAGGTCGGCAGCGCAGCAATGCCAAACCCTGCGATGGCAGCCTCCATCAACGCAGACTTGTTGTTGCAGCGGAACGGACCGTTGACCTGCACCGCTAGCGCATCACCCTTGACACCCATGAAATGCCAGCGAGAGTCGCTTTGTACCGTGCTGCAAATCAATGCGTCATGCGATGTCAGCTCGCCCGGTGTCTGGGGCTTGCCGCGGCGCACCAAATACGCCGGTGCCGCAACGAGGGACCAAGGATTGATGCCCAGATAACGTGAACCCAAAGTAGAGTCAGCCAATCGCCCCATGCGTACCGCCACATCAATGCCTTGCTCCACCATGTTCACAACGTGATCATCAAACAGCACTTCAACACAAAGTCTGGGGTTGGCCTGAAGAAATCGCATGACCAGCGGTGCCAGCACGCGCCGACCAAAATCCATCGTGGTGCTGATGCGCAAAGCACCTTGTACTTGTGATTGCAGCAACGCAGCGACGGTCTGGGCTTCATCGACATGATGTGCAATGAGCTTGCACTTTTCGTAGTAAAGCGTGCCAATTTCCGTCGGCGAAATACCATGTGTGGTGCGGTGCAGCAAACGCGAACCCAGCTCTCTCTCCAGCTGTGCCACCAGCTTCGTCACAGCAGGTTGTCCAATTCCGAAGTCTGACGCGGCTTTGCTGAACGAGCCCAAATCCACGACGCGAAGGAAGAGTTTTGCCGCTTGGAATCGATCCATGCTCAAAGTAGACCACGGGCGACCCGCAATCGCAATATTCCAGCAAAGAATAACCGTTATTCCCGGCGCAATACTTCCGCGCCCTGGCAATTCTGCCGCACGATCATCGAAGAAAAAGTGCGTGCTTCTTCACTCCGAATGATCGCCGGTGAGGTCGTTATCGATGATTTGGCAGCAAATCATCGTGGCGCATGCAACAGGAGAATGCGCCGTGATGCGCCATGTCCGAGAAATACTGGTCGGCCCTGAACACGATTGACGTCTTGAGAATGCCATGCCCAACTTTGCTGCAAATCTGACCATGCTCTTTACAGAGCTGCCCTTTCTTGAGCGGTTTGATGCTGCTGCAAAAGCAGGCTTCAAGGCAGTGGAGTTCCTGTTTCCCTACGCCCATTCGCCTGAAGAGATCCGACAGCGACTCGACTCCAACGGTCTCAAGCTCGTACTACACAACTTGCCTGCAGGCGACTGGGACGCCGGTGAGCGCGGGATTGCCTGCTTGCCAGATCGTGTAGAAGAGTTCAACAAGGGTGTCGCGACGGCAATTCGCTATGCCCAGATTTTGGGCGTTGGACAACTGAACTGTCTGGCTGGCAAGGCTCCTCAAGGTGTCGACAGCAACCTGCTGCGCCAGACTTTCGTGGGCAACCTCCGCCATGCAGCAGCAGTACTCGATGCGACGGGCTTGAAACTCCTGATAGAGCCCATCAACACGTATGACATCCCCGGGTTCTACCTGAACCGAACTCAACAGGCACTGGAAATTCTGGACGAAGTCGGTGCGACCAACGCCTTCGTGCAGTACGACATCTATCACGCCCAGCGCATGGAGGGTGAGCTGGCCGTCACGCTCAGGAACAATCTGGAGCGAATCGGCCATGTCCAGCTTGCTGATAACCCTGGACGCAATGAGCCCGGCACAGGGGAAATCAACTACAACTGGTTGTTCAAACACCTCGACTCAATCGGCTACAAGGGCTGGATCGGTTGCGAGTACAAACCGGCAACATCCACCTTAGCGGGCTTGGGCTGGCGGGATCAACTCTGCGGATGACCAACGCATTCAACTGCGTTGACTGACAACAACCACAGGAACAGAAATGACTTTGCAATCTCAGAAGATCGGATTCATCGGCCTGGGCACCATGGGCGCTCCCATGGCGCAGCACCTGATCACGGCGGGCCACCAGCTGTTTGTACACACTCGCGGCCGCCGGCCAGTACCCGCAGGCTTGAACGTGGCATCTCAATGCGGCTGTGCACGCGACGTTGCGAAGAATGCCGACTTCATCTTCACCATGGTGCCTGATACCGGGGATGTGGAGGCAGTCTTGTTTGCCGAAAACGGTGTCGCCGCAGGGTTGTCCAGCGGCAAGACTGTCGTGGACATGAGTTCCATTTCCCCGCTAGCGACCAAGGAGTTTGCAAAGAAGATAATTGCTCTGGGTTGCGACTATCTGGATGCCCCTGTCTCCGGCGGCGAAGTGGGTGCGAAAAACGCCACGTTATCCATCATGGTCGGCGGCACCGAGGAAGTCTTTTCAAAAGTGAAGCCCTTGTTTGAACTGATGGGCAAGAACATCACTTTGGTGGGGGGCAACGGTGATGGTCAAACCGCCAAAGTCGCCAACCAGATCATCGTGGCACTCAACATCGAGGCCGTTGCCGAAGCGCTGTTGTTCGCTTCCAAGGCTGGGGCTGACCCTGCGCGTGTGCGTCAAGCGCTCATGGGTGGGTTTGCTTCGTCCAGAATTCTGGAAGTGCATGGCGAGCGCATGGTGAAGCGCACATTCGATCCGGGCTTCCGCATTGAGCTGCACCAAAAGGACTTGAATCTGGCTCTCTCGAGTGCGCGCGCCCTGGGAGTCTCTCTGCCCAATACCGCAACGGCGCAAGAGCTTTTCAATGCGTGTGCAGCGCATGGCGGCAAGGCCTGGGATCACTCGGCCATGGTGCGCGCGTTGGAGCAATTGGCGAATTTTGAGATCGGACAGAAGGCGGAATGAGCTGCACGCTGCACGGATCCGTTGGTACCCGGCTGCACTTTTCACACAACAAGAGCCATGCATTACATGGCCTCGTACGATTGAAATTCCTTTCCATCGCTGCGGTTTTACCATGAGGAGAATTCGATGAAACTCAACATCCTGGCGGCAGCCATCGCCTGCATTGCCACCACTCTTACCGTTCCAGCAGCTGCTCAGACACCCCCGAAGGTCCGGATCAATGTTGCCAGCGCATTCCCCGCGAGCTTGCAGTTGCTGGGCGATGGGCCGGTCCGCCTCTCGAAGAAGCTCGAGCGCGCATCTGGCGGAACGCTCGATCTCAAGGTGCACGAGCCCGGCGCTCTGGTGCCCGCATTGCAGGCCATCCAGTCGGTCTCGCAGGGCTCGGTCGACGCAGCCTGGTCGAACGGTGGCTTTTTCGCGGGCACTGACTCCGCATTCAACATGTTCGCCTCGGTGCCTTTCGGCCCGGGTGTGGGCGAATACCTGGCATGGATTTACTACGGCGGCGGCCTCCAGCTTTCGCGCGAGATGTATGGCAAGCAAGGTATTCACAACATTCCGTGTGGGCTCATCCCACCGGAATCGTCGGGCTGGTTCCGCAAGGAGATCAAGACTGTCCAGGACATGAAGGGCCTGAAGATGCGCTTCTTCGGCCTGGGCGCCAAGGTGATGGAGAAGATGGGTGTGTCGACGCAGCTTCTTGCGGCAGGCGACATTTTCCAGGCGCTTCAGCTCGGAACGATCGACGCCACCGAGTTCTCGATGCCAGCGCTGGACCAGAAACTGGGCTTCTATCAAGTTGCCAAGTTCTACTACTTCCCCGGCTGGCATCAGCAGGCGACCTTTTTCGAGCTGTTCATCAACAAGAAGAAGTGGGACTCGCTGAGCGAGCAGCACCGCGCGACCATTGAGATCGCTTGTGGTGACAACATCCGTGAGCTTGTTGCCGAAGGCGAGGCGATTCAGTTCAAGGCGATGCGTGAAATGCAGGACAAGCACGGCGTGCAGATCAAGCGCTGGTCGCCCGAGATCATGGCTTCGTTCGAGAAAAACTGGAACGAGGTGATTGCCGAGGAGTCCGTCAAGAACCCGAGCTTCAAGCGGGTGTATGACTCGTATGCGGCATTCCGCAAGGACTATGCGATCTGGCGCGACAACGGCTATCTGAAGTAGCAGCAGCCCCAAGGAGCGCCCTGCACACACGAGGCGCTCCATCTACTTCTTCGGAGAGAGCCATGGAACAACTTCTCGCAGCAAGCGATGCCATCGACCGTGTTCTGGTACGTATAGCGTCGTGGGTTGGCTGGCTGTTTGTGGTTTGTGCCGTAGTGATCTGCTTCGACGTTCTGTCACGCAAGTTCGGCTATCAGATTCCAGGCATGGGATCGACGCGCCTTCAGGAACTCGAATGGCATCTCCACACCGCGCTATTCTGCTTCTGGCTCGGCACCGCGTATGTCAAGAACGCGCATGTCCGCATCGATATCGCACTGACGAATGCCGAGCCGCGCACACACGCGATCATTGAACTTGCAGGGTGCCTCTTTTTCGCGCTCCCGTATTGCCTGATCGCCCTTTACTTCAGCGCCGACTTCACCTGGATCGCAATCCGGCTGAACGAATCGTCCGACGCGGCGACCGGACTGCCGTACCGGTGGATTCCCAAAGCTTTCATCATGCTCGGGCTCGGATTGCTCTTGATAGCGGTCATATCGGTCATGATGCGGCTGGTCGTCTACCTCTTTGGACCGCAGAATCTGCGCGAGCGCAGTGCATTCGCCGGGGCCAAGGTTCCCCTTGAGCAGGGGGCAACATGATGGCCACGCTCGCGCACTACCTCCCACTGATCCTCTTCCTCGTCCTGGCGGTCGCGCTTTTTTGCGGCTACCCGGTGGCGTTCGTACTCGGCGGCGTTGCCATCCTGTTCGGTGGAATCGGCATACTGCTTGACGTGTTCGAGCCGGTGCAGTTCTTCAACCTCCTGCCGCGTATATGGGGAGGTGTGGCGGCGAATTCGCTGCTGGTCGCGATCCCGATGTTCATCTTCATGGGGACCGTCCTCGAACGCAGCGGCGTGGCCAACGATTTGCTCTACGCACTGCAGATTCTGACCCGGCGCATTCCAGGCGGCCTCGCCATGTCGGTGACGCTCATGGGTACGATCATGGCGGCGACCACGGGCATCGTCGGCGCCTCGGTCGTCATGCTTACGCTTGTTGCGTTGCCGGCAATGCTCGAGCGCAATTACAACAAGGAGCTCGCCGTAGGGACCATCGCCTCGGCAGGAACGCTGGGCATCCTGATTCCACCATCGATCATGCTGGTGATCATGGGGGACCTGCTGTCGGTATCGGTAGGCACGCTTTTTGCGGCCGCCCTTTTCCCGGGGCTGCTCCTGTCGCTGCTCTACCTGATCTACATCGGGGCGATTTCATACCTCAAGCCTGAACTTGCCCCGCCTCTTCCCGCAGACATCGGGCCAAAGACGCGCGCCGAATTATGGAAGATGCTGCTGAAGAGTTTCTTTCCACCAACGCTTCTTATCACGCTCGTTCTGGGCTCGATCTTCGGCGGCTGGGCTACGCCTACCGAGGCAGCTGGCGTCGGCTCCATGGGTGCGCTCCTGCTCGCATGGATCAACGGTCGGCTCAGCTTGAAGACCATGCGTGAGACGATCGAAAGCGCTGCGCTGACCAACGCGCTCGTCTTCTTCATCTTTTTCGGCGCGACGCTGTTCTCGTTCGTCTTCCGCGCGCTTGGTGGCGACGATCTGGTGGTTCAGCTCTTGAAAGCCGCAGGCCTGGATACCGGCTGGGAAATCCTGATCTTCCTGATGGTGCTGGTGTTCCTGCTCGGGTTTTTCTTTGACTGGATTGAAATCTGCCTCATCGTCCTGCCCGTGTTCGCGCCGGTGCTGGCAAAGGCCGATTTTGGTGCACACATCGGGGCTGGCGGCCCCACCGTGTTTCTGACCTGGTTCATCATCATGATGTCCGTGAATTTGCAGACGGCCTTCCTCACGCCCCCGTTCGGATTCACGCTCTTTTACATGAAGGGCACCGTGCCGCCATCGATAACGATGGGACACATCTATCGAGGTATCGTCCCGTTCGTCATACTTCAGCTCATCGGTTTGGCGCTGGTCATCGGCTTTCCGGAGATTGCGCTCTGGCTGCCCCGACACGTCGGATTCCTGAGCTGATCGTCTAGTACCGACAAGGCCAAACGCTTTCGCACACATAGCGGGAATCGTGCCACCGTCGAAATGGATCCAAGGCGTGGGAATTAGGAAAGTCTCGCTGGTTCAGTCACTCATCAGACGCAATCGGAGGTAGCTCATGCAGTTCTTTTTCGCTCCTGGCATAGCGCTCATGCGGCAGTTGGGCAATCAATACAAGATGCCCATTTTCAGCATTCTCTACACCATTCCCCTGGGTGTTGTGCTCTACCACACCCACGCCAACTTGCCTGCCACTACGTTGTATGTCGTTGTTGTGGCCTGGTTGTTGGCAGTCTATTCCGTGGCCTGCTTCTATATTCAGGCCGATGTCGCCTGGAATCAGCTGTTTGATGTGAGCCAGAAAATCGGCGATGGCAATTTGGCTGCACACATAGATACATCATTGGGTGGGCAATTCGGTACTGCCACGCTCCATCTCGATCGAGTGGCAAAGAATCTGTCGTCCATTGTCGCTCAGGCACGTGAAAGCGCCCAGGCTGTTTCCCTGTCGGCAAACGAGATCGCGGCCGGCAACGGCAATTTGTCGCAACGCACTGAACAACAAGCGTCAACTTTGGAAGAAACGGCCTCGGGCATGGAAGAGTTGGCAGCCACGGTCAAACAAAATGCCGACAACTGCAAACAAGCCAGCCGGGTCGCAGAAGCTTCTGTCACCACCGCGCGCGCCGGCGCGAATGCCGTGCATAGGGTAGTGGAGAACATGGGTGGCATTGCCAGCAGTTCGGGGAAAATCGTCGACATCATCGGCGTCATCGAAGGCATCGCCTTCCAGACCAACATTCTGGCCCTGAATGCCGCCGTGGAAGCCGCACGCGCGGGTGAAGAGGGCAGAGGGTTTGCCGTTGTGGCCAGCGAAGTGCGAAGCCTGGCAAAGCGTAGTGCTGATGCGGCAAAAGAAATCAAATCCTTGATCGAGGAGTCTGTTTCCATAGTCGCTGAAGGAGGCAGACATGCGAGTGCGGCAGGCACCGTGATAGATGAGATTGTTGCTGGTGTCCAGGAGGTGACAGATCTTATTGCTTCTGTTGCGGCGGCTTCGCACGAGCAGAGTAGCGGTGTAGAAGAAATCAACAGGGCTATTTCGCAGCTCGAAACCGTTACGCAGCAAAATTCCGCCTTGGTCGAGGAGGCGGCAGCGGCGTCCTTTTCCCTTCAAGATCACGCACAAAAGCTGGAGCAGATCGTGAGCAAGTTCAAGCTGCCTGACCGCGACGGTGCCGGTCTTGTGGTGCGCCGAGCTCGGCCCTACTCGAGACCAGTGATGGCTCACCTGCAGAGCCGAAGCTAGCTCGCTCATCCGATACCACACTCAGTATCTGCAACCCAAAGACGGAGACAACCCATGACACACATTCGAACCTTCCTGCTTGCATTGAGCATTGCCGCCATTGCGTTGCCCGAATTGGCCATTGCACAGGCCTATCCCAACAAACCGGTGCGCCTGATCGTGCCCTTCGCCCCGGGTGGCACGACCGACCTCCTTGCAAGGATCATTTCCGAAAAGATGCGCGAGGCATTGGGTCAATCCGTTGTCGTTGAGAACAAAGCGGGAGCCGGAGGCGCGATTGGTGCGGCGGACGTCGCCAGGTCACAACCCGATGGCTATGTGCTGCTCATGTCTTCGGTTTCCACGATGGCCGCCAACCCGGCGATCAACCCCGCCACGCCTTACGATCCGGTCAAGGACTTCGTCCACATCATCAATGTCGCCGCAACACCCATGATCATCGCGGTCAATCCGTCGTTTCCGGCCAAAGACCACAAAGCCTTCATCAGCACACTGCAGAAGAGCCCCGGGAAACACAGCTACGCCAGCGGTGGAAATGGATCCATTGGCCACCTGCTGGCTGAGCTCTATAAGGGTGCTGCCAAGGCCGACATCGTCCACATTCCCTATCGCGGATCAGGTCCGGCATTGAATGACGCCGTTGCGGGGCAGGTAGCTATCATTGTCGACAACCTCCCTTCGACACTGCCATTCATCAAGGACAAGCGTTTGGTTCCGATTGTCGTGTCGGCACCGAATCGTCTCGCCGAATTGCCGGACGTGCCAACGTTCGCCGAAGTCGGACTGGAGACTGTCAACCGCATGTCCTTCCTGGGTGTGTCCGCACCCAAAGACACGCCCAAGGAAGTGGTGGCCAAATTGAATGCAGCCGTGAAGGCCGCCTTGGCTGACGCCAATGTGAAAGCGCGCATCGAAGCCACGGGTGCCATCGTGGTGGGCAACTCCGCAGAGGAATATCAGAAGCAGGTCAGCGACGAGTTCGCCATCTACAAGCGCGTAGTCCTTGAGCAGAAGCTGAAAGTGGAATAACTCACCATGGGAGTCGGCAGCGGGGACACTGGGTGTCATGAGGCACGAAGCGACCGCTGATGGTCGTACAAAACCCAGGGTCGATAGTCACAGAGATTTGCAGACTTGGCCCATCAATCGGCCACGAGGATCCACGATTGGCGCAGGGTCAGTGGGCCACCACAAAATCGCCGGCTTGCGCATGACGGTGACAGATGAAGCATTGCTCGAAGTGGTCCACCTTGCGAATGCCCGCGTGGGCCGTGCCGAACCAGCGCGTGGTGCTGATGCGCGTGGGCCGGTCTGATGGAGCCAGCGACTTGGCGATGTCCTGGGACACCGCGCTATGGGAACGGTCTGCCGCATTGGCCACCAGGAACGCCGTGATGTCGGCGCGTAGCGCGGTGTCGATGCTGACTTTGCGGCCGAAATGGCTCTTCAGTTCATCCATGATTCGTTGCCAGGAGCGTGCCGGGAGCAGGCCGGGGTGATACAGCATGTGGCAATCGACGCACTCTTCCTGCCAGCCAGCATGCTTTACCGGTGGCAGCGGCGGCAGCGGCGGATTGGCAGCCGCTGTCATGGGCAGGATCACCATGGCGATGAGCGCCAGACACTTTGCCTCGCGGGACAGTGCAGCCAGTGACATCAAGGCCGGGCAGGAAGGCAGCGCGAATATTCGCATGAGCAGGTCGGGAATAGTTGGCGTCCGTACAGTATCAATCATGTATCCCGAATCCTGCAACGAATGGCTCGCATGACAAGCGAGCGTCTGCGTGTTCTTGCGATAGAAGTTCCGGTGGCGTGACGCGTTCGCTTTGCGAGCAACCGTCGCGGGGGCAATCCGTTCGAACGTGATTGTGGGCTGATCCGCCTTACTGATCTCACTCATCGCACTCGTCGCACTTATCGCAATCCTGCGCAGCAAGCTCCAATTGATCTCGCTACATCGGAACGCTTACAGCCTGCCTGATGCGCGGATGCGCTCGAACAGTTGCTGGTTCCACTGTGCATGGACACGCGGATGCAGATGGTTTGCAGCTCTGGGCGGAATCTCGACGCCGGCGGCGACGGCAGCCGTATTGAGGTTGTGCAAGTCATTGGGCCAACCCCTTGGCCACGGACTCACCAGGTCTCGCAGCATCTGCATATCGATGTCCTGTATTTGATCAAACACGGCCGGCGCTTGGTCGCCCAATCCGGACCACGCAGTGAAACTGTCGAGTGTCGGGACCCATGCCCAGAACTCGTCCACCTCACCGCAGAAGTCCAGCACCGCCGCCGCAAGTTGCGCCCTCGACATGCGTGGCTCATCCGGGGAAATCATCCGGAAGGCACCCTTCACGAAGTCATTCGTGGTGGGATCTATCTTCACCTCCGACGAGATCCCGTACCAACTGCGCCCGGTCTCATCCGCAAGGCCGATCCACATCAGCTCGCACTGCGGCAGCCACGGCGCGGCGTTCCATTCCGTGTCAATGAAAATTCGACGAATCATGGGTGGGTGGCGCTGGCTGGAGAATGGATTGATGATGATTTCAAGGCACGAGATCCTGGGACGACCTCAACAACCCAGTGCGAAACTTCGCAGCGTTGGTCGGGGTGCAGATACTGTTGTGGCAGCTCTCCCGGCGCGCCGTGACCTCAAGTGCACAAGCCGGGCTGGCGTAGGCGTAGTTGCGTGATGCCACCTCATCTTCACTGTCAACGCTTCGCAAAGGCAAAGCCGTTCTTTCCGGAACTCTTGACTGAGTACATGGCCTCGTCTGCCGCCCGCCTGAGCGAAATCGAATCCTTGCCATGGTCCGGATACAGCGCTATGCCGATGCTCGCGCCAATCGTCAACGGATTCCCCGACCAAAGGATGGGCTGAGCAAACGCCTCAATGATTCTTCGGGCAACCAAGGCAGGCTCATCGTCGGACTCAACACTTGCCAGCATCAGGATGAACTCATCGCCTCCGATTCTGGCGGCGGTGTCTTCACCCCTCAACACCTGCAGGATGCGAGATGACAATTCAATCAACACATGATCGCCTGCTGCATGCCCGAGAGAATCGTTGACGCGCTTGAAACCATCGAGATCGATGAACAGCAGGGCAACCTTTTTCCCCGACCGGACTGCAGCGTGAATCGCGACCTCCAGCCTGTCCATGGCCAGGTTGGGCAATGGCAGTCCGGTGAGCTGATCATGGGTCGCCAGCCGTTCCAGCTCGGTCCGCTGGTTGCTCACCGTCTGCAGCAGCGTACGCACGGACTCCTGATACATCGACACGGAGTGGAAAACCAGAAAGGGAAGCAGCGAAGCCGCCAGAATGAATGTCAGCCAGGAGGCCGGCGCGACCACATAACGATTTGCATCGACCGGGTAGGCAATCACGCCCGTCGTGAACAAGAGCCCCGCTATGACGAGAACGCAAAGCGATGCCACGGAAATCACCATCCCCGTCTTGCGTGACATCAACAGGCCCGCCAGGAGACTGCTCATCATCAGCCACCACACACCCGCGCCCAGCACACCCAATGTGAGTACGCCTGCGGCACCAATCAGAAACAGAATGGCAAGCAGAAGCATCGAGCGCACCCGATAGGACAACTTGCGACGAATCAGAAACAGGCAAACCACAACGAGGCCGACCAAGACGTGAAGGGTGTACAGATGCAGCCACCCGGTCAGCAGCGCGCGGGACACCGATGCCGGTGTACCCAGAACCGCAATCAGGAGAATGACAATCCAGATCCTGTCCAGAAGCTGTTGTCGAAGCTGATCTCCGAACGCACTCGGGTCAAACAATCGATCGTTCAAGCTTTCCATGCCATTCCCCCAGCCGCAGCGGATCAGTGCCCGCTGACATTGTGATCGGTGCCTGTGCCCTGATCTCAAGCTTGATCATTGAACATAGTCTACGTCTGGTCGTCGGGTCCTGCACGCACATCGACCCGCTGCCGCGCCGTTCCGCGCAACGTGGCCGGGACGTCATGGTGGCCCACGCTGCTGCGCTGTAGCGGAGCCCGCTGGCAGCCGGAATGACTGAGGAAGTCGAGGGCGAGGACATGGCGAGCCGCCAGAGACGCGGGCAGATGCTGCAACGCGAATATTCGCCAATGCAGACGCGGGCCGGCTTCGCAGACCCCGTGCGCTCGCCTGCCGGCGCTGCTTGAAATACGCAAGAATTCGGGACGGTCGAAGGCCAGGACGTGTCTGGCGGCCCTCCCCCGGCTGTAGACTCGGTTGAACCGTTGGCGGGTGGCAAACGACTGAAATGAAGAGCAACTTCAGTCTCGCTGTCTCGGGCCGCGCTCATGCTGATCAGGTCTTTCTTTTTTGCCGAGTCGGCGTGCGGCTCACTCGTCCGTTCGAGCCGGCCCCGATCAAGACGCTCATCTCGCCAGGAAAGGGGAGACGCAACATGCTCTCCGCCACACCCATCCCTCGTCAACATCAACTCTCGCACACCGTGCTGGGCAGCGTGTGCAAGGCGCGCATGAAGCTCGCAATGCTCTCTCCCGACCACGCCTTTCCAGCAGACATGGAGGCTGCATTTCGCGCCCAGCGCTGCGAAGCGCTCGCCCTCATCAACGCGGTCTCAGCCTGGCGGGTCGCCGTCGGGCTGTTGCTGTTTGCCATCTGGGATGCGTATTTCGATCCCGACCGATGGCTGCTGGCGCTCGAGTGGCGGGTGCTGGGAGCGCTCTGCCTGTTGGCGCTGGCACGGTTGCAGAAGCGTCACGTCAGCCCCGCCCTTGCGCCGCACGTGGCCAAGGTTGGCTTCGCGATCGCCGTGACCGCCGTGGCACTGGCGCTGGGCGAACTGAGCGGCGGCTTTCTGTTCGGCCTGGCCGGGCTGGGTGCGGTGCTGTGCGCAGGTGCTTGTGTGGCGATCGACCGGCGCGACTACCTCTGGCTCAATCTGCTGCCTGTGCTGGTGGTGGTGGGCCTGCTTCTGCACCTGGACATGGCAAGGTTTGTCTTTCTCAATGCGCTCTGCGCGCTGGTGATGTGCCTGTTCGTCGGCGCATTGCTCACTCGCGTGTTCGAGGCCTCCAACCGCCGCGCCTTCCTGCTGGAGCAGGCGCTTTCGCTTGAGGCCCGCACCGATGCGCTCACGGGAATCGCCAATCGCCGCTCGCTGGAAGAACAAGGCGAGCATGCCTACAAGGCGGCGGTTCGTTCCGGCCAACCGCTATCGGTGATTGTGCTCGATGTGGATCACTTCAAACGCATCAACGACACCCACGGTCATCCCGTCGGCGACGCGCTCATTCGCGCCATCGCGGCCGACCTGAAAGACACCGTGCGCGACAGCGACGTACTCGGCCGCTGGGGCGGGGAAGAGTTCCTTGTTCTGCTGCCCTTCACCGGCAACGAGGAGGCAGTCGTCCTCGCCGAGCGTCTGCGCGCGCGCCTGGCCATGACCCGGTTGGCGGAGGTGCCCGCGTTGCGCTCCACTGTCAGCCTGGGCATCGCCTGCCAGCAAGGCGAAGGCGCTCAGTCCAACTGGTCGGCGCTCGTCAAGCGCGCCGATGCCGCGCTGTACCGAGCCAAGGCGGCCGGTCGGAACTGCGCCGTCATGGACGCTCACCTGCCCGCGAACGCGCACCCATTGCGGGAAACGGTGTGAGGGGGGTTGCCGATGCTGCTGCGCTGCGGTGGCAGATGCTGACAGTCGGGTTCAAGGCGGTTTGAGGGATGAAGGGATTGAGGGATGAAGGGGCCACCCATATATTGACCAATCTTCGCACTTAAGAGTTGAGTCCACCGCATTTCTCAAGAATATCGAGCCTGGCACCCTTGATTCCTGTCGCGTTAAGCATTTTTAGGTCAGAAAATCCTCCATGGAATCAGCTGTGTTTTTTAGCCAAAAGCGCTTAACGCGACAGAGCCAGATCGACAGAGCACAAGTATCTGCTTACTGATTTGATTCAATTACAACCCTATTGGTTACAGGAAACAAAAATGCAAAACGTTCGCAAAAGAGTTTTTTCAGGTAGCGGCCTTGCTCTTACAATTTGCTCATTGGCCGTGCTAATTGCAGGGTGCAATCGTTCGGCCCCGCAAATGACCACTGCAGACCGAATGAAGATCATTGAAGAGCGGCAGAAGGCAGATCTAGATTTTTCCAAACGCAATCCGGCGCAGAAACAAACAAGTAACGTTAATTCCGCTGAGACGGTCACGAAGACTACGTCTAACGAAACAACACCTACAGCGGACCCGACGCAGTCTGCTAACAAGTGAAGGTAGCGGAGTAGCGAGTCCGTAAATCTAAAAAGCAATTCTCGCCTCTTAGTTGGGACTGTCGACGGCCTGAAGCTTGCTGGCCCCCGGTTTGTTCCACTCTCGGTTGATGAGCTTGATTTCGGTCGCGAAAACTGTCTTCTGAAAGTCACCGTTGGAAAACGGCGAAGCGAACTGAGCCTGTTGCGGTGATTCCGGCGGCGGTATCAACTCGCGCCGGCACGCATTGAAATTGGTTCTGTCGCATCCAGCACTTTTGGCTAAAAACACCACTGATTTCATTGAAGCTTTTCTGACCAAAAACGCTCAATGCGACAGAACCTGACAAAGAGCGTTTGAAATTCCTATACCTTGGCAGTGACTCATGAACGAAGTTTCCTGCAGAGTCTTCGACTTACTTTTTTTTGGGCTGAAGCAACGCGGCATCGCAGACGAGTGCATGGTCGAGGGCATGTCCGTCTCGTTGGCAAAGCTACGCAGCAAGAAAGAGAGTATCGATTGGGATGATTTTCTCAAGATCATGCGCAACATCCGGCCACACTTCACGGACGCCCAGTTCGTCGAGCTGGGTCGCGCGTACATGCGGCAGCCCGGGCTCCGGTTCGCATCAGTCATTGCGCGCCAGCTGTTCTCGACCATGGACTTCTACCGGTGGATGAACAAACCGAAGAGTGGCGTTGGCAATCAGATGTTCACGTGCATCCAGCCGACGCATCGCGAACTCTCGGCAACCTGCATCGAGGTCGATCTAACGCTGTCCCCCGGGTACGAGGTGTGCTGGGAGTTCTTCGTAATCACGATTGGCAACCTCGAAGAGATGCCGCGCCTGCTCGGCCAGCCGCGGGCCACGGTGACGTTTTCGCGGATGCACAACGGCGGTCGCTTCCACGTCGTCTTCACCGAGGGGGGCTCGCTGTTGACGCGCATCCGCCGCGGGGTCACATGGCCCGTCACGTTCAGGAGCGCCGCCCGGGAGCTGAAGGAGGCGCACGAGACGTTGCAGGAGCGGTTCAACGAGATTGAGAGCGCAAGGGCGCGGCTTGCCCAGCAGGCCCGCCAGCTCACCGCGGCCAACCAGATCGCCGAGCTCGCGCTGGGCAATCTGAGCGCGATCGAGGCGATGCGCGGGGTCTGTGTCGCGCTGGTCGAGCATGCGGACTGCGCGTTGGCGACGCTGACGCCGACCGACGGCGCCGAGGTGCAGGCGGGCGCCGAGTCCGACCCCAACGCCACCCATCACCGCCAAACCCACCAGCTCACCAGCGGCGAATTGGCCCTCGGGCAGCTCACGGTCGTCGCCCCCTCAGCCGAGATCGCGGCGACGGTCGACAGCCTGGTGCCGACGATCGCGCTTGTCGTGCAAAAAGCGCTGGCAGAGGAGCGTATCCGCTTCCTCGCACAACACGATCCATTGACGGGGTTACCCAACCGCGTGGTGTTTCGTGATCGAGTCATCCAGGCGATCGCCCAGGCACGGCGCAACCGGAACCAAATCGCGGTGCTGTTTATCGACCTTGACCGTTTCAAGCACATCAACGACTCGCTCGGCCATCAAACCGGCGATCTCCTTTTGCAGGTGGCCGCGGTGCGCTTGGTGGGGTGTCTGCGCCAAGGCGACACCGTGGCGCGCCTTGGGGGCGATGAGTTCGTCATCAGTCTTTCGGGACTCGAGAATAACAATGCCACGATGCTGGTCGCTGGTCACGTGCTCGAGGCACTGCGGCGACCATTCGTGGTCGGGGGTCACGAGTTGCATGTGAGCTGCAGCATCGGCATAAGCGTTTATCCGAACGACGGCAGCGACGCCGACGCGTTGTTGCGTGCTGCCGATACTGCCATGTACCACGCCAAGGAAAAAGGTCGAAACAATTACCAGTTCTTTACGCAGCGATTGAATGAAGTAGCGCAGCGCCGGTTAAGCATTGCCAATCGCCTGCATCAGGCGCTGCAACGCGAAGAATTCATCCTTCACTATCAGCCGCAGATAAACCTGGAAAGTGGCGAGATATTCGCGGCCGAGGCGCTCGTGCGCTGGCAACCCGCAGACGGCGCGATGATACTGCCCGGCGAATTTATCGGCATCGCCGAGGAAACCGGTTTGATCGTACCTTTGGGTGCGTGGGTGCTGCGCGAGGCCTGTGCGCAGCTAGAACGCTGGCACCAGGCAGGCTACACAGGCCTGCGTGTGGCGGTGAATCTCTCCCCGCAGCAGTTTCATCGCCCCGGTTTTGCCGAACTTGCCGCACGCCTGCTTGAAGAATCCGGTCTGCTGGCCGAGTCGCTGGAACTGGAAATCACCGAGAGCGTCCTGATGGCCCGCAGCGAGGAGAATATGGCGACCCTGGAAAACCTTGCAAATATGGGTGTCGGCCTTGCGATAGACGATTTTGGCACTGGCTATTCGAGCCTGTCTTACCTGCAACGATTTCCGATTCACTCGTTGAAAATAGACCAGTCCTTCGTTGCCGGAATCAGTAGCGATGTCAACGATACTGCCATTGTCACTGCCATCATTGCGATGGCGCAGAGCCTGCGTCTGAACGTGGTCGCAGAAGGCGTGGAGACTGCTGAACAAGTTGCTTTTCTCAAGCATCACGGCTGTCTTGCCGCGCAGGGTTTTTACTTCAGCCGCGGCGTTCCGGCGGAAGATTTTATTGCGTTGTTGAAAGGGCGGGCGGAAGCGGCGCTAAGTACTACTTGACTTCCCGCCCTCAGCCTGCGACCGCGAACTGCCAAACATGGCGTAATAATTAAAGACAAGACAGAGTTTACTGGCCCAGAACTCAAAAGTAGATCGGAGAAAATGATGGCTACATCACTATTTTTCAACAGATCGGCATGGGTGTGGATGACGGCAATTTTGGTTTCTGTTGGCGCGTCCGCTACCACAATCGAATTTTCGATTCCCGGTCCACCATTTGTGCAGTACCAGTACTTTCACGAGCTTTTGAAGGAGCCACTCGAGGCCAACGGTCATCAAGTCAATGTCGGCGCCGATTGAATTTTGACCCACCCTGCCGATTGAATATTGACCCAGGCCCGGTCGTTGCCTTTTGAATCTGCAACTGTGGATAAGTGTAGCAAATCGCTGTTTCGACAATAGCGACAATAGGGGACCACGTTTATTTTCTACTAGACTATCGTTTCCAATGTCTAGGCACATTCTCCGCTCGATTTCCTCCCCATCCGGGTGACTGCAAGCGCACCAATCTGGGACGGACCACGAATATTTTCCCGCATCAAGCAATCGTGGTCTGAGCTGTCCTTGATTGTTCTTTTCGCTCGGAAGGGGTAGCGCATGCCGTTTCGGCCGGGCGGGATTATCTTGATGGAATCAATCCACGCGTCATGAATGCCGGAACCCCATTGAAAACTCGCAACCCGTTGTTGACGCTGTGCGTTTGCGCTGCCGCGATTCCCCTTTGCGCAGGCAGTGCATACGCATCGGCTGCCTCTGCCAATGCGTGCCCGGATCTGACGGGTACCTACGAGGCGGTTCGTCCCGCATGGATCGATCAGTTTCATTTGTACGTCACGGGCACGGTGCGGCCCACGGCACAGACTCCTCAATTTGCGACGTTGCAAACTCGCGCTGGCGGCTATGTGCTTATCTGGCACATGCCCCGGCAGGACGTGCTGGCGGGTGCACGAAGGCTCGCGGAGCGCGATCCGCGCAACTACGCTTTTTGGCTGGACAAGGCGTTGCGCGATCCGACGTTACCGTTGCCGTCTGGCAAAACCGAGCAATCGTGGGTCAATCAAATGGCACGCTATGGCCCGGTGTTTCGCGTGGACACAGTACTGCCTATTAAGGAATGCGTGGGCGGGTGGGCGCGCGTCGAAACTCACGGGCGCAATGGCCCGCCCGATGTAACAGGCGGCATGGATGGCACACGAGCCGTCACGCTCTGGCTACGGCGGGAGAAGGACGGTGCACTCGGACTCCGATGGGAGGAACGGCGCAAGGTCGTCGTGATTGCGAGCGGGCGCTACACCCAAGAATCCTCCATTCCCCTGTGGTCAAGGGATCACCTCGACAAATGGCCTGCAGTACCAACGCCCGATCTCTCGCCCCTTCGCGAGGAAGAGGTACCGCCACGCAATCGACCCAAGGGCCAGCTCTTGAAATGCCAACTCAATCCTGCCATGGAAAGCCAGTTTTTCGCGCGCCTGAAAGCCAATTTACCCGAGAAGGCGGCACACGTGAATGGTTCCCATGGCTTTTACCAGAGCCGGATACGCCCGGACGACAGTTGCGAGCCGATGCCGTTTTTCGTGACGATCAACGCGCTGAATGCAGAGGACGTCGCCAAGGTTGAGGCGTTTCTGAAGTCCGATCCGTTTTTCGAGCGGATGGAATCCAGGCAAACGGAAACCCTGCCGGATGGGCGGCTCAGCGTGGCTTTCAAGATGTTGATGGTGCCATAGCGATTCGACACAAAAGGCACAAAACCCGGTGTATTTGTCTCTGAAGATAAATCAGCGAATGGCGCAATCAAAGGGGCCACCCCGCCCCTTAGATTTACGGCCCCTTGGATTTTATAGACCACGATTCTTTTCTGAAACCCCAGCATCCACAGGCATTGCCAGACCAAAGTGCTTGAAAATGCCCGTCCCACCTGGAGTTTGTAAGGGAGTGAATTCAAGAACCAAGGGGCAGCGCCGGCTATTGCGCACACACCGGAAAAAGACAGGTCGCTGACCCCTTTGAATCTGCCTTTTAATCAAATGTGACCCCAAAGCGTCATAATAGAGCTTCGCTCTTGACTGGGCGCACAGTCTGCCGGGTTAAAACAATCAAATCGAAGTAATCCTTGGCTCATCACGGGTTGGGCCTGACGAATCGTTGGGCACACACACCTCTCACTGGGACGGACGCTTAATGCAATATCAAAATGTTTCAATTCTGAGTCTCGCGCACGTCGACGCTCCGCACCGTGTCACCTCTGCCGAAATGATGGCGCAACTCAGCGAAACCGTCGCGCGTCTGGAAATGCGCCCCGATTTGTTGGAAAGTGCATCGGGCATTGTCGCGCGCCGCTACTGGGACGAAGGTTTTCAGCCCAGCCAGGCCGCCGCCCTCGCCGGTGAAAAGGCGCTGATTCAGGCTGGCATCGATCGCTCGCGCATCGGCATCATCATCAATACCTCGGTGTGCCGTGATTACATCGAGCCTTCCACGGCTTGTATCGTGCACGATCGGCTTGGGCTTTCCAAAGATTGTCTGAATTTTGACCTGGGCAACGCCTGTCTGGGGTTCTTGAGTGGTATGCAAATGGTCGGCAACATGATCGATCGCGGCCAGATCGACTACGGTCTCATTGTCAACGGTGAAAGTGCGCGCTTTGTGCAGGACGCCACCATCGCCCGACTCCAGAGCGGCGAGACCACCCTGGAAGAGTTCCGCGACCAGTTCGCCACCCTCACGTTGGGCTCGGGTGCTGTCGCGATGGTGATGTCGCGCTCTGCCTTGGCACCGGAAGGCCACGTTTTCAGAGGTGTGGTCAACCAAGCCGCCACGCAGCATAGCGGCCTGTGCCGTGGCCAGGTTGATCGTATGTACACCGATGCCAAACCATTGCTGATGGCAGGGCTGGAGTTGGCAGCAGCAACGTTCAAGCGTGCCCAGCAGGAATTTGGCTGGACCACCGGCCAGAATGCGAACGTTGACGAATACATCTTGCATCAGGTGAGCGGTGCACATACGTCGGGTCTGTGCAAGACGCTGGACCTTGATCTGAAGAAAGTGATGGCGATCTTCCCCGAGTTCGGCAATATCGGGCCTGCAGCAGTGCCCATCACGCTGTCGAAGGCCGCTGAAAGTGGCCGTCTGAACAAAGGCAGCCGCGTGGCACTGATGGGCATCGGCTCTGGCTTGAATTGCAGCATGGCTGAGGTTGTCTGGTGACACCGGCTGATCCGGCGTCACACCCGCCGTCCCGGCCGCCCCACCCGCCGTCCTCCTCGCTATATCCTGACTACGCGTTCCACCCGCATTACTTCGACCGTGGCGCTGGTCTGATAATGCATTACGTTGATGACGCGGCCGGGGGGGCGGTTGGGGGGGTGGCACCGGTATTGATGTTGCACGGCAATCCTTCTTGGTCGTTCTACTATCGCCACCTCATCAAGGCGCTGTCTGGCACGCACCGCTGCATCGCGCCGGATCATATCGGCATGGGGCTCTCGGATAAGCCGGACGATACGGCTTACGCCTACATACTCCAGCAGCGCATCGACGATCTCGAGGCGTTCATTGCGTCGCTCAAGCTTGCAGAACCACTCACGCTGGTGATGCACGATTGGGGCGGCATGATCGGCATGGGCTGGGCGGTGCGTCATCCTGAGCAAGTCGCGCGGCTGGTGATTCTGAATACGGGTGCGTTTCCACTGCCGCCGGAAAAGCCATTCCCATGGCCGCTGAAACTCACCCGGTCATGGTTGGGCACGCTGCTGGTTCGCGGCTTCAACGCCTTTGCCTATGGCACCACCGTGATCGGCTGTCGCCGCAACCGCATGCCCGCCGACATCGCGCGTGCCTATTGCGCACCCTACAACTCCTGGGCGAACCGCATTGCGACACTGCGCTTTGTGCAGGACATTCCGTTGAGTCCGGCTGACGCCGGCTATGCGATCGTCAAACACGCGGAAGCCAACCTGCAACGCTTCAAGGACACGCCCGCCATGATCGGCTGGGGTGGCAAGGATTTTGTATTTGATGCGGCTTTTTTGCGGCAGTGGCAAAAGCATCTGCCCAATGCGAAGGTGCATTTGATTCCGGACGCTGGCCACTACGTGCTCGAAGACGCCGCCGATGAGCTGATTCCGATGATCACGCAGTTCATTCGCCATGGTCATGGCAGCGGCCCCAACTATTGATGTTTCCGCAATTCACGACTGATCATTGTCGTCCCGGCGAAAGCGCGAAGGCATGCTTCGCCCCAGTGTCGTTCGACCGAAAGCCGCTGGACCCCGGCTTTCGCCGGGGCGACGAACTTTGTAATGATTTCTGGAATCCTCAATAAGCCACATCATGAGCAACGCTGGAGACGCCCGGCTTTGTAACATCGCGGCGCACCTGCCGAGGATGGCGCGTCAGCAGCCCGACACACTTGCGGTGGTGTTGCCCACCGGGCTCGACGCCGAAGGCAAACGCACGTATTCGCGGCAAACGTATGCCGAGCTGGATCGGCAGAGCGACGTCATCGCCGCCGGACTCGTCAATGCCGGACTCAAGCGCGGAATGCGTACCGTGTTGATGGTCAAACCCGGCCCTGATTTCTTTGCGCTCACCTTCGCGCTCTTCAAAGCGGGCATCGTGCCGGTGCTGATCGACCCGGGCCTCGGCATCGCGCAGCTCAAGACCTGCCTGGCGCAAGCCGAACCCAAGGCCTTTATCGGCATCCCTGCTGCCCACGCGGCGCGCGTGGTGCTCGGGCTGGGCCGCAAGACGATTCACATCTGTATCACGGTGGGTTCCCGTTGGTTCTGGGGCGGCACCACGCTGGCGAAGGTGGTTGCGCAGGTGGAAGCACAGCTGGAAACGACGGGCGGCGCGAGTCCTGTTCTCGAAGCCACCACAGCGGACGAAACCGCCGCGATTCTGTTCACCAGCGGCAGCACCGGCATCGCCAAGGGCGTTCGCTACAGCCACGGCAACTTCGCAGCACAGGTCGAATTGATTCGCGAGACCTACAACATCCAGCCAGGTGAAATCGATCTGCCGACTTTTCCGCTGTTCGCGCTGTTTGATCCCGCGCTGGGTATGACCACGATCGTTCCCGATATGGACTTCACGCGGCCGGCCAAGGTTGACCCGATGAAGATCAAGCACGCGATTGACGACTGGGGCGTCACCAACGTGTTTGCGTCGCCAGCCCTGCTGGCCACGGTGAGCCGTCATGCTGTCGCCAACGCAGTTGCCAACGTAGTTGGGCACGCCGGCGCCAACACCGTCAAGTGGCCAACCGTAAAACGCATCCTGACCGCCGGCGCGCCGGTACCGGCAGCCACACTCGAGCGTCTGCATCAAATGCTCTCGCCTGATGCCGAAATTTTTACGCCCTACGGCGCCACCGAGGCGCTGCCGGTGGCGACGATCGGCAGCCGCGAAATTCTTGCCGATACGCGGGCTCGCACGGATGCCGGTGCCGGCGTATGCGTTGGCCGTGTGGTGGTGCCGAATGATGTCCGCATCATTGCCATCACCGATGAGCCCATCCCGGATTGGGCGCACGTGCGCGAACTGCCGGTCGGAGAGATCGGTGAAATCACCGTTGCCGGACCCACCGTGACGACGATGTATATCGGTCGGCCAGAGGCAACGATCGAAGCAAAGATCAACCGCGATGGCCTGATCGTGCATCGGATGGGAGATGTTGGTTACTTCGACGAGGCGGGTCGGCTCTGGTTTTGCGGACGCAAATCGCACCGTGTGGAACTGAGCGGCGTCACGCTGTATTCCGCGCCGGTTGAGGAAGTGTTCAACACTCACATGGCGGTGTTCCGCACCGCGCTGGTTGGTGCAACGGTAGGCGGTACAAAGGTAGGCGGCACAAGGGTAGCGGTGCTTTGCGTCGAACTTGATCCTGAGACGAGTGGAAAGCACGTGCTGTCGGAACACGAACTATTCGACCAACTGAAGTCGATCGGGGCAAAGTTTGAGCACACCAAAGGCATTGCCCATTTTCTGATTCACCCGGGCTTCCCGGTGGATATCCGTCACAACGCCAAGATCGGCCGCGAAAAATTGGCGGTCTGGGCGCAGGCGAGGCTCGCATGATTCTGGTCACTGGCGGCAGTGGATTTCTGGGGGGCGCGGTGGTGCGGCAGCTCATCGCGCGCGGTGAAAAAGTACGCAGCCTGCAGCGCAGTGACGCGCCGCAGTTGCGCGCGCTCGGTGTGGACGTGGTGCGAGGCGATCTGGCTGATTCGCGAGCCGTGCTGGAAGCCGCCACGGGTTGCGATGCGGTGATGCATATCGGTGCCAAGGCGGGTGTCTGGGGCGCATACGACGACTACTACCAGGCCAATGTTGTCGGCACGCGACATGTCATCGAGGCGTGTCGTGTCCACGGCATTCAACGATTGGTCCATACCAGCACGCCATCCGTGATTCACGCTGGCGGCGACGTAGAAGGTGTCGACGAAAGCGCGCCACTGGCGACGCACTTTGATACCGCGTATCCGGCCACCAAAGCCGAAGCCGAATCGATGGTGCTTGGCGCAAACGGCCCGACGCTCGCGACCGTCGCGTTGCGGCCGCATTTGATCTGGGGACCGAATGATCCGCAACTGACAGCACGTATCCTCGCGCGTGGCCGTGCCGGACGATTGCGTCTGGTCGGCGGCGGCATCAAGAAGATCGATTCGGTGTATATCGACAACGCGGTCAGCGCGCATCTGCTGGCGCTCGATCGTCTGGTGCCCGGTGCACCATGTGCGGGACGGGCTTATTTCATTTCGCAAGACGAGCCGATGCGCCAATGCGATCTGGTCAACGGCATTCTCGCCGCGGGCGGAATGCCACCGTGCAACAAATTCATTTCGCCCGGCGCGGCCTATCTCGTCGGCGCTGTGATGGAGTTTGTTTGGCGAGTGATGGGCCGCAAGGATGAACCAATGATGACGCGCTTTCTCGCCAAGCAACTCGGCACCGCACATTGGTATGACATATCCGCTGCCAAGCGCGATCTAGGGTATGTGCCCACCGTCACGATCGCGGAAGGGTTGGCGCGGCTAAAGAGCTCACTTCAGACATCGCTTCACAGATAGCGGCCATTAAAAATAGGGCGGCTCAGTCTGTCCCCAATTATCAAGCTTCTGAAGTGCGCGGCGATTTCCTCATACTAAATCTGCAACCGAGGAAAATCGGCATACAGTTCTGCGTATCGACCCTTTTCTGCTTGCCCTTCGCGCAGCAAGTTGCCCTTGGGATCAATGTAGCTATAGATGGATCTGGCTGGCTTTTCCTGCCACCCGATGTTGAAGGCGCAAAGCTTGGGAAAGAACTGCAGTTGACTGTATGGAAGATGATCGTGAATCCAATATGCCAGGCTGCGCCAATCTGCGCCTTGCTCGTACCTGTCAGTGAACCAGGGCAGGACAACGCAAGCCATTGCGCCCTTGTTCCCTTGCGCATCGGGTTTGTCCCAAATGTGCGCGGAGTAGTTGCTCTCGTTGGACCCGCAGTTGTGCTTTTTTTCGTTGCCCAATTGGTTCACGGCACAAGATCGGTAAGCGGATCGGATGGCAACCCGCCCGAAGGTGGATTGAAGCGGCTCAAGCAGTTGCTCACAGAGCGCCTTGCCGACCTCAACTGCTAGATCAGGATCCTCAGGAATGTTGGGCACACCATAGAAGTTGGCGATCTCGCTGTACATGAAGTCACGCATGAAGAAGTTGCGCGACAACCTCACTCGACCGAGACTTTCCAGTGAGTCAACAGACTGAGGCCTGCGCATGTGCGTTCCTTTGTTGGATTAGGATTGAGTGAATCTGAGGTAGGTACTCAACCATCCTGTCGGTGATCGGCAATATGGAGATGACGATGAGGCGAATGTCTCCAGTTGCTTCGCTGCAAGACGAACCACACACTGCGTGCGTCTTACAAAATAGGAAAGCCAGACAGCCGGTGGTTTCCATCATAATAAACGCCGCCTCTGCAACCCTCCGAGTCTTGGCGCAGCTTGTGCTCAACATGATCCTGCGGGCCGTTGGGCTCCCGCTGCCGATGAATCTGGACAGCGCCGTGGCAATGCATGCAGCGAATGTTGTCGGGTGTGGCATCAAGAGCAAGTGACACTGGTACTTCTTTCCAGCGCTTTTCTCGACCGCCTTCCACCACGTATTCGACCCGCTGGTGGCAACGCAACATCAGATCCTTCGACATCTGCAGTCTCCCTGTGAAGTTTTCTACACTCACTCAAAGCCGACTTCCTTCCTGCGTCCCGCTATCCAGAAAAGCTGGACCCCTGCTTTCGCCGGGGCGACGAACCTTGCAATGATTTGTGGAAGCCCTAGTAACTGATCTGCCCCACTCGTCTCAATTCCGCTTCCTGAATCTCGTAGTCACCCAAGTGCGCGCGCATCAGGCTCTTCCAGAGTTTTCCATGGTTCGGCACAAAGAAATGCAGCAGCTCGTGCACGATGACGTAGTCCCAAAGCTTGGCATTCAGAAGAGGAAGCTCATCGCTGAAATTCAAATGGCCGGCGGTGGAACAAGAAGCCCATTTGTTGCGCATCGGGCGAACCCCCAGCCAGACCACTTTCACGCCCAGCTTTTCGGCCCAGTGGCGAACGCGCTGTTTGAACTCGCCTTTATGATCGCTTGCCTTCATCGCGCTAAATCCGATTCGCCTTTTCCAGCAGGGTGAACAACTCATCCACCATGGCGGTCACGCGCTCCAGATCATCGGTCTCGGCAAAGATGGCGAACGTGACCTTCTTGCGCAACTCGCGCAGTTCATTTTCGCTTCGCTTCCAGTTTGGATACTCGGTGAAGGCGTATCGAATCTTGCGGCTGACGACTTCGGCATTGCGAATATTCGCATCCAGAAGACTGCGATAGACAAAGTAGGTCAGCCCATCGAAAGCCTTTTCAGCCTGCTCTTTCTTTCTGGCTTCGTTGCCTTCCACCTCGCGTAACAGTTCAGCCAACGCCTCGGCAGTGCTGGTCTGGCGGCTCTCGAAGCTCTCTTGCACCAGCCTTGCACGCTCAGCCATGGCGATGAGGAAAGGATCGTCGCTACTTTCCTCGGCCAACTTCTCGATGCTCTTGATCAGGTTGATGACCTTGGTGCCATCCCCACCGCTCTTGTTCTTGATGAGCTCGATCGTGTTGCCATCAATCGCGACAATCTCGCCCAACGTGCCCACGCCATAGCTGCCAACCTGTTGCTGCACCAGATGATTGGTCTTGGCCTGAAACTCGCGGTCGACCATCACGGTTTTGGTGTACGCCTTGCGGACAACTTGATAGATCGCAGATAGCGTTCTGTAATCGTCAATGAAGGGGTGCATGAAGGCATCAGGCGAGATGATCTCGTAGAGCATCTCGATCTCTTTGTACTCCTTGAAGAATTCCTTGCGGCGCTCCGGATCGCGAAAGTGTTCGATGAGGGTGTCGACATCCTTGTCGTTGAAGTTGCGCTCGATCAGGTCCAGGTAGGCCGGGGCCTTCGACTCCATCTTGTTCTTGAACAGCACCTTCAGCAGCTTCAGGTCTTTGACGATGGCGTTGATCTCGTCGCTGTCGAAGGCCAGTGCCTTTTCCAGCTTGTCGAAGATGCCGACGAAATCCAGCACGAAGCCGTGGGGCTTGACCATCTCCTGCGCCTCGTTCTCGTACGGGCGGTTCACGCGGGCGATGGCCTGCAGCAGCGTGTGGTCACGCATCGGCTTGTCGAGATACATGGCATAGAGCACGGGCGCATCAAAGCCGGTTAGCAGTTTCTCGGTGACGATCAAGATTTTGGGTTGCTGATCCAGCTTGCCAAAGCTCTTGCGGACTTGCCGCTCCTTCTTCGGGTCAAGGTGAAATTCCTTCAGAAGCTCGGAATCGTTGTTGCTGCCGGTGTAGACCACTTGCGAATATTCGCAGGGCAGGTATTGGTCCAGCGCGTGCTTGTACTGCGCACAAGCCTCACGGTCCACGCCGACGAGGAAAGCCTTATAGCCCAGCGGCTCGACATTCTCGCGGTAGTGCGCAGCGACGAACTTCGCCACTTCGTCGATGCGCTCCTTACCCTTGAGGAAGTTCTTCAGGTTCACCGCCCGCTCAAGAATTTTGTTCAGCTCCTCGATGTCGGCCACGCCCTCTGCCTCGGCCAGCGACAGAAACTCCTTGTCCAGCGTTTCGTGCGGCACCAACATCTCGTTGGGGGCGAGCTGGTAATACAGCGGCAGCGTGGTGCCGTCATCAATGCTGTCGGCGATGGAATATTTGTGCAGGTAGCCCTGGTCATCTTCGCAGCCGAAGGTCTTGAAGGTGCCCTTGCCAAACACCGTCTTGTCCACCGGCGTGCCGGTGAAGCCGATGAAGGTCGCATTCGGCAGGCCGGCCATCAGGAAGTTGCCTAGGTCGCCACCGGTGGTGCGGTGGGCTTCATCAATCAGCACATAGATGTTCGACCGCAGGTTCAAGTCCGCCGGCATGTCGCGGAACTTGTGGATCATCGTCACGATGATGCCGCGATAGTCGTCGCGGAGCAGCTGGTTGAGCCGCGCAATGCTGCTGGCATGCTCCAAATTGCCCAGGCCCAGCGCTGCAAGGTTCTTGAGAATCTGGTCTTCCAGCTCATTGCGGTCGATCATCAGCAGCACCGTCGGCTTGTCTGCCTCGGGCGCGCGGAATAGCCGCTCGGCTGTCTTGATCATGGTGAAGGTCTTGCCGCTGCCCTGGGTGTGCCAGACGAGGCCACGCGTGCGCTTCGTGTCCAAGGCGCGGCTGACGGCCGCCTCCACCGCGCCGGTCTGGTGCTGGCGCAGGATGTACTTGTTCAGCTCCTCGTCTTTCTCGGCAAAGACGATGTAGTCCTTCAGGAAGGCGAGCACCTGCGGGATGGCGCAGAAGCTCTTCACCTTGGCCTCCAGCTTGCCGACCTCCACATCCTTCCAATTGAAGATGTTCCGCCGCACCGTGTTCCAGCTCACCCCGTAGGAAAAGCCGATGGCATCGGTAGCGGTAAAGAGCTGCTGCGACACAAACAGCTCGGGCGTCTCGCGGTGATAACGGCGGATCTGGTCCACCCCCAGGGCAATGGCCTCGTCCTTGTTGGCGTTCTTGCACTCGATCACCAGCACCGGGATGCCGTTGATGAGAAAAACCACATCCTCCCGTGTGCCGTAGTGGCCGTTGTGAAATGCCCACTCCTCGGTCACCTCAAAAACGTTTCGCTCCGGATTGTCGTAATCGATCAGGATCAGGTCACGTTCGCGCTTTTCCTCATGGTCGAAGAACTTGCCCCGGTTGCGCAGGTGCTCGACGAATTCGCGGTTGCCGTAGATGTCGGTGTGGAGATGGCGGAACTGCCCAAGCAAAGCGCCCTCGGCTTCGGCGTAGCGAGGGTTGAATTCGCGGACCTTCGCGCCAAGCAGGGCGTCAAAGAACAGGGAACGGTTCTTGGCGCGGTCGGCGGGTGCGACTTCCGGGTCAAAGCCGCGTCGGCGCTCGGCCTCTTCACGCGGCACAAAGGTCCAGCCGATGGCCTCGGCGTAGCCGAGGATTCGGACTTGGACGGTTTTGTGTTCGCCGGGTTTCATCGATGCGGTTTCATGAATAGGGTTTCAGATTCAACGTGCGCTGAATGTTGTCGCGCATGCCTGCCGGCACGCCGGCCTCTTCTGCGAACGATGGCCACTGCGTGACCGTCGCTTGCACCTCGGCAAGGATTTTCGCGGCGCGTCCCCGCTTCATCGAAGCCGCCTTGGCACAGGCGTTGAAATCATCCAGTGTGAAATGCTCGCGTTTTCCATTCATCGTCATCTGATGGCTCGCGGTCCAAGCCCCCGAGGGATTAAAACTGTAGGTCATGTCAAAGGCTGGCGATAGCGACCACTCCCCGGCCTTGTCCATCAGAAAGGCAATATTCTTTACGTGGTCATCCTGATTGCGAGCCACGATGTTGAATGCCATGCGCCGGAAGAGTTGCTCGATGGCCAACATGGGCAACTGCAGTTGCCGCATCACCAGCAAGGCTTGCTCGTAGCTGTACGCGCCAGCCAAGTTGAAGTCGTAGTGCGCCAGCGCGCAGAGCGACTGCATGTGAAGTTTTTCGCCGCTCGCACTACCAACAATGCGATCAAAACGACGCGTCATGAAATGCGCGCGGCCATTCTCCTTGAACAGCCGGCATTCGCTGATATCAATGCCGCAGTCTCGCGCCATCAGGTAGTACGCATACTCGATCAACCCGTATCCTTTCGGGTCTTCCAGCTCCTTGTCCTTGTTGCCGCTGACGCCGTCGAATTTCAGCAGCCAGTATTCAAATCCCTCGCCGGCCTTGATCTGGCCCGAGCGCACTTCGTTGGTTTTCGGGTTCCATGCAATCACGGCCTTCGCCCGCGCGCCGCCGGCAGAGGTGCCCACTCGCAGAATATCCCTGAGCGCATCTTCCCTCCCTTCGGCCGCAAAGGTCGCCTGCAAATTGTTCCGCTGGGTCAACACCTCCGATGCGAGTTCAACCAACTGGCTGACTTCGATGTGTGTGGTCTGCCTCGCCGCAGGGCCGTTGGCGGGGACAAATTCCAGTGCACCCATGCCGCGCTCGCCGGTATAACAAAGTCGCTCCACCGCGTTGAAGGAACCCGGTTGTCGCCCCTGCGAGGCCAGCCAGGCATCGATCAGCGCATTGCCGAACTTGTCTGGCAGGGAGTCAGCCAGCAGACCGGGCAGCCCATGAAAAGTGGGGCGGGAAAGCTCGGGGAAGCGGTACACGCGCGAGGAAAGCGGCATCAGAATCGGCGCGACTTGAATGCTGCTCTGCGCAAACGCCGCATCGTATTGAAAGCTCGCGACATCCTCCCCGTCCTGCAGCGAGACCGCGCCAATGGTTCTACCCCACAGCCTGACTTCGGCCAGCGTGCTCATGGCTTCTCATCCCACTGCCAAGGTTTGGCGGTGGCCGGTGCGGCACGTTTAGCCGACGCCCGTTGCCGGGTCTTCCCTTTTTGCTTCAACAAATCCATTGGTCTCGGCCCGGTTGCCGGTATCAGGCTATCCAGCCCGGAGGCGGCATCCAGCACCCTTAGCACCCGAATCAGGGTGGACAACTGCGAGGTTTGCGCTGCCTCCATCCGCTCGAGGGTGCGCTTGGCGATCCCCGCCTGTTCGGCCACAGCCGCTTGGGTAAGCTGCAATTCCACTCGGCGTCCGGCAATCCGTGCGCCCAGTTCAGCGAGTACTGCATCATCGGTGAGCAGACCAGTGATTTTCATAGTCGTAAGCTATTGCGAGTAATCCAATTAGTAAGCAATATTTCGCTAGATATTGCGATATATAGGCCAATAATCTGCTGCGGTCAAGTCGCATCTAATGTCGAGATGCTGACTCTAATCCTTATATATCGTAATATTTTGCGACATATGTTGTCGAATTGATTGGCCTACCCTGATTGCCGGGGATGGCGGTGTGGAGATGGCGGAACTGGCCGAGCAACGCGCCGTCGGCCTCGGCATAGCGCGAGTTAAACGCGCGGACTCTTGTGCCGAGCAGGTCATCGAAAAACAGGGAGCGGTTCTTGGCGCGGTCGGCGGGTGGGGCTTCCGGGTCGAAGCCGCGACGGCGCTCGGCTTCTTCGCGGGAAACAAAGGTCCAGCCGATGGCCTCGGCGTAGCCGAGGATGCGGGCTTGGACAGTTTTGTGTTCTCCGGGGATGGGCATGATCTCTATATCGCTTTGAATCCCCAGCTAACCCACTTCTCTGCATGGTTGTCGTAATGCGATGCTGGCAATCCCACCATGAGCGCATGTCTCGCACGGGTCATTGCGACATATGCAAGTCGCCGGTCTTCAGTATTCTCGCCTCTCTCGATCGCCGCAACCACGGAATTGAAAAATTTAGTGGAGCCCAACAGCAAGACGGCATCGATGCTCTCGCCTTTTACTTGGTGAATTGTTTCCTGCCGAATAATAGGAAAGAGAGTTTGCGGCTGAAACAATGGAAGAGCTAGTTGTTCCTGATCGAGTCCGGTTTTTCTGATCTTTTGCCCTAACTTCGGGATGTTCTTGATTCCGAGTTCTTGAAGAAGTGGGGCAAGGTTTTCCTTCAATTGATCAATCCAAGCAGTTCCACTCTCTCCAACGGAAGGCAACCCATCTTCGGACTTGGTGAACTTCCAAAGAGCCAGCCGAAATTTGGTAGAGGCTGCACCTTCGGGATCCTCATCGAGTGCATCCCAAAAATCCGGCTCATCTATCATTTCACGGATGCCCTCCTCGATAATCCGGAAAGCTCTCTTGTAATCTTTCCGCACGTCGCGGTGGAAGGCAGCAAGTGCCAATTCCTTTGTGAGGCCCTGCAATGCGGTGTAGTTCACAACGCCCCTAATTGTCTCCAGTTGTTGATGTGCTCGGCACAGAATCGCCGAATTGCTCTGCAAAATTCCAGCCTTTGTCAGATGGGCTTCAAACGAGAAAATGCTTCCGCTGAAGGCATTGTCCGCCTCGCGAACGATAAAGGAACTGCAATGTTCATTAAGTGGCTCACCGCACCCCTCAAACCCGGAATTCCCGCTTATGTGGCGGACCGATCCCGCGATGCGATTGTTGCAGCGGAATGAACGACTCAGAGGTTTCTCTGGAATTCCCCATTTCTCTTTCAAAGCCGGGAGTGAAGTTGCATCCGCCATACTAAACTCATAAATGCACTGATCCGGGTCTCCAACTAGCGTCACTTTCGTTCCCTTCTCCCTTAGGAAGTTCAAAAGGATGAGGAGCCAAATATTCGTGTCTTGCGCTTCATCGACGATGATCTCCGGGAATCGCCGCGACAAACAAAAGGCGATATGAGGGCGATCAAACAGAATCCTGCATGCTAAATAAACGCGCTGAGCGTGGGTGTAATAGCCCAACCTAAAAAACTCGGCGACTGGATTGCCCCACTCAAATGAAAGCGTTTTGCCACCAAAACTGGATGCAGCTCGGAACGATACTTTCCCGTTGTCTGGAAACGGGATGATCTCCCATGCCGGAACTGGGCGCTTTTGTCCTCCGCCCACTTCCGTCCAGCCTTGTAGCTTCTTGTTGTTCCAGTCTCCAGGGCGCGGAGCTAGAAAAAGCTTAGGCCGCTTTGCGCTGCCGTAGAGCAGGTGCCCGAACGGAGTGATGACGAAGCGTTCAACGAATGAATCAAATGTCCCAACGTAATTTGGATTCGAAAGAAGCTCTCTTCGGCCAACATTAATTGTTGCGTCATGAAACTCCTGAATCGCGGTATTTGTGAACGAAAGAAGTGCGAGACCTCCAACTTTGTGATGCCAATTTGCGCCCCGCCAAATAAATCGGCGACATGACGTCCACGTTTTGCCGCTTCCGGGAGATGCCCGAAGCAGAAACTCCAACTCCTCTGCAAAGATTGCGTCTCTTTGCTGATCAGTTGGGTTCTGGCACAGGATCTGTTCCCGTAATTGCTCCGTCTGTCTCATTAGCGATTGGGTTATTGATGGCGCCGAGGAACACCAAGGCGGCGCGAATATATTGCGGCACAGCATCCGCCGACAGTTTATCCGCTTCGGTTTGCGAGAAAATCCAGCTGAATGACCCAATAGCGTTCCGCTGTGTTTCAAGCGATTCATCGAGAAGACCTGCAAGTTCTTGCGCAAACTCGCCTTTGGATGTTTCGCTGCGAAGAAACTCGTCAAGAAACGCATCGGCCCTCTCATCTGCTGTATTGAGGCTGGCGAGAACCGTTCGGAGCGCATTGCCAAGTGTCGGTCGCAATCGCCGAAAGCATTCCACCAAAAATGGGAGCAGGACGGCTGACCGCGCTAATTCGTGCTCAAAAGTGATTTCACCGAATTCGACACGGAGATTTGGTATTTCAGCCTCTTTTGCCTTCAGCCCGGTTGCAGATGCGGAGGGTGTTCCCGTGCGGTCGGTATCGTCACCGTCTGTCAGTATCGCAACCGATAGCCCGAGGCGGCCGGTCCCGAACAGTGGAATGAAGGCGTTAAAGTTGATTCCGTCAGCATTAAGAACGGTGACGGAAGAATCCTTCATATTTCCGCCCGCCATTCGGGCGAGGACAGGAAGCAGAAGCGCTTCGGCGATACCCTCGACCATAAGGATGCGACGAGCAAAGAAAAGCTCCGCACGAGTTGCATCCAGAAACCGCTGAAGCTTCTTCTTGAGCGCTTCATCGTACGCGATTGAGCAAAGGGATACGCCCGTCACTTTCCCCCCCGACTCGTGCACGGAAATCACTGAGTCAATCGGTGCTTGGCTCGCCAGGATTGGCGAATGGGTGCTCACTAGAACTTGAACTGGACTTCCGTCTTTGTCCGCTGCCGCATTCACCAGATGTCGAAGAAGGAGTACCTGAAGGTGGGGATGGAGGTGGGCTTCTGGTTCTTCGACCAGAATTGATCGAAAAGAATAGCTCTCGCTCCGCCGAAGGGTTCCTAAGGTCGCAGCCATAAACACGAGGTTGTTGTAGCCCAAGCCGTTTAGTGCGAAAGGCAAACCGTCAATTTCGGGTTGAAGTCCCGCAATAATTCGATGAAAACTCGGATCGCTGAATATGAGCTCAGTCTTTTGAGCAAGTTCGGCCCCCGCAATCGAAGTCAACTGGGTGTCGAGGTCGGATTTTGCGGTCTTAACTGGATCAAGTTTACGAATCTCATCGTTTGCTGTCTGCGCGATGGTCTCGAACTCCACACGCCTAGCTTCAGGAGTGAGGCAATCAATCAGTCGGGAAACCTGGGAATGCCTGCCGGGACGCAAGCCATTCTCTGGATCACGGAGAGGTTGTAGGTAAATGGAACTGAGGTGGTCGTAGAGCTTGGATGGGAGCGTGCCTCCTTCTGTCTCACCGCCCCACATTTTTACATTCGCCCTTCTCGTGTTTACGTTGAACTCCGCCCGTGCATTCAAGCGTGCGTGGAACTTCCCTTTGCCAATGTCCACGAGACACTCATGAAAGCGCACTTCGTCGGTGTCGCTGAGATCACAAAAGTTGCAGGAAATCTCGATTGGCGCATTCTGCGAGTGCCTCCTAAAGTCATCTTCATTCAAACGGAGGGCTTCATAGTCACGGCTTGAAAACAGCATAAGCCGCAGAGCGTCGATGATGGCCGTTTTCCCGGCATTGTTCTCGCCAACAATCACGGTCAAGCCTTTCGGAAACGTCACACAAAGATCCTCGATCTTGCGAAAGTTTCGAATGTGGAGATTGAGCAAGCGCATCGGGAAGTGCCTTTATGAGCTGCCTTCATTCGGAGCAAAGGTGATTGCATGAACGCGCGTTTTCGCGGTCATTAGTTCGTGAAGCAGGATACGGAAGAGGTCTTTGAGTGCGGCAACTTTCTTCGCGGCGAGCTCCACTTTTGTTTCGAGTGCGATGAGCGGCTTAGCGATGGCTTGCTGCTCTTCAACAGACGAAGGGATAGCCAGGACGATTGTTGCGAAGCGCCCTTTGCTGAGAATTGGAACGGGACCGAATGTCGCGAAGCTCTTCCAGTAATCCCAGTGGTAGCTCAGGAGGTAATAGACGAACTCAGGATCTCGGCCCTTTTTGCAGATGATCGAATTGATCTGCTGATTTGTTGCGGACTTTTCCCTGTGGCTCATGCCCACCTTGCCAATGCTTGATCCGATACAGACGCACAACACGGCGTTCTTGGGGAGTGGCCGGATGGTGGCCATTCCCTCAGGGGAAATCTTCTTCTCCGAATCGTAAACGTAGCGACGTGTTCCGAGGTCGGCGGGAGCAATGAAGTCTTCGCTCGGCGGGTCGTAGAAGGACGCCACTTTGGTTTTCGGAGTCGAGCCGGTAACGCACTTACCGAGATCGCCAATCTCCACCACCTCCCAACTTTCCGGGACAAGGCCGATTTCGGTTTGTTTTTGGGGTTCGTTGCGGAGGCCTTCGGTGAAGAGCTTGTGCATGAGGGCCTTTTTCAGCTCAATGGTGGTCTGAATGATCCGCTCCTGCGCTTTGATCGCGCGCTGCACTTCCGAAAGGATGTGCGCGATCTTCTTCTGCTCGGGGAGTGGGGGGAGCGGAAGAAGAAGCTCACTGAGAATGGAACCGTTAACGCCTTTCTTCAGGTTCGCGTGTTTGTTTGCATCAACTTGTTGCCAATATCCGCGAGACTGGAAAAACTGAATCAGGAAACCTGGGTCGAGGTCTTTACCGGCACGGACGCGAATCAAGTACGACGCAAACACCGCATCCGGCGGATGAACGATCAGGTAGCTTTTCCCCGTCGTTGCTCCAATTCGAGCGAAGACGATGTCGCCGGATTTTAGTCGGCACGTGTCGATCTTCTTTTTCGGCGCGGAGCAGAACGGAACGGTTGCCCAGTTGACCCCTTGGTCAGTGATGTCGGTGATTCTTAGGAACTGAGTATTGCCGGACTTCGCAGCTTTCGCGGTCAAACCGTATTGAGGCTTCCCAGCCACATCCTTCAGCGGCACGACTTTCCAGTCGGGCGCGATAGTTCCAATATCTGTTTCGATCAAACTCATACGCCGATCTTCTCCAGAATTTCCTTCAACACCCTGTCTGTCTCGTTCTTCGCTCTGCGAGCTTCGGGGGTCTCGATGTCCGCGCTTCGTTGGCTCCGATTGGCGCTCACTTCTCGCCTCTCTTCCGCTTGAGGTCCTTCTCCAGGTCCTCAATGGCTTTCAAATCCTCAGCATCAGCAGCGATGGCTTCCTGCTGCCGGCGTTTGGTGTCGAATTCTTCATAACGTTCGGTGGCGAAGGTCTTCATGTCCTCGTGGCTGACTGAGCCGGGGCCATCGAGCAAGGGCTGGTCGTTGGAAGCGAGCATGCGGTCCACGCTGCTGCGCCAGAATTCAAGGGTGAGGTCTTTCTGTTGCTTGGCGCGGAGTTCGGCCTGTTCGAGAAAGATGACGACGAGACGGTTGAGGGTATCGACTTCGTCTGCGCTGAGGTAGTTCTTGGCGATGAGGATGTCCTGCTTGCGAACGCGGGAGCCACTCCAGGTGGTGAGCGCCATGTTGGGCTGGCTTGCATCGGCGCGGGCGACGATGAGTTCGGCGGCGGTCTGGCGGGTGGCGGCGTAGAGGAGTTTGTTCTGCACTTCGGCGAAGAAGAGCGACGTTTCCTGTTCCCGGGTCTGGTAGTCGCTGCTGAGGGCGAAGAGGTCGCGGACCTTTTGGTAGAAGCGCTTCTCAGATGCCCGTATCTCGCGGATGCGGGCGAGGAGCTCGTCGAAGTAATCCCAGCCGCCGGGGTTTTTGAGGCGCTCGTCATCCATGACGAAGCCTTTGACGAGGTATTCCTTGAGATGGGTGCTGGCCCATTGGCGGAACTGGACGCCACGGGGGGAGCGCACGCGGTAGCCGATGGCAAGGATGAGGTCGAGGTTGTAGAGCTTGGTCTTGTAGCGCTTGCCGTCGGCGGCAGTTGTCAAGGATTCCTTGACAACTGAACCCTCGGCCAACTCCACGTCTTCAAAGATATTTTTGGCGTGGAGGCTGACATTCTGCTTGGTCGTCTGGAACAGCTCGGCGATTTCGAGCTGGTTGAGCCAGACAGTCTGGCCGTCGATGCGCAGATCGAGTCGGGTGCGACCGTCGTCGGAGGTGTAGAGGACGAGGTTGCTCATGATTCGCCCTCTGCTTTAGGGTTAACAACAGATGACGCAGACGGGTGCAGATGGCTCTCTGATGGGGTGAAGTGCTTGAAGCCGGCCTGACTTCCAACTATGGCGAATTTGCCGGAATTAACCCAGGTGTGATCGACGTATTCACCGATGCCGTGAACCTCGTGTCCTGTGCGTTTGCGGTGACCTGGGTATGAATGCCTCGTAACCCCGTCGAATTCGACGGGGTTGAGTCTTCTTGTACGAAACCGTGATGATCCACGCTTGCAAGGAGACTCCTGCGCGTTTCGATCTGTTTTTGTCGTGGTCATCTTTGGTTAAACGCCAAGTTGCTTGAGGATTTGCCGAAGCGCCTTGTCCGTCTCCTGCGCTTCGGCTTCGATGACGTTCAGCTCCTCGACGATCTCGCCAATGGGCCGGTAGGTTTCGGCGTCGCTGGTGTGGATGTAGCGGCTGGGGGAGATGTTGTAGTCGTTTTTCTTCAGCTCTGCGTGGTCGACGATGCGGCTGAGTTTGTCGGCCACTTGCCAGCCGATGAGGGTATCGGTGATGCGCTGAATGCCCTCTTCAGGGATGAAGTTTTTGGGGTCGCCCTTCTCGGAAATCTGGCTGGCGTTGACGAGAAAGACCTTGCCCTTTCGCTCCTTGGGCTTGGCCTTGTTCAGGAATAGCACGATGCCCGGCGCGGTGGTGTTGTAGAAGAGGTTTTCCGGCAGGTAGAGCACGCTCTCTACAAAGTCGTGGTCGACAAACCACTGGCGGACGGTCTTTTCCTTGTTGGTGCCGGCATTGCCGGAGCCGCGCGAGACAGCGCCGGTGTCAAGCACCACAGCGGCGCGGCCGGTGGCATTCAGGCTGGCGTGGATGTGCTGCACCCAGCCCCAGTCAGCAGAGGATTTGCCGGGGAAGCCGGCCCCTGCGGGGAAGCGTTCGAGCTCGTCGTTATCGTAGTCGGCCTCGGTGAACCAGTCCTGGTTCCACATGGGGTTGGCGACCACGCGGTCGAAGGTGCGGAGCTTGCCTTTGCTGCGGAATTTGGGGTTCTTGAAGGTATCGCCAATCTCGATCTGGCCTTCCATGTCATGGATGATCATGTTCATGTTGGCCATGGCCCAGGTCTCGGGGGTGTTTTCCTGGCCATACAGTTTGAGCGGAGCGACGGTGCGTTTCTTGCCTTTGACGCGCTCCTCCATGGCGATCTCGCATTTGACGAGCAGGCCACCGGACCCGCAGGTGGGGTCGTAAATCTCCATGCCAGGCTCAGGCTGCAGCACGCGGGACATGATGGTGCCCACCTCGGGCGGGGTGTAAAACTCGCCAGCGCTTTGGCCGCCGCCCTCGGCAAACTTGCGGATGAGGTACTCGTAGCTCTTGCCGATGATGTCGGCTTCGACATCCTCCAGCCCAAGGCGCTTGGTGCTGATGGCCTCGATCAGGTTGGAGAGGCGGTCGTCGTCGAGATCGCGCTGGCCGTGGGTAGTGGCGTTGAAGTCCACCCGGTCGATGATGCCCTGCAGCAGCGGGTTTTCCCGGGCGATAGCGCGCATGTGCGTGGTGACGCCTTCGCCGATCTTGTCGGCGAGCTTGCGGATGACAGACCAGACGGGCTGCTCGGGGTCATCCGGCATGAGAGGCAGGTAGAAGCGAACGAGCTTGTGGTCGGCCTTGGCGAGTTGAAAGGCTTTCTTGCGCGAGCCGACTTCCTTTGCGATGCGGTTCAGCTCGTCATCAAACACATCACACAGCCGCTTGGTGAAAATGAGCGGGAGGATGTAGTCCTTGTACTTGGGTGCGTCCTTGGCGCCCCGAATGGAGCAGGCCGCATCCCAGATCCAGGATTCGAGGGATTTTTCGCTACCTTTGGTGTTGGTCATCAACGTCTTGTTCTGTTGTCATTGATTGAATGGTGTGAGTGCACCGACGGGCGCGCATTCCCGGACAGGTGCGGCGGAGAGTCTTCTGTCGCCCGCGGCGGCCTCCAGAAAGCCAACTGCCTCGACGCGGGCGATAACTTGGCAGTCTGCCACAGACCAACCAATATTTTCCCCACCTGCCCTGATAGGTTTTCGCAAGAAAACCACACCTTTCTCCGCCGCCTCCAACCTCCCTCACCCCCTCCCGTGCTACTCTTTTCCCCCGCAACAGGCCCGTCCGAGGTCTGAAACCCTGCCCCTTCAATTTCCGCCTCCCTCTCGCCACCAAGGATTTCACCATGCCCGGCCTGCTTGCCTCCGTCGATCCGGATGGATTGCTTGAATATTCCGTCGTCTACACCGACCGTTCGCTGAACCACATGTCGCAGCGGTTTCAGGGTGTGATGCGCGAGATTTCGCGCATCCTGAAGACTGTCTACAACGCGAAGTCGTCCGTGCTGGTGCCGGGCAGCGGCACGTTCGGCATGGAGGCGGTGGCGCGGCAGTTCGCCATGGGCAAGAACGTGGTCGTGATCCGTAACGGCTGGTTCAGCTATCGCTGGACGCAGATTTTCGAGCAGGGGCACATCCCGGCGATGAGTACCGTGCTGAAGGCGCGGCGCACGGGCACCGCACCGGATGCTCCCTGGGCACCCTGCCCGATCGCGGAGGTGGTGGCCACCATCGCGAGCGAGCGGCCGGCAGTGGTATTCGCCCCGCATGTGGAAACGTCGGCCGGGATGATCCTGCCGGATGACTATCTGAAGCAGGTTGCCGATGCCACGCATGCGGTGGGCGGCCTCTTCGTGCTGGACTGCATTGCGTCCGGTGCCATCTGGGTGGACATGCAGGCGACGGGGGTGGATGTGTTGGTGTCGGCACCGCAAAAGGGCTGGTCATCGTCACCCTGCTGCGCGATGGTGATGCTCTCCGAGCGTGCCCGTGCGGCCATCGACGCCACGCAAAGCTCAAGTTTCTCCTGCGATCTCAAGAAATGGCTTGCGATCATGGAGACGTATGAAGGCGGCGGGCACGTGTATCACACGACCATGCCGACCGACGCGCTGACGCGCCTCTGTGAGGTGATGCAGGAGACGGAGGCACTCGGCTTTGCGAATATTCGCGATGCGCAAATTGAGCTGGGTGCGAAGTCGCGTGCGCTGCTGGAGGGCCGTGGCTACCAGAGCATCGCCGCCGCCGGATTCCAGGCGCCTGGCGTGGTGGTGAGCTACACGAGCGACCCGGATATGAAGAACGGCAAGAAATTCATCGCGGCCGGGCTGCAGAGCGCGGCCGGCGTGCCGCTGCAATGCGATGAGCCGGCGGACTTCTCGACATTCCGGCTCGGGCTGTTTGGCCTGGAGAAGCTGCAGAACGTGGATCGCACGGTGGCGAATCTGGCAGCGGCGTTGGACAAGATCGGGGCGTAGCCACGCAAGGTTGTCTCCCCCTTTGACAAAGGGGGCTGGGGGGATTTGCCTTGGCCGCAATACTTGTCGAAATCCCCCTCAATCCCCCTTTTGCAAAGGGGGAGGTCTTCAGCGCCGTAGCCCCGAGTGGAGTGAAACGGAACCCGGGACGGTGCTGCATCAGTGCCACGACACTGGGTCCCGGCGGGTTGACGTAACCTGGCCGGGACGACGAAATCTCTCTTTTTGCGTCGATGTCGTCGATTGGTGGTGTCCCGGATTTCGCTGCGCTGCATCCGGGCTACAAAACCAAGCTTCTCTCCGCGTTCATCCGCTCTTCATCTGCGTCAGGTCGTTGACTTTCATCTTGCGAATATTCGCAAGTGGCGTCACCCATCACCGATCACCCATCGCCATCGCCTATCCCCAATCCCCAATCCCCAATCCCGAACCCCGATCCCCGGCTTCTAAAGATTGCCCGCAAACAGCTTCCGCACAAACATGTCGCGAAAGCTCTTCGCATCGGCGAGCCCCAACCGTTCGAGATAAGCGTGCGGCGCTTCCTTGTCTTCCCACAGGCTCTTTACCGCCATCGCCACCAGTTCGGTGGGGTGTTCGGTGGCGCGCTTCAGGCGTTTCAGGGCGCGCACGATATGCAGCTCGTCGTCCGTCAGATCGGTGCCAAACGGGAAGTCCGGCAGACGCCCTGCTTTGCTCCATGGATGCAGGCAATCATCCAGCATCTGCGGCAGGTTGTTGCGCTGGTGCTCGGGAATCTCGTAGTCTGCCGCGAGCTTGCCCGCCGCCTTCGCCTCTTTCAGGAGCTGCGGTTGAAAGCGTGAATCAGCGATGGCCAGCAGGCGCTTGATGACCTCGCAGTCGGATTGGCCGCGCAGATCGGCCACGCCGTATTCGGTCACGACGACATCGCGCAGATGGCGCGGGATGGTGACGTGGCCATAGTTCCAGACGATGCTGCTGGTGGGGCCGTCCTTGTGATCGTGGGTTGAGCGCAGCATCATGATGAGCCGCGCATCAGGTAGCGCGTGCGACATCGCGACGAAGTTGTATTGCCCGCCCACGCCGCTCACCACCTGCCCCGTCTCCAGGCCATCGCTTACTGCTGCACCCATGAGCGTCATCATCATGGTGGTGTTCATGAACCGCGCCTTGGTGCGCTGCGCGCGTTTCAGTGCGTCATCGCCATAGAGCTGGTTGATGAAGTCAATGCGGGTCATGTCGATGTGCGCCAGCTCATCCTTCGGCATGGTGCGGAGCCGCTCGTAGAAATCGCGCGGGCCGAGGAAGAATCCGCCGGTCATGAAGATGCCGTGGCGCAGCTCGGTGCCGAGCAGGCTGGCGTTGAGGGTTGCCAGCGCCGCGTCGTCCGCGAGATCGTTGGCGGCCGTCACCGCACCGCACACCAGCGATTGGCCCGCCAGATGCGTGCCATCGCGCAGGATGCCGTAGTGAACGAGAAACTGGACATCCCCTTCGCGGAGGTGGCGGTGAATGCGGCCCTCGTGCAACAGCGCGGCCAGGGTTGCGGGCGTCACGGCGGGGTCACTGATGCGGCCTTCGTTGATGAGGTGTTGCAGCGCAGCGTCACCGTAAACCTTGCGGCGGATGATGCCGGCCTCGATGAGCTTCTGGAAGCCATTGACGAACATCTCGGAGCAGCCATACAGCCCGGTTTCGAACTTGCCGAGCTCGCGCCCGGCCAAACCGGCAGGGCAGATCGATTCGAGAATCTTTCGGAAGTCGTCGCCATGCTGGTCGCGCACGATCAGCGCCTGGGCGATGGCATCACCCTGCGCCCCGATGCCGATCTGCAGCGTGCCACCATCAGCCACGAGGCTGGCGGCGTGCAGGCCGATGGCATAGTCGGCCGTGCTCACCTTGCCGTTGGGCGGCGCGAAGAGGGTATGCGTCGACGCCGGGTCGGTGAGGATGAAGTCGAACTCCGCAGGGGCGATCTCGGCGTTGTTGGGCATGAACGGCATCTTGTGATTGATGACCGCCACGGTGAGGAGCGGCTCGCCCTCTGCGCGCATTCGCCCGATGAGCTCCTTGGTGATGTCCGTATTGCTGGACAGTGACAATCGCAGATCGTCACCCTCCCCTTCCGCCGCCACGGCCTGTGCCAGCACGTTGATACCCTGCACCGCCATGTCGCGCGCGACGAAGGTGTAATTGGTCGAGATGTAGTTCTGCTGCGCGCTGTCGTTGCCCAGATAGTCGCCGGTCTTCAGAAAGAATTCATGCACCTCGATGTTGGCCGGGAGCTGACCAGAGCGCACGTCCTTCACGTAATCGAGATCCGGATAGTCCTCGAACACGCGCTCGACCAGCGGCGCAAGAAAATGCCGCTCCAGATCGCTCTTGCCGACCGGCTTCTCCAGTGACAGCGCGGTGACGATCACCATGTGCCGCGTGCTGTCTGCGCGTATGCGGCGATAGAGCGCATTGACCAGCGGATTGGGCTTGCCGATGCCGAGCGGAATGCCCAGCACGATGTCACCGGGGACATGCGCGAGGATGGCGTCGACGCAGGCGTCGATGCGGTCGAAGTAGCGTGGTGCAGTCATGCGTAGTGCTCCCGAAAGTTGAGGCCATGGAAGGTTGACCGTTCCATTAATCAATTATCCGGCATGGGCGGCGGCGCGGGTGAGGCCGGACTCAACTATGTGACAAAGCTCTGATACGAATCAAATGTATGTGCTTGTGTTTGGCAGGACATGCGAACATGAGCACACCGACTCTCCCTCGGAGCAATCATGCAAAACGCCCCCACCCGCCTTGTCACTTGTCTCGGCATCCTGCTTTGCATGGCGCTGCCCGCCATGGCACAAGTCCATTCGGCCCCACCCACGCAAGACAACGCGGCGGCGGCCATGCGCACAGCGGCGCAGGCCTGGCTGAAACTCTTGCCGCCCGATCTGCGACGCGAAGCCGTGCGCGATTTCGCAGACGCTGACCGCCTTGACTGGCACTTCACCCCACGATCACGCAAAGGCGTGTCGCTGAAACAGATGGACACGCGCCAGCGCGAAGCGGCGCACGTGCTGTTGAAGCGCGCCCTCTCTGCCGTGGGCCACGCGAAGGTTGTCAACATCATCGAGCTGGAGCTGGTGCTGCGCGAGATCGAGGCCCTAGGCGCAATGCGACGCGATCCGGAGAAATATCACCTGACGGTCTATGGGCAGCCCGACGCCATTAAACCCTGGGGCTGGCGGTTCGAGGGCCATCATTTGTCGCTCAACTTCACGCTGTCAGGCGACCGCATGGTCGTGGATACGCCCAGCTTCTTCGGCGCCAATCCGGCGCAGGTGAAGTCCGGGCCCAAGGCGGGGCTGCGGGTATTGCAATTGGAGGAGGATCTGGCGCGCGAGCTGCTGGATGCGCTCACGCCGGCACAGCGGAAGACGGCTGTGTTCGAGTCGCGCACGTTTGGCGATATCGTCACGGGTGCCAAGGACACAGTTGAACCACTCGCTGCCGTGGGTCTTGCGGCGAGCGACATGAATCCGGCACAGCGGGCCTTGCTGATGAAGCTGATCGGCGAGTACGCCGGCAACTTCGAGCCCGGTCTCGCGAAGGCGCGCATGGCGCGGGTGGAAGCGGGCGGCGTTGAAGCCATCCGCTTTGGCTGGGCTGGCTCAACGGAACGCGGCAAGGCGCACTACTACCGCATTCAGGGGCCGCTATTCCTCATCGAGTACGACTCGTCACAGAACAGCGGCAACCACATCCACACGGTGTGGCGGGATTTCAAGGGCGACTTTGGAAGGGATTTGTTGCGGGAGCATCATCTGGCGAGTGCGGGAAGTGCACACAAGCACTAATCGGTGCATCACGAGTCATTGCGAATATTCGCGTATCAGGTGCCGGTAGCCCCCCTTTGACAAAGGGGGGTTGGGGGGATTTGCCTTACGCTCCACCACTGATCGAAATCCCCCTCGGTCCCCCTTTGTCCAAAGGGGGAAGACCTTCACGCTATGGCTGCGAATATTCGCAGAGCCAACAACCTGACCCCGACGCACACCGATTGACGTCAGCCCCTAGCCCGGGCGAAGTGAAACGCAATCCGGGGTCACCCTTCGTGCTGCGGCGACTCCCGGATGCCGCTGCGCTCTATCCGGGCTACTCCTCCTGAATGACTACTGGCCGTCCGTGGACCAAACCCACTTGCCCCTGCTGAGCTGATTCCCCCTTAAAATCTGCGCAGTTGACGACGAACATGCGCCAGTAAAGCTCAAGTAGTGGGAGTCGCCCTTTGGCAGGTCCAGCTCCAATTCAGCTCGGGGGAGCGCGTTGTTTCCGCAGATCACAACAAATTTTTGCGGGCCAACCTTCGCTCCACACTCTGCGTACCAAGTTTTGTCCGGGATAGCCTCCGCAATCGCCGAGCACGTGCCATTGCTTACTCGAAAGTCGGCAGGAAGAGGACCATCAATGAAGTCGACTCTCACAGCCGCCGAATTGTCGGAGCAGCCGAAAACCAGTACACACGCACCCAGCAAGATGGCGATAGACGCCGCAATGATTGATCGCATGATTGCAAGATACTGCAAATGCGAGCCCGTAGCCCGGGTGAAGTGAAACGCAACCCGGGGTCACCCTCCGTGCAGCGGCGACTCCCGGATTCCGCTGCGCTCTATCCGGGCTACAGGGTCGGGCTACTGACGTTGCGAATATTCGCAGCAATGACTGATCAAGCCGCCTGTTTGCGATTCAACGCCAATCGCGAATCCACCCGCGCGACGATGGCATCGACTTCCGGATGGCGCAGCCCGCGCTGGGCCGCGACTGACTGCACCAGACGATCGACGCGCTCGATGAACGGCGCACCGGCAAACAGCGCGCGGGCGGCCGATGACGGCGAGCCCAGGCCCTCTGCGGCGGCAGCATATTTCTCGAACGGCACCATGTCGCTCTCCGCAGCACCTATCGCAACACAGAGCTGCACGACCCAGTTGTAGATTTCGCGCGACTGGTTGATGTCACCATGCACGGCGTCCTTGATGGGACGCATTTCGGTGTCACCGATGCAGCGATAGTTACCCGCCAGCAGCATGGACCACTTGGCCAGCGGCACGAAGACGGAGTCATGCACACGAAGCTTCACGGGCAATTCGATTTCCTTGCCGTTGTGATGGAAGCGCACGGCATCCACCGATGCCTCGAGATCACGCAGCATGGCGGTGTGGGCATCGCTCTCGAACCGCGCGGCCTTGAAGTTGGTGGGCAGACGCACCTGCAGCACGTTGACAGGCTCGTCCGCCGGGCGAAACGCCTGCGGGTCTGGCGAGCAGAGCGTCATGAATTGCGGATCAAACGTGTCCCACACGGTGGCATCAGCAAAACAATCACGACATGCCTTCACATCCACCCCAGGCAGGCGCGCGAGATAGGGCATGGGCGGCATGTTCATGATGGACATGGCGGGCACGCGGGCTTTCGCAACCGCATCGAGCAGCTCGCGCACACCGGCGGACCGATACTGCGGCTCCTGCATGGCAAGTGCAACGAGATCGAAGTCCTTCGGGTTTACCTCAGCGGGGCCTGCCGCAGAGAGCTTGCCGGGCGCGTTCTTGGAGTTGATCTCGACCAGGCCCTCGATGCCCTTCACCGGCATGCGGATGATGGCGCCGTTGGCGTTGAATGCGGCAACTTCGGCGGGCAGGCACACCAGCGTGACATCGTGGCCGCCGAGCGCAAGCTTGGTGCCGAGCAGGGAGCCGTATGAGGCACCCATGATGAGAATGCGGTACTTGGGTTGCATGTTGTTCTCCTCCGGATCGTGTCCGTTGTGATGTGAACGACTCGTGCGAATGCCGTGGGTCAGTACAGTTAGCCAGAGACGTTGAAACTCTCCCGCTCCGAGCTTGCGCGCTGACTACCTGCGCCATGCGGACGCTTACCCACGGAACACAACTGGATGGTAGTCCCGCCACGGGCGGCATTCACACACAGCATCGTCAGAGCCGCTGATACGGAAAGTACGAGCGCGGCATGGCGCGTAGCCGTTGCTGCGACGCACCATCGCCGACTGCCAAGGTTGTTCGTTGGTCGTCGGGGCGCAAGCAGGACGTGCAAGCGAACATGCCGAACCGGGTCTCAGCCAACTGCCTTGTGCATGAACACACTGGCCTACAGCGCGGGATCAATCTGGCCCAAGCGCCGCACGCCATCCACGTCGCACCAGAAATTTCTGGCAGGTCGTGCGAGGATGCTGCATTCGTCGCATTGTCCGCCTGCGAAGCCCATCACCCATCACCGATCACACACCACACACCACACAGGAAACACCATGAACCCATCTGCCACCCGCTTCCGTGCACTGCATCAATCCGGCCTGCTCATCCTCCCCAACGTCTGGGATGCAGGCAGTGCGCGGCTCATGCAAGAGGCCGGCGCGCAAGCCATCGCCACCACCAGTGCCGGTCTCGCGTGGGCCAACGGCTGGCCGGATGGCGACGTGCTGCCGCAGGCGGTGATGTTGACGGCTGTACGTGCCATTGCGCGCGTGATCTCCGTGCCGCTCACGGTGGATGCAGAGGGCGGCTACTCGGCCGATCCAGCCGTTGCGGCAGAGAACGTGCTGAAAATCGCCGAGGCGGGTGCGGTCGGCATCAATCTGGAAGATGGTGCAGCCAGCGTGGATCTCACCTGCGCCAAGATTGCGAATATTCGCAAGCGCGTAGCTGCGGCTGGCATCGATCTTTTCATCAATCTGCGTACAGATGTGTATCTGCGAAAGCTCGCCCCGGAAGGCAGCAGCTTGAGGAGACATTGCGTCGCGCGGCTCTCTACCGCGATGCCGGCGCGGATGGCTTGTTCGTTCCATTGGCCTCCAGTGCTGCAGACATCAAGGCGCTGGCCGCTCAGCCGCTGCCGCTCAATCTGATGGCCGTGCCGGGCGTGCCTGCGGCAGAGGACCTGAAGTCACTCGGCGCGCGCCGTCTCAGCGCGGGTGCTGCACTCTGGGCCGCCTCCCTGGGTGAGGCGATGCGGCTGGGCCGCGAGTTCGAGGCGCAAGGGGACTCCACTGTTCTCTTCACCCCCGCGAGTCTGAAGGGCGGATGGGTGAACGGGCTGTTCAACGCCTGAAGCGGCGTTGCAACCCGCTCACGAAAACTGCGGCATCACGCACATCAGCCGCTGAGCAGCTTCAGATCGAACGCCCGCTCGATGAACCACACCAGCGCCAGCAGCAGCGTCACGATGGAGCCGCCCAAGAAAATGATCTTTCGGTAGAACGGTGTATCGCGCAGGACAAACGCCACGGGCAGGAATGCGGCGACGATGGCGAGCTGGCCCAGCTCGACGCCCAGATTGAAACCCAGCAGCGACAGCACCAGGGCATCCTTGGGCAGGCCGAGATCAGCCAGCACGCTGGCAAAGCCGAATCCGTGGATAAGCCCGAAGCTGAATGCCACCAGCCAACGACGGCCCTGCACCAGGGGGAACAAATTGTTGGCGGCTGCCAGCACGACCGACGCAGCAATGGCCGACTCCACCCAGCGCGAGGGCAGCGTCACGATCTGCAACGCGGCCAGTGTGAGCGTGATGGAGTGCGCGACCGTGAATGCGGTGACGACCCACAGAACCTCTGCCCCCGCCTTGCGGAAAGTTGCGACACCATGCCAGCGCTTCGCCTCATGCAGGAGTACGGCTGGCAGCAACAGCGCCAGCAGGAAAAGTATGTGATCGAACCCGATCCAGATGTGCCATACCCCTTCAACCAGATACTGGACAAACTGGGCCAGATGCGACGTCTCGCCAGCCTTCACGGCGAGCGTGCCGGTTGTCGGGGCCAGCACGGCGGCGTGGGTGACGCCATCCAGATCCAGCTTGAGCAGTCCGCGATGCAGCGCATCGATATCGAAGAGCAGGCGATAGTTGATTGACAGGGACTGCGTGGCGGAAGGACACGTACCGGCAAACCGCAGCACGGCATAGGCGCCATCCGTATGCGTATCCACCAGATGTTCGGTCACCTTGATCTCGCAGGCGCCGCCACGCGCAAGGGTCAAGCGTCCGAGCGCCCAGATGGCGATTGCATCGTGACGCGCACTGACCTCTCCCCAGGTGATCTCACCGCTGCCATCCGCATCCAGCCCGATGGCGAAATCGAGGTCGCGGAGCGCGATGTCCCACTGGCCTGTCACGGCCAGCCCCTTCACGTTGACGCTGAGATAGCTGTCGCTGGCCTTGTGCGCAGAGACCGGCAGCGCGGTCAACAAGGTCGCAGCCAACGCCAGCACGGCAACCAGAAAGCGGCGCGCGCTCATGGTTTCGCTCCCTGCGCCGCCGGTGCGGCGGGCTTCGCTTTTGTTTGCGCCAGAGAGGCAGCACCGAGTCGGCGGATCAAGGGATCCTCGAAGCCGGTGGCCCGAAGCCAGTCGCGCGCGGGCTGGGCGGCAGCAGCGTCCCCGGCAGCGATGGCTGCCTCCAGCAGCACGCGCGCGTCGCGCGGCTCACGCTGATCCTTGAAGTTGCCCAGCGCGAGTTCCAGCGCCCGGGCGGGACTGCCGCCGAGCTGCAGCTCGAATCGGGCTTCGTCGGCCTGATGGGTGGTGTCACCCCGCGCCCGCGCCGCGGCGAAGCGATCACGCATCGTGCGTCGATGCGCTGCAGCGATGGGCAGCTTCAACGCCGTTTCAGCGAACGTGAGCCGCAGCAGCAAAGTATCCGAGCTCTCCCAGCCGGAAAGCAGCTTCACCACTTCGTCATGGCGCCCTTGATCGAGCAGAAACTCGCTGCGTGAGGTGAGCAGGAAGCTGTCCTCGATATTCAGCGAAAGCGCTGCAAGATAGTGCTTCTCGGCGGCCTTGAGATCCCCGCGCCACTGCATCACCTCGGCAAGATGCCCGTGCAGCCAGAGCCGGTTGGCAGGATCGGTGGCACGCACCAGGGCGCGCTCCATGGTCGCCTGCGCTGCGGCGAGCTGACCGCCATAAGCCTGCGCCAGGCCGGTACAGCCTGCGCTGAGTGTGTCAGTCCCCTGTTTGCCACCCAGCGGCTTCAACGCCTCGCAGTCGGCGCTGGCCTCGGCATAGCGAGCCTGCACAATGTGGATGGCACCGCGCCAGGCGCGGGCGAGTGCAAAGCCCGGATCAGCCTTGATGGCGGCGCTGAAATCGGCAAGGGCACCGTCGAAGTCATGGCGGTACTGGCGCAATTGGCCGCGCAGGGTCAGAACCGCAGCCATACGTCCACGCTCGGCATGCACGAAGTGTGGCGTCATGAGCGCTTCTGCGTAGCCGATGTAGCGCGGATCGCCACGGGCCATGGCGAGGTCGTACCAATAGTCGGCCAGCTTCAGCGCCGGTACAGCGTCTTCCGGATTCGCGCTCGCGGCAGCACGGAGCGCGGACACCTCGCGCGCCTTGGTATCGCCCGGACGGATGGGCAATCGCTCCAGCACCTCGGCGGGGTCCGTGGGCACACGGGGCGCGGCCAGCGCCGAAGGCAGGAGGAACACCAAGGCAGCAAGACAGGTGGCTCTCAACAGGCCAGCGCGTGGCGCATGCAGACTCAGAAGGTTGAGGCCACCCTTGATTGCCTGGCCGGGGAAGAGATTGTGATGGAGGTTCATGGGCAAGAGAAACGCGTGGAAATCCGCACGGCAGTTGAGATGCGCCGCCGATGGCGGCAGGAAGGCCGGAAATGTACCAGAAACCCTTCCGCGTGCGGGCCCGTCCGCTGGATGAAGGAGCGGGAGAGGGAAAGGGAAAGGGAAAGGGAAAGGCAGAGGGAACAGCGTCCATGCACGAGCACACGCCCTGCTCGCCCTGCATTGCGAATATTCGCAATGCAGGGCGAGCAGCGGGATCAGAAAATCCCGCCCACCGCGAAAGTCAGCGCAGGAAAGTCTGGTCGCGCGTGATGATGGACAGGTCGGTCAAGTCCAGCCCTGTGTGGTCGGTGGGTGAAAAGTTGATGACCAGTTCACCGAGATCGAAGGCACCAAGGCTATCCAGCGCCCGCTGCAAGCCTGCACGCGTCGCTGGCGTTCCGGCACCGCGCAGGCCGCGCACGGTAACTTTCGCGGCGGCGAAGCCTTCGAGCATGCCTTGCGTCAGCGAAACCTTGTTCTTGAATGCGGCCATGTGGGCCTCGCGCACGAAAGGCTGGGCGAGACTCTTCTCGTCAGGAAACACCTGGCTCACAATGACACCACGCGCGTGCTTGTCGAGCATCTTGATGAATGCAGTCGAGGCATTGTTGGATACGGTCGCAATCCGGGCTTCCGACCCGGCACTGCGCAGCGCGACGATGGCATTCTTCACTGCCAGGCCCGCACCGACGACAACGACGACTTGCGGATCGCTTTTCACCAGCTTGTCCAGGACTGGTTTCATGAAGTCGGTGTTGTCCTTGGTGGCTGCATTACGGTCGAACTCCAGCTCCACTGCGGGCTGCAGGTTCTGCTTTGCGAAACCATTGTTGAGACCCTTCAGCACGTCGCGGCCGAAACCATCGGCCACGTTGAGTACGGCAATGCGATGCATGCCGGTCGTCTTCAGCAGTGCGACCAGTTTCTCCGCCTCCAGTTGATAGGTGGTGCGGACGTTGAACACGTAGCGATTCACCGGATCATGGAACATCAATGCACCGGTGGATGGCCCGATGAGCGGGACCCTGTGTTTCTCGATCAAGGGCAGGATGGCCTGGTTGTGTGGCGTGCCACGTACCAGCATCAGACCGACCACGTTGTCCTCTTCGATGAGGCGGGTGACCACCGCCACGGTTTTGGCCACTTCGAAGTTGTCATCACGCGCAACAATCAAAATTTTCTGACCATTGACGCCGCCATTGGCGTTGATCTGGTCGATGTAAATCTGCGCGCCCTTGACCACCTCCAGCATGGAGCCCGCGTTCTTGCCCTCCAGCGGACCAGCGATACCCAGCCTGATTTGTGCCGCAGCCGGCGTGAATGTGAAGACAACGAACAGCAACAATGCTGCCACCCTGGAAGCCTGTGGATGGTGGTGTCCAGCTCTGAGGTAACTCCTCATTTTGATACCCCCGTTCATGGTGAATGCGCCACTGAAAACTGTAGCGGGCGTTCACAAGGAGAACAATCGGGGCTCGCGAGGACTGTGATACGTGTTGCGGCAGGACGGAAGCGGCATTCCCTTAAGTAAAACCGATTCCCATACCCAGGCGTGGGGCAGGACGATAGTGCGTTTCAGGGTAATCCCGCGAACTGCTCACCGACGGCTATGTTCCCCAGCCGCTATTCCCTGGGCGGATCGGGCAGCGCGTCCAGATCATCCAGATCGCGCTCGGTCGGCTTGGCACCCGGCTCCTTCAAGGGAAACCAGGCCATCTTGTACTGAGCGGTCATCGGCTCAATCGTACGCAGGAAGTAGTTGGTCAACTGCGTGGGCTTGAACCACTCCCAGCCTTCTGGACACGGCAGATCCAGCACGAGGCTGCCATCGGGCAAGCGCTTGCGTTCACCGATGATGCCCTCCGAGTTGCGAATGCTGGCTTCGGGGGCGTCGGGGTTGGGTGCTGCGTTGTCCCACACCCGTACACACATGTCGCGGCCCATGAAGTTGCCGATGCCGATGAGGCGCTTTGCCCCGTAGGCTCGAAAGTGCTTTTGCCGAACCACTTCGAGCGTCTGCAACGCTTTCAGCGCCTCGTCCGCACCCTTGGGGCGTTTGGTCCAGCGCACCCAGCGGGTCTTGTCATGCTGCCAGCTCGGGCCGATGGATTGGCCGAAGAATATGCCGAAGCTGGTCCATTCTTTTTTGACATAGGCAGCGATGAGATTGCCGTGCCGATCGAGACTCATGCGCACTTTGCCATTGCCTGTCTCGGTCAGGTCCACATCGGGCAGCACGTCAAGCTCGAACCAGCGCATGCCGCAGTCGTAGTGGTCCCCCTTCTTGAGCGTGACGGGATGGAAGTGACCGGAGGGCCAGCCCCTGCCGTACTTCATGACATGTTCGCGATGCTCGACCAGCCCGCGCTCGTTCAGCTCGAAGCTGATCTTGATCCAGCTGTCGTCCGGTGCCTGCGTGACGATGGCCTTGTGCTCGAACCAGCCGCGCATGCCCTTCTCCCAAATGGGCTGGTGGGTGAGCAGGCGGGGAATGCTGTCGTTGGCGTTGTCATACTCACCGCTGAAGTTCGGACAACCCATGAAAGAGCCCGGAATGAGCGCCGGTTTGGGCCAGGCATCAGGATATTCATCGGCGTTGTATTGCCTCGTACCAATGAAGCCGATGACGCCGAAAATGACGATCCAGAACAGCCATCGCTTGGAGGGGCCGGGCATGGCGTTTTCAGATTGCCTGGAGCGGTCGGTTACTTCAAACCCGTCATGAGCGTACGAAAGTCTGCCTGCTTGCCTGCTACCGGAACCGTGACTTCCAGCTTGAGCTTCGCATTCGTCGGATCGGTAATGCTGACCTGAAAAGACTCCGCATCATCACTGGCGAGTGCGTTCAACAGGGTTCTGGAGTCGCTCTTCGCAAGCTTGCTCATGTCTGCCATGCTGAACGCGAACTTCCCGTCATCGGGTATGCCGCCATTGGGCGTCAGCTTGATCACGAGCGGTGCCTTGCCCTTTCGCGTAACCGTCAGCACCATCGCCTGGCGTCCGTCCTGCCCCGCCGTGGCATCCGGGCCCTCAAACTTGTCGAAGGCAAACGGCTTCAATGCGGCCACGCCGGTCAGATAAAGATCAAAGCCAATCGTGCCGTGGACATCTTTCACGCTCTTGGGATTGCATTGAAAGGCGAGATCCACTTTCGTGGGCTTCCCCAACATGGGGACCGATGCGGACCAGGTCAGGTAGCGGTTCCCGTTCTTCGCCAGCTCCGCCTTCCAGGTGCCCGCAGATGATGCCTGCACAAGACTGGCAAAAAGACCGGCAAAAAGGCCGACAAAAAGACACAGTGCCGTCACTAGCGCCTTGCCAAAACATGCTTGAAATCTGTATTGCATCTCACTCCCCTTGTGAATTGACGTCTTGAACACGAACGGTATCTTGCAACTGCAAAGCGTTTGCGCCTCGTCGCACCGCACAGAAGCGTTGTTGCGACTGCAAATCCGTCACTGCTGGTTTCGCATCAGTTCCGCGATGAATTTTACCGGCGCGTTGCCATGGGACAGGAACTGGTTGTTGAATCCCTTGACCGAGAACTTCCCACCCTGCTTTGCGCGCATCTCGTCACGCAAGGCAGTGATTTCCGCATAGCCTGCAAAGTAGCTGGTGAGCTGCACCTGCGAGAACGTGGCCCGGCGCCATTTCTCGGTGGCTTCCGTCTCCTGCTGGAAGGCCTCGCGGATCATGTAACGCAAGGCCTCGTCCCGCTCAAGATTCATGGTCTGGATTTCGATATCCAGAATGGTGTTCAGCACAGAGCGCAGATTCCACTTCATCCACGATAGCCATATCTCGGGTGAGCCATTGTCATAGCCTGCATCCAGCATCACCTTTTCGCTGAAGACCGCCCAGCCCTCGATCATGGCACCGTTGCCGAAGAGCGACTTCACCAGACTCTTCGACTTGTTGGCGTGCATGAGCTGGGTGTAGTGACCGGGAATCGCTTCGTGGATGTTGAGTATCTGCAACGTCCAGTCGTTGTACTCACGCAGGAACGACACCGCCTGCGCGTCGCTGAAGTGGTCAAGCGGCGTCACGTTGTAATAGGTGTTGGCTGTCGGATCGAACGGGCCAGGCGCGCTGATGGATGCGCCCGCGCCGCCGCCGCGCATGTAAGGCGGTGTTTCGCGCACGACCAGCGGCCGGGTCGGATCCTGGTCCACCAGATCCTTCTCGCGCACGAATTCTTCCAGCGCAGGAATCTGGTTGCGGATGGTGTCGACGAATTTTTCGCGTGTGGTGTGACGCTTCGAGAGCTCGTCCAGTACGGCGCGGATCATCTCCAGCCGGTCTGCCGGCATGGGCTTCCCGGCCATCCACTTCGGCCAGAGCTGGCGTGCAAGCTTCTCCATCGCGTCATGCAGCGTAGCCTTCTCCTGCATGGCGCGCTGGTGCAACTGTTCGACGGTGAACGATGACTGGATGTCGAAGGCGAACTTCTGCGCGTAAAGGTCCTTGCCGATGCGGAAGCTGCGGGCGCCGCCCAGCTTCAGCTTTGTCTCCAGCGCGGTCAGATGGTCGATGTAGCCGTTGAGAGAAGCCTTTGCAGCGGCATTGCGTTCGGCGAAGAGCGTCTTCTCCTTCGCATCCAGTGCAGAGGCTGCAACTTTCTTCTCCAGGTCCTCTCCGAATATTCGCAATGCACCGCGGCTCTGGATAAGCGCAAGCTGGGTGTGCTGAAGCGTTGGATTGTCGATGGCTGCCTTGGCTGCCGCGTAGTACGCAGGTACTTTCTCAAGCCGGGTGATCACGTGGCGCAGCCGCGTCTCCAATGGCGCAAATTCGGTGTTGATGAGTACGCCGAAGTCGCTGCCGACGTTGTAGCTGGACGGCTGCCACTGCCAGGACTTGAAGGTCTCGATGTGCCAGCGCTCGAATGCAAAGCGGTTCCGCATCAGCTCATGATCGATCCGGTTTGACACGGAGAGTCTGGCTGGATCAATGCTTGACAGCAGGTCAAGCTGACGCTTGTAAAACTCGATGTCGCGTTGACGTTGTGCCGCATCCGGCACCGTCATCAGCTCAGCGTACCGGTAGTTGCCCTCCTGCATGGCGTACTCAGGGAAAGCCTGAAACATTTCGTCGAGCACCGTATCGACATGGCGCTGAAACGCGGCATCCGGTGTTACGGCGGATGCAGACTGGGCGGTCAGGCGGGTAGGCGGCATGGCACAGCCGGTCAACAACAGGCTGATGAGACAGATGCTGGTGAAGGCCAGGGAAGCGGCTTTGAACGGCTTCTGCACAATCAGCTTTCGAAAGACGAAGGCTGAATTGTGCCCAAAGATCGGAAACCGGGCCTCTCAGCAAATTTTCATATTGGTGCTGTATGCCGCGTCAGCCGCTGCAACGGAGTGCCAGCGCCTGCAGTGGCTTACCCGTGTTGTCATCGGTGACGACCAGATTCACGCGCCGAGTGAAGCCCGCCTCGCCCTGGGGCGGCAGCCAGGCGAGCCGGGCCGGACCGCTTTGTGCAGCCACCGGCAGGTAGTGCCTCACGACGAAGTCATGGCTGAGGGTCTCTCCCTTGTTCTCACCAGACTTGACCTTGCTCGCATGGCCATCTTCGGTGACGGTCCAGAAGGCGCGCCAACGGGTGGACGGATCGACTGGCGTGATCGCGGCCTGGAAAGCGCCTTCTGCATTGCGACGCAGCAGAATCGATGCCCCGGCAAACGGCAGCGGTCCGGTCGGCGCGCTGAACTCGCGGGCATTGCGGCCGAACCAGCGCGGCCAGTCCGCCCCATCGCGCACGACTTGCGGCGTGTAGATGTTGCCGCGCCCGTCCTGACGCGCCTGTGCCCGCTGACGCTCGTTGAAGGCCGGTGTGGCAAAGCGATCAACCCAGCCGATGTAGTCCCAGTAGCTCACATGAAAAGCCATGACGACAGGCTGCAGCAGTTCGCCCGTCGGCAGGCGAGTGAACGCGGAAAGCCAACGATCTGCCGGCGGGCACGAGCTGCAGCCCTCCGAGGTATACAGCTCGATGACCGGGTTGCGATGTGTGCCGCTGCGGGCCTCACACACTGCGCCTTGGGCCAGTGCAGGCAACGCAGGCAAGGCGGACATCAGGGTGACAAGCAGTGCAAGGCGGAATATTCGATGCGAGTTATCGGGCACGGGACGCTCCTGGTCGATGGTGATTGCTTCACCCTCCATGAGTCGCCCGGCCCCGGTGGAACTTTCAGCTTGTCCTGCTTGCGAATATTCGCAGGTGGTGATTCGCAGCAGAAAGACTCCGACTCAGCCTCCCAGATCCAGCGCCCCTGTCGCTGGCCGCGCTGGACGTCTCGGTGGCAGGGATGCCGCAGAGGCAACCAGATTCTCGGCGGCATACTGGCAGAAGAAGGTGCGTGCCTCGTCGTGCGAGGCGTTGAGCCAGGCCTCGTGCTGATCATCTTCCAGCATGACGACCATGCGCTTCTCATCGTCCGGCGCGTGGAAGCGGCGCATGAGCGGATGCTCGTCGGCATTGATGGTGAGCATGGAAAACGACTCGATGATCTCTTCGGTGTCGCTGTTGCGCCAGGCCCAGCGGATACCCGCGATGGCGAGCGCTTCGCCGTCTGCACGGCTGATGCGCCAGGGGACGGCACGCCCGGTCTCGTAGCAGGGCTCGTAGATCGCGGCGGCCGGAATGATGGCCCAGTTGCGAAACTTCCACGCCGTGCGGAACGAAGGCTTCTCATTGACGGTTTCAGTGCGCGCGTTGTACGTGCCGCGCCCGGCCTTCTTCAGGTCTGCGGGCTTGACCCAGTGGGGCACGAGACCGAATCGGCCCACGGCGAGCTCAGGCTTGTCTGTCTCGTGATGCCGGCGCACCAGCGGCCCGGTGTCTGTCGGGAAGGCATCACGCTTCCAGGTGGGCGCCATGCCCAGCGGGCCAATGGTGCCAAGAGTGCCAAGTGGATTGGGCGGCAGATAGTTCCAGACGCGACCCTGCTCAATCTGTTCCGGAGTTTCGTAGTGGGCGCACATGCGGTGGGCGAAGGGGGAAGAGGGAAGGGGGAAGGGGGAAGAGGGATGGGCGAAGGGGGAAGGGCGATGGCCGAAGGGCTGCGGTATCGAAGGATTGACGCAAGGCACGGCGTTGTTGATTGCCGACCCGCGCTCAGCGATAAAACGCTTCGACAGCCCCCATCACCTTGATCAAGAGCGGCTTGCCTTTGCGGTCGACGGCCTTGCCGACGGGCACGCGCACCCAGCCTTCGCTGATGCAGTACTCCTCCACGTCATGGCGCTCCCGGCCGTTGAGGCGGATGCCGACTTCGTGCTCCAGTACAGCGGCGACATGATGGGGGCTCTTCGGGTCGACAGACAGCCGGTCAGGCAGGTCCGGGCGCGGGGAAGGTGTGAGCGGCTGAGTGGTGTCGGGGGTAGCGGGGGTGTCGGTCATGGCGGGTACCGGAATCAGTTGAACGGGAAAGGTGCGGGCGCGATGTGGGCAATGGAGGCTTTGAGGCACTGCACGAAGACGCGAGTATAGCCAGCGCCAGCCGAGTCTGGGGGAGTCGACAACGCCGACAGCCGGCCGACGAGCCCCTCGCGGATGCACGGTGCGCCCTCTTGTGATTCAATCGGGAGCCCATCCACTCGCCTTCAGCCGCTCACGTGACACCTGATCCCGCACCGGACCGCAAATCACTCATCGACGCCCTGCTGCTGAAGCTGCCGGGTGTCACGGCACGCAAGATCAATGGCCTCGATGCCTACATCGTCGCTGACAAGATGTTCGCCTGCCTCAGTGCTGGCGGCATTGGCCTGCGCCTGCCCATGGCCACGGCGACCGAGCTGCAATTCTCCCGGGCCAACGTCGGGCCTTTCAGCCCGGGCGGCTTGGCCAGCACGCGCGAGTGGATTCAGATCAATCGCGAAGATGCTGCGGACTACGCGAAGGACCTTGAGCTGTTCCAGACCTCGATCGACTTCGTGAAGGCGGGTCGGCGCTAGGGATGCTGATGTCGGGCTGGATTCAGCCGCGTCCGGCCAACGCCGCCTCAATCCCCAGCGCTACCTCCGCCAGCCTCGCATCACCGCCACGCTGCCCGATCACCTGCAGCCCCACCGGCGCCTCACCCTGTCGATGACAGGGCAGCGAGAACGCTGGTCGATCCAGCACATTGAATGGCGCGGTGTTTCGAAGCACCAGGCCAGTAAGACGCAAGAACTCCGCCTCGCTCGCACGGAACGCAGCCAGCGTAGGCGCCACGATAGGCACAGTGGGTGAGAGCACTGCATCGAAGGTGATCGTCCTTGGCCGCGACGAGTTGATGATGCGGGTCCGCAGCTGGAGCAGTTCGACATAGTCTGCCGCCAGCATGTTTGCGCCCAGCATCAGCCGCTTCGCCACCATGGGGTCGAACGCATCGTAATGATTCGCGAGGCGCTCCCGATGCAGCGTGTAGGCCTCCACGGCAGAGAAGTTGGCGCGGGTGCTGCCCTCGGCCTCCTCCATGAGCTCGGGAAAGCGAAACTCCGTGATCGTGGCGCCCGCTGCGGAGAGCGCGGAGAGCGTTCGCTGGAACGCGTCGGCAACCTCCGCATCCAATCCATCGAGCAGGATGTCGGTCGGCACACCGAGCTTGAGACTGCGAATATTCGCAGGGCTGAAGGGCAGCTCCCAGGTGTCACCCGCCATGATGCGATCGAGCAGCACGCAGCAGCTCACGGACGGCGCCAGCGGGCCAATGGAATCGCGGGTGAAGGACAACGGGAAGGCACCCTCCAGCGGAATCCGTGCCTGCGTGGGCTTGAATCCGGTGATGCCGCACAAGGCTGCCGGAATGCGCACGGAGCCGCCCGTGTCGGAGCCGATGGTGGCGGCGGCCATGCCGTCGGTGACGCTTACCGCACCGCCGGAGGTGGAACCGCCGGGGATGCGCGCATTCGCCCGATCCCAGGGATTCAGCGGCGTGCCGTAGTGCGCGTTGATGCCATGCCCGCCGTAGGCAAACTCGGTCATGTTGGTGCGGCCTATGAAGATGGCACCCGCCGCGCGCAGACGCGCCATGGCAGGCGCATCCTCTGCCGCGGGCGGCGCAGAGGCCAATAGCCTCGACCCTGCCGAGGTCACCTCACCGCGCAGGTCGAACAGATCCTTGATCGAGATCGGGATGCCTGCGAGCAACCCGTGGGCCGGCTTTGCTCCGCCTGCTTGCGTCATGGCAGAGTCCGCATGCACCCGGATGAAGGCACGGGCACCCTCGCCCTCTGGTGCCGCGATGCGGTCGAGACACTCCCGAACCAGTTCGGACGACGTGAGGGTGCGAGCAATGAGGGATTCGCGAATGTGCTGCAGTGTGCGCATGGCTTGTGGGCGATGTGAGGAAAATTCCAATTCTCCCTGCTTTCGCCAACGGGATGGCGAATATTCGCGCTGGCCTCGTAACACCACGGGTGCTGGCAAAATCCCAATCGCGGATACTGCACACGTGCTTCACCCCGCAGCAATCAAAGGAGTCGACATGAAAGCAGTCTGGCAAAACACAGTCATCGCGGAATCCCCCGACACCGTCGTCGTGGACGGCAACCACTATTTCCCCATCGAGTCCGTGCAACGCGAGTTGCTCGTACCCAGCTCGACGACCACCCAGTGCAGTTGGAAAGGCACTGCCAACTACTACTCCATCAAAGTGGGCGATTCGGAGAACAAGGATGCCGTCTGGTACTACGCGGCACCGAGCGAAGCAGCCGTACAGATTCGCGGACGCGTGGCGTTCTGGAAGGGCGTGCTGGTATCCGCTTAGCGGTACCCGAATGCCCCACAACACCAGATGATCCAAGGGCCGGAAAGCAAAAAAGGGCGTTTTGGCTCACACTTCGGCACCAAATTGACCACTGCAAACTGGAGAACCGCATGACCCATGCAAAGATGCTCAAGGCGAGACGCAAGAATCAAAGCACCAAGAAGCGCATTGAAGGCGCTGAAAAAGAGGCAAAGCGACTGGCCAAGCAAGCCCTCAAGGGACCTGTCGTCAAGAAAGAAAAAGTGAAGAAGGAAAAGGCGCCGAAGGTCGAGAAGGTCAAGGCCGAGACGGTCAAGAAAGTCAAGAAGGTGAAGTTGACGGCCGAGGAGCTGGGCAGGCAGGAATCGAAGGCGCGTGCTGGCGCAGCGATCGGCAAGAAAGGCGCCTGAGCGTTTCTGCCGAGGCAGTCTTCGGCAGCGTGTGAAACAGAAGTGGCGGGCGATGCACATCGCGCCGCCACTTTTTCATTCTGGTGCCAGCCCGCCTCGCCGTCTCCCGCGTTGCCGTCACGGCAGCAAATGTGAATCATGCCTCGTCATGCCAACGCCACGTCATGGCCCACTGAACTGACGGGTACCGAAACTGGCAAATCGTGAATTCATCACGGGCGGCAGCCTGAAAGCATCGATTGGCATGGTCCGGGCAACCTTTAGACCGCCTTGCACGTCGCCAAGGATCGTCGCTACACTGGGGGCACCACTGGACCACGTGCGGCGTGTCACCGCGGTCACCTGGCTGTCCAGTGGGGCATCCGACGCAGCGGTAACCAGCCAGGCAAACGATCTCAACCAGCCCCGGGGAGATTCACATGCATCGACGCCACGTCATCGCGCTCATCACCCTCCTGCTCTCTGCCGCCTGCTCGCGGCCCGCATCGGCACCGGCTGATCTCGAACAGGCTGTTGCCGTCGTGGGCTACCTCTCGTCATCGCGCTACATCAACCGCTCCATGTATTCGGCCACCTTCGAAACCGGGACGCCATCCGAGTTGATCTCGTTCCTGTTCTCCACCATGGGTGCGGCCGAGCGCCCGGAACCCACCAGTTCGCGCCAGCCCGGCAGCAGCGGGCCGCCAACGTGGCCGGATGACATCGGCTTTCATGCGCTCACCCCACGGGCCGGGGGTGGCAAACAGGTTGTGGTGCTCCCCGACGATGCGCGCGGCATCATCATTGCCGAAGGCTATGTCGATCCGGCCGCAAAGCCTGTCATCAGGCGCGAATTCGTGATGGCGAAGCCACGCAAGCCGGAACGCTGAACGAACATTCCGGCCTGCGGCGTGGCACGAACGCGGTGGCACAAATGTGCCAGCAGCGGACTTCCTGGTGCTTGCGCTGGAGCTAAACCGGATAGCAGCAAGACACCCGCTATTTCTCGCGCGCGGCCGTCCAGGGCACCAGCATGTTGCGGTGTCTTGCCGTGCTGGTGCCATTGAGCTTGCCGTCTTCCAGCGTCGCTGTGTGCACATAGTCACCCTGCCCATCGCTGGTGACAAACGTCACCACTACCTTGTTCCAGGCCGTGTTGATCCGAGACCAGGAAATCATCGAGTTGTAGAAGCTGCCAGCGATGCTTCGTTTCTCGACATCGACTGCCGTAATGATGAAGGGCTGCGTGTACGCCGCTGCATCCGGTGTCGCGCGCAGGTCGACGATCCATCGGCCAACCAGCTGGCGGCTATCCGCTGGTGCAACCGCAACAGTTGACACAGGTGGAGCAGGTGGCTGGGCAGCGCAACCTGCGAGAGAAAGCATACAAAGTGCGATGGCGAACAACTTCATGAATGTCCTTTTGAGGAGTAATCGGGCAGAAGTAATCGGGGACAGCAACTGTCTCCCATTGTTGCCAACGTAGAAGTGAAGGGCGGCCGGAGCGAAGCGGAGGGAACCACAAGCGCAGCTTGTGGCCGTCCCTCTCGACTGCCGGGTTAGCCAAATGGCTACTGAAACAGGTTTTGAATTTGGTCATTCCACCAGAAACTGTTGAGCACCCAGCCGCTTTGTGTGTTGTAGAAGACGAACATCCACGGCAACGCATGCTTTGATGTCTTTTCAACGTAGACAAGCCGAAGAATTGATTGACCGGCCTTCTTTTCGCTAATGAACTCATAGCCAACTGACTTTCCGTATCGAACGCCGAATTGATCGCGTTGCGATTTGGTTTGTAGGGCTAGCCCTTGAAACTCAGAGTCCGGAATTACTACATAAGGTTTCATCAGCGCGAAGGCGCTTGTGAGATCACTTTTGGCAACCTGCGCCATTACTTTCTCCGCCAATTGTTTTGCTTCAGCCTCCGACTTCAATGTATCGGCCATTGCTCCAAGTGGCATGAACAGGAGAGATATAAGAAGAGCAAAGTATCGAATCATAAGAGACCTTATAGATTTGGCTAACTAGATTTATCACGCAAAGACGCATGATAACCACCCAAAACGCGGGTTATCAAACCGCCAAAAATGCGCGTAATGATCTGATCCATATGCGAATATTCGCAACAACTGAGAAGGTTTAATGGGCCAGGCTCGCATTTCTCAGGAATTTCGACCCTGGCCTTGATTGGCATAGCCCTCTTTCTGGCAGCGATAACTGGCCTACCCCACTATTGCTTGTCACCCGGCGGACGGTACGAGCGTTTTCTTCATGAAGTAGCGCGAGAAACCCGATGGGTAATCAGGTAGTTGCGCAAAACACTCGTACCCAAGCCGCTCGTAGAAGCCTCTGGCTTGAAACTCGAACGTGTCGAGCCATGCTCCATGGCAGCCTCGACCCTCGGCCTCCGCTTCAGCCATACGCATGAGCTGCCTTCCCACGCCACGGCCGCGAAGATTCTCCGGAACGACCAGGAGTTGAGTGAAGAGCCACTGAAATCCGGTGTTGCCCCACAACCCGCCGATGATTGTGTTTGATGAGCCACGTAACGCGATGACTAATGGTCGGCCGTTGCTCGCGCCGGCTTTCGAGATGTTGTACTCGACCAGCGGCGCTACGATCTGTTTGCGCACTTCCTCGTCGGCTTCGTCTGTGAGGTCAAGGCTATATTCCATTTCGGTAGTGGCGCGAAGAAGGTCTTTTGTGATGCCTAACGTCTAAGCTATGCGGCGCGCCGTTTTGTGGTGCGTCCGGTTGAGCGCGATGTTAGGCCTGTCGCAGAACGCGCGACGCCAACAAGTGAACTCAATGCAGCATTTACAGCTTCATTCGTGGGAAAAATCTTGGACAATTCAGGCGTCAATAAGACGAGGTTGCTTCCCTTCTTGAATTCCTCGTAGTGCTTACCACGCACACCTTTTCCAAGGTCTTCGCGCCGGTATTCAGCGCGCATCTCTTCAGCCTTCTTCATATGTTTTCCTTTCGTGTCGTGTCGCCAAACGTGCACTGACAATGCGATATTTTCCGCGCCGGTGAGCAAAAACAACGGCAAGTAAGCGAGTCATGCGCGATTGGCCAAACATAAGCCAACGTTCTTCGCCGATTGAATGGTCGGGATCGGCAAACGTGTACGCCATCGGGTCACCAAAGACAGACGCCGCTTCCTCGAAGCTGACTTTGTGCTTCTTGAGGTTGGATGCGGCCTTAACTGGATCGTTTTCAAATTCCATGCACTATTATTCCACGGCGCGAGAAAGTTGAGGCATAACGACCAAGGTAAAAGGCGGCGCGCTTTTGCGCCGTCCAGCGACCAAAGGGAGCGATTTTGACTGACGAGTTATGCACGGCGTGGCCCATCCTCTGGGTCAAAATCAAAGCCCTCCAAGAGTTTTCGTGCCGCCGCCAATTCCGCCATCGCTTGCTGGTACTCCGGAGGCAATGGCTGCTTGGCCCACCAGTCGGTTGATTCTCGCTCGTAGGACTTTAGTGCGGATTCAAGAGAGCTGCACAATTCCGCGACTGCATCTGCGAGTACGTCAGGATGAAGTGATTTGGCTCTCATGCTCGCGGCGCGCCAAACAACGAGCAGGTCGGCGACGGACTTCGAGCTCAACACCAGCGACGGCTTAGTTTCACCGGGCATGCAGACAACTGAAAAATTGTCTGATCGAGATATGTACTCCAGGTCATTTGTGCTCATAGTGCATAACGTAGAGATGACCGGGCCACAACACTTTGCGGCGAAGCCGCCTCCTGCTGTTGTGGTTTCGTGTCGATCGGCATGTTAAACACTCTCCGCCTGTGACGGATAGAAGTGCTTGCAAAACCGCCACTCATGTACAGGCTGGTCGTCTATGTACACCGTGGGCTTGGGCAGGAAGCCTTCGAAGCAATCGGTGATACCAAGCTCGACCGCAGTCGTCTTGCAGTATTCAGCACCGCCGGAACTCCAAAGATACAAAGTTGCACCCTCTGCTTTGAGCCTCCGCACTTGCTCAATCACCGCTGGCATTGGAATGCGCTTTACGCCCACAGACCGCACCATGGTGTCGTCAATATCCACAAAGATCACTCGCGGTGACATAGATGTTTAACGACGAAGCTAAACGGCGACCCGCTTTCGGGGAGTACGTTTTGAGCGGCCTGTTATGCGAGCAGTTTTCTCCGTGAGCGAAAGCAAGCCATGCAGTGCCTCATTCACAGCCTCGGAAGTTGGAAAGGCCTTTGCAATGTCTGGATCGAGCAAAGCTACCGATGTCCCCCTTGCCGCCTCGGTATAGAACTTGCCGCGCTCCAACCTAGTGAAGTCTGATCGCTTGTACTCAGGCCTCATTTCGTCCTTAACCTTCTTCATATAGCTTCCTTTCCGCGCGAGTGACGCGCCGAACGCTGATGAGGCGAATACCGCCGCGGCGATGAGTATGCGACACCGCAAGCAATCGACCGAGACTTGAAATCCCAAACGTAATATACCGGGCCTCGCCCGACGAGTGGTCAGGATCGGGACCGGACAAGGCCAGTTAATCAAGAAATACCGTGGCCCCCTCATCAAATGACACGCCATGTTTGCTGAGATTGGCTGCAGCCTTTGCTGTGTCCCACTCATACTTCATTTGGAAAACCTCGATCTAGGGGCATAACGACCAAGGTAAAAGGCGGCGCGCTTTTGCGCCGTCCAGCGACCGAAGGGAGCGACTCTGACCGACGTGTTAGCCCTCATGGGAAACATAGATGTATTGACGTGGACGAATGAATGGCATGACCCAACAGCGCCAGTCGTTGAACTGTGCACCACACCGCAATACAAGATTTGAATTGGGTTGCTTCTCGATAGCGAAGGGCGCTGACTCACACCAATCAATTTTCACCGAAATCGTGTGGCGTCCCGTCGCTAGCGGAAAATGTTTTACTTCGCCCGCCCCGATTTTTCCGACTGGAACACCGTCAAGTAGCACTGTGTAACGACGAAGGATGGCGGTCGGGTCAGCACCGCGGACTACCGAAACAGTGTCGATCGGTCCTCGCACCTCGCCAAGCGGAGCTGAGGTTATCCGTTTTTGCTTGCGCGAAGCGTAAATGGCGAAGGCGACCCAGACGACCACGATAACCGTAAGAGGTAGCCACGCGATGACGATTTCAGAAACCACGGCGATCCTTTGAGGGCTAACGCCAGAACTGAGCGAAGCGGGCGGCCCAACGCGACCGAATCGCCAACTGAAGTGGCCCGCCCGCTTTCGCTCCAGTGATTTTGTTGGGCTCTTGTTTCATAGGTCTTGGCGGAACCTCACAATCAACTTGCCTGGACTGGGAATCCCGACTCGCGACAAGAAGACATCAACCTCCTCCATCATAAGCGTGACCGTGCCCTTCTCAACATGTGCCTCTAGGCTATCCTCGATCCCAAAGACGCCAAACCGTCGACCGACAAGAAGCTCATGACCGTGCCGGTCCTCGGGGATGAAATCGGCCCAGTAACTGTCGAGACGCGATTCGCGCGCCGCTTTCATCAGGGGATGCGTGCGGGACTCGCAGGCCTCTGCTTCTTCCTCGCTTAGGGCCACCTGTGCTCCGTAGAAGACGATGACGGAATCAGCGCTCATACACTCTTAAGCCCAACTAGATATATCACGCAAAGACGCATGATAACCACCCAAAACGCGGGTTATCAAACCGCCTGAAATTCGCGTAATGAACTGATCCGTATGCGAATATTCGCAATTGCTGTATCTATGTACAGTAATAACAAGCCGCGCCATCAATCGCGTCCTCCATTACGTGCTCCGCAGTGCACCAATCCGGCAACCCAGCAACTCGGTTACCTCCAAATCAGTAAACACCGACCTGTCCATCATCACCAGGCAACCCAGCGCACCCACCTCAGCCGCGATGCCCCAGTGCCCGCGCGGGCAGCATGAGAATGGCCTTCAGCAGCGCGAAGATGCCTTCCAGCACCGCACCGAATATGCGGAACGGGATCGAAAGCAGCCAGACGATGGGGGCGAGGATCAGCGCCAGGATGGCGACGGGCCAGGCGAGGACGAAGAGTACGCACCAGAGAACGAAGATCATCAACACTTTCATCTGCAGAGCCTCCATCAGGATTGAAGGGCCACGCCGGCCCCTGCTGCGTGGATGGGGTGGCGGGGTGGCGCGATGGATTGGATGATGCAGCGGGTTGCAGGTTCCTGCAATCCCCGTGCGATGAAACCGCGAAGTCAGGGCTTGGGTAGCAGATTGGCGACTGCAGCTTCCAGCGCGTTCGGGCGGGCGCTGGTGCTGTTGGCCAGGATGATGACGGCCCAGCCTTGGTCCGGATAGCGCGCATACATGGTTCGGAATCCTGCCAGTGAGCCGCCGTGAGCCAAGCGACGGCGACCGTCCTGCTCGCTGATCTCCCAACCCAGCCCGTAGCCCAGTGACGTCGGGCTCATCTTGCCAACGCTGCCGTCGTTGAGGCGCGCGGGCGTCTCGGCCAGCTTGAGCAACGCCGGGTTCACGATCTTGCCGCCGTGCAGCGCGGTCTCGAACCGTGCGAGGTCGTTAACCGTGGACAGGAATGCGCCGCTGGGACGCACGGCGATGTATTCGCGCACGTTGAAGTGGCGACCGTCCTTCCATTCATACGATGCTGCGCGGCGCGGCACGAGATCGCGGACCGATGTGGTGCGCGTGTCCTTCATGCCTGCGCGCTGGAATAGCTCGCGACCCATGTATTGCGGCCAGGGTTCATTGGCTGTGCGGGTGATGACCTCCGCCAGCGAGAAGTAGCAGATGTTGCAATACTGCATCTTGGTGCCGATGGGAAATGCGAGCGGCACCGGATATGCGGCGCCGATGAGTTCGAAATCAGCCTTGATCTTCTCGCCGTCGAACGCGGGCGACTCGCGCACGATGCCGGACGTGTGATTGGCGAGATGCGCCAGCGTGACGCCGCGCCAGGTCTCGGGCGTGCCGGGCAGATGTTTGGAGATCGGATCGGACCACGCGAGCTTGCCCTGCTCCACCAGCCGCGCCACACCCAGTGCCAGCAGCGGCTTGCTCACCGAGGCGATGGCAAACACGGTGTCCGGCGTGACAGCGATGTCATTCTCGACATCCGCCTTGCCGTAGCCCTTCGCGTAGCGGAGCTCGCCCTTGTACACAATCGCCAGCGCCAGGCCGGGGATGTTCTGTGCGGCCATCTCCTTCGCCATCACGGCGTCAATGGCAGCGGTGTCGAGGGTTTGCCGGACGGCGGAGGCGTCTGCGTGCGCGCGGGGTGAAGCGAAAAGCGTGGCGAAGAGTGCCGTGGCAAGTGTGGCAGCAAAGAAGGCGTTGAGGCGTCGTGTCATGGGCTTTGCATAGCGGGTCAGAGGGAAAGCGGGACGATACCAGCGTGCAGGCTCAAGGGCGTTTGGGGTGAGCCAGGAGAATGCTTGCGCAGTTACGCAACGGCGAACGACACTGGGTCCCGGCTCGGGGGCCGGGACGACGGGTCCCTTATGACTTCCGCGCCTCCGCCCTCACCCACTCCATCACGCTGTCCTTACCCGCCAGAAAGTCTTCCAGCGTTTGCTTCACTTCCACATCCGGCGCCACACCCATACCGGGTTCGAACGCACGGATGTCCATGCGGGAGAAGATGAGCGGCACACGCACCAGAATGCCGCTCGCGGGCAGACGCAGCATCAGGAGGTTGCCCGCAGTCGGGCCCTCTGCGCTGCCGCCAGTCGCCTCGCCGACCAGCCGTACGCGGCCGAGATCCTTCAGCTTCGCGATGAGCATGGTGGCGCCGGAATTGTTGGTGGGGCCGATGAGGACAGTGACTCGACCGGCGAATCTGTCGGGCGCGGGCTTGATGGGCGGCGGCTGGGCTTTACGGTCCCACAGGCCATCAGCGGATTTTTCGTAGTCGGCAGCGGGCAGCGAATATTCGCTGGGGCGGCCATCCCACCATTCGATGTGTCGGACCCAGGCACCGGCGGTGAGCGCCTTCACGCTCTGGCGGCGCGTCCAGGTGACTGGCTGTTCGACAAGATGCTCGGCCAGCGCGTGCACTGCATCGTTGGAGCCGCCGCCTGAATCGCGGAGATCGATGATGAGGTGTTCCACCTTGCGGCTATTGGCCTTGCGGAAGAACGCTGACAGCAGCGCCTCGGCGTCCACCGGATTGCGGTAGTTCACGAAGGTGTTGATCTTCAGCTCGGCGGTCTTCCCTACCATGCGCCAGGTAATGCCCTGATAGAACTCTTCGCGATAGCGGGCAGGCCAGGCCAGAGTCAGCCACTGCGTGAAGTTGAGTGCCTTCAGCTCGCGCGTGCTGACCGGGGCAGTCGGCTCGGCACGCAGCGTGACTTTCCAGGTGGATGTGAAGCCGAAGAACGCAGGCCAGTAGTGATCGAAGTCGCTGCCCATGAGATCGCTGTCGTTCTGCAGCTTGATGCGGCGCACGGCTTCGGTATGGCCGTCGATGGCGACCACCCGGCCCAGCGTGGCGAGCAGCTTTGCGACGTGCTTGTCGTTGATTTCAAGAATCTCGGCGCCGAAGGGCAGCGGCTGCATGGGGTCGCTGGATGCGACGAACATGCGCAAGCCGTGTTCATTTTCAAACAGCCGCAAGCGGAAAGGCAGATGCGTCGGCTGCTCGCGCCGGTACTTCTCCACCGCTTGCGAATATTCGCCCTTGGTGTGGTCGCAGCGGATGACGGCGAGTGCCAGGGAAATCTCGCGGTAGAGATCCAGCTCGCTGATGGGCTTGTCCGCCGCAGCGTCCAGCCGTGCCCAGGCAGCGTCGATCTCGGCGCGGCTGGCATAACGGGTGAGGCCGGGATGCATCTCTTCCATGGCCTGCCGGACCATTGCGATATCGGATCGGGCCTCTGCGGATGTCAGGGTCTTGATGGGCGGGAGCGATGACGCGGCAGCGTGAAAGCAGACAGCCAGGCAAAGCAAGGCGATGTGACGAAACATGGACAGCTCCGGGAATGAACTGCACCGGATGCTGCAATCACCCAACATTTGATGCGACTCAAACCCCGGATTTGGCGAAGAAATTCAGGATTTGAGACGTCGCTCAGGATTTGCGCCGCACCGACTCCCGGAATTCGCTGGGCGTCTTGCCGGCGTAGGTCTTGAAACTGCGATTGAAGCTGGCCTTGGAACTGAACCCTGCGGCCAGCGCGATCTCCAAAAGGTCGCGGCCTTCGTCCGGGTTGGCAATATCCGCCTGCACGGCGCGCACCCGTTCGCGGTTCACCATCTCGTTGAAGTTCTGGCCCAGTCCTTCGTTGATGGCCCGAGACAAGTGGCTGGTGTTGGTGCCCAGCTTGCGTGCGAGGCTGGCGAGTGTGAGCTCAGGCTCGCGCCACCAACCTTCTACCACCATTCTCGCGCGCCAGGCTTCTGCTTGCGCGCGCCAGTCCCGCTCCGCCGCCGGTCTGGGTTCGGGCGCATCAGGCGCATCGGTCACCCATTGCGAATATTCGCGTGAGGCATGGCGATAACCTTCAGTACCCAGGTAGTACACCAGCACTGTCAGCCACACGTAGAACGGAAAGCGCTGGAAATAATCCAGCGCCGCGATGAACACTTCAAACGCTGCCATGCCGATCCACAGCGCCTGCGTCAGCCCCAGTGCGATGAGGAAATTACGCACCCACTCCAGATGATGATCCTCGCGGTCGCTGACGTGCGTCTCCAGCCAACGCTGATAGCCGCGATAGTGCGCCAGCGAGAGCCACCAATACGCGCCGATGGAGAGGAACGTGGCAACAAGTTCGATGGGATTCACAACGGGCCGCTGCCAGTTCGTATCCCAGGCGTTCTTGAACTCAAGCGGCTGGGCAAACAGTACGCAGTAGAAAACGAACTGCGCCGCGACCGGCAGAAAGTGCCAGCCCCAACGCGGTGGCAACGCGGGCCGAGTCAGCGCGATCACGTACAGATACAGCAGCGGCCCGAACGCCAGCGAGAAGTTGTACGGCGCGAAACTGAGCCAGGGATAGGCATCGTAGTAGCCCGCATACCCGATGATGTACGGAAACATGCGCGCCACGATCACGCCGATGAGGAGCGCGAGGAAGTGGTTGGCCAAGCGGTTCCGCGCTGATGCGGCGAGCATCACCGCCACCAGCACGCCGTAAAGAGCGCCGACCAGCAAGATGATGCTCATGGCGCCGAAGCGGATCATGGCGGGGTGGTTGCGAATATTCGCAAGGGTGGAGAAAGCCGGAATTCAGCTCGCCGATGCCGCATCGCGCAGAAACACCGGCAGGTCCATTGTTGGCGGCTTCTGCCCGACGATGTACAGCATCTGCGCGACATAACCCCGGTGATAGGTCTTGTGGTTCACCACGTGCAACAGCATGTCGCCGCGCGTCATGCTGGCCTCGCGGCCGCCGACGAAGCGGAAGTTCTCCACCTCGTCATGCGCTCCTTGCGTCAGTGCACCCACAAAATTCTCATTCCAGCGATCAGATGCAGCCCGCGACTTTGCCAGCTCAGCAAACGTCGGCATCTCGGTCGGTGCACGTGAAGTGAAACCGTGATCCCGCCCTTCAAGATTGGCCTGCCAGATGAGATCGACCGTCCACGCATGCGCGAGCGCGGAGAACATGCTTCGGCCGCCATGCTGCGTGGTCAGCACTTCCGAAGGCAGCTTCGCCAGCGAATCGAACAAGAGCACGTTGGCCCAGGTGTTGTAGCGGGCGAGCATGCAGAGGTGGCGGATCGCGGACATGTCAGGTGTGCACCGTTCAGCGCAGCACCGTACTGACACGGAACACGGGATACAGGTTGAACTGCTCATCCCAACTGGCGTGCAGTCGGTGGAAGAACTCCAACCGTGCCGCCGGGCTCTTGGCAAACTCTGAATCCTCCGCAATGCGTAGCGCAAAGGCTGCAGCCAATTTCGGATCGGCCGTCATCATCTCGCGCGCCACCTCTTCCGCCACGTAGGGCTCCATGTACTCGCGCTTGTCGAAAGCGAGGTTGAACTCGCCCCAGGCTGCCATCGAGTCCGGTGCCTTGGGCTCCAGCAGCGACATGGCCATGCGGGCATTGGGCTGCGCGATGGGGACGAAGAGAGAGCCGGCGGGAATCGTACGGAGCTCCGGCTTCCACTCGCCTTCGAGCGTCATGCGTTGGCGCGCTTCCACAGGTACTGGCGACGGTGTTGCCTTGGTGGTGCGGAAGGTCTCCAGGCCAACAGCGGGCAGCAACTTCGGCAACGTCACGTAGCGTACGCCATGCAACGCAAGCCAGCGCGACACGCGCTCTGCATGCTGCGCAGGCACGACATAGCCGCCCTGGGGTGCAGTGATCACCAGATCGGGCGTCACTTCTTCGAAAAGTTTGAGCTTCCACAATTCAGGTTTCGTTTCGTCATAACGCGTCATGAGCGCGCCGGACACCTCGGATTGCGTGCGGGTATACGCATAGCCGCGGAAATCGATCATCTTGAAGTCGGCGGTGTATTGGTACGTGAGCGGCACCGGCTGGCCCGCCAGTGCTGCGGAGCGCGCATCGGCCTCGCCGGCGAGCTTCCGCCAATCCTTGCCGTGCTTCGCCATTTCTTCCAGCACGGACACGATGACATTGCGCGTCGCCTTCACGCGTGTCGGATAGTCTTTCCATGAGTGCGTTTCGACCAGCATGCCGAACCGGTTCTTGAGCCAAAAGTAGCCAGTCGACAGGCGCGGCGGCGGCGTCGCGTTCTCGCGAATGCCGGACGCAGGATTGTCACGTTCGATGAACGAGGGATAAAACGGCAACGGCAGGGAGCCGTTCTTCGCCAGATAGCCCACGACGGCATCGCGGAACTGCGTGCCCGCCTTCTGCAGCTCGCCATCGCCCGCATTGACGGGCTGCACAATGATGCCGATGTCGTGCTCGAACTTGGCGCCATTGGTGACGTGAAGATCGATGACGGCAAGCGGGTCCCAGGCGGCAATGAGCTGATGCATGGCGCGCATCTCTGGCGCATCCGCCTTCACGTATTCGCGATTGAGGTTGTAGTTCTGCGCCGTGGTGCGCCAGCCCATCTCCTCCGGGCCGCGCTGGTTGGGACGGTTCCATTTGCCGAAACGTTCGTGGCCATCCACGTTGAAGATGGGGACGAAGAGCCAGACCTGGTTCTTCAACGCTCCGGGCATGAGCTTGCCGTCCAGCAATTCACGCAGGGCCCAGAAGCCAGCGTCTTTACCGTCGATCTCGCCCGCATGAATGCCGCCCTGCATGAGCGTAATCGGCAGCTTCATTGCCTTGGCGCGATCAGGCGTCAGCGCACCAGACTGGGAAATGACCAGCACATGCATGGCGCGGCCCTGCGGCGTGGTGCCGAAGCTTTGGCACTTCACCCACCGTGGATATTTCTTCGCGAAGGCGGTGCAGAGCACGTCCACCTCGGCGTGGCGGCCGGTCTTGGTAAAGCCGGATTGCTCTGACAGCGTCGTCAGGGATTGGGTGCTGGATGGACCATGAGCCGTCGCCGCGTGCGCAGCGAGAGAGAAGACGAGCAATACAGCCGCCGGGCCGATACCGGTCAGTGCGAATATTCGCATGGGCGAGATTTCATCGGATGACGAGATGCCGGGACTATAGCGCAGCCCGCGAATCCGCTCAGGCGGCGGGAGGGTCGGGACACCACGCAGGTTTCTCAAGTACCGACGACGGCATCTCGCCAGTCAACACAAAAGGTCGATGAAAAGTGTCCACCGCGCCGGGCGCACGGCCCGCGCGTGACCTGGACGTCAAACACTATCGAGGGGGAAGCGAATATTCGCATCCCGCAATGAAGGGCTGGTCTCGCTACCGGGCGCTCCGGTATGCTCACCCCATGAGCTTCAGGCTTCCTGCATTGACGCTTGCATTCGCCGCGATTCTGGCACTTCCGGCGCCGCCCGCGCACGCGCTCGATCCGGACAAGCCGCTGACCCAGTTCCGCCTCACCCAATGGGGCGTTGATGACGGGCTGAACCATGGATCCGTTCATCTCATCACCGAGGATCAGGCTGGGTTTCTCTGGATCGGCACACTGGTCGGACTGAGTCGCTTCGACGGCGTGGCGTTTCGCCCTGCCCTGCCCATCGGGAACGAGCGCATCGACTACTTCGCCCGCTCGATCGCGTTCGGTAAAGACGGTACCTGGGCGGTGATGAGCGAAGGGGGTGTCGCTCGCCGCATTGATCAGCGCTGGCAGCTCTTCAGCCTGAAGGATGTGGGATTCGTTCGCGCGATATCGCCGCGCCGTGCGGGCGGCTACTGGCTGGGCAGCGAGCGCGGACTCTTCATCATGACGCTTGTCGATGGCAGCCCGATCGCGACACCGGCAGGCTTCGGGCCGAAGGGGCCGATCTGGCATCTGCTCGAGGACGACGACACCACCCGCCCGCAGGACACCCGGCTCTGGATGAGTGCCGAGTCGGGCGTGTATCTGAAAGAGGCGACCGGCACGGTGCGGCACCTTGACCGCGAGTTCGGCCTGCACCCACGCACGGCATGGATCGTGAGTCGGGACCGCGACGGCGTGCACTGGCTGGGGGGACGCAACGGCCTGATCCGGTTTGACACCCGCCACGGCACCGGCACACATCGCCGCTATGGGCCCGAGGATGGCCTGGCACTCGGCACCGTCCGCTGGATTGTGGAAGATGCGGCCGGATCGCTCTGGATCGCGACACCCGGAGGCGGCGTGCAACGATTTCGCGACGGTCGATTCGAGACATTCAACACGGCGAGCGGTCTGGCCAGCGACAGTGTGATGAGCCTGCACCTCGACCGCGCCGGCAATCTCTGGATCGGCATGGCAGGCGGCGGCATCGCCCGCCTGTCGGAATCGCCGCTGTCTGTGCTGCGCAAGCGCGATGGGCTGACCGGTGACTGGATCTGGGCTGTGCAGCAGGATGCCCGCGGCGATGTGTGGGTGGGCACCAACGGCAATGGCGTGACCGTCCTGCGCGACGACAAGCCGGTGCGGCGGATCCCGGGCATCGACACGGTCTGGGCGCTGCATGTCTGGGATGAGGGCCGCGCCATTGTCTCCACCACGGCTGGCGTGGCCAGGATTGAACGGGATGATCGCCTCACGCTGCTCGCGAAGGCATCGGAGAATGAGCCGCTGCCGCGCGTGTTTCTGCGCCGGAGCGACGGCCGCCTCCTGATCGGAAAGGGGCGCCGCATCATGGTCGTCACCGAGTCGGCTCTCGTCGCCACCGACTATCCGGAAATACCGGCCAACATCGGTGCCATGCTCGAACGCCCAGACGGCACACTCGTGATCGGCACACGCACGGGAAGCATCCATGAGGTTCGCCAGGGCAGCACCGTGCGCACGTTGGTCGAACCGCTGAAGGTGCCCATTTTCAGCATGAAAATGGATTCAAAGGGACGCATCTGGGCGGCAGCCAGTGGCCTCTTGCTGATTGAAGGCAACAGGCATGTCCACATCACCGGCCGCAATGGCTTCCCGGATCGCGCGGCCAACGAGATCATCCTGACCAACGACGACAAGGTTTGGCTCGGCACCAATCGCGGCATCCTGCATGGCTCGCAGGAAGCGCTGCTGTTGTGCCTGGACAAGCCGGATTGTCGTCCTCAAGTAGAGATCATCGATGAGCGTGACGGCCTGCCCACGGCAGAAACCAATGGCGGCGCGCAGCCGGGCGGAATGCTGGATCGACGCGGACGCATCTGGCTGCCTGGCATCAATGGGCTCCTCCGTTTCGAGCCCAAAGCAGAGCTGCGCAAGATCGCTCTGCCGCAAATCGCCATCGACGGATTGCGCGCGGACCGCCAACTGATCGAGACCGGCAAGCCCGTGCCAGCGCTGACCCGTGACCTGGAAATCGAGTACACCCTGCCTGAGCTCACCTTGCCCAAACGTATTGAGTTCCGCTACCGCCTGTTGCCGCATTCACCGGAGTGGATCGACGCCGGCACGCGGCGGACGGCGTTCTTCGCGGGGCTTGCGCCGGGCCGCTACACCTTCGAAGTATCTGCCACGCGGCAGGGCAACCTCTGGGATGCACCCGCGACCTCGCTCGACTTCGACGTGAACGCAGCCTGGTACCAGACCTGGTGGGCCCGCCTCATGGGCGGCGTGATACTTTTCAGCGCGCTCCTGCTGACACCCTGGCTTCGGTTTCGCACGTTGCGTACGCGCAAGCAGTTGCTGGAAGCAGAGGTCGCCGCCCGGACGCAGGACCTGGCCCGGGCCAATTCGGATCTGGATCGGCTTGCACGCACCGACGCGCTGACCGGCATCGCCAACCGGCGTGAATTCAATCAGGTGCTGGCAGAGGGCTGCGCAGGTTTTGCGGGCACCGAAGACAGGGGCGTGCTCGCAGTGATCATCGCGGACATCGACTACTTCAAGGCCTACAACGATCACCACGGTCATATTGAAGGGGATGACTGCCTCGCAAACGTGGCAAAGGCCGTGGATCGCGTGATGCAGGAAAAGGGCGGCATGGCCTGTCGCTACGGCGGCGAGGAGTTCGCGGGGATGGTGATACTCCCCGGCAATCCGGAAGCCGAGGCGCTGGCGGCTGCGTTGGTTGAAGCGGTGGCCGCACTGCGGCGCCCGCATCGGCAGTCGATTGCTGCACCGCATGTCACGCTGAGTGTCGGCCTGGCCACCACGACGACAAGACATCCCGGACCGGCTGATTTGCTGCGATCAGCCGATGCAGCGCTTTACGAGGCCAAGCGTGGCGGCCGCAACGGCTGGCGCAGCGCCTGATCCCGATGACGTCGCGCCCGGCACTACGGCAATCGACAGGGCATCAGGGCAGAACGTCGCGGCTCACGGCAATGTCCATGCGGAGCTCCCGCCCTTCCGAATCCTTGATGCCGGCCACGATGTAGCGCTCGCCATAGGCAATCCTGACGCTCTGGGTGGTGCGCCACAAGCGACTGCCTTCCTTGCCCCATTGTTCCAGCTCCAGCGTGTAGTCGAGCGCGACATTGCGGTCGTTGATGGGTGCGGTCATGCCCGACAGGCTAACGCGCTGCTTGCCTTCCTGGCCGATCTTGATGCCGAACTCCTCGCCCGCTTTCGCAATGATCGAGGGCGTGCCCAGTGTTTCGCTGCCGAGCTGGATGCTGGCATCCACCTTGAGCCGCTCCCCCGATGCAGGCACAGACCGTGGCTTTGCTGCGGACGTGGCCGGTGGCAGCGATTGCGTCTGTGCCATGGCGGGCGAGGCTGCCAGCAGCACCGCTGCAGCCATGGTCAGGAAGCGGGGATGCGACAGGAAGCGGGTGGCCAGCATGGGTACTCCTGATGATTGGGCGGACTGCGAATATTCGCATCATGGCAGACATGCTCGGCCCGACAAGGTTGCAGGGCCCGGTCAAAAGCAGGTCCCGTTTTCGAACGGCGCTTGCGAAACTTCGCAGCCGGACTACTCGATCCCCATCAGCATCTTGATCAATCCCTTGGCGATGAAGCCCACCATGCCGAATGCGAGCACGAGAAACAGGACGAAGGTGCCCATGCGTCCTGCCTTGGATTCGCGCGCCAGGTTCCAGATGATGAACAGCATGTAGCCCATGAAGGCGGCCATGCCGAAGGTGAGGCCGAAACTGGCAATCTGCTCTTCGGTGAAGCCGAACATCAGCACTCCACCTGCGTGGAATCCGCCTGCACCAGATCGCGATAGGCGTGCCAGCTTGCATGGCCCAGCACCGGCATGAGGACGATCAGCCCCAGCAGACCCGTAACCATGCCGACGAGTGTGAAGCCCATCAGCATGGCTGCCCACAGTCCCAGCGCGACGGGGTTTGCAATGACCGCACGCCAGCTTATGAGCACGGCCGTGAGCACGCCCACCTTGGTATGCAGCAGGAGCGGCATGGCGATGACGCTGGAGGCAAACACGGGTGCTGCCAGCAACCCGCCGACCAGCAGCCACAGCTCGAACAGCCAGCCGCGCCCCAGCACGACATGGCGCAGGAAATCGACTGGCGCTGTGACCGCCGCGGGCGTGAAGAGCGTGATCAGTGCGGCCGAGGTGATGACCCAGCCGGTACCGGCGAGTGCCAGCAAGAAGCCAAAGGTCATGAGCCGCCGATCGCCGGAGCGCCACACCGCGAGCACATCAACCAGTCGGGCGCTGCGACCCGCCTCACGGGCGCGGCTCAGCGCATAGAGACCCACCGCCACGACGGGTGCCACCAGCAGAAACCCGGTGAATGCCCCGGCAAGCAGCCAGAATCGATCATGTGCGACCCAGAGCACCAGCCAACCGAAGCACGCCATGACAAAACCGTGCAGCAGACTGACGGCAGGCGAGTGCTGCAGGTCGCGCCAGCCGGCAGCAAGCCAGGCGAATCCTCTCAGCGGATCGACGTCGGGAAAGCGGAATTCCTGAGGCGGTTCGGTTTGCATCAGTGGTCAGTGGTTGAGTGTCGCTGACCTGCAAGCGCCAGCATGCGAAAAGTGTCTCACGGCTTGAGGTGGCGGGCATGATCTGCCTCAAGCGGCGATCATGATCCGCCGTTCCAGACAACGCCGCCGAGCCTGCCGTGGCCTGACTTGGCCTGCTGGTCCAGCGTCCACCCAGCAACCACCCAGCGTCCCGGCATCCGGATCGACGCCAGGCTGCGCAAGGGCCAGAGGCAGCAGGGCTACATCTTCGGCAGCGTCACACCCTTCTGGCCCTGATACTTGCCGCCGCGATCCTTGTACGAGGTCTCGCAGACTTCGTCTGATTCGAAGAACAATACTTGCGCCACGCCTTCATTGGCATAAATCTTCGCGGGCAGCGGTGTCGTGTTGGAGAACTCCAGCGTGACGAAGCCTTCCCACTCCGGCTCGAACGGCGTCACGTTGACGATGATGCCGCAGCGCGCGTAGGTCGATTTGCCCAGACACACTGTCAGCACGTTGCGCGGGATGCGGAAGTACTCGACCGTGCGTGCCAGCGCGAAGGAATTGGGCGGGATGATGCAGACATCACCCTTGAAGTCGACGAACGACTTCTCGTCGAAATTCTTCGGGTCCACGATGGTGGAGTTGATGTTGGTGAAGATCTTGAATTCTTCCGAGCAGCGGATGTCGTAACCGTAGCTCGACGTGCCGTAGGAGACGATGCGCTTGCCATCGACCTGGCGCACCTGGCCGGGCTCGAAGGGCTCAATCATGTTGTGTGCGGCCGCCATGCGGCGGATCCACTTGTCGCTCTTGATGCTCATTTTTTGGGGCTCGGGGATCGGGGTTCGGGGTTCGCTGTCAAAGCCTCTCGCCCGCCTGCGGGAGAGCGGTAGAGGAGAGGGCAATCTGTGCCGAATCAGCGAATGATACTAGGGTCACGGTGGCGGCGGCATCGCGGAGGGCAACGAGCGCCTGATAATCGGGGGAATCGTGCCAGCGGTCGGCTGCAGCCTGGTCCGCGAACCGGATGATGACCACCCTGTCGCCGGAGGCCTTGCCTGCCATTTCTCGGGCCAGGCCACCGCGAAACAGGACCTCGCCGTTGTACTGCTCGATGGTGTCGCCGACGCGGGAGAGGTAGTCCTGCCAGCGCACCGGGTCACGCACTGTGATCTGGCCAACGACGTAGACCGACATTGCGAATATTCGCAGCCGTCAAGTATTCTGGATGACGATCTTCGGGAACATGTGCGAGCGGTCCTGCGACTGCTTCGCGATCTTCGCCGCGATCTTCCGCGCGATGGACTTGTAGATGCCCGCAACTTCGCCATCCGGATCGCTCACCACCGTGGGCTTGCCATTGTCCACCTGCTCTCGGATGCTGATGTCCAGCGGCAGAGAACCGAGCAAATCGACGTTGTAGTCCTGGCTCATGCGCGCGCCACCACCCTCGCCGAAGATATGCTCCATGTGGCCGCACTTCGTGCACTTGTGCATGGCCATGTTCTCCACGATGCCGAGGATCGGGATGTTCACCTTCTCGAACATCTTGAGACCCTTTCTCGCATCGAGCAGGGCAATGTCTTGAGGCGTTGTGACGATCACTGCACCGGTAACCGGCACCTTCTGCGCCAACGTGAGCTGGATGTCGCCGGTGCCGGGCGGCATGTCGACGATGAGATAGTCGAGATTGCCCCAGCGGGTTTCTGTGAGTAGCTGCTCCAGCGCCTGCGTGACCATCGGGCCACGCCATACCATGGGCGTTTCCACATCGATGAGGAAGCCGACACTCATGGCCTGGATGCCGTGGCCCTCCATGGGCTCCATGGTTTTACCGTCCGACGACGAAGGCCGGCCGGTGATGCCCAGCATCATGGGCTGTGACGGGCCATAGATATCCGCGTCGAGCATGCCAACGACAGCGCCTTCCGCAGCGAGCGCCAGGGCCAGGTTCGCCGCAGTCGTGCTCTTGCCCACGCCGCCCTTGCCCGAGGCGATGGCAATGATGTTCTTGATGCCCGCTACCAGCTTCACGCCGCGCTGCACCGAATGCGACACGATCTTCGAATAGACATTGACTGTTACCGCATCGACACCGGGAATCAGTTTCAGGCGCGTCTGTACCTGCTTCCTGATCTGCTCGGTGAGACTCTTGCCGGGATAGCCGAGCACGATTTCGAGATAGATGCGGTCGCCCTCGATCTTGAGGTTCTTGACCGATTTGCCGTCGACGTAGTTCTCGTCAGTGACCGGGTCGATGAGCTCGTGCAGTGCGTTGGTGATGTCCTGCTCGGTGAATGCCATGGGAAGACGCTCGAATAAGTGCAAAAAGTGTGCGCGCAGTGTAAATGAAATAGCTGAATCAGGCCGGATTTTTCCCCTGCGACCGAAGGGTCTTTGCTACAATTTCATTTCGCTTCACCAACAGAAAAACCATACAGCGTGCCGCGCAAACTCTTCGTCACTACCGCCCTTCCCTATGCCAATGGGCCGTTCCATATCGGCCACATCATGGAATACGTGCAGGCCGACATCTGGGTGCGCTTCCAGCGCATGCAGGGCCACAAGGTCAATTTCGTGTGCGCCGACGACACCCACGGCGCGCCCATCATGCTCAAGGCCGAAGCCGAGGGCATCACGCCGGAAGAGCTCATCGCCCGCGTCGGCGAGTCGCACAAACGCGACTTGCCGCGCTTCCACATCAGCTTCGATCATTTCCACTCCACGCACTCGAAAGAGAACGAGGAGCTCGCGTCGTCCATCTTCCTGGCGCTGAAAGACAACAACCTGATCGTCACCAAGACCATCGAGCAGTTCTTCGACCCGGTCAAGAAGATGTTCCTGCCCGATCGCTACATCAAGGGCACGTGCCCCAAGTGCGCCACCAAGGACCAGTACGGTGACTCGTGCGAGAACTGCGGCGCGGTCTATGCGCCGACGGATCTGAAGGACCCCTACTCCACGCTCACCGGCGCCAAACCGGTGCTGAAGCAGTCCGAACACTTTTTCTTCAAGCTCTCCGATCCACGCTGCATCGAGTTCCTCAAGGAATGGACGCAGGACGGCAAGCTGCAACCGGAAGTGATGAACAAGGTGCAGGAGTGGCTCGGTGACGATGAAAAGTCTCTGGGTGACTGGGACATCTCGCGCGATTCACCCTACTTCGGCATCGAGATCCCCGGCGCAAAAGGAAAGTACTTCTACGTCTGGCTGGACGCACCCGTGGGCTATCTCGCCAGCCTCAAGAATTACCTCGAGGGCAAAGGGCAGGATTTCGAGAAATACGTGAACGACCCGAAGGTGGAGCAGTTCCACTTCATCGGCAAGGACATCATCTACTTCCACACGCTGTTCTGGCCGGCCATGCTCAAGTTCTCAGGTCGCAAGCCACCGACCAACGTGCTGGTGCATGGCTTCCTCACGCTGACGGGCGAGAAGCTCTCCAAGTCGCGCGGCGTCTCCATCAGTCCGCAGAAGTACGTCGAACTGGGTTTGAACACCGAGTGGGTGCGTTACTACCTCGCCGCCAAGCTCAACAGCAAGGTAGAGGACCTCGACTTCAACCCCGAGGACTTCATTGCGCGCGTCAATTCCGATCTCATCGGCAAGTACGTCAACATCGCCAGCCGCGCCGCAGGCTTCATCACCAAGCGCTTCAACGGCAAGCTGACTGACGAGCCGCTCTCGGCCGGGCGCGAGTTGTTCCACAAGATGCGCGGCCAGCTCGCCGGCGCGCCGGGCGCGGCAGATGACCAGGTGCCATCCATCCTCTTCGAAGTGCGCAACTTCGCCGAGCAACTGGCGCAGGATTACGAAGCACGCGAATTCAGCAAGGCCATCCGCCAGATCATGTTTCTGGCCGACCGCGTGAACCAGTATGTCGACGAGCAGAAGCCGTGGGAGATCGCCAAGGAAGCTGGGCAGGACGCCGCGCTGCACTGGTTCTGCACGCTCTATCTCGAACTGTTCCGCATTCTCACGATTTATCTCAAGCCCGTGCTGCCGAAGGTGGCGGAAGACGTGGAAGCGTTCCTTGGCGTGAAGCCGCTGGATTGGGAAGATGTGCCCACGCCGCTAAAGCCCGGCAGCGTCATCCAGCCCTACAAGCACCTCATGTCGCGCATCGATCCCAAGCAGATCGACGCTCTGCTGGAGCCGCCCGAGCCGCCGAAGGATGCTGCACCGGCTGCCCCGGCCAAGGGCGCCAAGGCTGATGGCAAGCCAGATGCCAAGGGCGAAACCACCGGCCCCGATTTCGCGCTCGTGGCACCTGAGCCGCCCAAGCCGACCGTGATCCTCCCGGTGTCCGACACGATCAGCATCGACGACTTCGGCAAGATTGACCTGCGCGTGGCGCGCATCGTGGATGCGGAGCTGGTGCCGGATGCCGACAAGCTGCTGAAGCTCACGCTTGACATCGGTATCGAGCAGCGCCAGGTGTTTGCCGGCATCCGTTCCACCTACACGCCCAAGGACCTCGTCGGCCGCCTCACCGTGATGGTCGCCAATCTCGCACCCCGCAAGATGCGCTTCGGCGAATCACAAGGCATGGTGCTGGCGGCGGGGGATGGCACGTCGATCTATCTACTCACGCCTGATAGCGGCGCGGTGCCGGGGATGCGGATTAAATAGTTCATTCAATGCGTAATTGACGCCATGAAATGTACAAAGTGCGGGCGACCAACTGTTGCGCATTCCCCTGTGCGAGAACTTCCGTCGTGGATTGCGGAATTCACAATCTGTGCGGCAGTGGTAGCGGCACTAGTTGTATCGAACTTTCTTGATGCTGGTCCAGAAACATACGTAGCTGTTGTTGCCGTGGGGACGCTGATTGGCTTGGGACTGTTTGCTCTGATCAATAACCAGACAAGGAATAACCCTGCGAAACCCTTGCACTATTGCCCAGAGTGCAAGTTCTACTTCAAGTCCACTTCAAATGAGGAGGCGAAGTAGCTAATGTTGGCACCCCTTGTTCCGAGCTGCAGTTGCTGAACACCCTTCGTCTCAAGCTTGAACTATTGACACTGGCTCACTCCGACCAGCTTTTCCCCGGCCTGTCCGACCCCGCCCTATACTCCTTTATCCCCACCGACCCGCCCGCCAGCATCGAAGCCCTGCGCGACCGATACGCCCGAATCCTGCGCGGCCCGCAGGACAACGCAAACGAACGCTGGATCAACTGGGTAGTGCGCATCACGGCAACTGGCGAATACATCGGCTACATCGAGACCAGCACCTTCCCCGGTGACTACGCGTACCTGGCCTACTTCATCTTCTCGAATGCACAACGCAAGGGCTATGCGCGCGAAGCCTGCGACCACGTCATTCGCCATCTCGCTCGAGCACATCGCATCCAGTCGGTCGTGGCGGAAATGGACACCCGCAACGAAGCCTCCTGGCGGCTGTTGGCGTCAATGGGTTTCAAGCGCGTCAGTGAAAGGCGCGATGCCGATTTCTTCAAGGGTGCAACCAGCCATGAGTACCGCTACGAGCTGAACCTGTCGTGCAGGCCTTGACTACACCGCTTGAAGAATGCGCAGACCCTGATCAGTCCGGCAACAGCGCCATCGTTTTGGCGCGCAAGTCATCTGCCCGCTCCGGGCCTGCCCGCGCAGCGACGATCAGCATGCATTCGTCCAGCCTCTGGACAATTTCCTCGCGCGACGTGGCGGACCGCAGGCCATTGCGCAGGGCATCGCTGTCCTTGCCCAGGAATCGTCCCATGACCTCCTGCAGATACATGCGTGCAATCGCGAGCGATCTGCGTGCTGCCACCGCAGCCGGCTTCGACGGCTGATGAGCCGAATCAATGATGGGTCGGGTTGCGGACGCCGACGCTGGCCGGGCCGTCAAGCCAGCGGCCGTTGCGAACGCCTTGCGCTCGACATAACCACCCGATACCAGTTCATCGAGTATGGCGTCAGGATAGCCCAGCGATCGCACGCGCTGAAGCAAGTCATCCCTGCTCGACCTGCCGTCGACGAGGATGAGGATCGATCTGCTTCGGGAGGGCAATCCCCTCGCGCGGGTGGAAATTTCGTCCACACCCACAGCGGTCTTGTTGTAGATTTCGCTCATTGGAAAAAATTTGGAGGTTAACGGCACTGTCTGACGAACTCATGACAGTCGGCCGTTGCACCGGAAGACAATGAGAAAGACTGCGCTCTCCCCGCCGCCATACAGCACCGATCGCGCCGTCCTTGAACAGGAAGTGGTGGTCGAAGTCTTTCGCGCCAGCGGCCCGGGCGGGCAGCACGTCAACAAGACTGAATCCGCGCTGCGCATCAAGCATCAGCCCTCAGGCGTAGTGGTGATCGCGCAGGACTCGCCGTCACAGCATCGCAACCGGGAGACTGCCTACGCGCGCCTTGTCGAAAAGCTGGAGAAGCTGAACTACGTGAAGCCGAAGCGCCACAAGACACGACCGACACTGTCATCGGTGAAGAAGCGGCTAGAGACCAAGACCAAGCGCGCCACGGTGAAGACCGGCCGGTCGAAACGCGTCGCGAACGATGACTGACTCCACGGTCCGTCACCTGCGAATATTCGGAAGAGTGCAGGGCGTCTGGTATCGCGAGTCAATGCGCCAAGAGGCAGAGCAACTTGGCATCACCGGATGGGTGAGGAATCGCCTGGACGGCAGCGTGGAGGCATTGGTGCAGGGCGAGGCTGAAGCCATCGAGCGCATCATCGTGTGGGCGCGGCGCGGGCCGGAGCAGGCGCAGGTCACTCACATCGACATGGACGAGAATCCACCGCAAGTGGGTCAGGCCACACACTTCGATGACTTTCTGAAGCTCGCAACCTGTTGAGCGTGCGTTACTCGTAGCTCGACGAATTGCTCGGCGAATAGCTCTGCGAATAACTCGGCTGGCGCGAGCGGCTTTGCAACACGACACCTTCATACTTCACTGTCACGTTTCCCACAGACAACCATTCCTCGAGCGATGCGATCAGCGGGTCACTGACCCGAACGCGTTGCGCCTCCGGCAGCGTGATGTCGGCTTCGGCTACGCCGTTGCGGTAGTGGATGAGCACACCGCAGTTGCCGGGCTGGTGCGGCGCCAGCAGCGACTTCAGCATTGCCACGTTGGCCTGGCCATTGATATTGAGCTCGATGCGGCGCGCATATTTCGCTCGCGCGGTGTCGATGTCCATGGCGTTGTCGGCGATAACACGCAGGCCACCCGAGAACTCATCATTGGATACCTTGCCTTCGATGATGAGGAGATGATCCTCCTGCATGATGGCCCGCTTCTCGTTGAAGACCTCGCTGTACATCACCACCTCGACCTTGGCCGTGCCGTCATCCAGCGTCAGCACGGCCATGCGGCCGCGCTTGCCGTTACGCACGCGCTGGCCTGTGAGAATGCCTGCCAGCAGCAGGGGATCAGGTCGCGGCTGCAGATCCTTCAAAGGTGTCCTGACCAGTTGCCGCACCTCGGCGGAATAGGTGTCGAACGGATGGCCCGAAAGATAGAAACCCAGCGCCTGCTTCTCGTTCACCAGGCGCTCGCGCTCCGTCCACGGCTTGGCCGTCACCAGCGTGAGGGCCTCGCCTGCCGCCTCACCACTGTCGCCGAACAGGGAAACCTGGCTCGCGTTGCGCTCGGCTGCTTCTGCCAGCTCAATGGCATTGGGCAGGCTCGCGAGCAGGGTCGCGCGGTCGGCATGCAGCTTGTCGAATGCACCGGCCTTGATCATGGCCTCCATGGCGCGGCGGTTGACGACACGCCGGTCAATGCGCTTCACGAAGTCCAGCAGGTCCTTGAATGGGCCACCTTGACGGGCAAGCTCGATATTCTCGATGGCCGATGCACCCGTGCCCTTGATGGCACCCAGGCCGTAGCGAATGGTCTTCTTGTCCAGCGGAACAAACCGTGTGGTGCCGGTGTTGATGTCAGGCGGCAGGATGTCGACCCGATTCTTCTTCGTGTCGTCGAATACGAGCTGCACCTTGTCGGTATCGTCCATCAACATCGACATGTTGGCCGCCATGAATGCGGCCGTGTGCCGTGCCTTCAACCACGCCGTCTGATAACCCAGGTACGCGTAAGGCGCCGAGTGCGACTTGTTGAAACCGTAGCCCGCGAATTTCTCCATCGCATCGAAAAGCTTGGTCGCCGCCTCGCGCTTGACCGTGTTCTTGGCCGCACCTTCGTTGAAGATGCTGCGCTGCTTCGCCATCTCCTCCGGCTTCTTCTTGCCCATGGCGCGGCGGAGCAGATCAGCGCCGCCGAGCGAGTAGCCCGCGATGACCTGTGCGATTTGCATCACCTGTTCCTGGTACACCATCACGCCGTAGGTCGGCGACAGGATGGGTTCCACGCGCGGATCGGCATATTCGGGCCGCGCCTTGCCGGTCTTGCGGTCACAGAAGTCCGGAATGGAGTCCATCGGCCCCGGCCGGTATAACGCGTTCAAGGCGATGAGATCCTCCAGCCGGTCGGGCCGCGCCCGGATCAGCATGTCCCGCATGCCGCGCGATTCAAACTGGAAGATGGCGACCGTATTGCCTTTGGTGAAAATCTCGAAGGCCAGTGGATCGACGAGTGGAATCTTGTTGAGATCGAATTCGCGCAGTTCAGGATCATCCCTGCCCAGCGCCCGCACGTTGCGCTCTGCTTCTGCAAGGATCGTGAGCGTCGTGAGGCCGAGGAAGTCGAACTTGACGAGGCCGACGGCTTCCACATCATCCTTGTCGTATTGGCTCACCACGCCATCGGAACCCTCAGTGTTGTAGAGCGGCGTGAAGTCCGTGAGTTTTCCGGGTGCGATCAACACGCCGCCCGCATGCATACCGACGTTGCGGGTCATGCCTTCGAGCTTCAGGGCCAGCTCCATCAGCTCCTTGACCTCTTCCTCCGCTTCCATGCGCTGGGCAAACTGCGGCTCTTGCTGTATCGCCTTTTCCAGCGTGATGCCGAGTTCATTCGGAATCAGCTTGGCGATGGAGTCGACATAGTTGTAGCCCATGCCCAGCACACGGCCCACGTCACGGATCACTGCCTTGGCGGCCATGGTGCCGAAGGTGGCAATCTGCGACACGCTCTCTGCGCCGTATTTCTGCTTCACGTAGTCGATGACGCGGTCGCGCCCGCTCTGGCAGAAGTCCACGTCGAAGTCAGGCATGGACACCCGCTCCGGATTGAGGAAGCGCTCAAAGATCAGGTCGTATTGCAGGGGGTCGAGATCGGTAATGCCCAGCGAATACGCAACGAGCGAACCCGCACCCGAACCGCGACCCGGCCCCACGGGCACACCGTTGCTTCGGGCCCAGCTGATGAAGTCGGCCACGATGAGAAAGTAGCCGGGGAAGCCCATCTGGATGATGACGCCGGTCTCGTAGTCGAGCCGCTTCACATAATCGGGCCGAACCTCTGTCCGCTTGTTCTCGTCGGGGTAGAGCACCACAAGCCGCTTCTCGAGCCCTTGCAGCGCGGAAAGCTTGAGGAAGTCCTCGATGGACTCGCCGTTGGGCGTCGGAAACTGCGGCAACTTGCTCTTGCCCAACACGAATTCAAAGTTGCAGCGGCGGGCGATCTCGACTGCGTTCTCGACCGCCTCGGGCAAATCCGAGAACAGCGCAGCCATCTCGGCTGTGGACTTGAAGTATTGCTCCTGCGAATATTCGCGCTTGCGGCGGGCATCACCGAGGATCATGCCTTGCGAGATGCAGACCCTGGCTTCATGGGCCTTGTAGTCCTCACGGTCCATGAACTGGACAGGATGGGTGGCCACGATGGGCAGATCACACGCCGCAGCCAGCGCAATGGCCGCATCGATGAACGGCTCCTGGGCATGCTTCTTTCCTTCGGGGCGCTGGATTTCTATGTAGAACGTGCCGGGAAAGTCGCGTTGCCACGCTGACGCCAGCAAACGCGCATCGTCCTGTCTGCCTTGTGCGAGGGCATGCCCGACATCGCCGGCTTGTGCGCCGGACAACGCGATCAGTCCCCCGGTCGCCTCAGCCGAAAGCCACTCGCGTTTCAGCTCCGCGCGGCCTCGATGCATGTTTTCCGCAAACGCCCGGGTGAGGAGTACGCAAAGATTGTGATAGCCGGTTTGACTTGCGCAAAGCAGCAGCAGCCGATGTGGCTGATCGCGTAACTTGGCGTTCTCGACCCAGACATCGCAGCCGATGATCGGTTGAATGCCCTTGCCTCTTGCAGCCTTGAAGAAGCGCACCGCGCCAAACAGATTGGACAGATCGGTGATGGCCAGCGCCGGCATGCCGTCGGCTGCAGCCCGCGCCACGGCATCATCCGGCCGCACGACTCCGTCAACGATGGAATATTCGGAGTGCAGGCGGAGGTGGACGAAGGGCTGGGGCATTTAGTGTGGTGCGGTGTTGCGGTTTTCCGGACCGGATTTTACCACCCGGCACCCACCGCGCTGGATGACTTTGCATCACGCTTCATGCCTTGACTCATTTCAGCCCGGATGCGCACGGAAATGGCTCAGCATGGTGGCAGCAATGCTGTCGAGCAGGCGATCAGGGAAATCGTGTCCCATGCCGCGCACCATCTCCAGTCGCGCACCCGGCACAAGCCGTGCCGTCTCCTCTCCGCATTCAGGTCGCAGGAGCGGGTCTTCGTCACCGTGGATCACCAGGGTGGGACGGGCAATCCTGCGCACGATATCGCTGCGGTCATCGGCGGCACCAATGGCCACGAGCTGTCGCGCCATGCCCTGCGGACGATAGGCGCGGCGGACGTGCCGCTCGCAACGCTCCCGCACGAGGGCCGGGTCATCGGGACAGGACGTACTGCCAATCGTGGTGAGCAGGAACTGCAGGCGTCGAATGGCGGCCTCTTCCTCACCCCGCTTTGCCGGTCGCGCCAGCATCGCCTTCAATGTGCGTGGCAAGGGCTTGGGCAGCTTGCGGCTGCCGGTGGTGGACATGATGGAGGTGAGCGATGTCACGCGCTCCGGGAAACGGGCCGAAAGATTCTGCGCAATCATGCCTCCCATCGACGCGCCGACGACATGCGCCCGCGAAATGCAGAGCGCATCCAGCAGTCCGACAACATCATCCACCATGTCATCGAGCCGGAAGGCGGGTTTCAGCGGCAAACGCAACTGGAACTTGAAGTAGGTCAGCAGCATGTTGGGCGTGCCGACATGATCAAAGCTGCTGGAGAGTCCGCAGTCGCGGTTATCAAACCGGATGACATGGAAGCCCGCGTCGGCGATGGTGCGGCACAGCGATTCTTTCCAGCCCAGCATCTGCATGCCAAGCCCCATGATGAGCAACACCGCCGGGTGAGACGGGTCGCCGAAGGTCTCGTACTCGAGCTGGAGGTTGTTGGCTGGGGCGGAGGGCATGGCTGGGGGATGGGGGCTCGGGATTCGGGATTCGGGATTCGGGATTCGGGATTCGGGATTCGGGATTCGGGATTCGGGATTCGGGATTCGGGATTCGGGATTCGGGATTCGGGATTCGGGATTTGGGCAGATCATGGCACCAATGCGAATATTCGCAAGCAGGGTTACTGCGCACACAGCGGACTGCTTGGATTAGAAGAGATGCCTCCAGCCCCGAGTCCCGAACCCCGAGCCCCGGTTCTCTAGGCCGACCGCGCCGGATCCAGGTACACCCATTGCCGCCAGCCCACGCGGTGAAACGGCTCCCAAGCCCCTTCCGGTTGCGCCAGACGGTCGGCCACTGCATACCAGGCGGCAGGATGCAGACCAAGACCCAGATGGCTTGCGATGATTTCGATGTTCTCGGCCAGGGGCGTTGGCTTCTGGTAGCTGCATTGCCATGCCACCACGCCATCGGATCGTGACAGGATTGACGTGCTCGGCACCGGGGGTGCCTCCTTCACATGAGCGAGCAACTCGGGATCATCCAGCTTGTGACCACTGGCAATCTCATAGAGGCGCCAGGCATTGGATGCGCGGGGGTCACCGCCAAAAGGCGTGCCCAACGTGATGACAGTACGCACGTCGTGCGGATACAGCTTGGCGATTTCGCGTGCGTAGATTCCGCCGAGGCTCCAACCCAGCAGGCTCACCTTGCGGCCGGTCTCGACGCGCAACTCGTGCAGACGCTCGATGCAGGCTTCGAGTACGCCTTCCCTCGGGCCAAAGTTGAAGCCCATGTCCCATCCGTATGCTTCGAATCCGCGCGACACGAGAAAGTTGCGCAGGGGACGCGTGGTGAAGTCCGGTGCAGCGAGGCCAGGGAAGACCAATACCGCATGTTCATCGCCGCGTGGCGCATTGCGCAGCAATGGCCAGGCGGCCAGCGACGCACCGTACTCCCACGGTGCGCGCGCCTCCATGGCGAGAAGTATTGCGCTCGGCGGCGTGAGATTCCTGGATTCATGGTGCGGATGCGGCACCCGCTCCTTGGGTCGGCGATGCTCGCTGGCGGCTTTGCTGCCTGGCTTGTGTCTGCGTTCTGTCACGGTTCGGGGGAAATTGTCTGAGTCAGGGTCAGGGTCAGGGTCAGGGTCAGGTTTTGTTCTTCGGTGTGGGCCGAGCAGGCTTGCGAACTGCAGGCGCAGGACGCGCAGGCTTGTCGCGCACCCTGCCCGCTTGCGCCGCCGGTGCTTCCATACACAATGCCAGCAATTCCTGATGCGCCGCCTTGATGTGCGTCGCCCACTTGGAAAGCGGCCCGGTGCAGGCAGGATCGGAAACCAGCCCGAATTCCAGCATGCCGTTGTAGCTCAGGATGGTCACGTTGAGGCCAAGCCCGTGCGTGACGATGGACACCGGATAGTACTCGGCGATACGCGCGCCGGCGAGATAGAGCGGCACAGGTGGTCCGGGCACGTTGGAGATGACGAGATTGGCGATCACCGGAATGCGGTTCGCCACCAGCGATGTGTCGTAGAGCGCCGTGAGCGCACTCATGAGCCACGGCAGGCCCAGCGAAGGGAGGTCTGTCGGGATGACCGACTTCAATCCGCCAGTCATCATCTTGGCGCGATTGGCTGCAGCATGGATTGCCTTGAGACGCTTTACCGGATCGGTTTCGGCGGATGCCAGGCTGACCAGCATCATGGTCACCTGATTGTTCTGCTCTGCGTCACCCGCCGCACGCAGACTGGCAGGCACTGCACCGATCATGTGCTTGGACAAAAGAGACCGTTTGCCCGCATAGGCCCGTCTCAGCGCACCACTCACAATCGCCAGCACCACATCGTTGAGTTTCACATCGAAGTACCGGGCGATGGCCTTGGCTTCATCGAGCGGCAGCGCCACCGTCGCGAACGCGCGCCGCGCGGAGATGGCGGCATTGAGCGGCGTCCTGGGGCCGAGCGCCAGCCCATCCGGTGCGACGGCATCCGGGTCCACGCCCGGGTCCGCGCCAACCTTCAGCCCGATGTCTCGTGAGAGCCTGCGGCCCACCTTCATGGCGGCAGCCGTGGCGGTAACGGCCTTCACCGCGTCCGGCACAGCCCGAACGATCCGGGTGTACTGCGCGACAGTGTTCGACAGCGCCGCACCCAGCATTTTCGCGGTACTCATCGACAGCGGGCCGCGACGCCGAGCCGGTACCGGCGGCACAGGCCGCGGCGTGGCATCCATATCCAGAATCGCCTGCGCGAGCGCGATGCCGCCCTGCCCGTCCATGCCGGCATGGTGCAGCTTCACGTAGACCGCAGTCTGTCCAGACTGCAATCCTTCGATGAGAACGAATTGCCAGAGTGGCCGCTCACGATCGAGCGGCTTCTCATGCAGCTTTGCGACTTTGGACTCCAGCTGTGCGCGCGTGCCCGGCGAAGCCAGCTTCACGCGCTGGATATGATGATCGAGGTCGATGTCGCGCGCCTCCAACCAGACAGGATTGGCCAGATCCATCGGCATGAATCGCAGCTTCCGGGTGAACAGCGGCGCAAGATGCAAGCGCGCGGCAATGTGCTTGCGGACACCGGCATAGAGACTTGCCCGACCACGCTTCGGCGCATCCAGCAACATCACGCTGCCGACATGCATGGGGGTTTCCGGGGACTCCAGATGCAGAAACAGCGCGTCCAGCGCACTCAGTTGTTTCATGAACTCCTCGCGGCCTGCGGTGGTTGTTGTTATCCGGCCGAGACTGACTGGCGGCCGCTGCGTTGATCGCTGTTCCTATCGCTGCTTCTATCGCTACTTTACTTGATGCCTCCAAACGCCTGCCAAAACATTCTATGCGGATTCAGCTGCGGCGCGCTGCGAAGAATTCGCGTAACAAGGCAGCGGACTCGGCTGCGAGCACCCCGCCCTCCACGGTTGCATGGTGATTGAGTTTCGCTTCGGCAAACAGATCCACCACGCTGCCACAGGCACCGGTCTTGGTATCGGGTGCTGCGAACACCACCCGTGCGATACGTGCATGCAGCATCGCACCCACGCACATGGCGCAGGGCTCCAGCGTCACGTAAAGCGTGCAGCCGGGCAACCGGTAATTCTGCAGCCGGTAGCCTGCATCGCGCAGTGCCGCAATCTCGGCATGTGCAGACGGATCATGACCCGCGATGGGCCGGTTCAATCCGCGCCCGACAATGGCACCGTCCCTGACCACCACGGCACCGACCGGCACTTCACCCGCCTTGGCCGCCTCGCGAGCGAGTGCCAGCGCGGCCTGCATGAAATCCTGGTCAGTCATGGGCAATGTAGGCATCCACCTCGATCTCCACCAGATGATCCGGATCGATGAGCTTGCTCACTTCCACCATGGTGGATGCAGGGCGAATATTCGCAAAGACCTCACCATGAGCCTGGCCGATGGCTTCCCATTGCGTGATGTCCGTTGCGAATATTCGCGTGCGCACGACGTCGTTCAACGAGGCGCCACCTTCCTTCAGCGCGCGTTCAATCTTGGAGAGGATGTAGCGCGTCTGAGTACCGGCATCGCCCTTACCGACGACTTCACCGTTCTCGTCGGTCGCGGTCGTACCAGCTACCCAAAGGTGGTCGCCGACTCTCACGGCGCGCGAGTAACCCACGATGGATTCCCATTTGGCACCGGATGAGATCAGTGTTCGGATCATGTCTGTTACCTCTTTACGGTCACGGAGTAATGCGAATATTCGCATCAATCTCGCATCGATGACTACCCTCTGGCAAAGAGCTCCGAGTACACCCGACGTTGGTTTCAAGTGATCGGAGCAGCAAGCGGGATGCACCAGCGCCCGAACACACGAGCGAGGCGGCTGGCGTTGCCGCAATCGCTGATCAGCAGTGCTCTCGTTGGCGCAGCGCCTTGCGCGGTAGCCCGTCTTGACGGCTGTTGCCATCTACCCAGAGGTTGCGCTGCTTTGAGGCAACGGGCCAATGCATGGCCGTCAGCTCGCGGCAAGCCTTGCCATGACGGTGGCGGACGCAATGAGTTGCGCCGCGTTGATCCAGACTGATGTGCGGTGAAGCAAGTCAAACTGCCGTCCAGCTGTGGCATCACCGCCCAATACGCGGTCACGGCTGGCGTTGATGCGCGGCATGAGAAGTTGCCTCGACACCCATGCCGCCAGCGCCACCGCAGCCATGATGACTGCGTCAAGCGGTCTGGCCCAAACGAGCGCTGTGGCAGCGCTCGCGGCAAAAAACAGCACGACCAGGTAATACCAGGGAAACAAACGGCGAATGAACCGCCCCGCGGTCGCTGGATCGAGCTCGATGAAAACGAGCGGCGCGATGACTGCTGAAAAGAATGCCATCGAACCAAGCAGCAAGGCAGCTGCGAGCGTACCGGCGATCATCGCGATGTCAGCCATTGCCATCCTCCCGCGCGCGAGGAAGTGTCAAACCCTCGGCACGCGCAACCCGCTCCAGTGCCTCTTCAAAGAGCACGCGCGCCTGCGCGGCTGCGCGCTCGAGATGACGGTGCAACTCGGCATCTGCAGCGCTCCGATTGATGCATTCCGCGCTGTAGCGCTCGAACGCACTCACGCTCCGCAGCAGCTCCACCACGTGGTGCGGGCATTCACAGTACATCGAGGTGGCTGACGCACTGAGCCCTGCGAGGGCAGTTTCATCGTAGCGTGGCGCTGGCACCTGGGCAGGAGGCAACTGGGCAATCCTGGCCGACGCCGGGAATGCCAGCGTCGGAATCGCGAACAGGTCAAGTGGTGCGCGCACCACCACATGTCCGCGGGCGCGCAGAGCCGCAGCCGCTGCCTGCGTCCCAAAGCGATAAGCCACCACCACGCGCAGCGCACCCACCCTTGCCGCAATGGATTCCACCCAATCTGCTGCGTCCTCGCGAAGCGCTGAAACCTCCACTGCCAGAACATTTGCGGTCACGCCTTGCAGCGCAGTGTCGGCTCCTTCGCAGTCAGCACAGACCCCGACAATGCCAGCGGGAAGGGACGAGCAGGCAGCCACCTGGGCTGCAAGTGACCCGCCAACCAGAGCGATGCGCGGGAGCTCGGCGTTGCTGACATCGGAGATGATCGCGGTAGATCCAAGCAGGCCTCGAAGCCCCTCCGTTGGCAAGTGCGCAATGGCACCGATGGGATGACCCGCATTCACCAAAGCCTTCACCAGACCAAGCCTCGTTACATCTTCGGCGGAATAACGCCGGTGGCCGCTGGGCAGGGTAATCGGTGCCACGACATCGTAACGCCGCTCCCAGACCCGCAGCGTGGCAACAGGAATGCCAGCGAGCCGCGCCGCCGCGCTGCTGCGGAAACTGGCAATTTGAGACACATCAGATGCATTTGACTCAATTTTTGCTAAGTTTCTCAATTTTGTCCCACTTCTGTCTCCGATAAACTCAATTATCACCCTCTAGTATTGACAAAGTCAACGAATTATCGCTAATATTCGATGCAAATAAGAGACATCTTTAAATTGGTTTTTTGCACAGCCCTTGTCGCCAAAGCGCGTCTATCTGCGATTTTTTGAGTAAGAATCTGGCGCATTTCGGCCCAAGACACGAGTCAGTCCAGATATCCATTCACTCCAAGAAGCAGCCGGTCACGTTACGACGCAACGTCTTATCTTTTACTGCTCCATTCCATCAACCTTCAGAGGATCTTTCATGAACCAACTCCCATCCCGCCGCGTTTTTCTGATGACGCTCGCTGTCGCAGGCGCAGGTGCTGCACTCTCTACCAGCGCTCAGACAAAGGCTGTTCTTGATGAAAAAGACAGCCAGGCCGTGGCACTCGGCTATGTCGCCGATGCCAAGCGCGTCGATGCCAAGAAGTATCCCAAGTATGCGGCAGGTCAGGTCTGCACCAACTGCGCGCTGTTCCAGGGCAAAGCCACCGACAAGCTCGGTGGGTGCCCGCTGTTCGGCGCAAAGCAGGTGGCAGGTCCCGGTTGGTGTAACGCCTGGGCAAAGAAGGCGTGAAGTCACTGAGCCGACATTGCCAGCCGTTCGGCAAGTACGGAACACATCCGTGAATACAGCAGCCAGCGCGGGCTTTCGCGGCAACAAGTCCGCGCTGTTGAAAACCGCCTTGATCGGTATCGGGCGGCATGCAGCCCTGGTCTCGCATGGCGCAGTGGTTGGCAGAGTGATGGTGGATCGGTCATGAAAGCGCCGCTTTCGATGCTGCCAGCGACATGTCGTTTCAGGAAGACCGGATAGCCCATGCGTGAGAATTTCATCCCGTCGCTTTCAGAGGCAACAGCCCGTATCGAAGCAGTGCGTCCGGCGGCCTATTCCCGCACCCGCAACGCGCTGGATGGCGCTGTGACCTATCTGTCTCCGTACATCACCCATGGCTTCGTCTCGCTGAAGGATGTTCTGGCAGGCGTCAATGAGCGTCATGCAATAGACATGCAGCACAAGTTTGTCTTTGAGCTGGGCTGGCGCGCTTACTTCCGTCACGTTTGGCAGTACCGCGGGGAGGCCATCCTCAGCTCATTGCGGGAAGGTCCGTTGCCTGATCAAATCTACGCTCGCGAATTGCCGTCCGATATCCGCCAAGCATGTACGGGTGTGCCAGTCATTGACGAAGCGGTGCGTGCGTTGTACGCGACAGGTACGCTGCACAATCATGCACGCATGTGGCTGGCCAGCTATGTTGTGCACGTTCGCAAGGTTCATTGGCGATGCGGAGCCGATTGGCTCTACAGCCATCTTCTCGACGGTGACCTGGCCAGCAACCACCTCAGTTGGCAATGGGTGGCGGGCACAGGCAGTTCCAAGCCCTACCTCTTCAATGCAGAAAACGTGGCGCGGTATGCACCCCCGTCCTGGCATAGTGCCGGCACGGTCATCGACACGACCTATGAGGCGCTTTACCGTCTTGCGCGCCAGCCGGATCAGCAGGCTCGTGCGGACTCCAGGGCTTCATCACTCGGTGCAGGCGTGGTTGAGCCACAACATGGATCCGAACCCCCAACACAACTCGGCTTGACATCACCAGACGCAAAGGCGATTGCCGACCGCGATATCTGGCTGGTGCATCCCTGGAACCTGGGCAAGCTACCCACCTCGCTTCCGGCCAGCACGCTGGTCATAGGCGTCTTTTGCGCCGACTTTCACCGTACTTGGTGTTGGAGCGACCGGCGATGGCACTTCGTCGGCAGTCGCATGGCCGAACTCGCCGAGATTCGCTGGTATGGTGATGCCACCACCATCGGTGCTACGCTCAAGGGAGCCCGCAGCGTGCGCACCATTGCCGACCCTCATCTCGCACCCTGGTTGGCACGCTGGGCACAGTGTGAAGCGCCGCCAGCCTTGTTCCCGCTCGTCGATCGGCGCTGCGACTCATTCTCCCAGTGGTGGATGCGCGCCTCGCGGGGTCTTGACTCCGCTGCAGACCTGCTGGACCTCAACGAGGAGACCCTCTTTTGAGCGAATCCGAAAAGGGACCGCCACCGCTGACTGTACTGTTTGACGGCGCTTGCCCGCTGTGTCGCCGTGAGATCGGCATCTACAGCAACCTCAAGTCCAGTTCGCCGGTGTGCTTCGCTGATGTGAGCGACGCTGCATTGCCTATTCCTCCGGGTGCCACACGCGAGCAACTGCTGGCCCGTTTTCACGTGCGCAGCCAGGACGGAGCGCTGTTAAGCGGCGCACAGGCTTTTCTTGCGCTGTGGGCAGTGTTGCCGGGCTGGCGCTGGCTTGCTCGTGCCGGACGTCTGCCGGGTGCGGCCTGGGCGATGGAACACGCTTATCGCTTCTTTCTGCGCTGGCGCCCGACACTGCAACGGGTGGTGTCGCATCTGGACCGCACCGGACCAGCCCCTGGCGACTCCACTCGCTAAGCCTTCATTACATATCTGGATAAGTGAACATGACCTTGATTGCCCTCATTACTGGCGCCAATGGCGGCATCGGACGGGCTCTGGCCCGCCATCTGTTGACCCAGGGCTGCCAAGTTGCCGCTGTCGGGCGCGATGCGGATCGGCTGTCTGATGTGGAGGCAACCGAGCGCATTGTTGCCGACACAACCACTCCCGAAGGTGCCGCGCTCGCGATTACGATGTGTCGGGAGACTTTGGGTGCTGCACCGACAATGCTGGCGCATTGTGTCGGCAGTACACTCATTGCGCCCTTGCATCGCACTCGTCCGGAGGCCTATCGTGAACTCATGCGGGTGAATCTGGATAGTGCGGTTTTCATGCTGCAGGCATGGGTTATGGCGCTCAACGGTGGGCCAGGCACTGCCGTGTTTGCAAGTTCAGTGGTGTCCCGAATCGGTGTTGCCAATCATGAAGCCATCGCCGCAGCCAAGGGCGGAGTCGAAGCGTTGGTGCGCAGCGCGGCGGCTACCTACGCACCGCAAGGCATCCGCGTGAACGCCGTCGCGCCGGGTATGACCGACACGCCCATGACAGCTGGCATGCTGAAGCTGCCCGCGATGCGGGAGGGTGCCGCACGCCAGTATCCGTTGGGTGGCGTTCAGACGGCTGACAATGTGGCCGCTGTGATGGCCTGGCTGCTAGGTGATGCCTCGGCACGATTGACAGGCCAGGTCATTCCCGTGGACGGCGGCTTCACCACTGTACGGCCGCTGGTGAAGTAGCGACCTTGGCCGGGATGTGCAAAGGGAATTGGACATGAACACGGATACGCGCTGCTGCGGCAGCGGAACCTGCATCATCGACAAGGAAGGGCGTTGCTGGTGTGGCCAACAGTGGGACGGCGAGAAGATGCGTCGTGCACCGCTCGCGCAGCCCGAGAGACCCGCACAGGAAGCGGCAGTTGAACCCCCTGCCCCCTCCAGCCGCAGCAGCCTTTGACGCGCAGCTGAGTGACGGGAGCGCTCCAGCAATGACCTGCAAGCGCGCATTTGCCAGACCCGCCTGCTCTTACTCCTCGCACTGTTACTCCCACTCAATAGTCGCCGGCGGTTTCCCGGAAACGTCGTAGACAACCCGATTCAAGCCGCGCACTTCGTTGATGATGCGATTTGACACGCGACCCAGCAGGTCATAGGGCAGCTCTGCCCAGTGTGCGGTCATGAAGTCACTGGTCACCACGGCACGCAACGCAACCACGTAGTCATACGTGCGGCCATCGCCCATCACACCCACGCTCTTCACCGGCAGAAACACAGCGAAGGCCTGTGAGGTCTTGTCGTACCAGCTCACTCCCGCAGCATCTTTCGTGTTGCGCAGTTCGCTGATGAAGATATCGTCAGCACGGCGGAGCAGGTCCGCGTACTCCTTCTTCACCTCACCCAGAATGCGCACGCCGAGACCGGGGCCGGGGAAAGGATGGCGGTAGACCATTTCGCGCGGCAGACCGAGTTCCACACCGAGTGCGCGCACCTCATCCTTGAACAAGTCACGAAGCGGTTCAAGCAGCTTCAGATGCAGCGTATCCGGCAGGCCGCCGACATTGTGGTGCGACTTGATGCTGGTGGCTTTGCCCGTTTTCGCACCCGCGCTTTCGATGACGTCGGGATAGATGGTGCCTTGTGCCAGCCACTTGGCTTTGGGTAATTTCTCCGCCTCGCGCTGGAACACTTCGACGAAAAGACGGCCGATGATCTTGCGCTTGGCTTCCGGGTCGGTGATGCCTTTCAGTTGACCGAGAAAATCAGCCGAGGCGTCGACTTGAATCACTTTCATGTTGAGGTGATTGCCGAAGGTCTCCATGACCTGCTCTGCCTCGTTCAGACGCAGCAAGCCGGTGTCAACGAACACGCAGGTGAGCTGGTCGCCGATGGCTTTGTGGATGAGCGCTGCAGCAACAGACGAATCCACACCGCCGGACAAGCCGAGGATCACTTCATCCGTACCCACCTGCTTGCGAATATTCGCAACAGCATCGGGCACGAAGTGGGGCATGTCCCACTCCCGACCCAGTCCGCAGATCTCGTGCACGAAGCGCTCGTAGATCTCCTTGCCCTGCTTCGTGTGCGTGACTTCGGGATGAAACTGCACCGCGTAGAACCTGCGTGACTCATCTGCCATGCCGGCAATGGGGCAGGAATCGTTCGAGGCAATGACCTTGAAGCCCGGCGGAATTTCCGTGACCTTGTCGCCATGCGACATCCAAACATCGAGAAACGCCTTGCCATCTGACTCAACACGATCCTGGATGCTCTCCAGCAGTTTCGAATGGCCCCGAGCCCGCACTTCTGCATAACCGAATTCGCGTACCAGTCCGTTCTCGACCTTGCCGCCCAGTTGCGCCGCCATGGTCTGCATGCCGTAGCAGATGCCGAGCACTGGCACGCCCATTTCAAACACTGCCTGCGGTGCTCTCGCGGTTTCCGCTTCGGTCACTGAGGAGTGGCTGCCCGACAAAATGATTCCCGACGGTCTGAAGTCACGAATGAATTGGTCGGTGACATCGCAAGGATGCAACTCGGAATAGACCCCCGCTTCACGAACGCGTCGGGCGATGAGCTGGGTCACTTGAGATCCGAAGTCCAGAATCAGTATTTTGTTCATGAAGTTTCCAATGGGCCTAAACCAAACGCCCGGCATCTGCCGGGCGTTTTCCTTTTTTACTCCACCCGGTAGTTGGGTGCTTCCTTGGTGATCTGCACGTCGTGCACATGCGACTCGCGTATCCCGGCCGACGTGATCTCGACAAACTCTGCGTTGCTGCGCATGTCGTCGATGGTCTTGCAGCCGAGATAACCCATCGATGCGGACAGCCCACCTTTCAACTGGTGCAGCACATTGACCAGCGGCCCTTTGTAGGGCACCCGGCCCTCCACGCCCTCGGGCACGAACTTGTCGGCGTTGTTCTGCGGATCCTGGAAGTAGCGATCGCTCGATCCCTTCTGCATCGCACCCACCGAGCCCATGCCGCGATAGGACTTGTACGAACGGCCCTGGAACAGCTCGGTCTCGCCGGGCGCCTCTTCGGTGCCGGCGAAAATGCTGCCCAGCATGACGCAATTGGCGCCCGCCGCGATGGCTTTGGCGATGTCACCGGAATAGCGGATGCCGCCATCGGCGATGCACGGAATAACCTTTTTCAGCCCGGCCAGTGCATCAGCCACGTTGGCAATGGCTGTGATCTGCGGAACGCCCACACCCGCGACGATGCGGGTGGTGCAGATGGAGCCGGGGCCGATGCCTACCTTCACGCAGTCAGCACCATGATCCACCAATGCCAGCGCAGCGGACTTGGTGGCAATGTTGCCGCCGATGACTTCTACACTGGGAAAATTCTTCTTCACCCACTTCACCCGGTTCAGCACGTTCCTGCTGTGACCGTGAGCGGTGTCGACCACCAGCACGTCGGCGCCGGCTTCAACGAGCAACTCGACGCGCTCATCCGTGCCTTCGCCGATGCCGACCGCCGCACCGACACGCAGACGACCCGCATCATCCTTGGATGCCGCCGGATGCTCGCTGGACTTCAGCACGTCCTTGACGGTGATGAGGCCCTTCAGCTCAAAATTCTTGTTGATGACCAGCACCCGTTCGATGCGGTGCTTGTGCATGAGCTCGATGGCTTCCGCCCGGGTTGCGCCCTCCTTGACCGTGACCAGCTTGGACTTGGGCGTCATGATGTTCTTGACCGGCTGATCCAGCTTCGTTTCGAAGCGAAGATCGCGGTTGGTGACGATGCCGACGACCTTCCTGCCCTCCAGCACTGGCAAGCCGGAGATCTTGTGCTTCTTGGTCAGCGCGATGACTTCGCGCACAGTCATGGTCGGCGTGATGGTCACCGGATCCTTCACCACGCCGCTTTCGAATCGCTTCACCTTGGAGACTTCGGCCGCCTGGGCCTTGGCACTCATGTTCTTGTGGAGAATGCCGATACCGCCCTCCTGCGCGAGCGCAATGGCGAGCTCGGCTTCCGTGACAGTATCCATCGCCGCTGAGAGGATCGGCAGGTTGAGCGTGATGACGCTGGTAAGACATGTCGTCAGGTTGACATCGCGCGGCAGGATGCTTGAGTGCGCGGGGACGAGCAGAACATCGTCAAAGGTCAGGGCCTTTTGGGCGATTTTCACGTTTTTGACTCCGACAAAAGCGGCATTGTACGCGCCTTGCCCCGGCTCGCAAAACGGGGGTATTGACCGATCGAGATCAAGGCCCATCCCGGATTGACGTGAAGGCCGTTTCCAGCTAACGTACGAAGATTATTAGGAATGCGCGCTAACCCATTGATGGGAAATTTGTTTCCTCGAATTTTTAACCGATGAATGCAATGAAGCGACGCGTCGGGGAACCGGGCGAATCGTTGAGGAGAGCGGGATGAATCGGACAACTGCGTTGGTGGCAACCATTTTGCTGGCATTGCTCAGCCTGACGGTGGGTGCCCAGGTCTATCGCTGGGTCGACAAAGACGGGAAAGTCCAATATTCAGACCAACCGCCCGCGCCCGGCGCTGGCAAGGCCGAGGTCACAAAAATAAATTCTGCAACGTCGTCGCCCGCGGCGCCAGCTGGGGCTGCAACGAAGACACCCGAGAAAGCCAAGGCAAATGTCGCGGACGCCAACAAGGCGAAGACCGCTGAAGACGAAGCCAAGGCTGCCAAAGAAAACGAGGAATATTGTCGCAGCACCCGCTCTCAGCTGAAGGTCATGGAAAATGGCGGCCGTGTGACGACAACCGACGCCAACGGCGACCAGGCTCTGATGAGCGACGAACAATTGATTGCAGAGGCCGCACGGTTACGCAAGCTGATCGCCGAAAACTGCAAATAAGGTTTATCCCGCAGGCGGGCCGATTCGAGAACCCGCCGCACAAGAATGGAAATGACTGCACGCCCGAACCATGGGGTCGGGACACTCACTGTTGCGCGGTCCCGCTGCCTTCGCATGCTGCTGCTGGCACCGTTGTGGGCGAGCCTGCCTGCGCTCAGCGCCACGTTGGGCGACGCAGACGTACGCTCCTTCCTCAGCCAGCCGCTGGATGTGCGCATTGCTGTGCTGGCAACTCGGCAAGAGCCCGTTGACCTCGGCTGCTTCAGCGTGCGCGCCGGTGATCGGGCGCTCATGCCGCTGTCACCGCGCCGTTTCCGCCTTGACGAATCGCTGAGCGAGAGGACTTTGGTCATCCGGACGGATGACGCCATCGAGACACCCTATCTCACGATGGAAGTGACGCTGCGATGTGAGGGCCAGCCCTCACCCGTCGTGCGCACGTATGACCTCGCCGTGCCGTCCTTGACCGCGCCCGCGGTCATCATTCAACAGCAGGGTGTGGTCCAGACACTTTCAAGCCCGTCGGCAAACACACCGGTGCAGACTCCCCTGCCTGCGACTCGCAGCGCAGCTGGCGTCGCGACCCCGGGCCAGCCGGGCATGCGTTGGGTCACAGGCAAAAGCGATACGTTGAATCGTATCGCCAAGGGGATCTACCCACGCTCGGCGAAGATGCGCAGTGCATTCATCAAGCGTCTCAGGGAAGTCAATTCGACCAGCTTGCCGGGGGATGGCGACGCCTTGCCTGCCGGCCTGCAGATCACGCTCCCCGACCTGGTAGCACTGGCGAACCTGAGTCCCCGGATCGATCCGACAAGCGAGACATCTGCGGAAATCACTTCGGGGCAAGTTGCCAGGGTGCTTCCCCGCAAGGCTGACGGCGAGCCTTCGCTTCCAAAGAAGGCAGTTGTCACCGCATCATCCCGTGCTTCCGCAGCGGCACCGCCTGCTCCGGCTCGTCGGAACACGGATACCTCGCCCTCGGCGTCTCTGCAGTCCTCGGCACGTCCCGATCCCGGAAAGGTAAATCAGTCACCCGCGCCCCCACTGACAGCGCAACCGAAAGTTGACAAGCCAACAAGTGGTTTCTCATTGCGACTATCGTCAGCCGAGATGGATCTGTCGCGCAGCAAGGGTGTATCCGAGGCAACCCGTGCGAGCTTGCGCGACAAGCAATTGCTGCTGGATGGGGATGACCAGGTGGCTGCCTTGCTGGCCTTGCGCCATGCGGTAAAGCAGCTGGAAGGTCGGCTGAGTGACATGCAACTCAAGCTTTCCACCGCAACACAGCTACCCGCAACGACAGCAACACCTGCGCCAGCGAAACCGGCAGCGGCGACAGCGGCTGTGACCTCGCCGCCTGCCGCGCCCGGCACAGCAAAAGTCGAGCCGCCAAAGCCTCTGCCGGAGACTCTTGCACAGCCAGCAAGCGTCGCCACACCTTCTGCAAAGGTTGAAGCACCCGCCGCAAAGGTTGACACACCTGCCACCAAGCCCGAAGCGCCTCCAGCAATGGCAGCCGCACCGTCAGCCCCGTCTTCAGAACCTGCTCCTGCGCCGGACACACCCTTCTGGACATCAACACTCTTCCTGGGTCTTGTCGGGGCCGTGATCCTCCTGCTTGGATGGTTCGGGCTGCGCTGGGCACGAGGAGATGGGGCGAAACAGCCCGTGCGGCGCACCACTGACGCTGCGCCCAGCGAGGGTCGTGCAACACCACAGCCCGCAGCGACCCACACGTCCAGTTTTCTGCGGGAAGATGACAAGAGCAGTCCGGTCGAAGACGACCTCTGGGAAGACCTCCCGCAGCCTGCCAACCCCAAGCAGCCCAACCACCCGACGCCTCACACCCCTCCCCGTGCAGAGATGGCTGCCGTGCCGGCGCATGATCTCTTCGACGGTTCAGCTGCCTCGCTTGAGCTCGACACCCGTCCCGCGACCTCTGTCGACTTTGTCTTAGGCGATGACTTCGGCGAGGACAAGTCCCGCCGCCAACGCTACATGGAAGAGCGGTTCCCGGAGCTGGCCCATCGCAGCATTTCCGTCGATGAGCCGGATTCCATCATCGATGCGGCCCGGCACCACTATGAGGAGAACCAGCTGCAACGAGCCTCGGAACTGCTGACCTACGCCTTTGAGGAACGACCGGGTCAACTGCGATTCTGGCTAGCACTGTTCGAGATCTATCGATTGGAAGGGCGCATCACGGAATTCGGTGAGCTGGCCGCCCGCTTCAAGAATGTTCACGGCGGGACCGACGCGTGGCCAAAGGTTCAGTACATCGGTCGGGATCTCGATCCGGGTCAGCCGCTGTACTCGGCTTCGCTGGGTCGTCTCGGCGTGCCGATGGATGCCGACTTCGACGCCATCAGCGAGAACTGGCTCAATGTACCGATGGACTTCACTTCGGATGTACTCATGATCGAGCTGCGCCAGAGCTTGATGGCAGAACACGGCGTGCACGTACCCGACCTTTCGCGACCGCTGCTGGCGGTGCAGGAATGAGCAACGTGAATCCCATTGCGAATATTCGCGGGCTGACCGATTCAAAGGACTGCATTGCGATCCTGTCGACGCTGTCGGTACTGGGAAACCGGGACGGCCCGTTCCTCGTGGAAAAGCTCGACCAGCTGCTCGCCGCGAAATCGCACTTCACGATGCTGGTGCAGGAAGCCCTGCCCGGCTACTTTGTCAGCAGCAGCGAAGAGACCACTCGTGCGGCGAGCGACGGGTTCGCCAAGCAGATCCAGCTGGTGCAGTCGCATTTTGCGAGCACCTTTCAGCGCTACGTGTTTCGCAAGGATGACTGGCACACCTCGGCCGAGGATGACATCCGCCTGCGACTCGCGACGGGACACGCCATCGGCAGCTTCGCCGCGCTCGTGAAATGGAGTTACTTCCTGCATGAGACGCTGAAAGGCAGCTCCTGGTCTGAGCTGCACGCGCTCTACTATCTCGCCGAGCAACAGGGCTATCACCATCAGCCGCTGGATCTTTATGGCAGCGAGGCGCCGTACAACCCTTCCATCCAGGCGCTCTACCTGCGTGCGCTGGTGCTGGACATCATCAATCCGGGCAGCCTCACGCCGGCGCAGATTGAAATTGCCGAAGGCTGGCTCTCGGCGTGGTGTCTCGACTACTCATTGGAAACCGAAGTGCAGCCGCGATCGCATCTTGTCTATGTCGATCTCGCAGAACATGCCGGCTTTCATGTGGTGACGCCAGCGGTCAAGGGCGATTCCATCCGCTATCTCCGGTCAGACGCCTTGCGCGGACAGATCGAGGAAGTGAAGAACGAGCTAAGGAAAGGCCATCAGTATCTCGGTCTGGGTGTCGCAAGCCAGATTCCGGTGGAAGAGCACGCCGCCGTACTCTCCGCCATCGAGCGCCTCTACAACAATATTCTCGCGCAAAGTGGCAACCGCATTTCGGAACGTACACCGGTGAAGGATCAGTCACTGTACGTCGTGCTCGGCTATGACGCGGTGCTGGACGCCGTGAATGCAACGGCCGTAAGTCAGCAATCGGCTTCCTCCCTGTCCCTCGAACCACTTGTGGCTGATCCGGATTCCAGCACGCCGCCATGGGCCGTGCATGACATCAGCCGGAGCGGCCTTGGCCTGCTGGTTGACCGCGCCACCGGTGATGTCATCCCGCTGCAGACACTCATCGGCCTGCGTTCGTCGCCTGACAAACCCTGGGCAGTGGGCAGCATCGTGCGCAAACTCACCAATCGGGTACAGGGTCAGACCCTCATCGGCATCGAGCTGCTCTCGAACCGCGCGCTACCCGTTCGCCTGGAGCGCACCGGTGCCCCTGCGACAGCCGCCGAGACACTGCATGCCATGTACCTGCCCGGCAGCGACAACGAGGCCAAGCGAGATTTCCTGGTGCTGCGCCAGGCGGAATTTGCTGCCCGCAGCACGTTCGAGATTCCGACGCGGAACACGCACTTTCGCGTCCGGCTGAACCGGGCCGTGAAAAAGGGCACGGACTGGATCGCGATGCGATTTGAGGTGGACAACAAGCGTTGAGCGGTGACGGCGGCCTCAAGGTTTTCCCCAATGCCAGAGAGGACGTCAGCGGGAGTTGATACAAAGTCATTGCGAATATTCGCACTGCGCGCTGAATCAACATACCGCTACTTCGCTGCGACGCCCTGACTGAATCGACCCCGCACTATCGGGCGGTCGCCGGCAGCGTCGCCAGAATCTCCTTCGCAATCACCGCCCCATCGGAGTTGGGCGCAATCTTGATCAACGTGTCGAGCTTTTGTTTGGCTTCCGGCACGCGGTTTTGTTTGATGAGTAAACGCGCCGCTTCGTTGTAATTCAGCCCGCACTTCGGCACAGCGGCGATGCCTTTGTCGAAGGTGGCGAGTGCGGTTGCCACATCACCCTTGGTGGCGTAGACCGTGCCCAGCTCCTGCCAGAGCTGGCAGTTTTTCGGCAACTGCTTGAGGCTGTCGTTGTAAACGGCGACGGCTCCATCGTATTGGTTCATCGCCAGCTTGATGCGGCCATAACGAGAAAACTGAGTCACTTCTCGCAATGGCTGCACCGCAATCAGGCGGCGATAAATCTCATCAGCCTTGGCATATTCCTTTTGTTGGTAATGCACTTGTGCCTCGAACATCTCCTGCGCACGCTGCCTGACCATTGGGCTGCGGCTGATGGTTTCTGCCTTACCCACACGCCCGTAGAATTCCCGCGCTTCCGCGATGCGGCCACTGTCGAGGAGTGCGTAAGCCAGATTGGCAAAGACGAAAACGTCATTCACACCCCCGGCAATCGCGTCCAGGCTGATCTGGATGCCCAGGCCCCGGTAGCGCCCTTCAGGGCGATTGAAATGAATTGCGGCAAGTGCGTTGACGTACCGCTCGCTCTCCGGATGCATCGCAAGATGTTTCGCAAGGAGTGCAGTGCCGCGTGCCTCCTCATAATCACAGCGCGCGATAACACCGGCCTCCGGCTGCACGAATCGCAGAGGGTCGTAAACCGGCGACTTGCGGGCTTCTTCTAGCGCTTTGGATGCCACGTCGCAATCCCCAGAATTTGTACCGCCCACTGACCAAAGGAAAAACGCGTTTCGTTTGACAGAGTCTGGCAGCTGCATCGTCTGCGCCCGTTGGTACAACTTCGCTGACTCAACGTAATTGCGTTGAATCGCCTGTGCACCCGCGGCACTGATCACCGCCACGCCATTGTTTGGGTCTAGCACCATCGCCTCATTGAACGCGAGCACCGCTTCGTCGAGTTTGCCCTGACGCCGTAGCGCATTCCCATACGCGTCGTAGGCCACCGACATCACCGCGCCGCTGAGCTTGGGGTCTTGTGCCGACATTCGACGCAAACGTCTGGAAAGGGCGACCAGGTCTTCCGGCGTCTGGGCTTTGATGCCGAGATACGCAGCCACCACTGCGGGCTGGGTGGCATCCAGCACGCCAAGAGCCAAATCCCCCACCAACGTCTCCCAGTCGGCGAGCTTGCCCTTCACCACCGTCGGTGGCTTGCCTGCGACACGGACTTTCAAGGTGACATCATCACCATCGAGAATGAATTCACCATCGATGGCGATTTCGTTGCCCGTCATGTAACGCAGGTAACGAAAAACCGATTGCAGCGTGAACTTGGCTTCGGGGATGGCGACATCCGCGCGGTTCTCCGCCCAGGCACCTTTGAGATCGCCCTTTTCCAATGTCGTCACCAGCTCGCGGCGCTTGATCAGCTCGTCAAACAAGGCCTTGGCGATGACCTGGCCCGTGATGCCGCGCTCAGCCAGCTTGGGTGGCACGTCGAAGGCAGCGATGGTGAGCGTTTGCCGATAGGCCTCGCGATAGCACGCGACGGCCGTGATCACGACGACCACGAGCACGCTGAAGGCGATCAACGCGTTCCGGAGCAGGATGAGGCGCTTGTTGACCCAGTCGTATTTGGACGCGTGGGAGATGAGCTGCAGCTCGTGCCGCAGGTCATGGAATGTCTCGGCGAGGCCTTCGACGCGGACATAGCGGGGTCCATCCGCTTGCTGCTCGACGGCCTGGTGCGGCGCATGCGCAGCCGGGTGTGCAGCAGGTAGAGCGCCCCCGGAAGGCGTAGATGGCTGCGACGGTGCGCTCTCTGCGGTCGATTCACTGTTGGGGCTGTTGGGGTCGCTCATGATCTGTCCGTGGTCAATGCGGCGAGTCTTCAAGAAAGGTGGCGAATACGGATGCGACTCTACCGATGTACGTGGGCAAGTGTATAGAGGGCTGTGGTGCGCATGGAGATGCTAACGCAACGCGCGCTTCCGCCGCGCGGCTTTTGGGTCTGCGGTAAGGGGCCGATAAATCTCCACCCGGTCACCGTCTCGCAACAAACGATCACGTGCGTTCACCTTGCCCCAGATGCCGCATGCTGCATCGTCGGCGATATCCCAGCAGGAGGCAGTCAGCGCATCCTGCAGCGTGGCACCCTCTGGCAGGTCAAGTTCACACTCGTCATGCCGGCCTGCCCAGGCCCGCAGCAACGAGATTCTCATGGCATCTTCAGCGCATCGGCACGCGCCACAAAGCGATCGACCATGGATTCGGCGATGACAGAGAACACTGGCCCGACGACCTTCTCCAGCGCGATATTGCCGAAGGTGTACTCCAACTCCAGCACAACCTTGCTCGCTTCAGGTGAGAGCGGCTGAAACGTCCACAGGCCATCGAGTGCGTTGAACGGGCCCTCAACCAGGCGGAGTTGCATGGACTCCCCGGTGACCTTCAGGTTTTCAGTGGTGAAGGATTGTTTGAGGCCGCGAAAATCAATGTCGAGCCTTGCCCGGGTGACCCGCGGATCACGCATCAGCACGGCCGACCCGCCACACCAAGGGAGAAACACAGGATAGTCCTCCACCCGATCCACCAGATCGAACATGGCGCTGGCGCTGTGCGCCACCAGCACGGAGCGACAGACCGACGGCATCAGCGCGCGAGCTCGATCACGCGCGTGAGCGCAGCAACGATGCTGTCCTTGCGAATATTCGCACGGTCGCCGCTGAACACATGGTGCGTTGACTCGGTCGGCCCATCCAGCCGCGCCCAGGCAAAGCAGACCAGCCCGACCGGCTTGGCTGCGGTTCCCCCGCCCGGACCCGCAACGCCTGTCACCGACACGGCGATGTGTGCGCTGCTTTCTTTCAATGCACCCTCCGCCATGTCACGCGCGGTTTCCTCGGAGACAGCGCCGTGATTGTCCAATGTCTGGATACGCACACCCAGCAGCTCCTGCTTGGCGTCGTTGGTGTAGGTGACAAATCCGCGATCGAACCAGGCTGAGCTGCCGGCGGTGCGGGTCACACACTCTGCGACACCACCGCCGGTGCAGGACTCTGCGGTGGCCAGCATCCAGCCGCGCTTGTGCAGGGCCTCTCCCACCCTTTGAGAGAGCGTATCGAGATCGTTTTGATCGGCTACTGCGTCAATCGGACCTGTCATGGCTGCACCCGGTAGTGGTAGTCATAGCAAGGCGTGAACCCTGCCCGCCTGTAAAGCTGCACCGCAGGTTCGTTGGTTTGCTCAACCTGCAGGAAGGCGCGCCGTGCGCCGTGCTCTCTTGCCCAATTCAGTAGCGACGTGACCAACGCGCTGGCGAGTCCGCGCCGACGATGAATGCCGGCTGTGCGCATGTTGAACAGGCCCGCCCACGGCCCATCGACCCGAACGAGACCGCTTGCGAGCACCTCACCCTGATCCATCCAGGCGAGGTATTGCTCGGGAAGGGTCCATTTCGCCTGCCTCTGCTGATCGCGCAGGATCAGGGCGTCATCGCTTCCTTTCAAGTGGTGCAGGTCTGCGATGCCTTCTTCGAGTGTGCGCACGACGATGTGTGGCTCTGGTGCAGCACCCGGCAGCGTCGACAGTTCGGCCGTCATGACATGGCTCGGCGTGTGGACGACGTAGCCGCGCTCAGCCAAATTTGCATCCAGAAGCGGTGGAGACAGTGCAGACGTGAGGCGGAATGTCGTCGGTTGCTTCGCGTCTGCATACCAGCGTTCGCAGTGTTGTACTTTTTCGGCCAATGGAAGTGAGCCCGCAGTGAGCTGGGTGATGCTGTTCGCACGGCGAGTGTCGGTGCCGGACGCACGCAATACCCAGCCGTCGTACTGCGCTTCCCGTAACGCGGGGGAGGTGGCGAGCGTCAATTGTTCAAGTTCGAGGATGGTGCGGCGTTCGTCCATGATCCCCGATTATCGCTCACACGGCCAAACGGTCTGCCAGCTGGCCCAGGTTGCGTTGCAACCCCTTCCACTCAGGAAGACGGCGAATATCCCAGAGGAGTCAGTGCGAATATTCGCAAGCAGTGCGGGAGACCGCGTCCCCGTCTCGCCCGTTATCGCACCGCAACCTCGCATGCCCTCGATCGTGATCGACCTGATCGCCCTACGCAATCCGTCGGAGATCGCGACTCGCCCGTCGAGGCAGGAAGAATTACAGGTTGCCGCCCTGCCCGGAGAAGGGCACGCGCTTGCCCAATTGCCAAAATTGGCTGGGCTTGCCGATGAGCAGTTTGGTGAACTCATCCAGCGTGGTTTCGTTGAAGTTGCGGGCTTCGATCAGCATGCAGACAAATCCGAACTCGGAGATGTGTTTGCCGGTCACTTTGATCTGGGCATTGGCGTGGTCACCTTCCCACAGCACCTGGGCCAGAAACTCGCCGGTGATGCTGAACACTTCATGGGTCACCACCCCGCGCTCGTTCTTGAACGCCTGCGAAGTATGCTTCAGGCCGAACCGGGTGAGGATACGGCGGAATGCCTCAAGCTGGTCAAAGTTGCGGCGCACTTGCAGCGGCGTGGGGAGGGCACAGCGGAAATTGAGCAGCGCTTGCTTGACGTGATCACGTCCTTCGACATCGCCGGTACGGTGGTCGGAGAAAAACTCTGACTGGATGAATCCGGAAAGTTCACCAACCTGATCCAGGTAGTAAACCCGGGTGGAGACAGGCTTCAGGACATTCAGTTGACCGCAGAGCTGCGCGAAATACTTTGAAGCGAGCTTGAGCGCATTTTCAGTGACCTGGATATTTGATTGCAGCATCTCGGTCTTGCTGAGCTCGCTGCCCTTGGCGGCATCCGCCTGCTTCTTGAGGTCGTCCAACAGTCCCATATGCTTTCCTTGATCTCGAATCCTGGTGAGCCCTGCCCATTGTCGTCGTCTTTCAGGACGGTGTCAGCTTTTCCCTGCCATCCCCAAACGATACCCAACTCCCGCATTTTGCCAAATCCGAAGCTGCTAAGCCAATCGTCCCGCATCTTTACCCGTTTCTCACTCCCCTTTCCTTGAGCTGCCGCAGTTGGGGCACAATGTCCGAAATTGGTCACCACCCACCCAACATGCCAGCCATTCTCGCACTAGATCAGGGCACCACCAGCTCCCGCGCCATGGTGATTGATGCATCAGGTCACTGTATCGCATCTGCCCAGCAAGAATTCCGCCAGTTTTTCCCGAAGCCAGGCTGGGTTGAGCATGATGCCCGCGAAATCTGGTCGTCCCAGCTTGCCGTTGCGCGCGACGCACTCGCCCGCTGCGGCTTGCCGGTGGCCGAGATTGTCGGCATTGGCATCACCAACCAGCGTGAGACAACGGTCGTGTGGGACCGCCGTACTGGCGAGCCCATCGGCCCGGCCATCGTCTGGCAGGATCGTCGCACTGCAGACAGATGCCAGCACCTCACGGACACGGGACACGCACCGCGCATTCAGCAACGGACGGGGCTGGTGCTGGATGCCTATTTTTCTGCCACCAAGCTCGCCTGGATACTCGACAATACGCCCGGTGCACGTGCAGCGGCGAGCCGTGGCGAGCTGGCGTTCGGCACCATCGACACCTGGCTTGTCTGGAATCTCACAGGTGGTGCTCATGTGACCGATGTGTCCAATGCATCGCGGACGTTGCTGTTCAATCTGCACACCCTCGATTGGGATGATGAATTGCTGGCTCTGTTCAACGTACCTCGCGCCGTGCTGGCTGCCATTGTCGCGTCGTCCGGCACAGCCGCTACGTCCCGCTGCGACGGCATGCCCGCAGGCATTCCTGTCTGCGGCATCGCCGGTGACCAACAGGCCGCGCTGTTTGGCCAGGCCTGCCACCTGCCTGGCATGGCCAAGAACACCTATGGCACCGGCTGCTTCATGTTGATGAACACCGGCAGCAAGCCGGTTGCATCGACCAATCGCCTGCTCACCACGGTGGCCTGGCGCATCGGCGACACGACGGAGTATGCGCTGGAGGGGAGCGTGTTCATCGGTGGCGCCGTGGTGCAGTGGCTCCGTGATGGGCTGGGTTTCTTCAAAAGCGCATCTGAAATCGAGACGCTCGCAGCCAGCGTTCCCGATACGGGTGGCGTCTATGTTGTGCCCGCCTTCGCCGGGCTGGGCGCGCCGCACTGGGACCCTGACGCCCGCGGCACGATTGTCGGCCTGACACGCGGCAGTACGCGCGCCCACATTGCCCGTGCGGCGTTGGAAGCCATCGCCTTCCAGAGCGCAGATTTGCTCGATGCGATGACGCGTGATGCCGGGATTCCGCTGGCTGAAATGCGCGTGGATGGCGGCGCTGCCGTGAACAACATGCTGATGCAGTTTCAATGCGATCTGCTGGGCGTGCCGGTGGTACGTCCGGCAGTGACCGAGACGACTGCACTGGGTGCTGCTTTCCTGGCTGGCCTCGCGGTGGGACTTTGGAAGGATCGCGCAGAAATTGGCGCGCTTTGGCAGGAGGAGCGGCGCTTCAGCCCGCAAGCTGATGCGTCACTGACCGACAAAAAGCTGCAGTGGGCGCGTGCGGTTGAGTGTGCGCGTCACTGGGTGGGTCACGCCCCAATTTGACCGCTCAGGCGGTAGCTGGCGGCAACGCAGGAATGGGGTAGGGCTTCACTGCGTGGTCTCCTCGTCGTGTGCGCAGGCGACGTCGATGCAGAGTCCGGGGTACGAAAAGAGGCCGCTTCAATTCACCGTGCCCGCTAGCTCCTCTTGAATCCAAACCAGAGACTCATCGTCGCAGCAGTTGGCCCGGAATAGCGCTCATTTTTTGACTTCAAGTCGCGAGCCCAGTCATTCCCCTTGCGGTTTCGGTCAGCTTGAAGACATCAGCTTGCAGACCAGTTGACAGCCCATCCAAGCAAGCGTAACGTCCGTTATTAACTGACCCGTCAGTCATTAACAGGATGTGATTGCAATGCAAACGTCATATTTCTCTTTCCGTTTCAATACGTTGCTGATTTCCGTGGTAGCCGCTGGTGTGCTGGCTGGCTGTGGGGCCAAGCAGGCCGAGGCCCCGGTAGTCCGGCCCGCACTGGTATTCAAGATCGGCGATGGTGCTGGTGTGGATGCCGAGGTCTATCCAGGCGAAATCCGGGCGCGAGTCGAGGCGGATATGGCGTTTCGGATCAGCGGCAAGATGGTCGCGCGGCTGGTCGATCAGGGCAACACGGTTCGCCAGGGTCAGGTATTGGCCAACCTTGATCCGCAGGATGTGAAGCTGGCGGCCGATGCCTCCCGGGCCCAGGTCAACGCGACCAAGGCGGAGTACGACTTTGCCGAAGCCGAAGCGAAGCGCTTCAAGTCGCTGCTCGACAAAACCTTCATCAGCCAGTCGGCCTACGACGCCAAGGTCAATGCACGCGATGCCGCCAAGGCGCGCTACGAGAGCGCCACCGCTCAGGCTGCTGTCAACACCAACCAGACATCCTATGCGGCGCTGCTGGCGACGCAAGATGGCGTCGTCACGCAGGTCATGGCGGAATCGGGCCAGGTGGTCGCTCAAGGCCAGCCGATTCTGCGCATCGCCAACCCGCGCGAGAAGGAAGTGGCCATCAATGTCTCGGAGAGCCGTATCGGGGATTTCCGCGAAGCCAACAAGGCCCGCAAGATGTTCATCGAGGTCTCGTCCGCGCCGGGCAAGCGCTATCCAGCGAAGGTAAGAGAGATCGGTGCGGCAGCGGACACCGCGACTCGCACCTATCCGGTCCGCGTCTCGCTGCTGGAGAGCGATGACAATGTGAAGCTGGGCATGACCGCCTACGTCGCCTTCGTGGGCGCTACGGCTGCGACACAGATCGTGGTGCCGCTGTCTGCGCTCTATCAGCAGGGTGACAAGACGCTGGTTTGGGTGGTCGGTGCCGACAACAAGGTGAAGCCGCGCCTGGTCTCGGTTGTCCGTTTCCGTGAGACATCAGCAGTCATCACCGGCCCGCTCAAGGCAGGGGAACTCATCGTCGCAGCCGGTGTGCACAAGCTGTTGGACGGCCAATTGGTAAGGCCAGTCACCGATCCGCTCATTACTGGCGCCAATGAAGTGGCGGTGGTGCCGCTCGATGGTCCTGCGCTATTTGCAGCAGGCAAGTCCAAGACGGAACACAGATGATCGCGGATCAATTCGGCTTGCGAATATTCGCATTGCGCGGTCTATCGGCACTCAAAGCAAATCAACTATCTGTGTTCATCCGTGTTCATCTGTGTTTGCGTGTGATTTCTCCCGCTCGCTCGTAACGAACCCCGGCGAATATTCGTAATGAAAAACTTCAACCTCTCCGAATGGGCCATCGCCAACCGGCCGCTGGTGCTCTACTCGATCATTGTGCTCACCATTGCCGGCTTCCTGTCGTGGGGCCAGTTGGGCCAATCGGAAGACCCGCCCTTCACCTTCAAGATCATGACCATCCGCACCATCTGGCCCGGCGCATCGGCCGCAGAGGTGGAGCAGCAGGTCACGGAAAAGATCGAGAAAAAGCTGCAGGAAGTGCCGAACTACGACTTCATGCGCAGTTACTCACGTCCGGGCGAATCGAACGTGTTCTTCTTCGTGAAGGATTCCGCGCCGTCCTCGCAGGTCCCCGAGACCCAGTACCAAGTCAGAAAGCGTATCGGCGACATTCGACACACGCTGCCGCAAGGTATTCAGGGGCCCTTCTTCAATGACGAATTCGGCGATACGTTCGGCAACATTTTCGCGCTGACCGGCGATGGTTTCAGCTATGCGGATCTCAAGACCTACACCGACCGGCTGCGCCGGGAAATCCTGCGCATTCCCGATGTGGCGAAGGTGGAAATACTCGGCGAGCAGGAAGAGAAGATCTTCATCGAGGTGTCCAACGCCAAGCTGGCCACGCTGGGATTGGATGGCGCCACCATTCTGCAAGCGCTGCAGCAGCAGAATGCCGTGGCACCGGCGGGATCGTTCGAGACGCCGAGTGACCGAATCTACATCCGCACGTCCGGTGAATTCACCAGTGTCGAGGCGGTGCGCGACTTCACGCTTCGCGCCAACAACCGGGTATTCAAAATCGGTGATCTGGCGACGGTTCGGCGCGGATTCGTCGATCCGCCCTTCACCAAGATGCGCTACCGCGGCAAGGAGGCCATCGGGCTCGGCATCGCCATGCGCCAGGGGGGCGACATCGTCACGCTGGGCCGCAATCTCGACAAGGCGATTCAGAAGCTGGAAGGTGAACTGCCCACCGGACTTGAGCTGCACCGGGTAAATGATCAACCGAAAGCCGTCAGAAACTCGATCTCGGAATTCGCTCGCTCGCTTGCCGAAGCCGTGATCATCGTCCTCGCCGTCTGCTTTTTCAGTCTTGGCGTCCGCACAGGCTTTGTGGTGGCCCTGTCGATTCCGCTGGTACTGGCTGCGACGTTCTTCTTCATGAACCTGTTCGGCGTGGGCCTGCACAAGATTTCACTCGGTGCCCTCATCCTGTCGCTGGGCCTGCTGGTCGACGATGCCATCATCGCGGTCGAAATGATGGCCATCAAGATGGAGCAAGGCATGGACCGCTTGAGCGCGGCCAGCTATGCCTACACCTCCACCGCATTTCCCATGCTATCCGGCACGCTGGTGACTGCCGCCGGTTTTCTGCCCATCGCGACGGCCAAGTCCGGCACCGGCGAGTACACCCGCTCCATCTTTCAGGTCACGTCGCTGGCACTCATCATCTCGTGGTTTGCTGCCGTGATCCTCATCCCTTACCTCGGCTACAAGTTCCTGCCCAACTACAAGAATGGTGTGCCAGTCATCTCCGAACGCACGCGTCGCTGGGCTGCATGGCTTGACGCCAACCTGCCTGTGATCGGGCCATGGCTATCGAAGCGAATGACCCCGGCAGGCTCTTCGCACACTGGCGAGTTCGACGAACACGCCGTGTACAACACGCCGTTCTATTCGCGATTCCGCAGCGTGGTGGACTGGTGCGTGGCACGGCGTAAAACCGTCATCGCCGCAACCGTTGCACTATTCGTGGTCTCGCTGACCGGCTTCGGCTTCGTGCAACAGCAGTTCTTTCCCTCTTCCACGCGCGTGGAGCTGGTGGTCGACATGAAGCTGCCGGAGGGCTCGTCGTTCAATGCGTCCCTGCTGCAGTCGCAGAAGATGGAAAAGTTTCTCGACGCACGCAAGGCGCGCTACGACAACTATGTGAGCTACATCGGTACCGGCACCCCGCGCTTCTACTTCCCGCTGGACCAGCAACTGCCTTCTGCCAACTTCGCCCAGTTTGTCGTCACGACGAACGGCGTGGCGGACCGCGAAGCCCTGCGCGTCGAGCTCATCAAGGCGTTTGAAGTCGATTTCCCTGAACTCCGCGGCCGCGTGAGCCGACTGGAAAATGGACCGCCGGTCGGCTTTCCGATCCAGCTGCGCGTCTCCGGGCCGGAGATACCCCCGTTGCGAATATTCGCCAAGGAAGTCGCCGCCGTCGTGCGCAACAATTCCAGCACGGCCAATGTGCAATTCGACTGGGACGAACAATCCAAAGTCGTGCGTGTTGAAATCGACCAGAACAAGGCACGTTTGCTCGGCGTGTCCTCACAGGAGCTGGCCGCCTTCCTGCAAACATCGCTATCGGGCGTGCCCGCCACTTATTTCCGCGAGCGTGACAAGCTCATCGAAATCCAGGTGCGCGGTGACAAGGACGAGCGTGCGCGCCTGTCGTTGCTGGAGAGCCTGGCCGTACCCACGAAGACTGGCAAGGCCGTGCCGCTCACGCAATTCGGCAAGGTCACCTACGGCTTCGAAGATGGCGTGATCTGGCGTCGCGATCGACTCCCCACCATCACCGTGCGGGCAGACATTCTCGTGGCTGGCTTGCAGCCTGCAACGGTGGTTGGTGAAATCGCGCCGAAGTTGGACGAAATCCGCGCCAAGCTCCCGCCCGGCTACCGGATAGATGTCGGTGGCGCGGTGGAAGAAAGCGCAAAGGGACAGGCCTCCATCAACACAGGTATTCCGCTGTTCGCATTTGTCGTGTTCACCGTGCTCATGATCCAGTTGATGAGCTTCCAGCGCGTCATCATCGTGGTGCTGACCGCGCCGCTGGGCCTCATCGGGGTGGTGGCGTTCCTGCTGCTGCTGAACAAGCCCTTCGGCTTCGTCGCCATGCTGGGCACCATTGCGCTCTTCGGCATGATCATGCGCAACTCCGTGATCCTCATCGACCAGATCGAGCAGGACATCGGCGCCGGTCACGAGCCGCGCACGGCCGTCATCGACGCAACCGTGCGCCGCTTCCGCCCCATCGTGCTGACGGCACTGGCTGCCATCCTCGCCATGATCCCGCTCACGCGATCCGATTTCTTCGGGCCGATGGCGGTCGCCATCATGGGTGGATTGCTGGTCGCCACGGCGCTCACGCTGTTGTTCCTGCCCGCGCTGTACGCAGCATGGTTCCGCATCCCGGCGCGTCCCTTGTCATCAACCTGACATGCAACAGGTCTAGCTTTTGCAGTCCTCCGCACATCAACACCTCCTCCTCGTTGATGTGTTTTCAGGGCGACCCCAACGGGTCGCCCTTTTTCTTTGTGCATTTTTCTTTGTGCATTTTTCTTCATGCAATGTGCTTACACTGACGCATGGGAGGAATCAACATGAACTACCGCAATCTGGGCAAGAGCCCGCTCAAAGTCTCCACGCTGTGCCTTGGCACCATGATGTTCGGCGACCAGACGGACCTCTCCGAAGCCCGTCGCATCACGGAACATGCCCGTGAACACGGCGTCAATTTCATCGATACGGCCGACGTGTACACCAAGGGCGCGTCGGAAACGATGGTCGGCGAGCTCATCAAGCATCAGCGCCACGACTGGATTCTCGCCACCAAGCTCGGCAACAAGATGAGCGATCAGCCCAACGAATCCGAATATTCGCGTACGTGGATGCTGCGCGAGTGCGAGGCCAGCCTGAAGCGGCTGGATACGGATCACATCGACCTCTACTACCTGCATCGCGACTTCAACGGCATGGACCTGGAAGAGCCGCTCCGCGCTGTCGAACAGCTGCTGCGTGACGGCAAGATCCGCTACTGGGGCGTCTCCAACTTCCGTGGCTGGCGCATCGCCGAGATGGCGAATCTGGCGAAGCAGCTGAACATGCCCGGCCCGGTAATCTGCCAGCCCTACTACAACCTGCTGAACCGCCAGCCCGAAGTGGATATCCTGCCCGCCTGCGCGCACCACGGCATTGGTGTGGTGCCCTACAGCCCCATCGCGCGCGGTGTGCTCTCGGGCAAGTACGCGCCCGGCAGCAAGCCCGCGGAAGGCACGCGCGCGGGACGCGGCGACAAGCGCATTCTGGAGACCGAGTTCCGCGATGAGTCGCTGGTCATTGCGCAGAAGCTGGCGGCACACTGCAAGGCCAAAGGTGTTGCCATGACCCACTTCGCCACGGCCTGGGTGCTGGCACATCACGCCGTGTCATCCGTCATCGCGGGGCCGAGGACGTTCGAGCAGTGGACGGACTATCTTGGTGCGCTAGCACTGGAGATCACCGCAGAGGACGACGCCTTCGTCGACGCATTGGTCGCACCCGGTCATCCTTCCACTCCGGGATTCAACGATCCCGCCTACCCACTCTATCCACGCAGGACCTGACATGGACGCCATCGATCGCTTCCTCGATTTCACAGCGCAGCCGAATCCGCGCTGCATCATGACCATTCCCAAGGAAACCTCGTATGAGGAAATGGTCCGCAAGTATCTCGCGGGCGATCCCGGGATCGTCCAGACCATGAAGTACGTACTGCCGATGGATGGGACCGGTACTCCGGAAGCGGAGCTGGCACGCTGGCAGCAATACGCGAAGGATGAGCGGGCCGCGTTGCGCGATGAGGTGCCGATGGCTTTCAGCCTGGGCCCGCCGTCATCCGATGATGATCTAGACGCGCTCGCAGAAGCGCTGGACGGTGCAAGCCCCGCGCTGGTCGAGTTCTACCGTCGCCATGAAGGCGGCGGCTTCTTCATGCATGGGCCGGACGGTGACGACGGACTCTTCTTCCTGCCCATCGAATCGATGCCGGACGAGCAAGACAACCTTCGCCTCTGGTACGACGGCGATGACGAGCCCTTCGAAGAGACCGTTGACGGCGATCGGTTGGAGATTCTCGGCCTGCCGGACTGGTACGACAGTGCCATCGTGTTCGGCATGGTCGGCTGCGCCGCCGAGCGCTTCCTGATGCCGACCACCGGCGCACATCGCGGATGCGTGTTCATGTTCGACCATGATCCGCAGGGCATGGTGAAGATGGCATCCTCCTTCGAGGAATTTCTGGATTGGTTGATCGCTGACCCGGTGCGGGCAGCAGAGCTGACGGGCCTCCATGACATCCAGCGCTATCAGACCGGCGCATGAACCAGGCGATGTTCCGTGCAGCCGGCTGCGAAGCCGTTGAACTCACAACGGAGGACGTGCCCGCGCTCCAAGCATTCTTCGAGGCCAACCCGCTTTACTTCGAGTCCGTGAATGGCGAACCGGCGAGGCCGACCGAGGCGCACGAGGAATTCCACGACGAGCTGCCGTCGGACTTCACCTACTCGAAGAAGTTTCTGATTGGCTTCCACGACGCGGATGGTGCGATGCAGGGCATGGCCAACATCGTGTCGAACCTAATGGCACGCGGCGTCTGGCACATCGGCACGTTCATCATCGCAACGGCGCGCCACGGCAATGGGGATGCCCGCTCATTGCACGACGCGCTGGTGCACTGGTGCTCGCTTCAGGGTGTGAAGTGGATGCGGCTGGGTGTGGTCGAAGGCAACACCCGCGCCGAACGCTTCTGGGAACGCTGCGGCTACATCGAAACGCGCAAACGCCACGGCCTGGTGATGGGCAAGCGAACCAACACTGTCCGCGTCATGGTGAAGCCGCTCGCCGGCGGCACCGCGGACGAGTATCTCGCCCTGGTGCCGCGCGACAGACCAGATGCCTGATCAGTCCAGCTTACGCCCGCGCCTCGCCAGTGCCGGCGCAGGACTGCTCTTCACCGCCGCTTGCAACAGCCGCATGAATTCATGCGCGTCTGGCGGTGCCTGCTTGGCCTCGCGCCGATACACGCGGCCATCCTGCGTGCGCCACAGCAACTTCGCGTTCACCAGCTCGCGTCGTAACGTCACCGGATCATCGAAGGTATTGAACGCGGCAAAGTAGCGGGTGACGTCGGCCTCGGAAAGATCGCGACTGGCTGGCAGGCGCATCCACAAGCCCCACAAAGCGAGCTGCTGCACCGCGTACTGCGTGGGCCAGCGGGTGAGACGGCCGGCGGTGTCGAAGTGCGAGAGCGCACGCTGCGTGACCTTGGGAATATCCGGACTGCGTGGGGGCACGATGGGCTGCGGCACATCCGGCCCGGCCAGCGCTGCAGCGCGGTTGGCTGCGCTCGCCTTCAGCGCCTGATAGCTGCGGTGCCCGGCGCTCCGCGCAAGCAGATTGAGAAGCGTGAGGTGGCTGGGCGTTTCTTTGACATGCGCAAGTTGTGCACGCAAGGATTTGCAGAACTGCGAGATGTCGTCCGCATAGAGAGGGACGGTTTCGGTACGAGACATGGTGAACTCCTGCGCGCCACACTTTGAGCTGGGGTTGCCGACTTGCAGCAGGGCGCGCTCAGAGTTTGAGAAACACGGAGCAACACACACTGGTTGGGTTACGGGCAGGTTTAGCTTGCGAATATTCGCACGGCAACGCCTGGGTGAACTGCCGACCGGGCGCCATTATAGCGACGGATTCCGTGGCTCTGCACACTACGCCGTGAATGTGTTCCAATGCGACGTTCTGACGACCCAGCGAGAGACCCATGGCCGGAAGCAGCCTGTTTGCCCTGATTGACGATATCGCCACCCTGCTGGATGACGTGGCCGTGATGACCAAGGTGGCCGCCAAGAAGACGGCGGGCGTGCTCGGTGATGACCTGGCGCTGAATGCGCAGCAGGTGTCGGGCGTGAAGGCAGACCGTGAATTGCCTGTCGTATGGGCCGTGGCCAAGGGGTCTGCCATCAACAAGGCCATCCTCGTACCTGCGGCACTGGCCATCAGCGTCGTGGCACCCTGGGCGATCATTCCGCTACTGATGATTGGTGGCGCGTATCTCTGCTTTGAAGGCTTCGAGAAACTGGCGCACAAGTACCTGCACTCGAAGGACGAGGACGCGGCGCATCACAAGGAAATCGTGGAAGCAGTTGCCAATCCTGACGTGGACATGGTCCAGTTCGAGAAGGACAAGATCAAGGGCGCCATCCGCACCGACTTCATCCTTTCTGCCGAGATCATCGTCATCAGCCTCGGTACCGTGGCTGCAGCCAGCTTCGGCAAACAAGTCACCGTGCTGGTGGGTATCAGCCTGCTCATGACCGTTGGTGTCTACGGACTGGTCGCGGCCATCGTGAAGCTGGACGACCTTGGGCTGCACATGGTCGGAAAGGGTGGCGCATCGGCCAGCATCGGGCGCGGCATCCTTGTGGCGGCGCCGTGGCTCATGAAGACACTCTCCGTCGTCGGCACCGCAGCCATGTTCATGGTGGGCGGCGGCATCCTCACCCACGGCATCCCGGTTGTACACCACTGGATCGAAGGCATTACGAAGGGCATGGGCGGATTTCTGGCCGGACTGACATCCACGACTCTTGATGCCCTGTTCGGCATCCTCGTCGGCGCTGCCGTGCTGGCGGTGGTGATGTTGGGGCAGAAGCTGTTCAAGCGCACGCCCAAGCCTGCCTGAGCGCAGCCTTTCGAGATGCGTAGCGGCTGGTGAGGCACCTTGCACATGAAGGAGCTTGTACCGCAAAGAGGTACGATAGTACTGAAAACAGTACAATAGGTCGCCATGAACTCTCCCATCTCCATTCCAGAGGCGCTCTTTGGCAAGGCCCGCCGCAATGTACTGGGTTTGCTCTTCGCCAATCCCGGAAAGGCGTTCTACACGCGTGAAATTGTCGCGGCCGCTTGCGCTGGTGGAAGCCAGGTCCAGAAGGAACTGGACACCTTGCATCGCGCCGGGCTCATCCTCAGGGAACGGCGCGCGAATCAGGTTTACTTCCAGGCCAATCCCGATTCACCGATATTCGCGGAGCTTCGCGGACTCGCAGTCAAGACCTTCGGACTGGCGGATGTCGTGCGCGATGGATTGCAGAAGCATGCGCGGAAAATTCAGTGTGCCTTCATCTTTGGATCAATCGCCAAAGGCGAAGACCACGCCGCCAGCGACATTGACCTCTTCATCGTTGGAGATGTGCTGCTGTCGCAACTCACCACATCACTGGACAAGTTGGAGTTGACGTTGGGCCGACAGATATCTCCTACGTTGATGACCCTGGCAGAGTTTGACCAGCGCGTGCTCGCGAAGGACAACTTTGCCAGGAAGGTCCTGGCAGGCCCCATCATCACGCTCATCGGCAACCCGCATTCATCGGAAAGATCGCATGGCTGATGCGCTGCTGAATCTGGTCAAGACCGGCCAGCTCAAGGTGGAGCCAGCCAACACTGAAGAAGTGGATGCATACCTCACGTTGGCTAGTGAAAAGCTCAATGATGCTGGTCATTCCACGCTGAGCTTGAGCAGCCGCTTCTCACTCGCCTATGACGCAGCGCATGCATTGTCGTTCGCCGCCCTGCGCGCCACAGGACATCGACCCGACAAGTCGCTGGGACACAGGGCAGTCGTCTTCCAGTCCTTGCCTCACACCGTTGGTGTCCCGACTGCGCTGTGGAGCGCGCTGCTGCGTTATCACAGCAAGCGCAACGCGTCAGAGTATGGCGGCCTGGTTGTCGTGACCGAGCAGGAGGCCAAGGATCTGCTTGGCCTAACTGCCGAACTAGAAGCCATCGTTCGCGCAAAACTTCGGGTGCAGCCATAGCCTTGGCGTGACGCCATGAGTGCTGCACTCATTCTTCGCCCAACTCATACCCGACACTACTGGCGTCATTTCATGTTGTCAGCGCGGCTGTGCCAGCCAGCGATCCAGCTGGTTGGCGAATGCCTGACGATCGGAACTGTTGAACGGCGCGGGACCGCCCGCCTCCATGCCTTCCGAGCGCATCTGCTCCATGAAATTGCGCATCGAAAGGTGCTCTTTTACATTCTCTGATGTGTAGATGGTGCCGCGAGGATTGAGCGCGATACCGCCGCGATCAATCACCTGCGATGCC
>JANNSU010000056.1:0-160324 GCA_031394355.1 Betaproteobacteria bacterium | reverse complement strand
TTTGGGGCTTTTCTAAAATTTCCCCCCGCCGCGCCGGGCGGTCGGCTTTTAATTTCCCACCCCGGGCACCGCGATGCCCTGCCCGTCCAGCTATGACCCACCCGAGCAAAGTCATCCCCTTGATCCCGGTCTCCGAGGATGGGAACGAGACGTTGTACGAGGTGCGAAAGAAAATCTATCCCCGCGCCGTGCATGGCTGGTTCGCAGGCTGGCGCTGGGCAATGGTGTGGGCAACGCAGCTCGTCTACTACGTCACGCCGTGGCTCACCTGGAACGATCGCCAGGCCGTGCTGTTTGATCTCGGCACGCGCAAGTTCTTCATCTTCGGCATCGTCTTCTGGCCACAGGACTTCATCTACCTCACCATCCTGCTGCTGATCTCGGCGTACTCGCTCTTCCTGTTCACCTCCGTCGCCGGCCGACTGTGGTGCGGCTACGCCTGCCCGCAAACGGTGTACACCGAAATCTTCCTCTGGATAGAGCGGAAGATCGAGGGCGACCGGCTTGCGCGGATGAAGCTGGACCAGTCCGCGTTCAGCGCGAGGAAGCTGGGGCTGAAGACAGCCAAGCATGCAGTGTGGATTGCCGTGGCGCTGTGGACCGGATTCACCCTCGTGGGCTACTTCAATCCCATCCGCGAACTCGGCGGGCTCGTGTTGCAGTGGCGCATCAGCCCTTACGAAACATTCTGGATCCTGTTCTATGCCGCAGCCACCTACGGCAACGCCGGCTGGATGCGCGAGCAGGTGTGCAAATACATGTGCCCCTATGCCCGATTCCAGGGTGCCATGTTCGACAAGGACACGCTCGTCATTACCTACGACGAGGACCGCGGCGAGCCACGCGGTGCCCGCAACAAGAAGGTGGACTATCAAGCCAAGGGGCTCGGCGCCTGTGTCGACTGCGACATCTGCGTGCAGGTCTGCCCGACCGGCATCGACATCAGGAAGGGGCAGCAGTACGAATGCATCGGCTGCGCCGCCTGCATCGACGGCTGTGACCAGGTCATGGACAAGATGGGCTACGCACGCGGCCTCATCCGCTACGCCACGCTCAATGCCGTGCGACAACACTTCGGCTGGCGCGAGATGATGACGCGGGTGTTCCGACCGCGCGTGATCCTCTACACCGCCGTGCTCTGGATCATCATCCTTGCAACTGCCGCATCGTTGTGGACACGCGTCCCCGTGAAAGTGGATGTCATCCGCGACCGCGCAACACTTGCCCGCGAAGTGGATGGCCTCATCGAAAACGTCTACCGCCTGCAGGTCATGAACACGGAGGAAGTATCACGCCACTTCACCGTCACCGCCAGCGGCATCCAGGGCATCACGCTTGTAGGCATGGCGCAGCCGACCGAAATCGGCCCTGCCGCATCGCAGTGGCTCAACGTGCGCCTTCGCATCCCGCCCGAGGCCGTGACCAAAGGCACGCATCGCGTCGAATTCCACATCACCGCCAGCGATGCTGGCGGACAACCGCAACTAGACGTATTCTCCCTGCATGAGAAATCCGTCTTCTATCGCCCCTGAACCCAACAAAGCAACCCCGTCTCCCAAGGAGAATCAGCACATGACCACACTTACTGTTGCCAAACCTTGGTACAGAGAACCCTGGCCCTGGCTCCTCATGCTGGGGCCGGCCATCGTCGTCGTTGCCGGATTCGTCACGCTTTACTACGCCATCGTCAGTTTTGACGGCATGGTGGCTGACGACTACTACAAGCGTGGGCTCACCGTGAATCAGGATTTGAGCCGCCGCCAGCGCGCGGTCGACATCGGCGTCGTCGTGCAACTGAGCCATGACGCGCCGGCACGCAATGTCGTCGCAGTCATCCGCGCAAACGCAGCCCTGCCCGCCATGGTCTCGCTTCGCTTCACCCACCCGACCCGGGCCGGCAATGATCATCCTGTCACGCTGAAACAGGTGTCCTCAGGCCGCTACGAAGGCACCGTCCTTCTGCCGCCGCTCGCGAAGTGGAACGTGCTGCTGGACGGCGACGACTGGGCAGTAGGCGGCGAATGGAGTGATACCGCAACCCGTCCCCTCGAGCTCAAGGCTGCGTCGCAGTGAAACAGCGGCTGATGTGGGTGCTCTGGCCCGCGTTCCTGATGGCGGGTGCCGGCACAGTATTGCTCTTCGCCCTCATCGACCCGCAGGACATCCATGTCCACGGCGCGCCGCTCGGCTGGAGCCGCGAGGCGATCTATTCCACAGGCTTCTTTCTGCTTTGGGGCATCACCACGGCATCGAGCGCGTTGACCGTATTTCTCTCTGCGCCGACCCCCGAGCCCCACCCAGACGCGCGGTAGGACATCCCCCTCGGGTCTCGCCGACTAGCCACGAATGGCGGGGCATCTCAGTTCCTGCCGCTATGCAGGGTGATGCGAATATTCGCGTAGGCCAGCTCGCCCGCTGGGTTGTCACCTGAACAAGGTCGGACACCCAATTCACTTACGGGCAGCAGCCATGTCGATTTAGGACACGCCTACTGGCGCAACAGCGGTGCACTCAACGCGCTAGCGCAGGGGTGCGAAGCCGGCTCTCTGGCGTAGCGTCCCTCTGGAGCGGCGGGTTCACCATCTTAGGCGGCAAGCTTGATGACCTTGAGAGCTTTACGCCCTTGCTCGGCGTGCCATAGGTCGTATTGCACTTGTTGGCTCAGCCAACTCTCAGCGCTGGTGTTAAAGGCAATGGATAAACGTATCGCCATTTCTGGACTGATGCCCGAGCGCCCATTGAGGATTGCCGAAAGAGTTTTACGGCTTACGCCCAAACCGTCCGCAGCCTCGGTGACCGTAAGCCCCACAGGCTCCAAGCACAGAGACCTGATGATTTCACCCGGATGAGGGGGGTTGTGCATACGCATAGCAAATTACCTCAGTGATAGTCCTCATAGTCCACCAGTTCGGCATCCCTTCCGACGAACTGAAACGTGACCCGCCAATTGCCGCTCACCCACACCGACCACACGCCTTTGCGCTCGCCTTTGAGTGCGTGGAGGCGCAAACCTGCCAAGTCCATATCTCGGGCGGCCGTTGCGACATGGAGTCGACCGAGTATGAGCCGAAGCCGCTCGGCGTGTTGAGCCTGGATGCCCGACTTTGAACCGTTCTCGAACAAGCGGGCCAAGCCCTTGTGTTTGAAACTTAGGATCACGCGCTATCGTAACCCGAGGCGTTACAGATCACAAGACGCCGAACGATGGAGTTCAGCGGCTGCCGAAAGCAGTCCGCTGGAATGACGGGTGGGCATCACGCCACGCGGAGCACGAGCCGCTTGCCACAAGCCTTAAGGTACTTGCGCAGAGTGGCGACCGAAGGCGAATGCTTGCCAGTGGCGAGGGAGCGCTCCAAGCGCGCTACAGCAGGGGCTTGCGTGCCCATACGTTCGGCTACAGCGGCCTGAGTAAGACCGGCGTCTTGCCTTGCTTTAAGTAGCGCGTCGAGGAGGGCTGCTTCCTCGCGTTCAATGCGTTCGACCTCGGCACGAACACCAGGCCGCTTCAAGAGCTTCTTAACTACTTCATCATGAGTTCGCATGTTTGATCTCCTTGAGCCTTGACTCAGCTATTTCCAGTTCCCTGATTGGTGTTTTATTGGTTTTCTTCACGAAGCCGTGAAGCATGACGATGCGCTTGCCGACCATGGTGCAAAAGAACACTCTTGCAATTCCTTCGGCGCCTTTCAGTCGAAGCTCGAACAGGCCGCTGCCGAAAGCTTTGGTGTGAGGCTCGCCGAGGTTCGGACCCAGCGCGACCATTCGGCGAGTTAAGACGATGTACCGAGCGGCCAGCGTGTCGGGCAACGCGAGGATTTCTTCCTGTACCGCCTCGCTGTAATAGGAAATTGAATAGTCCACTTCGTGACGATAACAAATATGTTATTAATTGGCAAGCGACCATTTCGCTCGTAACGCCCAACGTGGAAGTGTGCAGCGGTCGCACCTGCGTTTGAACGCTGGCGTTCAGAGGCGCACTGCTGTGAACGCGTCCTCAGCAACAGTTTGTTGGGCATCATTGGACCACCTTAAACTTGCCCGACTTGAAATTCTCAAGCACCAGAAACCTAGGGATCGTGCCGGAAATGGTTCCTCCGACAAGATCGACATGCGATCAGAATGAAAATGGTTGACCCAATCTATTCGCAAGACATCCACGTTCACGGCGCGCCGTTGGCGTGGAACTGCGAGGCGATCAACTCCACAGGCTTCTTTCTGCTGTGGGGTGTCACCACGGCATCGAGTGCGTTGACGATGCTCCTCTTTCATCGGCGTTCGAATTGAACCGCCGCCCGTTACCTGCGCACGAAGGAGTGAATCGCGACCTCAAGCAGCCTGGTCAGCGAACCGATGAAAGCCAGGTTCGACTAAGGCGATCAGCCGCACCCGGCGCTGAACGCTGGTGACCGTTCCTGACGCAGAACGGCAACGATCACCAGCTCGTGCAAGCGGACGAAACCCGTTGCAATGGTGTGGTGCATCGACGTGCTGGGCGCCATTTTTGGTGGTCAGTCAAGGTAGCAAGCTCGCGAACTCGGTCAAGGCAGCACTCGAACCACGCGCCGGGATTCGGTCGGCCGCGAAATCGGAAATACCTCGCGCACATGCTGGGCCAGCATGGCGCAGAAGGCGGTGGCATACGACGGCAGGGGGCGCCGCTTGTCCCAAAAGAGGGCCAATGGCTCGCGTAAGGGCTTGCCCTGGTAGGTCACGCGCACGATTCGCAGCCGATAACGGGCAACTCGCACCGCAGACGGAATGATTGCCACACCCTGTCCCTTTTCAGCCATCGCCAGCAGCGTATGCGGTGTCCGGCTTTCGAAGACGACGTTGGGCACTATGCCGGCAAGATGGCAGGTAGCGTCGAAGGTGCGACGGGATACGAAGGTGGAATCGAGCAAGAGCAACGGATGGGAGGCGAGGTAGGAAATCTCGATACCTCCATTTTTCCCCAGCGTCTGCCGCGAAGGGTAAGCCGCCAGCAGCTCTACCTCCTCCAACGGATGGTTGGCAAAGCGTGGATCGCCGGGCGCGACGGCGCGAAGAAGGTTCTGGCCGATGTGAATTTCACCACGCTCGAGCATTCCCAGGGTGTCGGACCACACGACAGCCTCGGTCAATTTCACCTGCACATTGGGGTAGCGTTTTCCGTATCCACGCAAGAAATCGGAAATGGCGCCCTCGATGAATTGAGGCGAGGCGGCCACCTTGAGTGTGCCCGTGTCGCCTCGCCGGAGCAGCTGCGCGCGCGCTCTCCGACTGCACTGGCGTAGCTCAACAGACTGCGAAAGTCGCCCAGCAGCTGTTCGCCGTCACTCGTCAGTACCAAGCGGCGTCCCACACGATCAAAGAGCTTGAGGCCGAGCTCCTGTTCGAGGTTGCTGATTTGCCTTGAGAGCGCAGGCTGAGCTGTATGCAGACGCTCCGCCGCCTTGGAGACGGTACCAAGCTCGGCCACGGTGACAAAGGTTCGTGCATGACGTAAATCCATGATCTGCCTCTTTATGCCAATTCGGCATTGATGTTCTTGCATTATATGTATTGGACGTGATGTCTTGGCCAAACTACATTGTCCCCGTGAATGCACGCGCCGCAGTGGGCGCGCCCGATTGCGATGAGGAGGACTTGATGAAATACAGATTCGTGATGCTGCTGACCGCCCTGGGGCTGGGGGTTGCAGCCGCGCAGGCTCTTGCGGAAACTTGGCCGACAAAGCCGATCAAAGCAATCGTGCCTATCTCGCCGGGCAGCGTGATCGACATCGTTCCCCGCCTCGTGTTCGGGCAGCTCACTACTCAGCTCGGGCAGGCCATCGTTGTGGAAAATCGACCCGGGGCGGGCCAGACGCTGGGTGCCAGCGTTGTCGCCAGGTCGGACCCCGATGGCCATACGATCCTCGTCAACTCGGCCGCGCACGCCATAGCACCAGCGCTGTATCCGAACTTGACCTATCGTCCCGCTCACGACTTCGCGGCAGTGGTCCCGCTAGGGGTCACGCCGTTCGTCCTGGTGGTTTCCCCGGACCGACGTTTTAAGGTGGTCCGTGATCTGGTCGCTGCGGCCGAGGCAAAACCGGGAGCATTCAATTTTTCCTCGCCCGGCGTTGGGTCTGCATCGCATCTCAGCGCGGAGCGCTTCCGGCTCAGCGCAGGCGTGGCTGCCGTGCATGTCCCGTTCAAGGGCGGTGCGGAGATGATCACCGAAGTCATCGCGGGACGCATCGACTTCGCCTTTGTCGCGCTGGGGGCCGCCCTTCCCCAGATTCGGGGCGGCAAGCTCACGGCCTTGGCGGTGAACAGTGTGACGCGCTCCTCTGCGCTACCGGATGTGCCAACCCTCCGCGAAGCGGGCTACAACGATGCGGAGTATCCGATGTGGTTGGGGCTCTTCCTGCCCGCCAGGACGCCACGCGAAGTCGTCGACAAGCTGTACCGCGAGACGCTCAAGGCGTTGCAGGAGCCCAAGGTGAAGGACAAGCTGACGGCGCTTGGCGTCGATCCCATGGTGATGACCCCGACTGAATTCGAAGCATTCGTGAGCAATGAAACTCGCATGAACGCAGGACTGGTCAAGGCGATCGGACTAAAGCTTGAATAACAGGCCCGGTGCACGAACCCGTGTGCTGACGCGGCCGCATCCGGTAGCAGGCCGGGACTCAACCGCATGACAACTGCCAACAAGTTTGCATCCTCGGATGGAGAGGGCTACGAGCTGCAGATGGGCCGCTGGAGCCGGCGTCTCGCACCCCTGTTCATCCGCTTCGCCGGTACAACCGGCGCACTGCAGGTGCTAGATGTCGGATGCGGCACGGGCAATCTGGCGATGTGCCTCGCAAACGATTCGAAGATCGTCAGCGTGCGCAGCCTGGACCTTTCTGCGACGTACGTCGAGTATGCCAACCGCCGCAATGTTGACGTTCGTCTGGGGTTCCAGGCAGGGGATGCGCATGCGCTACCGTTTCCAGACGCTTCCTTCGACCACACACTTTCCATGCTTGTCCTCCAGTTCCTCCCGCAACCCGATCTGGCAGTGCGCGAGATGCGCCGCGTGACGCGTCCCGGCGGGACGGTCGCCGCCGCCACCTGGGATACGCGAGGAGGGTTCGTTACCCTGCGAATGTTTTATGATGCGGCGGCCGCAATCGACCAGAATGGGTGCGAGGCCAGAGCCGCTGCGTTCACGAGGCCAATGAGTCGACCCGGAGATCTTGCAAGTGCCTGGCGTGACGCGGGCCTGACCGAGGTCGTGCAAGACATGCTGACCATACGCATGGAATTCGCATCATTTGCTGACTTCTGGGCCCCCCTCGAAGGCAAGGAAGGGCCGGTTGCGGCGTACGTCGGCACGCTCGGCGCGGAAGCCAAGGCGAGACTTCGAGAGGTCGTGAGGCTGGCGTATCTGGATGGGGAGGCCGACGGCACCCGGTCCTACGCTGCGACCGCCTGGGTCGTGAAGGGCAGCGTCCCGTAGAGGGAAAGAAAGTCTTGGCACGACCTCGGCAACGACAGGGCGCGCTCGTCCCCTGGTGAGGCCAACGAATGAATCAAGCGACAGCGGCCGCGGGTAAGCTCAGTTCAGTCAAATTTCGGGGCGGCTGTCCGCTTGATGATGGTTAGCCGTGCCTACCGCCCGCCGAACTCGGCCCAAACTCTGCCAATCAAATGATTTACCGGCGAATATTCGCACAGAGTGCAGTTTTGTACAGTAATAACTATTGCCATGAAAGTGCCCCTTCTGAATTTCAAACCACGAGTTGGAGAATGCGCTGCTTTGTCTTCGGATTCCATGCAGCGCAGTCCAAAATCGCGCCTTGAACCATTTCAAACTTGACTCGCCGAGCTCAGTGAAAAAACAAATACGCCACCCAGATCGCCGCAATCACCCCCGCCACATCCGCCAGCAATCCATACGTGATCGCATAGCGCGTCCTGGTGATGCCGACTGAGCCGAAGTAGAGCGCGATGATGTAGAACGTGGTGTCGGACGAGCCTTGCAGGATGGAGACGAGGCGGCCGACGAAGCTGTCAACGCCGTAGGTCTTCATGGCCTCGATCATCATGGCGCGGGCGCCGGAGCCGGAGATGGATTTCATGATGGCTGTGGGCAGCCCCGGCGTGAAGTCCGTGTTGAAGCCGAGCATGGCGAAGAACCATGAGAAGCCGTTGACGATCATGCCGAGCACACCGGAATTGCGCAGCACGCTGATGGCGACCAGCATGCCGACGAGATAAGGGATGATGGTGATGGAGGTCTGAATGCCGCCCTTGGCACCTTCGATGAAGGCTTCGTAGACGTTGACCTTTTTCCTGAGTGCGCCGGTGATGAAGATGACGATCACCGAAAGCAGGATGAGGTTGGCTGCGACTTTGGATACGGCCTGGATTTCTTCCCGCGTCATTTGCGTGCTCATGAACCACACGATGCCGACGACGATGCTGAGCGCGCTGCCCAGCCACACCATGATGACCGGGTCCAGGAGCCTGATGCGCTGCTTCAGCGCAACCGCGATGAGTGCCACGAACGTGCCGGCGAAGGTGGCAATCAGCGTGGGAATGAAAATGTCCGACGGGTCTTTGGCACCCAGCACGGCGCGCTGCGCCATGACGGTCAGCGGGATCAGCGTGAGGCCCGCCGTCTGCAGCACGAGGAACATGATCTGCGCATCGGTGGCCTCGTCCTTGTTGGGATTCAGCTCCTGCAGGCTGGACATGGCTTTGAGGCCGACCGGTGTCGCTGCATTGTCGAGACCGAGAAAGTTGGCCGAGTAGTTCATCACCATGAGGCCGGTGGCGGGATGGCCTTTCGGCACGCCGGGGAATATGCGCGAGAAGAACGGCGCGATCAGTTTCGCCACGAAGTCGATGGCACCAGCCTTCTCGCCGATGGTGAGGATGCCCAGCCAGAGCGTCATCACGCCCGCCAGCGGCAGCGCGATTTCCATCACGCCAACGCGCGCGGAATCAAACGTCCCGTCGATGATGCGCTTGAAAACTTCCGAGTCGCCGAGGAAGAGCCACTGGATCAGTGCCGCCACAAAACCAACGATGAAAAAGCCTGCCCAGATGTATGTCAGTGCCATGTCGTACACCTCCCCGCTGACCTGTTCCGAGACCTGGCGATTGACGGCACCGGCCTTTGGTATTAAATTGGTTTTATTACCAGTGCATTGTAGCCCGGCACTCCTCACTTGCAAACCCTTTGGTGGCGAATTTGAACTCTCCCGGATACCTGATCGGCGTGGATGGCGGCGGCAGCGGCACACGCGCCGTCGTCGCCCATGCGGACGGCCGTATCGCGGGCCAAGGACGCGCAGGGCCTTCTGCATTGGGTCAGGGTGTGGCAAAAGCCTGGGTGGAAGTTGAGGCCGCCGTCATGCAGGCCTTCAGCGAGAACGGTCTCGGGACGCCGCAGCTGGCGCACTGTGCGCTGTGCGCCGGACTCTCGGGTGCGTCCTACGCACCCTGGCGCGAAGCATTCATTGCCGGCAATCCCGGCTTTGGCCAACTGGTGCTGGAGACGGATGCGTTCGCAATGCTGCTCGGTGCGCATGATGCCGGCCCCGGCGCCATCGTCGCAGCGGGCACAGGCTCGGTGGGCGAGGCACTGCATCCCGATGGGCGCCGCCTGCGGGCATCGGGCTGGGGATTCCCGGTTGGTGATGAAGGCAGCGGTGCGTGGCTGGGACTGAAGGCGATGCGCCATGCGCAATGCGTGATGGATGGGCGCGCCATGCCCGGCTCGCTCGCCACGCGAATATTCGCAATGTGTGGCGATGACCGTACTGCATTGCAGGACTGGTGCAATCGCTCCGCGCAGTTCGGCTACGCGCAGCTCGCACCGCTGGTGTTTGACGAGGCGGCACGAGACAGCACCGCCGAGCGTCTGCTCAATGAGGCCACCACCGCACTGACCGATATCGCCGGGGCCATCGATCCGGGCGCTACCTTGCCGATCTGCTTCATCGGCAGCATTGGCGAGCGGCTGGCCGACCGGCTCCCCGCCGCGCTGCAGGCACGCCGCCACGCGCCGAAGCATGATGCGGCCACCGGCGCGCTGCGCTGGATGCACCGCCAAGTTCAATCCGACGCAAGATGCCCGACATGAAGAAGAACCGTATTGCCGCGCTGAAACCGGTGGCAAGCGACAGCTCGCCCTTGTATCTGCAACTGGCGCGCAAGCTGGCTGAATCAATCCGCGATGGCCGCTTCCAGAGCCAAGAGGCACTGCCATCGGAACGCTTGCTGTCCGAATCACTGGGCCTGTCGCGCGTGACGGCACGAAAAGCCATTGACCAGCTGGTGGAGCAAGGCCTCATCGTCCGCCGTCGCGGATCGGGCAACTACATCGCGCCGAAGCTGGAGCAGCCGTTGTCGCGGCTGTCGAGCTTTTCCGAAGAGCTGCGCCGCCGCGGCCATATTCCCAATTCCACCTGGCTGAAACGCGCCATCACGGACGCCACACCGGATGAGTTGCACAGCCTCAACCTCCTGCCCGGCAGCAAGGTGGCACGGCTGCAACGCCTCCGCCTTGCCGATGATGTGGTGATGGCCTACGAGGTCACGGTCATTCCGCAGTCCGTCCTGCCACGGCCAGAGATGGTGGAGGGCTCGCTGTATGACCATCTCGCCAAGCTGCGGCATGCGCCGTCCCGCGCCATTCAGCATTTGCGCGCCATGAATGCCGATGCGCAGCTCGCCACGCAGCTTCGCATTGCGCTGGGCCAAGCGGTGCTGTTCATCACCCGCGTGGGCTATCTGGAAAGTGGCCAGGCGGTCGAACTCACGCATTCATACTGCCGCAGCGACTACTACGATTTCGTTGCCGAACTGCGTCGCGAACCGGCGGCGGACAGCGAATGAACGCACGCGTCCTGTCTGGACACATCCTCACGACGGACGGCTTCATTCGTGGCGAACTCACCCTCGGGTCGGGCAGCGAGGCGGGCCGCATCCACCGCATTCACGGCGAACCTGTCTCCACAGAATCGGTGCGCGATTCGCTCATTCCCATCTTGCTACCTGGCTTCATCGACTGCCACGTTCACGGTGGCGCGGGCCACGACATCATGGAAGGCGGGCGTGCCGCCATGCATATCGCCAAGCTGCATGCGGAACGCGGCACCACATCGCTCCTTGCCACCACGATGACGGCACCGCACAGCGATCTCGAAACGGCGTTCTCGGGTCTGGCAGCCGTGCTGGCCACGCAGCAGAGCTTTGGCGCGCGCATTCTTGGCGTGCATCTGGAGGGGCCGTACATCAATCCCGGCAAGCTGGGCGCGCAACCAGATTTCGCGCGACCCCTGCTGGCAAACGAGCTGGGCGCGCTTTCCGGCATGGTGCCGATCAAGCTCATCACCCTGGCTCCGGAAATGCCGGGAAATCTGGAAGTCATCAAGTCGCTCTGCGATGCCGGATATCGCGTACAGCTGGGCCACAGCCTTGCCAGCTACGAAGAAGGGGTCGCTGCGCTGCAGAAGGGCGCCACCGGCTTCACGCATCTCTTCAACGCGATGAGTGCGTTCCATCATCGCGAGCCGGGGCTCGCCGGAGCAGCGCTTGCACATGCCACCTACGCAGAGATCATCCCGGACCTGCTGCATGTGCATCCCGGTGCCCTGCGCGTGGCGCTACGCTCCATCCCAAAACTGTTTTGCGTCACAGACTCCACCTCTGCCACCGGCATGCCCGATGGCGAGTATCGACTGGGCCGACACACGGTCACCAAGTGCATGGGTGGTGTGCGTCTGGCCGATGGCACACTGGCTGGATCAACGCTCACGCTCGACGAGGCGCTACGCAATCTGGTCAACGTGCTGGGCCTCGATCTCATCGAGGCGTCCCAGCGTGTATCGACATTCGCCGCCGACCATCTCGGTGAGGAAGATCGCGGCCGACTCGTACCTGGTGCGTGGGCTGACATTGTCTGTCTGGACCGCGACCTGCAATTGGAAGACGTCTTCGTGGAAGGCGTGTCACGTGACGACCGAAGTGCTTGAGACCGCACCCCCGGTGACGCGCATGCTGCTCGAAGCCCGCGAGGCACCCGCTGCCATCGCCCGCCAGCTGGCGGCAGACCGCGCGGTCTACGCCGGATTCGGTGCGCACCTGCGCGGGCAGAACAACCGCTCGATGTTGACCGTTGCGCGCGGCAGCTCGGACCACGCTGCGCAATTCGTGGCCTATCTCATCATGGCGCGAATGGGTCGGCTGGTGACATCGCTGCCTATGTCGGTGATCACGCTTTACCAGTCGAGGCTGCAGGCGGAGGGGCTCGTCTCGCTCGCCTTCTCGCAGTCAGGGCAAAGCCCGGATCTGGTGGCGCCGACGCAGTTTTTCCGCGAGCAAGGCGCTATCACCGCTGCGTTCGTGAACGATCCCGATTCGCCGCTGGCCTTGGCCTCGCAGTGGGTGTTCCCCTTGCATGCCGGTGCAGAAAAAAGTGTCGCCGCGACCAAAAGTTTCATCGCACAGATGGTCGCTGGTGCCCGCGTCGTCGCGGCGTGGCAGCAGGATGCCGCCTTCGAGGCTGCGCTGCAAAGCTTGCCGGACACCCTGACCCGGGCGGCAGATCTGGACTGGTCGGCCGCGCTGCCAGTACTGAAGGACTTGGACAAACTGTTTGTCATCGGCCGCGGCACCGGACTTGCCGTGGCGATGGAAGCCGCACTGAAGCTCAAGGAAACCTGCGCCATGCAGGCGGAAGCGTTTTCCGGCGCGGAGGTGCAGCACGGCCCGATGGCGCTGGTGGATGCGGGCTATCCGCTGCTCATCTTCGCGCCGCGTGGTCCCGCGCAGGCGGGCTTGCTGCAACTCGCCACAGACATGACGGCGCGGGGTGCCAATGTGCTGCTGGCAGCACCGGCGGGCACACCCGGCATGATGTTGCCGCTGGTCGCCACTGCTACCGAGGATCTCGACCCGATTGCCGCCATCCAGAGTTTCTATCCGATGGTGGAAGCGCTGGCGCGCGCACGCGGCTTCGACCCTGACCGCCCGCGGCATCTGGCAAAAATCACCCGAACCCACTGATCGCGAAACTTCGCATGGCGCCCCCGACAACACTGCAAACGGAATCACCCAGCGACGCCCACGCGGATCTGGATACCTACGACACGCCCGAGCTGGTCGCGGCCTTCATCGAGGACCAGCACCTCGCCGTTACGGCCGTTGGACATGCTGCGGCCGACATTGCGCGTGCAGTGGATGCGGCGTTGCCGCGGATCCAGGCTGGTGGGCGATTGCTTTACGTTGGTGCGGGCACATCAGGTCGTCTCGGGCTGCTCGACAGCGTGGAACTGTATCCGACGTTTTCCTGGCCACGTGAGCGTGCCGTGGCCATTCTGGCGGGCGGGCGAACGGCCGTGTATCAGGCAGTTGAAGGCGCGGAGGACGATGCAGGCCAGGGTGCACTGGATCTGGAAGATCTGTCACCGACCCCCAACGACGTGGTGCTGCTGGTCGCCGCGTCCGGCACGACACCGTATGTGCACGGTGCACTCGTCAAGGCCCGCAGTCTGGGCGCACTCACGATTGGATTCGCCAACAATGCCAATACGCCAGTGGTGAACGAGGCCGAGATCGGCATCACGCTCGATACCGGCTCCGAGCTCATCTCCGGCAGCACGCGCCTGAAGGCTGGCACCGCGCAGAAAGTCGCGCTCAATACCTTCTCCAGCGCGCTGATGGTGCGACTGAACAAGGTCTACGGCAATCTCATGGTGGACCTGGTGCCCACCAATGCAAAACTGGTCCTCCGCGCCATCCGGCTCACCATGCTGGCCACGGGCTGCGAGGAAGCGACTGCACGCAGCATGCTGGAGTCGTCGCACTATCAGGTGAAAGTGGCCATCGTCGCGATATTGAAGGACATCACACCGGGCAAGGCCGCAGAGCTGTTGCACAATGCGTCGGGCAGCGTGCGTGCAGCCACGGGCAAATCGCGTAGCGCGGCCAAAGGACACCCATGAACAATCCCGGCCCGCCGATCGTAGACGCGAATATTCGCAATCCCTGGGCCTGGATTCCCACGCTCTATTTTGGCCAGGGCATTCCGTACGTGGTGGTGATGACGCTGTCGGTCATCCTCTACAAGAATCTCGGCATCTCCAACACCGACATCGCGCTCTACACGAGCTGGCTGTATCTGCCGTGGGTGATCAAGCCGCTGTGGAGCCCGGTGGTGGATCTCTTCCGCACCAAGCGATTCTGGGTGGTGACGCTGCAGGCGGTGATCGGCGCGTCGTTCGCACTGGTCGCGCTGACACTGCCGATGTCCAACTTCTTCCAGATGTCACTCGCCATTTTCTGGTTGATGGCGTTCAGCTCCGCCACGCACGACATCGCTGCCGACGGCTACTACATGCTCGCGCTGCCGCAACATCAGCAGGCGGCGTTCGTCGGCGTGCGCTCCACGTTCTATCGCATCGCAATGATCACGGGACAAGGCGCGCTGGTGTGGATCGCAGGACAACTCACCGAGACCACCGGCAACATCACGCTCGCATGGTCGCTGGTGTTCGGGCTGCTCTCGGTCATGTTCCTGGTGCTGGCGGGCTATCACGCATTCATCCTGCCGCGCCCCGCCAGCGATGTGCCGACGGCAAAGGGCAACCCTTTCGTGAAGGAGTTTGCCGACACCTTCGTCACCTTCTTTGCCAAAAAGGAAATCCTGCTCATCCTTGCGTTCCTGCTCACTTTCCGGCTGGGCGAAGCCCAGGCTTTGAAACTGGTGGCCCCTTTCCTGCTGGATCCGGTCAGCCAAGGCGGGCTGGGATTCACGACCAAGGATGTGGGTCTCGCCTACGGAACGATCGGCATTCTGTTTCTCACACTGGGCGGGTTGCTTGGTGGCTTCATGATTTCGAGGGGTGGTCTCAAGAAGTGGCTGTGGCCAATGCTGCTCGCCGTGCATGTGCCCAATCTGGCATTCGTGTTTCTCGCCGCAACGCAGCCTTCCAGCATTGTGATCGTCAGCACCGCCATCGCCATTGAGCAGTTCGGCTACGGCTTCGGGTTCGCGGCGTATCTGCTCTACATGATCATGATCGCGGACGGCCCGCACAAGACAGCGCATTACGCACTCTGCACGGGCTTCATGGCGCTAGGCATGATGCTGCCCGGCATGGTCAGCGGCTGGATCCAGTCGCAACTGGGTTACCTCAACTTCTTCCTGTGGGTCTGCGTCTGCACGCTGCCGTCGATGGTGGTGGCGTACTTCATCAAGATCGACCCGGCCTTCGGCAAGAAGGCGGATGGTCCTGAGAATTGACATGGCGACGGGAAAGACTGAAGGCCGTTCTCGTTTTGCAAAGGGCACGCCTGAAATCCCCCCCTGCCCCCCTTTTGCAAAGGGCACGTCTGAAATCCCCCCCAGCCCCCCTTTTGCAAAGGGGGGAGTATTGCGGTTACGCGACGGGGAACCACAGTGCGAACACCATACCAGTGAAGTCACCCCCCTTTGCAAAAGGGGGGCAGGGGGGATTTCGGCGGACCGCCCGTTATTCATTGAAACCCACGCTCCGGTCGCAGTCACACCATGACAACAGATCGGCTCGCCTCGCTGGACGCCTTCCGCGGCTTCACCATCGCGGCGATGGTGCTGGTGAACAATCCCGGCAGCTGGAGCCACCTCTACCCGCAGCTCGCTCATGCGCCGTGGCATGGCTGGACGTTCACCGACTGGATATTTCCGTTCTTCCTCTACATCGTCGGCATGTCGATGGTGATCTCGCTCGGCAAACACGCCAATGCCGGTGCGCGCTCCTCGACACTGCTCCTGAAGACGGCCAAGCGCGCGCTCATCATCATCGCCATCGGGCTCCTGCTCAATCTCATCCCGAATTTCAATTTCGACACGGTGCGCATTCCGGGCGTACTGCAGCGCATCGGGCTTTGCGTGCTGCTGGCAGCGCCGCTAGTCATCTGGCTCGGCTGGCGCGGCCAGGCGGTCGCTGCAGCATTGCTGTGCGCCGTCTATACGCTGGTCCAACTCAATGTCCCCGTGATGGATGCCCAAGGCATCATCACGCTGGGCTCGCTGGAAGCAGGCCGCGATATCGGCGCCCATCTTGATCGCCTCCTCCTGGACGGCCATCTCTGGTCCCAGTCGAAGACCTGGGACCCCGAGGGATTGCTCTCCACTCTGCCCGCCATCGCCACGCTGCTCACCGGCGCGCTGACTGCACAGTGGTTGAAATCGCCTGTGCACGACGGCGCGACACGAACCGTGTGGATGCTGCTCGCGGGGCTAGCCTGTTTGTGGGTTGGAGCCGTCCTCGACAGCCTGCTCATGCCCATCAACAAGTCGCTGTGGACACCGTCCTATGTCGTGTTCATGGCAGGCTGGTCGCTGATCGTGTTCGGTGCGTTTTACTGGCTCATGGATGGAAGCCATGCCGCGAATATTCGCAATGCCGCAGCCCGATGGTTCAAACCCTTCACCGTTTACGGCATGAACGCCCTCTTCATCTTCGCGCTCTCCGGCCTCATCGCCAAGATGCTGGGCTTCATCAAACTCGATGCTTTGGACGGCAAAGCGGTCTCGCTGAAGGCTCTGCTCTATAGCCCGATACAATCGCTACCTCTCAGCCCCGTCAATCAGTCACTGTTCTTCGCCATCCTGTTAAACCTGTTCATGCTGGGCATTGCCTGGTTCATGTGGAAAAAGAAATGGTTCATCAAGGTCTGACATTCATATCCCTGTTGCTCGCGGTCCTGGTGCTCGGCAGCTGTGCTGATCTGCCCGCCCCTGCCGACCCGGCCCAAACACCGCCCGGCTCGGTCGTGACTGCACCACGCTTTGACCCGAATGCGCCGCCGCTGCTGCCGCGCGAATTCCGCGCTGCATGGGTCGCCACGGTGGCCAACATCGACTGGCCCTCCAAGCCCGGCCTGCCGGTGGCAGACCAGCAGCGCGAGCTCATCGCCATTGTGGAGAAAGCGCGCGAGCTGAATTTGAATGCGCTCATCGTGCAGGTGCGCCCATCCACGGATGCGCTGTACGCCTCCAGCATCGAGCCCTGGAGCGAATACCTCACCGGCGAGCAAGGCAAGCCGCCACAGCCGTTCTACGATCCGCTGGAGATGTGGGTGAAGGAAGCCCACGCGCGCGGCATCGAGCTGCACGCATGGTTCAACCCCTACCGCGCGCGCCACACCAAGGCCGTGTCACCCAATGCGCGCAATCACGTCACCAACACCATGCCGCAGGCGGTCAAAAGCTACGGCGGCTTTCAATGGATGGATCCGGGCGATGCACGCGCAGCCGACCACACCATGGCCGTGATCCTCGATGTGGTGAAGCGCTACGACATCGACGCGGTGCACATTGATGATTACTTCTACCCGTATCCGGTGCCGCAAGACCCGGCTTCGGGTGCGCCGCCTTCTGAGCCTGGCAAGCCCTTGCCGGAGCGCGACTTCCCGGATGATCCGACCTGGCAGGCCTACCTGTCTGGCGGCGGCACATTGGCACGCGCCGATTGGCGTCGTGACAATGTGAATCGTCTCATCGAGCGTATCTATCGCGGCATCCAGAAGGAAAAGCCGTGGGTGCGCTTCGGCGTGAGCCCCTTCGGCCTCGGCAAGCCGGAGAAGCGTGCGCCGGGCATTGCGGGCTTCTCGCAATACGACAAGCTTTACGCCGATGTGGAGCTGTGGCTGCAAAAGGGCTGGCTCGACTATCTCGCACCGCAGCTTTACTGGCCCATCGAACAGAAAGCGCAGGCATTCGATGTGCTACTGGACTACTGGATCGCAGAGAACCGTGTCGAGCGTCACATCTGGCCAGGCCTCTACACGAGCCGCATCGATTCAAGTGCCCGATCCTGGGTGCCAGCGGAAGTGACGAATCAGGTCGCGCTGTCGCGTACCCACAGCGGCTCCGGCGGGCAAATTCACTTCTCCATGATTGCGCTGATGGAAAATCGCAAGGGCATCAGCGATGCATTGAAGACGCAGAGCTATGCCATCCCTGCACTGGTACCCGCCTCGCCTTGGCTGGACGTGAAGTCACCCTCTGCCCCCAAGGTCGTCACGGATGCAACGCCAACTGGGCGGCCTTCCGTGCGCTACCTGGTACGCAACACTGCGCCAGAGCCAGTGCGAATATTCGCAGTATCCGCACGCTATGGCGACCGCTGGGTATTCTCCACCGCCCCTGCACGCGACGATGGCTCCGCATCGGTGGAGGTCGCAGCCATCAACCCGTATGGCGTGGTGAACCGTATCGCGGTGCAGGCCATCGACCGCGTGGGCAATGCGAGTCCGATCACTTACGCACCGCTGGGAAACTGATGTCACAACTGCTGAACATTGCCAGTCGCCCCTGCGCAAGCGCGAAGGCATGCTTCGCCCCAGCGCCGTTCGTTGAGAAACCAAGCAACGCCTCTGGATCCCGGCCTTCGCCGGGACGACAACGTTGAGAGACCCCGCCATGAAACGACATCTCGCGCTTCTCGCACAGGTTGCGACCACGCTCGCCTTGTCCGGCTGCGCCACGCCCTATATCGACGACAGCTACCGCTCTGTTGCGCAGGACAGCCGCGCGCAGTTCCTCGTCATCCACTACACCGCCATCGATTTCCCCAAGTCCATGCAGGTGCTGGTGCAGGGCGGCCGCGTCTCCAGCCACTACCTCGTGCGCGACGATCCGCCGGAGATCTATCGCCTTGTCGACGAGAACCGCCGCTCCTGGCATGCGGGCATCAGCTCGTGGCAAGGCCACACTGCCCTCAACGCGAGCTCCATCGGCATCGAAATCGTGAACATCGGCTACACCAAGAATCCCGACGGCACGCTGTCGTGGCAGGACTATCCGCCCGGCCAGATCGAGGCAGTCGTGGCGCTGGTGAAGAAGATCGTGAAGGAACACAACATCAAGCCCGACCGCATCGTCGGCCACAACGAGATTGCGCCCTCAAGAAAGCAGGATCCGGGACCGAAGTTTCCCTGGAAGCGGCTCGCAGACGAGGGCCTCATCATCTGGCCGGATGCGAACAAGGTTGCGGAGAAGCTGCCGGTGTTCGAGCAACTGGTGCCGGATGTGATGTGGTTCCAGGATCGCCTGATCAAGCACGGTTATGCGCTTGCCACCACCGGCCTCATGGATGAAATCACGTTGAACGCACTGACTGCATTTCAGATGAAGTACCGGCCCAGAAAACATGACGGGCAGCCCGATGCCGAGACAGCGGCGATGCTGGAAATCCTGACCACACCGAAGTGACGGATAGAGAACTACCCATGCGACTCACCCACCTTGCCGCCGCACTGCTCGGCACGGCAACGCTCGCCGCCTGCGTCACCCAGCAGTCGCCTGCACGCGTGGACGATGCGTGGAAGACCCGGCTCGACTCGGAACTCGCGACCATCACGGCGGATCCGGCGCGTTCGCTGGCGTCACTCTCCACGCTGGTCGTTCGCGATGGCAAGGTCGTCTACACCGGGCAGTCCGGTGCCCGCTGGATCAACACGGCGGACATGAGCAAAAGCAAGCCACCCAATGCGGACACGCTGTACCGCATCGCCTCCATTTCGAAGCTCATTACCACGCTGGGCGTGATGAAGCTGGCAGAGGAAGGCAAGGTCGAGCTGGACCGTGATGTCAGCGACTACCTCGGCTGGACGCTCCGCAATCCGCATTTCCCGAACGACAAGATCACGCTGCGCATGCTGCTGAACCACACATCGTCGCTGCGCGATGATGGCGGCTACTACTGGCCCGTGCCTGCGAATATTCGCGATGCGCTGGAGCCTGGCGGCAAGCTCTACGGCAAGGGTCTGATGTGGGCCAATCCGGCCACCCATCCCGCAGGCCAGCGGCTCAAGCCTGGCCAGTTCTTCCAGTACGCCAATCTGCCGTGGGGTGTGGTCGGCACGGTGATGGAGCGAGCTTCCAGCGAACGCTTCGACAAGCTGATGCGCCGACTCATCCTCGATCCCATGGACATGCCCGGCGGCTTTCACCCACCGGACTTTCCGGCAGATGTGCTCGCCAACACCGCCACGCTGTATCGCAAACGCAGCGAGATCAACGGCAAGGAAGTGTGGAACAGCGACGGACCTTGGGTAGCGCAGGTGGACGACTACAGCAAGGTGCCGCCCGAACCGCGAGCAGGCCCCGGCTATGTCATCGGCAGCAATGGCACGGCCTTCGGCCCGCAAGGCAATATCCGCCTCTCCGCCGTTTCACTCGGAAAGGTGATGCTGATGCTCATGAATGGCGGCCTGCATGAGGGCAAGCAGATTCTGTCAAAGCAGAGCGTGGACACCATGCTGGCCGAGAGCTGGCATCGCAACCGCAACGTCACCAATGGCAATCCTGACGGCGAGCTGGGCTTCGGCAAACATCAGGACTATTTCAACGCTTGGGGGCTGGGCAACCAGCACTTCCTCGACCTCTCCGGCCCCGGTCGCGGTGACAGGTTGGTGAAGGGCGGCGGATTCACGGCGGTCGGCCATCTCGGCGATGCATGGGGGCTCACCTCTGCGATGGTGTTCAATCGCGAGACCAAGACCGGCATGGTGTTCCTCATCGGCGGCCCGTCCTTCAACCCCGACACGAATCCTGGCGAATATTCGGCGATGTATCGACACGAGGAGCGGATTCTGGATGCACTGTGGCGGCGGGCGGTGATGCAGCGGCTGGATTGAGATCTCAATTGCCCGCGTTTTTCAAAGCGTCCGAGAAGAAATCCAGAATCGGCCGGTTGTACGCATCCAGCCAAAGATGGTTGGCGAGGCTGCGTTGCCCGCCTGTCAAGACGAAGTCCGGCGCGCCACGATAGCCGCGCTCGCGCAACTGCCTGCCGATCTTCTCGCTGCATGACTGATCGTTGATGCCATCCTCGGCATGACGGAAGAGCCTGAAGGCGGGCCTGGTTTTGCCAGGGCCAATATCCCAGGGCTTTTCGTTCGGGTAGGACGTGGCAACGCAGGCATCGCGTTCGGTGATCTGCTTGCTGGTTTCGTTGTCGAATCCTGCGCCATGCACCGTGCTTCGGGCAGTCGTACCCTTCACGCAAAGCCGATGCCAACCATATGGGTCACCGCTGGAGACCGGCGCGAATGCCGTGAACAGATCCCCGAAATGGGTGGCTGCTCGGGCAGTCATGTAGCCACCGGAAGACAAACCCGTGATGAACACGGCATTGCGGCTGTCCCTCGGGCGCTGCGTCGCGATGAACTCGCGCGCCACGCTACCGATGAATGGCAAGTCCAGATTCGGTCGGTCCCTGACCTCGTCATCCCAGGCTTTGCCGCAAACGCGGCCTTCGCGATCGGTGACAGCATCCGATGAGTTGAGCAGAAAGACCGCGAAGCCCTCTGCGAGTGCCATGTCGGTGAATCTGACCTGCGGGGCCACGACCGGCGCGTTGGCAACACAGAACTGGAAGTGATGGCCACCGCCACCATGCAGCACGATGATGGCACCCTTGGACCATGTTCCGCCGGGTGCCTTCCACAGCAGTTCACGAGATTTTCCCTGCACCGCCAAGGTCGCCGACTGCCAGCCGCGAGCCAGGCATTGCCTGACCTGGGGCGTCACGTCGGCGGCAACCGCGTCCACGCAATGCAACGTGAGCAGAGTGAACAGAATCGTGGAAACAACCGGTGCGTACTGTGCCATGGCGGGCTCCGCTGTCAGACAGACTTGCAGGATTGTGCGCCGCCGACTTCAAGCCGCCAATCAGGATTGCGTAACGGATCATTGCGCCGTGGCCGTGATGCGACAAGCTTGTCGCCTGAGCACTGTCGCGAAAAGCTTGTCGCCTGAGTACTGTCGCGACAATTTTGTTGCTAAAGCACCGCCGATTCCAGCAGCGTGATCGACCCATCCGCCGCATCCATCCGCGCGCGGATGCCCATGGGCAAGGTGCAGTTGTCGCGGATGTGGCCAAAGGAGAATCCATAGGCTGCCGGTACCTTCGACGCGGCGAAATGGTGATCCAGCACTTCGCGCAATGACAGCGTCGGTTCACTATCTCGCGGCTCGCTGCGTGAGAACACGCCCAGCGCGATGCCTTTCGCGCGCCCAAGACCGAGACTCTGGTCCAGCTGGGTGAGCATGCGGTCGATGCGATAGGGTGCCTCGTTCACATCCTCCAGGAACAGCAGTGCATCGCGGATGTCCGGCGCATAGTCGGTGCCAATAAGGGCGGTGAAGACGGACAGGTTGCCACCAGTGAGACGACCTTCGGCGATGCCTGTGCGCCAGGTGACGGGCTGGAAGGCTTTCTCCGTCTGGCCGCGTTCCAGATTGCCGGGGGCGGCGTCCATGCGGTATGTCGGTGTTGGCGACATGAACATGGCGTATTGGTGCATCAGCGAATATTCGCTCTGGGTGGCCCCTGCTCCAGGACCATGGAAGGTCACCAACCCGGCATGGCGCTGAATGGCGATGTGCAGCGCGGTGATGTCGGAATAACCGACGAGAATCTTGGGGTTCCTCGCGATAAGGCCGAAGTCGAGATACGGCAACAGCGCTGCAGCGCCCGATCCTCCCCGCGCGACCCACATGCCCGCAATCTCTCGATCGGCGAACATGGCATGCAGGTCATCCACGCTGCTTGATGGTGCCCGCGTAGCCGCCCCAGCCCTTGCGAATATTCGCACTGGTCCTGACCGAGAAACCCATCGCTTCAAGATTGGTGACGCAGCGCTGGATGGTGGCATCCGTCACCACCCCGGATGGCGCGATCAATCCGACGAGGCTACGCGGCTTCAGACGCGGCGGCTTGATGAGCGCCGAACTACCAGACTGCTGACCGGCGGTGGTGGCGCAACCTGACACGGCGAGCATTGCGGTGGCCGCGATGAAGTCACGACGATTCATGGTTCAGCCGGTTGCGGGAACAGAATGGGAAGCCTGGACGAAAAAAATGCAGGGGCCGGTTTCCCGGCACCCTGCACCCAGTTCGCTTGGGAGCGTGATGAATCAGAACTTGTAGACCGCCCGCAGCGTGAACGCCCGGCCACGCGGGTTGGCAACACGCGGATCCCACGCCGTACCGCCGGCAAAGTCGACGTTGTGTGCCGTGAACGGTGGGTCGGTGTTGAGGAGATTCAGGATGCCGCCGGTCAACGTGAGCTTCTTGAAGCCGGTGTAAGTCGCCGACACGTTGTAGGTGATGTAGTCCTCTACACGCGGCTTGAAGTCTGGCGCGTTGGCGACACCTGCCGGCACTTCATCCTTGTAGCCGGATGTGAACTGCTGGGTGAGTGTGGTGCTCCATGGACCACGGCTGAACGTGGCGCGAGCAGTGTGCTTCCAGCGCGGGAACAAGTCCTGCGTATCCCACTGGCCGGCCAGCTCGCGATACTGCTGCGACTTGAAGATGCGCGACTTGAAGCTGTCGACATAGGTGCCTTCGACGCTGCCCGTGAAGTTCCAGTCCATCACCTTGGACTTGAACAGCATGCCGATGTCCACGCCACGGGTGATGTCACCGTCCGCATTGACGAGACCACCCTGGATGTAGCCACCGACTTCATCAATGCGTCCGGTCGGGCCGCGCACGATGGCGTTGGGGAACGTGTCGGGGTTGGCGATCACAAGCTGCGGTGTCACGACATAGATGCGGTCGTTGCGGCGGATCTCGTAGAAATCCATGTTCGCTGAAAACCAATTGGTCGGCGACACCACAAAGCCCAGTGAGCGCTGTTCCGAGGTCTCTGGCTGCAGGCTGGCGTTGCCGCCGCCACGGCCCAGCGGACGGATCGCGCAGAACACCGGGTTGCCTGGATTCTGCGGGCAAAGCAGCGGATCGGCCACATTGCCGGGAATCTGCGATTCAGATATCGGGCTGTAGAGCTGCGTGAAGCTGGGCGCGCGGAATCCTTCGCTGTACGAACCACGGAACAGCAACTCCTGCATCGGCTGGAACTTGAAAGAGACCTTTGGGTTAGTGGTCGTGCCGAAATCGCTGTAGTCGTCGTGGCGTACGGCAGCAGAGAACTCGAGATTCTTCATTACCGGCACTGCGATTTCAGCAAACACGGCGCGGATGTCACGGTCCCGTTTGCTGACAAAGATATCCGTCGGAAACGGTGCATCCTGAATGGCTGTCGCCGAGGCGTTGTTGTTCAGGAAATACTCTTCCTTGCGGATGTCGAAGCCCACGGCAGCCGCGATGGGACCGGCCGGACCCTGCATGATTTCTCCGGACAGCCCTGCATCAAACTGGCTCAGCTTGAATTCGCCACCCTGCAGCGTGGAGCCGGCGGCACTCGTGGAATCGAGCAGTGCCATGGCGGCGGCAGTCTGGGATTGGCCGGGCAGGAGCCAGGGATTGATGAGACCCGTCGCGAGCGCGGCGTTGAAGTCCACCGTGCGGTAGTAGCCCGCTTTCAGCAGCGAATCAGCCTTGCTGCCTGCCTTGGCGAAGCCTATCTTGTAATCGAACTTGCCGATGATGCCTTCCATGCCGATCAGGAACTTGAAGGACTCGGCCTCAGTCTCGATCACCCGGTTGCCGCAGGCGATACAACGCCAGCGGTAGGCGATCGGGTTGTTGCGGTTGAAAGTCGGGATGAACTGGGTCAGGTCCTGATAGAACGGACCATTCACCGGGTAGGCATTGCCGGCTGCAATGCTGGTTGTGACTTGACGCTGTTCGAACGTGCGCTCCGAGGTGGTCTTTGAGCCAACCGCCTCAACGAAGGCGGTGTGGTTGGCAGAGAGCTCGAAGGTCGCACGAGCTACGTAGTTCATGCGCTCATACGGCTGGATCAGCGCCTGTTCACGACCATAGTCGTACGCACAGCCACGCGACGAGGCAAAGAAGGACGGACCCAGCACATCGCCACGATACTGCGTCATGCCCGGTACCGAATCGCAATTGCCGGTGAACGACAGCAGGTTGGCGCGGTTGAAAGTCTGGGTGGTGCCTGGCAGCGTGAAGATGCCGTTGATGTTGGTCGAGCCAACATACGAGGCACCAATACCCGTACCCGTGCCGCCCGTCTGTGTTGCGAACGGTGTGCCCGTGGTATCAGGCGTCAGGCCACGATTCGGCTGGTTGCCATTCACGAAACCACGCTCTCTACCACGCAGCCCATCCTGCTTGTCAAACGTGACGCTGGCCATGACGTTGTAACGGTCCTTGGCGAGGTCACCCCTGCCAGCCACGATGGAAAAGCGGGAGATGTCACCGCCCCCGTCGTCTGTCACGTTGGTGAATGCAGTGAGCTCAACACCCGAGTAGTCCTTCTTCAGGATGAAGTTGATCACGCCGCCGATGGCATCCGTGCCATAGATGGCCGATGCGCCATCTTTCAGAACTTCGACGCGCTGGATGGCGGCCAGTGGGATGGAGTTGAGATCGACCGCCACGCCGCGAATACCACTCGACGACATGCGGCGTCCATTGAGCAGCACCAAGGTGCTGGCGGAACCGAGACCGCGCAGGTTGGCGCTGGCAGCACCAAAGTTGTTGCGGTCGGCAAAGTTGGCGGTGATGCCCACGTTCGAGGACATGTTGTCGCGTCCCGCACCATTGGCGGAAATGATGGCGACCAGTTCCTCGGCGCTGACGATACCGGCCCTGTCGATCTCGTCCTTGGTGATGATCTGCAGTGGCAGCGCGCCCTCATCCTGAACACGCTTGATGCTGGAACCCGTGATCTCGATCCTCTCTTTTTTGGGAGGCGGCGGGGTGGACGCCGGGGTCTGGGCAAGTACCGGGCCGGAAATCAGCACCAGCGAGACGGCTTGAACAATTTTTTTGATTTTCACGGGGGACACTCCTGTGATGGACACGGGTTGACTATCGCGGCGTATGCCGCGTCTGCTTTGGGCTGCCCCTTCTGGATGAGGGCATGCGAGGCGTGACTGACCCGGCCAAGACCAGCTCATGGCCGAATACAGCAATTCGGTGCTGCAAAAATCTGGCAGTTGCAGATAAGCCAATTGACTGGCAGGTTCCCCAACAGTCGACCGATCTGGTTCACCGGCTGGATTAATACCAGTAAACTACCACTACACGAACTTTGCTACCAGCCGACAAGAATTGCAAGACCCGTATGGCAAAAATACAACACCTACACCCGGTACTCCCCGGACAGGCCTTCGAATCCGCAAGCCGGCCGTGTTCGGGAGCCGCCCTGCAGAGTGACAGATCATGAAACCCAGCCGGTTGCTGTGCATGCTTTGCATCGGGACGATTGCCTTGCCTGCCGGGGCCGAAATCCCGACTGCTGCGTCTGATCTGTTGCAGCGCGCCAACATACCAGCCACCTCGGTTGGGATCAGCGCCGTCCGTCTGCGTGACGGCAAGACCCTGTTGTCACATCAGCCCGACCGCACGCTGCAACCGGCCTCGACACTGAAGGTGCTGACAGCCATCGCCGCGCTGGAAATTCTTGGCCCCACCCACACCGGCAAAGTGGAACTCAGGACTGCGGCCCCGGTCTCCGACGGTGTGCTGCGGGGTGAACTGGTTTTGTACGGCGAAGGCAGCCCTGACTTCACCTGGAATGAGTTGCGCGACATGCTGATGTCGCTCCGGCATGCCGGCATCCGCGACATCGCCGGTGACATATTGATCGACCGCAGCTATTTCCAGCCAGCGCGACTTGACGAAGGGCTCCAGCCGTTTGATGAGTCACCCGAGTTCCGCTACAACGTGATCCCCGATGCGCTGATGCTGAACACCAATCTGCACAAGCTGCAGCTGGATGATGACGGCACGACGCTTCGCGCCAATGCGTCACCTGCGCTGGATGGCATAACGGTCGATGCCGCAGCCATGCAGCGCAGCCAGCGCAAATGCACCGATTGGGCGGAGGGCTGGAAACTGCCGCAGGTCGAGAATCAAGAGGCCGGTCGCCGGATCATCCGTCTGCAGGGAGACTTTCCGGCCAACTGCTCCGCCACCACCCAGATCAGCGTGCTCGACCGCGCTGATTTCACCGCGAAGCTCGTCAGCACCCTCTGGCGCGAACTGGGTGGTCAGCTCATCGGCAGCGTGCGTGAGCGCACGACAGTCACCACGACGGTGTCGGCAGGCACACGGGTGCTCGCCACGCATCGCTCGCGCACACTCGCCGAGATCACGCGGGACATCAACAAGCGATCGGACAATCCGATCACGCGGTTGATGTTTCTCACCCTCGGCGCCACGGCGCCTGCGAATATTCGCAGCAGCGCGAATACGGCCGAACGCGCCGATGCCCGCGTGCGCGCCTGGCTCAGGGAGCGCGGTGTGAACGACAACGGTATGGTGCTGGACAACGGCTCGGGCCTGTCGCGCACGGAACGCATCAGCACGGCGCAACTCGCGGCCGTGCTGCGCATTGCCCATGCCAGCGACTGGGCACCGGAATTCATGACATCGCTACCCATCGTCGCTGTAGACGGCGGCATGCGCAATCGACTTCGCGGCACCCCTGCCGAGCGGAAAGCAAGGTTGAAAACCGGGACGTTGAAAAATACTTGGGCGCTTGCAGGCTATGTGCCGGATGCGGATGGCGAGATGTGTGCGGTTGCGGTCATCGTCAACGATGATCGGGGCTCCGGTGCCGTCGTGCGCCCTATCCTGGATGCGATCATCACGGCGGTGACACGCAGCCGTGCAGCGCCGACCGTTGATGATTGGCCAGATCCGTACACAAAACTGCCGGGCTCCTGAGCGTTTTCCACCTCCTGCACCTCCTGCACCTCCTGCGATGAGGCTTTGATCACATCAGAGTACCCGGGGAAAATTCGCGCGCACCCGCTCGCGGTCTCCGAAGTCGAAATGCCACCATTCGGTCCCGATGCCGCGAAAGCCTGATACGGTCAACACGTCGCGCAGCAGCCGCCGATTCGCGACCTGATCGGTTGCGAGATCACCATGCACGAGGAATCCCTCCTCGAGCTTGGGGTGGGACTTCTCGGAGAGGTCGTCGAACGGCGTCCCCATGTCGAGCTCCCGCCCTGCGGCATCAATCAACGTGATGTCGACAGCCATGCCGAAGGAGTGAATGGAGCCGCGCTCTGGATTCGCCAGGTACATTTCAAGCCCGGTGCCTTGCAGAGTTGCCCACAGCGCCTCCTGCACCCGCTGCGGACGTAGCGCATCCAGCACCAGAAAGCGCAGGCCTGGTGCCAGCTCTCGCAGCAGGGCATGCGCTTGCTCGAGGCCGGCGCCCGCCTCACGATGAATCCAGCTGCAGTCGAGCGGTGAGTACAGATCCCGACCCACGAAGTTATCAGGCGTCGCGTAGCGGAGTTCGACCGCGACGCCGGGAATGTCTGCCAGCCGGCGAAAATCGGGGTGACCCGGAACGTCTTCACAGCGGATGGCGGCAACGGGGCGAGCGGTAGCAATCATGGCGGAAATGAGTCGGCAGTCAGACCGAAGAAATGCCGATTCTAGACCCAGGTCGAATTGGCGCTGCATCGGGTACCATCGCGGCAACTTCTCCCCTACTGCGCCAGCGCAACCCATTCATGACCCAAAAGTACCTCATCCAGGGCGGCAAGCCGGTCACCGGCCGAATCCAGAGCCTGGGCGCCAAGAACTTCGCCACCAAGGCCATGGTGGCCGCACTGCTCGCCGAAGGCACCACCCGGCTCATCAACGCGCCACGCATCGGTGACGTGGAAATCACCTGCGACATGCTGGAGGCCTCCGGCGCGACACTTGACTGGTCCATGCCATCCACGCTTTCCATCGACGCTGCGAATATTCGCAGCGCCAAGGTGCCGGTGCCGGATTCCGGCTCGAACCGCATCCCCATCCTGCTGCTGGGCGTGCTGCTGCATCGGCTGGGCGAAGCCCATGTACCCGTGGTGTCGGGCTGCAACATCGGCGCACGTCCGGTGGATTTCCATCTGGAGGCAGCCAAGATGTTCGGTGCCGAGGTCACCGTCTCCGACACTGGCTACCATGCCGTGCGCAAGGGGCCGCTGAAGGCCTGCCACTACCGCCTGCCCTACCCCAGCGTGGGCGGCACCGAGAGCTGTCTCTTCCTCGGCGTGTTGGCTCGCGGCACCAGCATCATCGAGAACGTGGCGACCGAGCCCGAGATCATCGCGCTCATCACCATGTTGAACGCCATGGGCGCGCGCGTGCAGTTGCGGCCCAATCGCGAGCTCATCATCGAAGGCGTGGACAGGCTGTATGGCACGTCGTTTGAAGTGCTGGGCGACCGCATCGAGGCGGCGTCCTGGGCTGCTCTGGCGGCTGCGACTGACGGCGACATCACCGTGGAGGGTATCGATCCGTCCACGCTCATCAACTTTTTCGGTCCGTTCAATGCGGTCGGCGGCGGTGTGGAAATTGAAGGCGCCAAGTCGATTCGATTCTTCCGCCGTCATCCGCTGAAGAGCACGGTCATCGAGACCGACGTGTTCCCCGGCTTCGCCACCGACTGGCAGCAGCCTTTCGCCGTGATGCTGACGCAGGCGGCAGGCGCATCCATCATTCATGAGACGGTGTACGAGCGGCGCTTCGACTATCTGGCCGCCCTGTCTGCATTGGGTGCGCGCACCCAGATCGGCACGCATTGTCTCGGCTCGCTGCCTTGCCGATTCCGTGGCCGCGATTTCCCGCACAGCGCCATCATCCTTGGCCCAACGCCACTCAAGTCATCCGGGCTCACGCTCGACGTGCCGGACCTGCGGGCGGGACTTGCCTACGTGATGGCTGCAGCACTGGCCGAAGGTGAGACGACCATCACCTCCATCGCCCGCATCGAACGCGGCTACGGCAACCTCATCGAGCGGACGCGCGGTCTGTCGCTGTCCATCGTCGCAGCCTGATCAGGGCATCAGCAAGGGCACGTCATGGCGAATCACGGCTTCGCGTTCCTGTCGCAGAACACGTTCATGAAGGTTCCTGCGAATATTCGCGAACGAAAGTTCGCTGTCGCGGGGATCGCCTGGGACGGCTCGGTGACCAATCGCCCCGGTGCCCGCTTCGGGCCGGACGCCATCCGCCGCGCGAGCCACATGCTGTGCGACGGTACGCATCCGCTGTTTGATTGCGCGCCATCGGATCAGCTCACCGATCTGGGTGATCTCGCCCTGCCCCACACCAGCCTCGCTGCGATGCGCGCTGCGCTGGAAGCCGTGGTGCCCGGCATGATTGCAGTACACCACCTGTGCTGGCTGGGCGGCGATCACTCCATCACCCTGCCCTTGTTGCGCGCCTACCGGCAGCATGTCGGGCAGCCGCTGGCGCTCTTGCACTTCGATGCACACTGTGACACCTGGTCTGATCACTTCGGCGAGCCATGCGGACATGGCACCTGGACCCGCGAGGCCATCGAAGAAGGACTGGTCGACCCCACAGCGACGGTGCAGATCGGTATCCGCTCGGCTGCCGAGAGGTCAGCGTGGGAGTACGTGAGCGATCGGGGCGGGCTGGTGCTGACTGCGCGCGATCTTCGTGGTCTGGAAGGTGCCCCACAGCTCACGGGCACGCTTGCGAATATTCGCAAGCATCTGGACGGCTCCCGGCCGGTGTATCTCAGCTTCGATATCGATTGCCTCGACCCCGCATTCGCGCCTGGCACCGGCACGCCAGAGCCGGGCGGTCTGTCCACCGCGCAGGCATTGAGCTTCATCGAGTTGCTGGCTGATCTGCCTTGGATTGGCATGGACTGTGTCGAGGTCGCTCCACCCTACGACCATGCCGAGTTGACCAGCAACGCTGCGGCGCATCTGGTGTGGACGTATCTGGCGGCGGTTGGATCAACAAAGCCATGAGCGCAGTGCCCTTCGGCACGTGCAAGGCTAGAATCTGCTTGAGCGTTGCCACCGTCATCACTGCAGAGTAGCCATGTCTTTCCAACACCACTTCCACGCGCAGTCCTTTCAGGGACTTGAACCCGGACCGAGCCTCATTGTCACCGGTGCCGTACATGGCAATGAGGTATGCGGCACGCAGGCCATACGCCGCATCCTCGCCGACCTGAAGGCGGGCACGCTGCACATTCGCGCTGGCCGGGTCACCTTCATCCCGGTGACCAATCCACTGGCCTTCGAAATGCGCGACCGCTCAGGCGACCGCAACCTGAACCGCAATCTCGGCCCGGTCACACTGCCCCACGACTTCGAGGATCACGTCGCCAACTGGTTATGTCCGCTGCTGGCACAACACGAGGTATTGCTCGATCTGCATTCCACCCGCGCCCGGAATGGCGCTTTCGCCATGCTGGGTCCGCGTGACAATCAGGGCACCCTGCAGCCATTCAGTCATGAGCAGAAGGAACGTGCCCTGGCGAGGCGGCTCGGCGTGACGAGATTTGTTGATGGCTGGCTGGAAACTTACGCCCTGGGTGTAGAAGCCCGCATGGCGCGAGTGGGCACCGCGCACTCCCGCGCCGACATGCTGAACACCGATCCCCGTTATGGCGTCGGGACAACGGAGTACATGCGTTCGGTTGGCGGCTTTGCCATCACGCTGGAGTGCGGCCAGCATGACGACCCCGAGTCGCCGGAGGTGGGCTATCGCGCAATCCGCAACACGCTCGCTCACTTGGGCCTGTCCGGTGAGGCTCCGCCGGAACCGGTGACCGACTTCGAGTCGCTCAGCATGATCACTGTGACCGACCGGTTGCACGCGGATGACAAGTTTGTACGGGCCTGGGCCAGCTTCGACAAACTTGCGCGCGGCGATCTCATCGCCACCCGCCATGACGGTTCCCTGCTTCGTGCGCCCGACAACGGCTGCATCCTCTTCCCGGATGCCATGGCGAAGCCGAGTAACGAGTTGTTCTACTTTGCAAAGGAGAATCCGCGCGGCAGTCTTTGAGGAGGTCTCGCCACACTCACACCTAACCCGGTGTTGGCCAAGGTGTTGGCCACAGTGTTGGCCACAGTGTTGGCCATTAACGCGGCTGTCACAATCGGAAGCTACCCTGCGCGCATGACTGATTTGAACGCGGGGCTCCCCTGAATGCCCGACTTACCCTGAGCGACCGGCTGGATCAATCGCTGTTTGACTACATCTACAGCCGCTCTCTCGTCTACAACACTTGCTGGGAAGACCCCGCGGTCGACCGGCAGGCGCTCCAACTTACCCCCGACGATTCGCTGCTGGTCATCACCAGCGCAGGCTGCAACGTGCTGGATTACGCGCTGGCAGCACCACGGGTCATCCACGCGGTAGACGCCAATCCGCGCCAGACCGCGCTGCTCGAACTGAAGCTGGCAGGCATCCGCCTCTTGTCTCACAGCGACTTTTTTGGTCTCTTCGGCATCGGTGCACATCCGCACTTCCGGGAAATGTATCGGGATTGCCTGCGTGCAGAGCTCTCGCCGTTTGCACAGACCTGGTGGGATCGCAATCAGCGCTGGTTCACCCAACGCGAATATTCGCAGGGCAGCTTCTACTATCGCGGACTCTCCGGCACCGTGGCCCACGCATTTCGCGCCTATCTGTCCCTGCGCCCGCGACTGCGCGACAACATCGAGGCGCTGTTCAATGCGCCCACGCTCGAGATGCAGCGCGAGCTCTACGATGCAAAGGTAAAGCCCTATGTCTGGAGTCGGCTCATCAACTGGACCCTGTCACGCCAGGTGACCATGAGCATGCTGGGCGTGCCGCATCCCCAGCGCAAGGAAGTCGTGGCGCAGCATGACGGTGGCGTGGCGGGTTTCGTTCGCGAGAGCCTTGAGTATGTGCTGCGCGAACTGCCTCTGTCGTCCAACTATTTCTACTCGGTCTATGTTCGTGGCGGCTACACACCGGATTGTTGCCCGGAGTATCTGAAGCCCGCCAACTTTGCGGCACTCAAGGCCGGTCTCGCCGACCGGATCATCCCGCATACCACGACGGTGACCCGATTCCTGCAATCCGGCAGCGAGCCGATCAGCCGGTTTGTGCTGCTGGACCACATGGATTGGATGGCGGGCTACCACCCCGATGCGCTGGTCGAGGAGTGGCGCCACATCCTGAAACGGGCAGGGCCGGATGCACGAGTCATCTTTCGCAGCGCGCATGCCCGTCCCCGCTACCTCGATGCCATCACCGTGAATGACGCGGGTGCGCGGCTTTCCGATGTACTTCGTTTTCATGATGAGTGGGCGCGCGAGCTGACCCGCCAGGATCGGGTGCATACCTACGCCGGCTTCCATATTGCGGATATCCGCCCGAGTGCTGTCGCTGACGCCGCCGGAGCCGCGCAATGATGCTCATCGATGATGTGTCGGTCCTCACCCGGCTCCTGCGCGGCCAGCCAACCGTCGGCAGCCATGCAGAGAACCTCCAGGCCTTCTATGCACCGCAGGCAGCGCGGTATGACGCTTTCCGCGAGCGACTGCTGCATGGACGGGAAACACTCATCGACTTGCTGGACGTTTGGCCCGGCGACCGTGTGGTGGAGCTTGGCGGTGGCACGGGACGCAACCTGGATCACTTCGGCGAGCGGCTCCCGCGGCTGGAGTCGTATGACCTGATCGACCTGTGTCCGGCGCTGCTCGATGTGGCGCGGCATCGCGCGATTCGATACGTGAGCGACAGCGCAACCGATCAATCGATGCATAGTGACGCCGCAGACAACTCAGGCAGGCACTGTCCGTACCCCGAGCGCGGTGGAGACAATATCCGCATTGTCGAGGCTGACGCCACGTCATGGCGACCGAAGCAGCCTGTGGACGTCGTCCTGTTCTCGTACTCGCTCACCATGATTCCCGACTGGCGCGCAGCTCTCGCCAACGCGCACGCCATGCTGAGGCCGGGTGGCAAGATCGCCATCGTCGACTTCCATCTGCCCCTTTCAGCGTCCGGGTTGGCCAACAGATTCTGGCAACGCTGGTTTGCACATGACGGTGTTCGCCTCTCGCAGGATCATCTGCCGACCCTCGTGACCCTGTTCGACCCGCTGGTCCAGATTGAACGGCAGGCTCCGGTGCCTTATCTGTCAACACTGCTCCCGGGACTGCGTGTGCCCTATTACCTTTTTATCGGGAGCAAGCGATGAACCGAGTCCGTTCCATCTTCCTCTCCGACATTCATCTGGGTACACGCGGCTGCCAGGCGGAGCGGCTCCTGTCCTTCCTGAAGCACCATGAGGCGGAGAACATATTCCTGGTTGGTGACATCATCGATTTCTGGGCCATGAGCCGGAGTGTCTGCTGGACGCCTGCGCAGAATACGGTCGTGCAGAAAGTCCTGAAGCGGGCACGCCATGGCGTGATGGTGTTGTTTGTCCCGGGCAACCATGACGAGGCGCTGCGCGAGTATGACGGCACGGCATTCGGCGATATTCGTATCGTGAATGAACATATCCACACCACGGCAGATGGTCGCCGCCTCTTGCTGACGCACGGCGATGCGTTCGACCAGGTGACGCGATACCACAAGTGGGTGGCCATCCTGGGCGACATGACCTACAACTTCCTGGTGCGGGCCAACGGCTGGCTCTCCTGGGTGCGGCGCACGCTCAAGATCACCGGCTACTGGTCGCTGGCGGGCTATGCCAAGCGCAAAGTGAAATCTGCCGTGAGCTTCATCTACGACTTCGAGGAGTCCGTGGTGAAACACGTGAAGGATCGCGGGCTGGACGGTGTGGTCTGCGGCCACATCCACGCCGCGACCATCCGCGACATCGATGGCGTCACCTACATGAACTGTGGCGACTGGGTCGACAGCTGCACGGCGCTGGTGGAGCACATGGACGGTCGCATTGAGCTGATCGAGTGGAAGGAAGAGGCGGCTTCACTTGCCGACATGCTGAATGATGAGCCGCCCATTTTGCTGCCAGGCAAGGTCGGCGTTGCGATGGCTGCTGCCGCAGCGAATACCCGAACCCCGGAATCAGTGGTGCACTAGGGAACCTCTGATTTAATCATCGTGGATCGCGTTGGCACGAAAATGGCTGAGATCCAAGCGACATTGCGTCGGTCGTATCCGTCGATACGAAACCAAGCAATGTCGCGCCGGAGATCGGCCATTTTTCGTGCCAACCCTTCGGGCGCTGTCTTGGCGGGCGGTCTGCGTTGTTGCGCTGCTCGCCAAGGGAACAACCCTTGGCTTCACAGCGACGCCTAGCAGCCCATCCCGCCAAGATAGCGCGCGACCGCGAGGATTAAATCAGAGGCTCCCTAGCCGGATTCAGCCCGCCAACACCCAGGGCGAATTGGTCAATCGCCCGGCCCCCTGCCCTTCCAGTACTGCAGAAAACACACCTTCCAACTGACCCACGATGCGGTCCCAGTCATTCTCGTTCGCCGTACGCCGGGCGGCTTCGCCCATTTCACGTGCGCGCACCGGATTGGCTGCGAGCCAGGCGGCATGGGTCGAGAATTCGTCCGAGCGGTCCAGCGACGCCAGCATGCCGTTCTGGGCATGACGAATGAGTTGCGACGCAGCCGCATAGTTGTAGGCGACCACCGGCAGTCCGCTCGCCATGGCTTCCGGCGTCACGTTGCCATAGGTTTCCGTAAGACTCGGGAAGAGAAAGACATCCGCCGATGCATAGTGCACAGCGAGGTCTTCGCCTGTCTTCATGCCGACAAGCAGTGCTTCCGGGCAACGCCTGGCAAAGTCTTCACGCGCCGGGCCGTCCCCCACCATCACCAGTCGAATATTCGCACCACCCGCGGTGGCGTTGCGCATGGCTTGAAAGGCGGAGAACAGGGCGGAAAGATTTTTTTCCGGCGCCAGGCGTCCCACGCAGAGCGCCACCAGGTCGCCTGGCTTGGCACCCCATGATGCACGCAGCGCCTCACTGCGCTTTGCAGGATCGAATCGACGCGTATCCACACCGCGCGCCACCACGGCGATATTCTGGAACCCCGTGCTCTCCAGCTCGCGCTTCATCGCCAGTGTCGGCACCATGGTGCAATCAGCGCGATTGTGGAATTTGCGCAGGTACATGAAGATGGGCTTACCGAGCCAGCCCATGCCGTAGTGACGGCTGTAAGCATGAAAGTTGGTGCGGAAGTCGGAGGTGACCGGGAGCTTGAGCCGCTTGGCGGCCTGCAGTGCCGACCAGCCCAGCGGGCCTTCCGTTACAATGTGCACGAGGTCCGGACGCTGTCGCGTCCACATGCGGATGAGTACGTTTTTGGCCGGCATGCCCATACGCAAATCCGGGTAGCGCGGAATGGGGAGCCCTCGCATCAGCACCTCCGACAGACCGCCACTGGCATCCGCCGAATCGTTGACTTTGGTCTGGCGCGGCCGGATGAGTTGTACATCGTGCTGGCGCGCCACCAGGCCGCGTATGAAACACGCGATGGTGAGCGCAACACCGTTAACCTCTGGCGGATAAGTTTCGGTGACGACGGCGATGCGGAGTGCTCGCCGTGCGGGCTTGAGTTCATCCACTGTCAGGCAATCAACGTCAGTCATGGCGGCATGGTGACGCTCAATTGCAACAGTTCAGTGACAAAAGGTACAGCCCCGAAGGAATATTTCCGTCACATGCAGGTCATAATTCAAAGTCACCATCACGTCACCTGAACCCAAACCGATCACACTAGGGGGATACATTGAAGGACTTCCTGAAAGAGTTGCACATCCAGCGCATGGATGATCACCGGTACTATCATCACAGCACCATCAATCAGAGCCTGCATCTGGTCAGCGCAGTCAGTTTCGTCTGCGCATATGTCCTCCTGTTTACCGACCCCGCCCTGGCAGCCTTGCTGGCCTGGCTCGTGTCCATGACGAGCCGCCAGTCCGGCCACTTCTTCTTCGAGCCCAAGAGCTACGACCACATCAACAACGCCACTCACGAGCACAAGGAAGACATCAAGATCGGCTACAACCTGCGCCGCAAGTGGGTGCTGATGGCAATCTGGGCCGCCATTCCCGTCGTGCTGCACTGGAATCCCTCACTCTTTGGGCTGATGACGCCCGCCACCACGGGCTGGGAATATGCGCTGGACGTGGGCTTGTTGTGGTTCTGGCTGGGTGCAGGCGGTCTGGTGTTTCGCACTGTGCATCTGTTCTTCCTGCGCGATGTCTCCACGGGTCTGGTGTGGGCTGCGAAGATCATTACTGATCCCTTCCACGACATCATGCTCTACTGGCGTTCTCCGCTGCGATTGATGAAGGGCGAATTCATCGACCCGGCTTACTATAATCAGCGTGCCGAAGCGGATTCGGATGATGAGCTGACTGCACCCGCTGGAAGCCACTGAAGCGGGCTTGCAACCGGCGGAGCACAGAAGTGTTCCGCTGGCCGCCGTGCTTGGTCCCAAAGCGAATTGTCTCGCTGTCCGGTACAGGACAAACCGCCAGATGCAAGACAAGACTACCCGCAGCCGCTTCGAAGACGTAAAAAAAAGGGCGCTCCACATTGAGCGCCCTTTTCTTTGTCCCGCCAATCCTTCAGAAAACGTGATGCAGCATTTCGCGGAAAATCTTGCGGCGAATACCCTTGTTGGTCAGCACGTCATCGGTGCGCCACCAGCCGTCCTCGAGCATGGATGCGCCGGCGCGGATGAATCGTGTCGCGACCTCATCAAACTCTGCATCAGTGTAGTTGAGGCTGAAGATGAGCCGGCCCGTGCCCACCCAGGACAGCAACAGCCCCTCGCGACGCAGGTAGTACTGCAGCATCCAGTTGTAGCGCGAGGGCTTGGTGTACAGAACGGTCCAGATGGAAGACAGATTGGCGACGCGCACTGGCAAGCCCGCATTGGCAAGACGCTCATTCATCAAGCGTGCGCGGGCATTCCAGAGTGCATCCAGCCCGTCATAGCGGGCCGAGATGGCCGGATGCTCGATTCGCTCAAGGAAAACCTGCATGGCACCCATCACGGCCGGATGCGCATTGAACGTCCCGCGCGCGAAACAGATGTCGGCGGGATGATCCTCGCGAAAGCGCTTCATGAGATCCGCGCGACCGCACACCACGCCAACCGGAAAGCCGCCTCCGAGGGTCTTGCCATAGGTCACCAGATCGGCTTTCACGCCGAAGTACTCCTGTGCACCGCCCTTGGCCAGTCGGAAGCCCACGAACACTTCGTCGAATATGAGGGCGATGCCGCGCTCGGTACAAACCTCGCGCAGCTGCTTCAACCACTCGGTGTAGGCGGCGCGGTCAAACTGCGCAGAACGTCCGGAGTCGAGCAGCGAGGAGTCACCCGGCGCATTGGCGTTGGGATGGAGCGCCTGCAAGGGGTTGACCAGCACACAGGCGATATCCTTGCGGGTACGCAGCACGGAAAGAGACTTCTCATCCATGTCACGCAGGGTGTAGGTCTTGTTGGGCGGGAGCGGGTTGCCCAGACCGGGCTGCACATCCTCCCACCAGCCATGGTAGGCACCACAGAAGCGAACGAGGTAGGGCTTTTTGGTGTGATAGCGCGCCAACCGCACAGCCTGCATCACGGCCTCGGTGCCGGACATGTGGAACGACACTTCATCCAGCCCGGAGATGCGCTTCAGTGCCGCGACATTGCTGGCGACCGCAGGGTGGTAGGCACCCAGGACCGGGCCCAGCGCCTCGGCTCTTGCAAGGCCTTCTGCCATGGCGGTCTTGTAGAAGTCATAGCCAAATACGTTGACGCCATACGAGCCGGCCAGGTCAAAGAAGCGGTTGCCATCGAGGTCGATGACTTCGACACCCTTGGACGCCTCAACGAAGCTACCCATTGTGAGTCGGGAGCGCAGGTAGGGACTGAACTGGAAGGGAACGCGATACGCGCCCGTGAACTGCATGTCCGAGATTCCGGAGGCCGCAGCCTTCGATGCAGCCAGAGTGAGCGGATAACGTGCCGCGAACTCGGCCTCCAATTGGGCAAGTCCATGGCGACGCCGCGCCACGACCTCCGCTGGCGCATCGTCCGCATTGAAAAACTGCGCCTCATCGTAGGCATAGCCCGGCAGCAGTTTCGACAGGCGTTTGGCCATGCGCGAGTGACCGGCCAGCGATGGATGTTTGGCGCGCGAAAGCTGCAGTCTACGCATCACCTTGGGCAACGTCAGCGCAAATACCCCGGCGCCGGCCGCCATGAGAGCCATTGATTCGGTCATGTCATCGTGTCCATCAGAAAGGAATGACAAATTGATAACAGAGCCCTTTGACAATCCCGTGACACCCCCTGTTATAAAGCGTGGCTGGCGGGAACGCCTGCTGCTGCAGGAGGACCTGAACTTCCTGTTGACCAACCGCATTCCGCGCATTGGCGCTACACGCTTCATGGGCTGGTTCAGCCGTATCGAAAGCCCGCTGCTCACCCGGCTTTCCACCGCCATCTGGCGACTATTCGCACCGCTCGACCTCGGCGAAGCCGAGCCGCGTGTCTACCAAAGCCTGCGCGAATGCTTCATCCGGGAGCTCAAACCCGGTCTGCGGCCGGTCGATATGGATCCTGGTGTCATCACCTCGCCCTGTGATGGCATTGTCGGTGCCTGCGGCGATGTCAATGGCATCGACGTGTTTCAGGCCAAAGGATTTCCCTACACGCTGACGGATCTGTTCGGCGATTCACCCATGGGCCGCGAGCGCACGGGGCGCTTTCGGGATGGCGTGTTCGTGACGCTGCGACTGACTTCCACCATGTATCACCGCTTCCATGCACCGGCGCACGGCACCTTGACCCACCTTACCTACATCAGCGGCGATACCTGGAACGTAAATCCCATCGCGTTGAAGCGGGTGGAAAAACTGTTCTGCAAGAACGAACGCGCGGTGCTGGATTTGCGGCTGGACGATGGCGCGATGCTGGCGCTGGTGCCTGTTGCCGCCGTGCTCGTGGCCAGCATGCGGTTTCACTGCGCAGCGGTTCAGATGAATGTGGACTACGAGGGACCCAACGAGATCCCCATCTCGGCGAATATTCGCAAGGGCGAGGAATTGGGCTGGTTCGAACACGGCTCGACGATCATCGTGTTTGCGCCGAAGGGGTTCAAGCTGGAGCCCGGCATCGTGACAGGTGCGAATATTCGCATGGGCAATGCGCTGCTTCGGCGAACCGCACCTCTCAGGACTTGATCTGCGAGGGCAACAAACGAACAAAAGCCAGCCGGATGAATCGGGCTGGCTTTTGAATGTGGTAGGACGTACTGGATTCGAACCAGTGACCAACGGATTAAAAGTCCGCTGCTCTACCAGCTGAGCTAACGTCCCAAAGCACTGCGAAGCCCGAAATTATAGCGGAATCGCAAACTCCGGGTCAAACCGGGATGCGCCAAGGGTCAGAGTCGAGGGTCTCAGACCTCGCGCATCATCTGCCAATACTGGAACTTCAGCGTGGCGACGCACCCCGCGATAATGCCCGCGAGCGCGATGATAGACCCCAAAGCAAGGGTCGACACACCGGTAATGCCCTGGCCAATCGTGCAGCCCATGGCGGCCACACCGCCAAAGCCCATCAGGATGGCGCCAATGATGTGGTTGCGGAGATCTGCAACCTGGGTGAAGCCCTCCGGGCGCCAGGCTCGGGTGACGAGCGAATATGCCAATGACCCCGCGAAGAGCCCCAGCACCGTGGCAATGCCGAAGGTTAGGCCGAGTGACTTGTCACTCCACAACATGAGCAGTTCCAGCGAATAGGCATACGGTGCCACGAAACTCATGGACTCCAGCGTACGGCTGTTGGTGCCGAAGAAGACAGTCTCCAGCGTGTCCGGGTTTTCGCCATACCCGACATGGCCGGTGACATACCAACCCAGCGTTACGGCGACACCCCAGGCCACACCCGCCAGAATGCCATCGAGGTTTCGGCGGAATTCGCGGTCTTTGAAGATGAATACCAGCAAGGAGATCGCAATGGTGGCGGTCAGGATGACGATGCCCTGCTTCTTGCCGAGCCCGAACGCGGCACCGAGCAGGGTGGGCAGATCCTGCGTTGCAACGCCCCGGGCCGCCAAGTCCACGGTGGCCAGTTCCAGCGTATTGATACGCCAGACGCCAAACAGGCCGCGCAGGGTCATGTAGGCGGAGATGCCGAGGAAAACAAACACAATGAGTGATTTGAAATTGCCGCCCCCCATTCGCAGCAGCGTCTTGCTGCCGCAGCCTGAGGAAAGGGTCATGCCCACACCAAAGAGCAGTCCTCCCACGGCATAGGAGAGCCATGCCAGACCTGGGCGCACATAGAAGGCCTTGGAAAGATCAATGAGTCCGGCGAGGTACAGCGCCTGCGCGCCGACCAGCGCGATTGCGATGGCCAGCAACCACATGCGCATGCGGCCCCAATCGCCCATGTTGACGATGTCGGACAGCGCGCCCAGCGTACAGAAATTGCTGCGCTGGGAGATCGCACCCACGACAAAGGCGGCTAGAAATCCTGAAGCGACAACAGTCTGGGTGAGGGAGAGCGAAGATGCCAAGGCGATAGCGAAGTGATGTGGGTCGAGTGATCATTGTAGTCAAGCTGCGGCAATGCAGCCTCTCATTAGCCGCCGCTAACATGATGCGTCATCAGACTGGCACCCGCATCGTGGCCCGCGCGGATGTCAGCGCAATGCGTAGCGCGTGGGATCCTGAACGTCGGCTTCGCGAAAGCCTTCCTTGCGCAACCGGCAGGCATCGCACTGTCCGCATGCGTGTCCTTGTTCATCGGCCTGATAGCAGGAGACCGTCCCGGCGAAGTCAACGCCCAGCCTCATCCCTTCGGCAATGATGCGGCCCTTGGAAAGTCCGATGATCGGCGTCTCGATGGCGATGGCACGTCCTTCGACGCCGATCTTGGTGGCGATTGCAGCCAGCTGCTGGAACGCGGTGAAATACTCGGGCCGACAATCCGGATAGCCGGAATAGTCCACGGCGTTGGCGCCACAGAAGATGGCGTCCGCTTTCAGCACCTCTGCCCAGCCCAGCGCAATGGACAGCATGATGGTGTTCCGCGCCGGCACATAGGTCACGGGAATGCCCTCGCCCGCTTCGGTGGGTACGCGAATATTCGCATCAGTGAGCGCTGAACCACCCCAGCCGGACAGATCCACCCGCACCACGCGATGCTCGACGGCACCCTGTTTCAGCGCCACCACGCGCGCCGCATCCAGCTCGGCCCGATGCCGCTGGCCGTAGTCCACCGACAGCGCATGGCAGATGAAGCCGCGCTCACGGGCAATGGCGAGCGTGGTGGCGGAATCGAGTCCGCCTGAGACGAGGACAACGGCGCGTTTCATTGCACTTCACCCTCACCGCAAACACAGATGAACACAGATGAACACGGATTCCGACCGCAGCACTCGTGAACTCTGTGTCCGCATTGAGGACGAACACAAAGACATCTGTGTTCATCCGTGTTCATCTGTGTTTGCATTGCCTTGCTCACCGCCCACGCGCCTCGCCCCAAAGAATCTTGTGCAGTTGCACCTGCATGCGCACGGGCAACTTGTCCCGCAATATCCACGCAGCCAGCTCGGCCGGCTTCACATCGGCAAAGCTGGGCGAGAACAGTACGGGACATTTCTCCGTCAGCGAATATTCGCGCAGGACGTTTGCCGCCCATTGATAGTCTGATTCAGCACACAGCACGAACTTGAGCTCGTCATGGGGCGTGAGCAGCGCGATGTTTTCCCACCGGTTCTTGTCTACCTCGCCCGAGCCGGGCGTCTTGATATCGACGATGCGCGACACACGTGCGTCCACCTCGCTGATATCCAAGGCACCGGAAGTCTCCAGAGACACCGAATAGCCCGCATCGGCCAGCCGCGTCAGCAACGTGAGGCAACCCCGCTGCGCCAAGGGCTCGCCGCCGGTGACGCAGACATACGGCGTGCCATGGCCCGCCACCTCGGTCATCACATCATCGATCGGCCGGGTATCGCCTTCGTGGAAGGCATAGGCAGTATCGCAGTAGCCGCAACGCAGCGGACAGCCGGTAAGGCGCACAAACACGGTGGGCAGGCCAGTGCGGCTGGTCTCGCCTTGCAGCGAAAGAAAGATCTCGTTGATGCGCAGTGTCGTGTCGAGACGGCTCCTGTTTTCGCGATCAGCTGTGCCACCCGACAAGGTGGCCTTCGTCCCTTCGGCGACGCTGAGAACAGCGGCAGGAATCTTGGAAACCAACATGGCGAATACTCGCTAGCGCGGGTTTGGCAGCGATCTAGCGCCGCAGAGACTGCAACCGCGTGCGCGCCTTGGCGGCGGCTTCGGTGCCGGGATACTTGGCGATGATGTCTTCGAGCGTGTTGCGGGCCGAACCGGTGTCGGCCTGCTCGATCTGGATGGAGCCGATGGCGAGCAGCGCATCGGGCAGCTTGTTCGAATCCGGATACAGCTTGATCAGGCTTTCCTGCGCAGCCTGGGCATTCTTGTAGTCCTTGAGATTGAAGTGGCTGATGCCTATCCAGTACTGCGCATTGGCGGCAAGCGTGCTGCCGGAGTAGGTTTGCAGAAAATTGCTGAAGGCATCGACCGCCTTGATGTAGTCGCCCTTCTTGAACAGGTTCTGCGCGTTATCGTAGGCCTTGTTCTCGGCAGCCGGATTGGGCGTCGGTGCTGGACGCGTGGTCACGGCAGCAACCGGCCCTGCAGCCGGGCTCGTAGTCGCTCCAGACGTCGGACTCGCCGATGACCCGGCCGGCGTAGCAGGTTCAGCTGCGCCACCGCCTTCCATCCGGCGAATCCGCGTGTCCAGATCCACATAGAAGTCGCGCTGCCGGCGTTGCAGCTGCTCGTTCTGGAAATTGAGCACCTCGATCTGCCCCCGCAACTTGGCGATCTCGGTATTGAGCACCTCGATCTGCTGCAAAAGCTGAATGACGCCCAGCGATTTGATGGACTCGTCCAAACGGACAAGCTTGTCATCTGTTGCCTGCTTCTGGTCCGCGAGTTGCTTTCGCAGCTCGACGATCTGGCGACGCGCTTCATCGTCGTCAAACAAACCGGCCCGTGCCGCCGGGGCACAGAGCCCCAGCACAACACAGGCCAGCAGACAGGACGTGGTGCTGCGCATCCGTTACTTCTTGTAGACGATATCAGCGCGACGGTTCTGCTTCCACGCGGCTTCATCATGTCCCGGCGATTTCGGCTTTTCCTCGCCAAAACTCACGGTCTCGATGCGAGCGGCCTGCACGCCAACTACTGTCATGACTTGTTTGACTGCATCTGCGCGGCGCTGGCCGAGCGAGAGGTTGTATTCACGTGAACCGCGCTCATCCGTGTTGCCTTCCAGGGCAATTCGCGACCCTGAATTCTCCATCATGAATTTGGCGTGGGCCTGCACCAGAGTTTGTGCATCGTCCTTGACCGCATTGCTGTCGTAGTCGAAATAGACGCTACGACCAGCCAGCACGCCTTGGGCGAGTGGCTCAATCAGCATGGGACGGGCGGGTGTGACCGTGCTTGTGGTGGGCCCAGGCGTCGTAGCCGTCGGCGGCGTCGGCCGCTGTGTGGTGTCCGTCACCGGCGCAGGCGTGGACGTGGTGGTCGGTGTGCTGCTGCAGGCAGCGAGCACCATGGCGGCTGCGATGGCCGGAACGATACTGAAGTTCTTGTTCATGCGTTCACTCCTTTGTAGGTGTAGTTGCACAGGGACTGCAATGAAACAGGCGGCACGCTGCATCTCTTTGTTATGACGACAGTTTACTTCACAAACGGTCCCCAGGCGGGATCGCGAACATCCCCGCTGGATGCGGTGAGCCGCTGCTTGATCCTGCCGTCTGCAGAGACAGCCGCCAGGGCACCGCGCCCGCCGCCGGTCGACTCATACAGAATCACCCGGCCATTCGGTGCGAAGCTGGGCGATTCATCCAATGATCCATCCGACAGAACAGTGCTCTGGCCACTGGCAATATCCAGAAGCGCGATGCGGAATTTGCCATCCTCACGCTGCACATAGGCGATCGACCGGCTGTCCGGGCTCACTCTCGGCGTGACGTTGTAGCTGCCCTCGAAGGTCAGGCGCTGCGGCTGACCGCCTGTAACCGGCACGCGATAGATTTGCGGACCACCCGAACGATCGGAAATGAAGGCAATGAAGCTGCCATCCGGCGACCAGTCAGCCTCGGTATCGATAGCGGCACTTTCGGTGATGCGACGCGGCGTGCCGCCCGTGGCGGGGATGAGATAGATCTGCGACGTCCCGTCCTTGGTCAGCGTGACAGCAAGCGTCTTGCCATCCGGCGACCAGGCCGGTGCGCTGTTGTTGCCGAAGAAGTTGGCAACCGTTCTGCGTTCACCTGTTGCGAGATTCTGTACCACGACAGTCGCTTTTTCGCTCTCGAAGGAGACATAGGCAAGCCGATTGCCGTCCGGTGCCCACTTGGGCGAGATGATGGACTGACCCGATGCGAGCACGGTCTGCGCGTTGGCACCATCTGCGTCCGCCACCTGCAGCTCATAACGCTGACCACGCTTGATCACATAGGCGATGCGGGTGGAAAACACGCCCTTGTCACCCGTGAGCTTCTCGTAGATCTCGTCGGAAATCTTGTGTGCCGTCGCGCGGAGCTGGGATGCCTGCACCACATATGAAAAACTCGCAAGCTGCACCTGACGAGACGCATCGAACAGTCGAAATCGGACATCGAGCTGGCCGCCGGGTGCAGGGCGGATAGAGCCGATGACCAGCGCCTCGGCATTGCGCGACGTCCAGTCGCCGAAGGTGATCTCGGAGGGCTCTGTCGGCGGTGGCGACACGCCAGTCGCGGGAATGAGCCTGAACAGGCCGCTGCGGGCCAAGTTTGCGCTGATGATCGGCGTGACCGACTGGACGCTGTCCTCGTTGCCAAAAGGCACCACGGCCACGGGAATCTGGCGGCCGCCGCTGGTGGTGATGTCGATAGTGAGCTGGGCATGGGCCAGCGTCGTCAGCCCACACAGGGCCAGGCACCAGAGAGTTGTGAATATTCGCTTCATTTGTCGTGCTTGATGTTCAGGGTGAGTACACGGTTGTTGCGGAAGACATCCGGGTCGGATGGCGTGGGCCATTGCCGGATACCGGCGACGGCCCGTTCGATCGATTCATCATACACGCGGTTCCCCGAGCGACGGACCACCACCACCTCGAACACCGCGCCCGTCACGAGAAGTTTGATTTGCACTTGTATTACCGGATTCCCAGTCACCGAATCTGGCACATTAGCTCTTGAACGGATGAGGGCGCTAATCTGGTTAGACCAATCATCAAGAAGTTTCTGCTGCCGGGTCGCCGCCGTCCGTGCGGCAGCGTCCGCTTCGGCCTTGGCCTTGGCTTCCTGTGCTTTTTTTACCTTCTCCTCGGCCTTGCGCTTGTCTTCCTCCTTGCGCTGCTTTTCGTCGGCTTCGCGCTTCTTCTTTTCGGCGTCTTCCTTGTCCACCTTCTGCTTCTTCTCTTTTTCTTTCTCTCGTTCGACCTTTTTCTTGAGCTCGATCTCGGCCTTGGTGGGCTGGGGCGGCACCACTTTCACCGGTTCGGGTTTGGGCTCAGGCTTGGGCTCAACCTTGGGCAGCTCGGGCTCGGGTTCCGGCGGTGGGGGTGAAGGGGGCTCGGGAGCCTTGATGTTGGGTAAGCTGCTCCAGAGTTCCGCTGTCAGCGGAATGGGCGCACGTGTTTGCCAGCTCACGCCAAAAACCAGCACCGCGGCGAATCCGCCGTGTACCAGCATCGCCAATACGAAGGCGGGAAGCTTTCCTGGCTCAGGGCGCTGCTGCAGCGCCGCATTCATGTGGTCAGCTTCATGGCGCGGGGCCTATCGCTCCGCAGGTTTGACCAGCAGCCCAACGCGCTTCACCTTGTTCTGCTGCAGCACATCCATCACGCGCAGCACTTCCTCGTAGCGAAGGTCTTTGTCGCCAGCGATCACGACGGCCAGATCGGGACGCGCCTTCTGCAGCGCCTGCACTCGCTTGACCAGATCGCGACGCTCCACGGGCTCCTCTCTGCCGCCGGACTGGCGATCAACCAGCAGGATCGATGCGTCCTTCTTCACGCGAATCTCCAGCGGCGCAACGGGCGGATTGCCGCTCTGCCCTATCGACGGCAGGTCGATCTGACCGGGCACCAGCAGTGGTGCGCACACCATGAAGATGATGAGCAGCACCAGCATCACGTCGATGTAGGGCACGACGTTGATGTCTGCCATGGCCTTGCGCGGGCGCCTCATGGCGTTGTCCTCTGTTCGAGCGGGAAGACAACCGCAAACACAGATGAACACGGATGAACACAGATGGATTTGGAAATGAGCTTGTTGCGAATATTCGCAGGGCAGTGCAGGCATGAACTCCGCCTGTATCCGTGTTCATCCGTGTTCATCTGTGTTTGCATGAAGCGCCTCAGCCCGCCTGCCGCTGCAGGATGTTCGTAACCTCTTCCATGAAGCTTTCGTAGCGGTTTGCGAGGCGGTCAATTTGTGCCGTAAAGCGGTTGTAGGCGATCACGGCCGGGATGGCGGCGAAGAGGCCGATGGCGGTCGCAATGAGCGCCTCGGCAATGCCCGGCGCCACCGAAGCAAGCGTTGCCTGGGCCACGTTGGAGAGGCTGCGAAAGGCATGCATGATGCCCCATACCGTGCCAAGCAAGCCGATGTATGGGCTTACCGAACCCACCGTGGCAAGGAACGAGAGATGCGACTCCAGATGATCCAACTCACGCTGGAACGTCGCCTTCATTGCGCGCCGCACGCCGTCCATCAATGCGCCGATGTCGCCGCCGGCGCGATTCTTCGACTTCATGAATTCCTTGAAGCCCGCTGCGAATATTCGCTCCATGCCTTCAGTCTCGTCGGCGCGGCTGCTGGCGTTCTGATAGATGCCCACCAGATCGTTACCGCTCCAGAAGTGGCTCTCGAATTCATCGGCCTCGTTGATGGCGCGGCGCAGCCCGAAGAACTTCATGAAGATGTACCACCATGACATCAGCGAGGCCATGACCAGGACGCCCATGACGAGTTTGACCACCAGACTGGCCTGCAATATCAGCTGGATGAGTTCCATGTCTTGCGAAACGTTCAAGTCGCCGCCTCCAGTTTTTTGGCCAGTTCCTCGGGGATGGGAACGGGTTTGAAGCCATCGGCGCTCACACAGGCAATGGTCACCCGCGCACGCACCAGGATTTCATCATCCTTCCTGATTTCCTGGTGGAAGATCACGCGCACCTTGCCCATGGACTCCACCTGTACACCGACAGCAAGACTGTCGTCGAGTTTCGCGGGGCGGACAAAATCGGCTGCGATGCCCGCCGCGACAAAGACGATGCCATGCTTTTTCGCCAGGATCTGATGAGTGAAACCGAGCTTGCGCAGCCATTCTGTCCGCGCCCGCTCCAGAAACTTCAGGTATTCGCTGTGATAGACCACGCCGCCCGCGTCAGTATTCTCGAAGTACACCCTCACTGGAAACGCGAAGCCGAAGAGATCGGGTTGCAGCAGCGGCTTTGCAGCAGCACGACGGGCGGATTTGGGCAGCGGAGATTTGGAAAACGAATCGGGCATGTCAGAAGAGTCCGCCTGCGTCAGCCAAACCCGTGCGACCTGCCGAAGGCATCCCGGCTATGCCGAAGTGCTGGTAAGCCAGCGGTGTCGCCATGCGGCCACGCGGCGTGCGCTGCAGATAGCCCTGCTGGATCAGAAAGGGCTCGAGCACATCCTCGATGGTGTCGCGCTCCTCGCTGAGCGCAGCGGCCAGATTCTCCACACCCACCGGGCCGCCGTTGAATTTCTCGATCACCGCAAGCAACAACTTGCGGTCCATGAGATCGAGCCCGATGGCATCCACATCCAGCATCTTTAGCGCAGTGTCGGCGACATCCCGCGTGACCCGGCCATCCGCCTTGACCTCTGCATAGTCACGCACGCGGCGGAGCAGCCGGTTGGCGATGCGGGGCGTGCCGCGGGCACGCGTGGCAATTTCCAATGCGCCGTCCTCGACGATATCCACTCCGAGCAGTGACGCCGAGCGTGACACGATGGTCTGCAACTCCGCTGCGGTGTAGAACTCCAGCCGCGCCACAATGCCGAAGCGGTCCCGCAGCGGATTGGTGAGCATGCCGGCGCGCGTCGTGGCGCCCACCAGGGTGAAAGGTGGCAGGTCCAGCTTCACTGAGCGCGCAGCCGGACCTTCGCCAATCATGATGTCGAGCTGGTAGTCCTCCAGCGCGGGATACAGGATTTCCTCCACCACAGGATTCAAGCGATGGATTTCGTCGATGAAGAGCACGTCGTGCGGCTCAAGATTGGTGAGCAGCGCAGCAAGATCTCCCGCGCGCTCCAACACCGGCCCGGAGGTCTGCTTCAGATTCACGCCCATCTCACGCGCAATGATGTGTGCCAGCGTGGTCTTGCCCAATCCGGGTGGGCCAAACAGCAACGTGTGGTCGAGCGATTCCTTGCGCGTACGCGCAGCCTCGATGAAGATCGACAATTGGTCGCGGATCTTTTGCTGACCCACATACTCGGCAAGCAGCTTCGGCCGCAGTGCGCGTTCGGCTGCCTCTTCAACAGTCGAGGCAGGTTTGGGAGAAATAAAGCGATCTTCTTCAATCATGGCAGGTTGATCATCGCAGCTTATGAGCGGGCCAGCAGTTTCAATGCCTGGCGGATGCCATCGGCAACGGCCAGGTCAGCAGGCAATTGCTTGATCGCCGACATCGCCTCGCGATCGTTGTAGCCCAGAGACAGCAGCGCATTCAGCACATCGCTGGCCTTGGGTGCGCCCGGAACAGTGCCCGAAGTCGAGCCAGTCACCATGGCGACCTTGTCCTTCAACTCCAACAGCAGCCTCTCCGCCGTCTTCTTGCCGATGCCAGGGACGCGCACCAGCATGGCAGTGTCCTGCGTCGCTACCGCGGCAGCAAGATCATTGACTGACAGCCCGGACAGCACCGCGAGCGCCACCTTCGGGCCCACGCCGCTCACCTTCAGCAGCTGGCGAAATGTAGTGCGCTCGGACTCGGAGCCGAAGCCGTACAGCAGTTGTGCATCCTCCCGCACGATGAGGTGGGTATGAAGGCTGACCTGCTGTCCGGTGGCAGGCAGGTGATAAAACGTGCTCATGGGCACATCAATTTCATACCCGACGCCATGGCAATCCACAACCAGCTGTGGCGGATTTTTCTCTGCGAGAATGCCGGTGATGCGCCCGATCATGCCGCGCCCCCGATAAGCCGGCCGCCGCGCATGCGATAGCCGCGCGTGGAAAAGCTGCCCATTCCAAGGCCGGCGTGTGCGTGACAGATGGCGCAGGCCAGCGCATCGGCCGAGTCGGGGCTGGGATAGCCCGGCAATCCGAGCAGACGCTTGACCATTTCCTGCACCTGTTCCTTCTTCGCGTGCCCGTTGCCGACGACGGCTTGCTTGACCTGCAACGCGGTGTACTCGGCCACCGGCAAATCGTGGTGCACGGCAGCGCAGATTGCGGCGCCGCGCGCCTGGCCCAACAGCAGCGTGGATTTCGGGTTGACGTTGACGAACACGATTTCGATTGCAACCTCGGTCGGCGCGTGGCGATCGATGACTTCTTCGACGGAATGCAGAATGCTCTTCAAACGCAGCGGAAGCGATTCTTTCTCGGTGGACTTGATGCAGCCCGAGGTCACGTACTGAAGCTTGTTGCCGATTTTTTCGATGACGCCGTAGCCGGTGACCCGCAATCCGGGATCGAGACCCAGGATGCGAATATTCGCACTGGCGGATGGCAACATCACTGCGGCGCATCCTCCAGCACGACTGCCGTGCCCGTGACGGAGACCAGCACGAGCCCCTTGCCGCTCCCGTGGATGACGTAGTTGATGCTCGTGCCAACCAGCGCGTTGCCACCTGACTGTTGCACGCCTTGCATCACTGCCTTCAGCGCCGTGTCTCGGGCACCTGGCAGGACCTTGTGATACGCGTCCGAAAAGGATTTGGTGCCAGGCGTGAACGTGACGACATCCACCTCCGAGCTGGCCTCTCCGGTCACGATGCCAAGGTAGCGCCGGATGCGCCGACCCTCGACCGTGGGTGTGGTGGTGATGAGAATGTTTCCTGTGGCGGGTTGTGCCGGGGCATCAGCCATCTCAGACCCCAACCGATTCAGGGAGAACGGCCGAGGTGTAAACATCCTGCACGTCGTCCAACCCTTCCAGCGCATCAAGCAGCTTCTGCATTTTCACTGCGTCGTCTCCGGAAAGCTCGGTCTCATTCGTTGACTTCATGGTGACCTCCCCGAATTCAGCCTTGAGGGCCGCCTTCTCCAGCGCCGCCTTGACGCCGCTGAAGTCGTAGGGGCCGGTCACCACTTCAAAGCTGCCGTCATCGTTCGAAATGATGTCCTCTGCCCCCGCCTCCAATGCTGCCTCCATGAGCTTGTTCTCATCCGTGCCAGGTGCGAACATGAGCTGGCCGCAGTGTTTGAACAAGAATGCGACCGAGCCGTCCGTGCCCATATTGCCCCCGAATTTGCTGAAGGCGTGGCGCACTTCGGCCACGGTGCGCGTGCGATTGTCGGTCATCGTGTCCACGATGATAGCCGCACCGCCGATGCCGTAGCCCTCGTAGCGGATTTCCTCGTAGTTCACGCCTTCCAGCTCGCCCGCGCCACGCTTGATGGCGCGTTCGATGGTGTCCTTGGGCATGTTGTTGTCATACGCCTTGTCCACCGCCAGCCTGAGCCTGGGGTTCATGTCCGGCTCACCCCCGCCCATACGCGAGGCCACCGTGATTTCCTTGATGAGACGGGTAAAGATCTTGCCGCGCTTGGCATCCTGGCGACCCTTTCGGTGCTGGATGTTTGCCCACTTGGAATGTCCTGCCATGATCGTGATTCCGGATGAAAATCGGATTGAAAATTCAGATCACAATGTTACCATCCACTCACTTGTTTTCCCTTGGGTTGTTCCCCTGGGTTGTTCCCTCCCCCTGACCTTCCACCATTCCCCTATCGCCATGGTCGATCCCCTTCTCGTTGCTCGCTCAGTTGCCAACCCCGCTGCCAACTCGGCCGACAAAGAGCCACTCGACCTGAACCTGCTGCCGCAGTTGGCCAACCGGCACGGTCTCATCACCGGCGCCACGGGCACGGGCAAGACCGTGACACTGCAAACCTTGGCGGAGAATTTCTCGAAGATCGGCGTGCCGGTTTTCATGGCGGATGTGAAGGGCGACCTGGCCGGCATCAGCCAGCCAGGCACCATCGCGGGCAAGCTCGCCGCAGTGTTGCAGGAGCGCGGCCTCGAAGCCCCTGCGGCGGCGGCCTGCCCCACCACCCTCTGGGATGTCTTCGGCGAACAGGGCCATCCCGTGCGCGCCACCGTCTCCGACATGGGACCGCTCTTGCTTGCGCGCATGCTGGACCTCAACGAAACCCAGGCTGGCGTACTCAACATCGTGTTCAAGATCGCAGACGACAACGGTCTGCTCCTGCTGGACCTCAAGGATCTGCGCGCAATGCTGCAGTTCGTGGGCGAGAATGCAAGCCAGTTCACTACCCAGTACGGCAACATCAGCAGCGCCAGCGCAGGTGCCATCCAGCGCGGCCTGCTGCAACTGGAAACCCAGGGCGGAGACAAGTTTTTTGGCGAGCCGATGTTGAACATCGACGACCTGATGCAGACCGTCGGCAGCAAGGGTGTGATCAACATCCTGACTGCTGACAAGCTCATGAATGCGCCGCGTCTCTACGCGACCTTCCTTTTGTGGCTGCTGTCGGAAATCTTCGAGCGTCTCCCCGAAATCGGTGACCCGGACAAACCCAAGTTGGTGTTCTTCTTCGACGAGGCGCATCTCTTGTTCAACGACGCACCCAAGGCCCTGCTGGAGCGCATCGAGCTCGTGGTGCGACTGGTGCGTTCCAAGGGTGTGGGGGTTTATTTCGTGACCCAGAATCCCATCGACATCCCCGATACCGTGCTCGCACAACTGGGTAACCGGGTGCAGCATGCACTTCGAGCCTTTACGCCGCGAGACCAGAAAGCCGTCAAAGCCACCGCGCAGACCATGCGCCCCCGCGCAGGATTGGACATCGAGGCCGCCATCACCGAGCTCGCCGTAGGTGAGGCACTGGTCAGTTTGCTGGATGCAAAGGGCCGCCCTTCCGAAACGTCGCGCGCTTACGTGTTTCCGCCGGGCAGTCAGATTGGCCCCATCACACCCCAGCAGCGACAAGCACTTCTGGCGGGTTCGCTGGTCGCGGGCGTTTACGAAAAGACCGTGGACCGGGAGTCCGCCTACGAAAAACTGAAGAGCCGCGCCGAGTCGCAGGCACCCGCCGCCGGGAGTCCGGGCGCATCATCACTTCCGACCAAGGACGGCGGTGGCATCATGGGCGGAATCAGCGATGTGCTGTTTGGCACCACCGGCCCCCGTGGCGGCAAGCAGGACGGCCTGGTGCAGACTGCGGCAAAATCGGCAGTGCGCACCATGGGCACCACGTTGGGCCGTGAGATTTTGCGCGGGGTACTGGGTTCGATCATGGGAAAACGCAAGTAGCACTGCGAATATTCGCAACGAGTCGTCAAAGAGGGAGACAACAACATGCCGAAGGCGCAGCGCGGTGAACGCCGCAACCAGATCCTGCAGACTCTGGCCGCCATGCTGGAAGATCCCAAAGGTGAAAAGATCACGACCGCGTTGCTGGCGAAGCGGCTTGATGTGTCCGAAGCTGCCTTGTATCGGCATTTCGCCAGCAAGGCGCAAATGTTCGAAGGGCTGATCGAGTTCATCGAAACCAGCCTGTTCACACTGGTAAACAAGATCCAGGCCGACGAGACTGCGGGCCTGAAGCAGGTAGAGGCCACTGTCTCGATGTTGTTGAGTTTCGCGCAGAAGAATCCTGGCATGGTCCGCGTTCTCATTGGTGACGCGCTGGTCAACGAAGATGGTCGACTGCAGACCCGCATCAATCAACTGCATGACCGGATCGAGGCGTCTCTGCGCCAAAGCGCACGTCTCGCGGTGACGGATCAGTCCCTTCCCGCTGGCTGGGATGTCAATGCCTATGCGAACACGCTGCTCTGTTTCGTGACCGGTCGCTGGCATCAGTTCGCCAAGTCGGGCTTCAAGCGGGCACCGCTTGAAATGTGGACGGCACAGTGGCCCGTATTCGCCGCTTGATTCCAGCAGGCTGAGTTCACCCCGTGTTGCCGATTCTGGAGACAGAGCGTCTCCTGCTGAAGCCAATGCAGCCGGGCATGGAGCAGGCCATGATCGATTTCCTGTCCGAAAACGTGGCGCACTTTGCCCCATGGGACCCGCCGATACCACCCGATGAATATTCGCTGAAGCGTTGGGAATTGCTTTGCACGCAATCCGCAGCCGAGTTTGCGAGCGGTGCGGGGATGCGCTTCATTCTCTTTCCGCACGACGATCCATCACACCCCATCGGGATCGCGAACTACAGCCAGATATCACGTGGGCCGTTCCAGGCCTGTTTCCTCGGTTACAAGATTGCCCGCGCGCATCAAGGCCAGGGGCTGATGCGCGAAGCGCTTCAGGCTGGCAACCGTTACATGTTTCATGAAGCGGGCCTGCATCGCATCCATGCGAACTACATCCCTGCGAATATTCGCAGCGGCCAACTGCTGGCTCGGTTGGGCTTCGTCATCGAGGGCTATGCCAAACAGTACCTCTTCATCAACGGCGCCTGGCAGGACCATGTGCTGACCTCCCTCACCAATCTGGCGATGCAGGCACCGGTCACGCCCATGTCGGCCACATGGTCACCGGCCAATACAGCGCCACAGGGAAAGTCAGCACCCTAGCTGCCGAACCGGAAGTGCAGTGCAGTGCAGTGCAATCTTCCCTAAACGTATTAGCATTTGCTGATATATTTATGGCATGAATTGACTATCGCCCTTCTGCCATGAAGCCATCTGCCACGGTTGTATCGACGCTCTTCGCATTGCTCTTGCCCGTCCTTGTCGGAGCATTCGGCGCGCCCGCCAATGCTGCACCCAATGAGGCTCGTGCCAAGGAGATCATCGGTGGCAAGTGTTTCCTGTGTCACGGCATGAACGGGGAAAGCACGAGCGAATTGTTCCCGCGTCTCGCAGGCCAGCATGCTGAGTATGTTGCCAAGCAGCTGCGCGATTTCCAGGCCGGGCGGCGGACCAGCCAAATGAGCGAATTTGCCAAGGGTCTCAGTGAAGCGGACATGCTGGCACTCGGGCACTACTATGAGAAGCAGGCAGGTCAGCCGCATGAAGTCACGGATGCAGACCTTGCCGGAATGGGCCGCTATCTCTACCTGAAGGGAAATACGTATTCCGGCTTGCCCGCCTGCGCATCCTGCCATGGCCCGAAAGCGTTGGGCACGTCCGCGCTGCCGCGACTTGCCGGGCAGCATGCCGAGTACACCGTTCGCCAATTGAAGGAATTCAACAAGCGGACCCGCACGAATGACAATGCGGTGATGCATGTCATCGCGTCACAGCTGACCGAGCTTGAAGCACGCGGGCTGGCGGAATATCTGGCGTCGTTGAACTGATCACACCAACGGTCTCGGAACTGAAAAAGGGCCGCATCTGCGGCCCTTTTTCGTTGGATCAGGGAAACATCACCCTGGATCGCTCTTCCGTTACATCAGCGTATCTGCCCAGATGTTGGCTGCCCAGTTGAGTGCATAGCCGGCTTCCAGCTCATTTCTTGCCGACGACACGCCACCCGAGCCAGGTACTGTTTTCATGGTCCGGTCCTTCGTGTCGTACTTGTGGATGGACGCCACATGCACGACCTCCTTGTCCGACACAAATGAATAACAGGTATTCGAAAGCGTTGGCGACGGATTGGGCGGTTCGTTGTTCAGCAACGCCACCACTGCCGCCGCGCAGGCCTTGCCGTGCGCATTGGCCATGTGGCCGGATTTCGGCATCAGCGGCGCGATCTGCAGGGCATCGCCGAGAAGATGCACGCCCTTGACCGCCTTGGACTCATACGTGAGCCAATCCACTTCGCACCAGCGCTTGTTGGCCGTGATGAAGGGATCTGCGATCTTGCCAGCCTTCATCGGCGGCAGCACGTTCAACACGGCGCCCTTGACATCATCAAACTCCAGCTTGATCGCCGAGCCCTTGATGTCTACGTCGATTGCCTTGCTGTTCGGACGGTACTCGATTATCCCGCCGTAGAGTTCGGTCCAGGCTTTCTTGAAAAGCGGCCCCTTCGACGTGACATCCGGGTTGGCATCCAGCAGCAACACCTTGGAGCGGGGCTTGGCCTGTTTGAAGTAGGACGCGATCTGGCAGACGCGCTCATAAGGCCCTGGCGGACAACGATAGGGCGCCTCCGGCATGGACATCACAAAAACGCCTCCGTCCGGCATGGCCTCCAACTGTTTGCGCAATTGGGCGGTTTGGGGGCCTGCTTTCCAAGCATGCATGATCGCAGCCTGAGCTGCTGAATTGTTCAGACCGGGCATGCCTTCGTACATGAAGTCGATGCCTGGTGCCACGATAAGCCGATCGAATGACAGCGGATCGCCCTTCGCAAGACGCACTTGCTTCTTATCCATGTCGATGGCTGTGGCCATGTCGCGCACGAGTTTTACGCCATGGTTGCGCTCGAGACCGGCATACGGCGTTGTGATGTCGGCCATGGTCTTGTAGCCGCCCAGAACCAGATTGGAGATGGGGCAGGAGACGAACGCCTCATTGGGCTCAACCAGCACGACGTCGATGGAACGGTCCAACATCCGGATGTACTTTGCTGCCGTCGCGCCGCCGTATCCGCCGCCGATCACGACAACCCTTGCCTTGGCCGCGCCGCCGATGGAGGCGCAACCGCTGAAACCAAGCACTGCCGCACCTGCGGCACCCGCTGCCAGAAAATGTCTGCGATTCATGGTCATGACGGGCTCCTAGCGCGGCTGGTTTGAAAAGTAGGTCGCCATCGCGTCAAGCTCCGCGTCGGTATACCCTTTGGAGAGTTGGTGCATGAGCGTCGCCGGCTTCTTGCCCTCCTTGAACTGCTTCATGAGCGTGAGCAATTCGTCCTTCGGCTTGCCAGCGAGCGCAGCCGATGTCGACCCAGGTGCCGGCTTGCCATTGGTACCGTGGCAAGCCGCACAGTTGGCCGCCAATGCCCGGACACCTGCCGGGGTGAGATTCGAATCCGCGAACGCCGGTGGTGCCGGCGGCGTCGGTGGTTGTTGTGCTGCCGCGAACAAGGGCAGCAGCGCCGCAACTGCGGCCAAGACAAAGCGTTGCATGGCTTCTCCTCTAGGACAGATTTTTCTGGGGCAGCTTCAAGCGTACCTGAGCAGTGGTCATAGGTATACCCTGCAGATTCATCATAGAAGCAAACGCTAATAAAATAAAGAGCCGCTCACGGCGGCTCTTTTCAACATCAGGTCAGATCTATCGGCCGCCAGCTCAGGCGTCCTGCGCCACCGGATCCTGCTTCTCCGCGTTGATCTCGAGCACGACCTTGCCGCCTGCATCAACGTCAATGGTCACCTTGCCACCGCCTGCGAGCTTGCCAAACAGCAGCTCGTCGGCAAGCGCTCGACGGATGGTGTCCTGGATGAGACGCGACATGGGCCGCGCGCCCATCTGCGGATCGAAGCCATTTTTGGCCAAGTACTTCTTCAGGGCCTCGGTGAAAATCACCTCAACTTTCTTCTCCTGCAACTGCGACTCCAGCTGCATGAGGAACTTGTCGACCACGCGCATGATGATTTCTTCGTTGAGCGCAGCGAAGCTGATGATCGCATCAATGCGGTTTCTGAATTCGGGGGTGAAAATGCGCTTGATCTCACCCATCTCATCACCCGCCTTCTTGTCGTCGGTGAATCCGATGGAAGTCTTGGACAACTCTGCAGCACCCGCATTGGTGGTCATGATGATGACCACATTGCGGAAGTCTGCCTTTCGGCCGTTGTTATCGGTCAATGTCCCGTGATCCATGACCTGCAACAGGACATTGAAAACATCCGGATGCGCCTTCTCGATCTCATCCAGCAACAGTACCGAATACGGTTGCTTGGTGACCGCCTCCGTCATGAGGCCGCCCTGATCAAACCCGACATAGCCAGGCGGGGCACCGATCAGGCGCGATACCGCATGACGCTCCATGTACTCAGACATGTCAAAGCGGATCAACTCCACGCCAAGGATGAACGCCAACTGCTTGGCAACCTCGGTCTTGCCAACACCTGTAGGACCGGAGAACAGGAAGGAGCCGATAGGCTTGGTGGTATTGCCCAACCCCGACCTGGCCATCTTGATGGCCGACGAGAGCGCCTCGATCGCCTTGTCCTGGCCGAACACGACACTCTTCAGGTCTCGATCCAGCGTCTTCAACGCACTGCGATCATCGGAAGACACGCTGCGAGCCGGAATGCGGGCGATCTTGGCAATGATCTCCTCGATCTCGCCTTTGCCGATGGTCTTCTTCTGTTTGGACTTCGGCGCGATGCGCTGCGCAGCGCCCGCTTCATCGATGACGTCGATCGCCTTGTCCGGCAGATGGCGGTCGTTGATGTATTTGGCAGAAAGCTCGGCCGCGGTGATGATGGCACCAGAGGTGTACTTGACGCCATGGTGTGTCTCGAACCGCGTCTTCAGTCCGCGCAGGATCTCGATGGTTTCAGCCACGGAAGGCTCGTTGACATCAATCTTCTGGAAGCGGCGCGAGAGCGCATGGTCTTTTTCGAAGATGCCGCGAAACTCGTTGTAGGTGGTGGCACCGATGCACTTCAGCTGGCCGGACGACAAGGCGGGCTTCAGCAGATTGGAAGCGTCCAGCGTGCCCCCCGAAGCGGAGCCCGCACCGATGAGCGTGTGGATCTCGTCGATAAACAGGATCGCATTGGGATTCTCGTTCAGCTGTTTCAGTACCGCCTTCAAGCGCTGCTCGAAATCACCGCGATACTTTGTACCGGCCAGCAACGAACCCATGTCGAGCGCATAAACTTGCGCCTTGGCAAGAATCTCCGGCACTTCGCCGTCCACCACTCGTTTGGCCAGGCCCTCGGCGATGGCTGTCTTGCCGACACCCGCCTCACCCACCAGCAACGGGTTGTTCTTGCGGCGACGACAAAGAATCTGGATCACGCGCTCAAGTTCGCTGTCGCGGCCGATGAGCGGGTCAATCTTCCCGTCCGCCGCGAGCTGGTTCAGGTTCTGCGTGAAGCTCTCCAGCGCACCGCCCGCACCTTCCTGTTCGGCGTTCTCCTGCTCGGGCTCCTCCTTGCCGCCACTGGCTGGCGCGCTCTTGGAGATGCCATGCGAGATGAAATTGACAACATCCAGCCTGGATACTCCCTGCTGGTGCAGAAAGTACACGGCATGCGAGTCCTTCTCGCCATAAATCGCGACCAGCACGTTCGCGCCAGTGACTTCCTTCTTGCCCGAAGACTGCACATGCAGGATCGCCCGCTGAATCACTCGCTGAAATCCCAGCGTGGGTTGCGTATCAACGTCGCCCTCGCCTGCCACGGTGGGCGTGTGCTGCTCGATGAATTCGGACAGCGCTTTACGCAGCTCGTCCATCTTCGCGGCACAGGCCTTCATGACCTCCGATGCGGAGGGATTGTCGAGGAGTGCCAGCAACAAATGCTCCACGGTGATGAACTCATGGCGCTTTTGCCGGGCATCGACAAAAGCCATGTGCAGGCTAACTTCCAACTCTTGCGCGATCATTAAAATCCTTCCGTTCTGGATTACGTCTCTTCCATCCCGCACATCAAAGGGTGCTGGTGCTTCCGCGCGTGCGCAGCCACCTGATCCACCTTCGCAGCTGCCACGTCCTTCGGGTACAGCCCACAGATTCCACGTCCCTCAGTATGCACTTGGAGCATGATCTGCGTCGCTCGTTCACGAGTAATCCCAAAAAAGCGTTGCAACACCTCGACAACGAACTCCATTGGCGTGTAATCGTCGTTGTACATCACAACCTGAAACATGGGTGGCGGCTTGACCTTGCTTTCCTGGGTCTTTAGTGCCTCGTTCCCTTGATGCCTGGTAGCCATCGAAAATGTTCGCGATTCTGCCTGTTGGATAATGCTCCCATTATATGGACAACACTCCTGCGAGTTTCAAGGCTCACGGCTGCAATGTTCATCCGGCTGGCCCCATCGCTCGACACATCGCTCGCAACCTATTGACGCAACAAAGATTGTCGGGTAACAATCCAGTCTGGAGTTTGGCTTCAAGCGTGTCTGCAGGTCCGGTTTGCCGCGTGCCTTGGGTGTGAGGCGGTCGCTGACTATCCTTGAACACAAACGATATCCGGGGCTCCACCCTGTCAACTATTTTCCGAGGAAGCGCATGGCAACTGGAACAGTCAAGTGGTTTAACGACGCCAAGGGTTTTGGATTCATTACCCCTGATGACGGCAGTGAGGATCTTTTTGCTCACTTTTCCGCCATTCAGATGAATGGATTCAAGACGCTGAAAGAAGGGCAAAAAGTCAGCTTTGACATCACGCAAGGCCCGAAAGGCAAGCAGGCGTCGAACATTAACAACGCCTGAATTCGTCTTCTTGACACAGCCCCTGTCCGCGAAGGCGGCAGGGGCTTTTTCTTTTGCGCGAAAGTCTGAATTGAAAACAAGATTTCTGTTGCTCAACAAACCCTTCGGCGTGATTTGCCAGTTCAGCCCTTCCGGCGACAAACCGACGCTGAAACCCCTGGTCGATGTGCCCGGGGTCTACCCGGCTGGCAGGCTCGACACCGACAGTGAAGGATTGCTGCTCTTGACCAATGACGGGACGCTGCAGGCCCGGATCGCGGACCCGCGGTTCAAGTTGGACAAGGCCTACTGGGTGCAGGTTGAAGGATCGCCCACGGACGCTGCACTGGAACCCATCGCAGCCGGGCTTGACCTGGGTGAGTTCATATCCGCCCCCGCTTTAGCGCGTGTCATCGACGAGCCCTCGGGCTTGTGGGCGCGCACCCCGCCCATCCGGATCCGGCAATCCATCCCCACGGCATGGCTGGAAGTCACCCTCCGCGAAGGAAAGAACCGCCAAGTGCGTCGCATGACAGCCAAGCTGGGCTTCCCCACACTGCGTCTCATCAGGCATCGCATCGGTTCCTGGTCGCTGGACAATCTGATGCCTGGCCAGTGGCAGGATGGCGATCCGGCGTTGTTGTATCGCGACTGACCCAGTCCGGGGCATTCTCGAGCTCTCTCCTCCCCAGTCGCTTCCAAACAGCCGGATTTGGGATAATTCCGCCATGAACCCCAGAAAACGCATTGTTGTTGGCCTGTCGGGCGGCGTGGATTCAGCTGTGTCTGCCCTGCTGCTGAAGCAAGCCGGCCATGATGTCGTCGGTCTCTTCATGAAGAATTGGGAAGACGATGACGATGACGAATACTGCTCAACCCGTGAAGACCTCGTGGATGCAGTATCGGTGGCTGACAAAATCGGCATCGAGATTGAAGCCGTCAATTTTTCTGCGGAATACAAGGACCGGGTCTTTGCCGAATTTCTGAGCGAATATTCGGCTGGCCGGACACCCAACCCAGACGTGCTGTGCAACGCAGAGATCAAGTTCAAGGCGTTTCTCGACCATGCGCTCCGCTTGGGTGCCGACTGGATCGCCACCGGCCACTACGCCAGAGTTGAAGAGCACGATGGCCTGTTTCGGCTGCTGAAGGGCTCGGACGCCAGCAAGGACCAGAGCTACTTCCTCCACCGCCTGAATCAATATCAGCTTTCAAAAGCGCTCTTTCCGCTGGGCGGTATGCATAAGCGGGATGTCCGGGTGTTGGCGCAGAATGCCGGCCTGCCGAATCACGCGAAAAAGGACTCGACGGGCATCTGCTTCATCGGTGAGCGGCCGTTTCGGGAATTTCTTTCCCGCTATCTGCCCCGAAAGCCTGGACGAATGGTCACCCCGGAAGGGGAAGACATTGGGGAGCATCAGGGCCTGATGTACTACACCCTGGGTCAGCGCCAGGGGCTGGGCATTGGCGGGCGGCAGGACAGCTCGGGTGAGCCCTGGTTTGTCGCCGGAAAAGACCTTGCCGCCAACCGGCTCATTGTGGTGCAGGGACACGATCATTCCCTGTTGCTGAAGCAGGATCTTGCAGCGGCAAATGTATGCTGGACCGGCGGCACCGCGCCGGGAATCGAACAGGGTCTTGCCGCCAAAACCCGCTATCGCCAGCAGGATTCCGCCTGCGACTATTCGGATTCAGCGACAGGATTCCGGCTGCACTTTGATGAGCCTCAATGGGCGATTACCCCTGGGCAGTCCGCCGTGATCTACCGCGGAGATGAATGCCTGGGTGGCGGCATCATCCAATAGCCTGCTCAGACGCCTGGACGGGTATCTGCAAGCGAAGCGCGCGCGCCGATACGATCAGCCCAAATGGCCAGAGCAGGGTACTGCTTGCGCCAGTCGATTTCCGGCAGTCGAAACTCAAGCCAGAACAGTGCGCATGCCAGCGAGATGTCGGCAACAGTGAGGCCGACCCCATGGCAAAAATCCTTGTCGCCCAGATCCCGCGCGGCCATTGCGAGACCGGCATCCACCTTGGCGCGTTGACGCGCGATCCAGGCTTCGCCATCCGGTGAGCCCGGGCGCTTCCGTTCCAGAAACACAGCAACGCCGGCATCGGCGATGCCATCTGCCAGCGCTTCCCAGCGCTTGACCATGATGCGCTCTCGCCCCGACTCCGGGAACAGGCGACTCACCGGCGAGACGCCGTCGAGGAATTCGGTGATCACCCGGGAATCGAACAAGGGCATGCCGTCATCCAGCACCAGCACCGGTACTTTGTTCAGCGGATTGAACTGGTGGACCGTGGTGTCGGCGTTCCACGCGTTTTCTTCGACGAATTCAAAGTCAATGCGCTTTTCTGCGAGAACCACCCGGACTTTGCGTGCATACGGGCTCGTTTTGGAAGCAATCAGTTTCATGGCCATTCATGATTGCGAATATTCGCACCAGAGTCGGAAAAGGCGCGAAGTATAGCATCGCCTCCCCACCACTTCCCCTGCAAAGCGAACGGCAGTGGGCTGCCAACTTCGACACAATCAATGTGAAAAATTGCACCCGTCACACTGACAAGGCACTGCTAAGGGCGCTGGCACGCATGATAAAATTGCATTTGCTTCTTTACAAAGCGCGGCCATGTCCAATACCTCCCCGAATCTGGCGCTCTGCGCCCTCACCGCGCTTTCTCCGCTGGATGGCCGCTATGAACGCAAGTGTGCGCCGTTGCGCGCTACGTTCAGTGAATTCGCGCTCATCCGCCAGCGCATCCATGTCGAGATCGAGTGGCTCATTGCACTCTCGCAATGGGATGCCGTGGGTGAACTTCAACCGCTCACATCAGCGACAGCAAGTGTCCTGCGCGACCGCGTCGCCGCCTTCAGTGTCGCTGACGGGGAGCGCGTCAAGGCCATAGAGGCGACAACCAATCATGATGTGAAGGCGGTGGAGTATTGGCTTCGTGAGACCTTTGCCGACAATCCTGAAATGGCGGCTGCGGGAGAGTTCATCCACTTCGCCTGCACCTCCGAGGACATCAACAACCTCTCCCATGCGCTCATGTTGAAGCAGGGCTGCGACGAAACCTTGCTGCCGTCACTGGATGGCATCATCGCCACGCTCACCACATTGGCCCATGGGCTTGCCGATCAACCTTTGCTCTCGCGAACCCATGGGCAGGCTGCGTCGCCAACCACCATGGGCAAGGAACTGGCAAATGTTGTGCACCGGCTGCATACGGCCAGGGCCCGCATTGCAGGGGTGGCAATGTTGGGGAAAATCAATGGTGCAGTCGGCAATTACAACGCGCATCTCGCTGCCTATCCCGATGCAGATTGGGAGGGGTTCGGCAAGCGCTTTGTAGAGTCGCTCGGCATCACTTTCAACCCCTACACCATTCAGATCGAGCCACATGACGCCATGGCAGAGCTCTTCGATGCGATGGCCCGCGTCAACACCATTCTGATCGATCTCAATCGTGACATCTGGGGCTACATTTCGGTCGGCTATTTCAAGCAGAAAGTGAAGGCCGGCGAGATTGGCTCCTCGACCATGCCACACAAGGTCAACCCCATCGACTTCGAGAATTCAGAAGGCAATCTCGGCATTGCCAATGCGCTCTTGCGCCACCTCGCAGAAAAGCTCCCGGTTTCCCGCTGGCAGCGCGACCTGACCGACTCGACAGTACTGCGCAACATGGGTGTCGCGTTTGGCTATTGCCTGCTGGCGTACGACTCCTGTCAGCGCGGGCTGGGAAAGCTCGAAGCCAACCCGGCGCGAATGAATGATGATCTCGATGCCAATTGGGATGTGCTGGCTGAAGCCGTACAAACCGTCATGCGGCGGTATGCGGTGCCCAATGCCTATGAGCAGCTAAAGGACCTGACCCGGGGCAAGGGCGGCATCCAGAAGGAAGCGCTGCACCGATTCATCGATACGCTGGCGATCCCCGATGCAGAGAAGGCACGATTGAAGCAACTCACACCGGGTACCTACACCGGCAAGGCCGTGGAACTGGCCAAGCGGATTTGACCTAGGGAAGCCCCAAAGCAAATCGACGCAACCACAGATGAACACGGATGAACACAGATGATTCACGCTTCATCTGGCAATCCCCCGTCAATTGCGAATATTCGCAATCCGCCTGTATCCGTGTTCATCCGACTCTTATCTGTGTTCATCTGTGTTCCGAATTGGCTGGCCGCCTCGGGACATCAAGGCGAGAGCTGCGGATTCAGCTTTTGCACACCAGCGAGCTTGTTCAGCGCGTTGATGTAGGCCTTGGCTGATGCCACCACAATGTCAGTGTCAGACCCAATGCCATTCACAATGCGTCCGCCCCTAGACAGTCGCACCGTTACCTCGCCTTGCGAGTCCGTGCCCTGCGTGACGTTGTTGACCGAGTACAGCAGCAGCTCGGCCTGCGAATGCGCGATGCTCTCGATGGCACAGAAGGTGGCATCCACAGGACCTGCGCCGCGACTCTCGGCATTCTTTTCTTTCAAATCCTCCGAGATGACTACGCGGGCAAAGGGCTGCTCGCCCGTCTCGGTGCGTGCAGTAATCGAAACGAGCTGATAGTGCTCCACTTCCGGCGTCACAGCCTCATCCGAGACGAGCGCGTGCAGATCCTCATCAAAGATCTCTGACTTCTTGTCGGCCAGCTCCTTGAACTTCTTGAAGGCGGCGTTCAATGACACTTCGCCCTCAAGCTCGATACCGAGTTCGGCGAGCCGCGTCTTGAATGCATTGCGACCCGACAGCTTGCCCAGGGTGAGCTTGTTGGTGTGCCAGCCCACGTCCTGCGCGCGCATGATCTCGTAAGTCTCACGATGCTTCAGCACGCCGTCCTGATGGATGCCGGACTCATGCGCGAAGGCATTGGCACCCACGACCGCCTTGTTCGGCTGTACCGGATAGCCGGTGATCGTGGAGACGAGCTTCGACGCCGGGACGATCTGCGTGGCATCAATCCTGGTCTCGACACTGAACACATCTTTGCGCGTGCGCACGGCCATCACGATTTCTTCGAGTGAGGCATTGCCGGCCCGCTCGCCCAGCCCGTTGATGGTGCACTCCACCTGCCGCGCGCCAGCCCGCACGGCCGCAAGGGAATTGGCCACCGCCATACCCAGATCATTGTGGCAATGCGTGGACCAGATGACCTTGTCCGAGTTCGGCACCCGCTCAATCAACTCCCTGAATCGCTCGGCCCAGAGATCGGGAATGCTGTAACCCACCGTATCGGGAACATTGATGGTCTTGGCACCGGCATTGATGACTGCTTCGAATACGCGGCAGAGGAAATCGATATCGCTCCGTACTGCATCCTCCGCAGAGAACTCCACATCATCCGTGAGGCTGCGTGCAAACTTCACGGCATCCACCGCAGCCACCAATACCTGGTCAGGCTGCATGCGCAGCTTGTGCTGCATGTGAATGGGCGATGTGGCAATGAACGTGTGGATTCGGCCGCGTGCTGCGGGCTTGATGGCGTCGCCAGCTTTCTGGATATCGCCCGCTTGTGCTCGGGCCAGACTGCACACGGTGCTGTCCTTGATGGCGCTTGCAACGGCGTGCACGGCATCGAAGTCACCCGGGCTCGCCGCAGCGAATCCGGCTTCGATGACATCGACGCGCATTTTCTCCAGCTGCTTGGCGATGCGGACTTTTTCCTCGCGCGTCATCGACGCGCCCGGGCTTTGCTCGCCGTCGCGCAACGTGGTGTCAAAGATGATCAAGTGATCCATGCAAATGCTCCTGGGGTTTCAAGCTGGGGAATCGGGAATGCGAATATTCGCCTGCAGCGCATGCCGCAGACGAGGAAAACAAAAGAGTGGGGGAAATTTATGCGCGCGCGGGGCGCAGCAGCAGGAGCAGGCCAGCGGAGCGCAGGCTTGGGAGACCGCGTGAAGAACGGATCTGCTGAATCATGATGCGTTCAATATAGCCCGACAGTTTGCCGGAAGCAAGCCTCAGGGTATCTCCGGCGGTTTGGGCGGCTTCTCGTCAGGCTTGGGGTTTGCCGGCCGCATCAAACGCGCACCACCGATGAAATAGCCTGAAACCGCATAGCAAACGAACAGACCGAACAGCACATGCGAAGGCTCAATCGAAATCAGGAGATAAGCCACGACGAATGCCGGGACCACCCAGAAGGGGACGCTGCGGCGCAGGTTGAAGTCCTTGCCGCTGTAGAAAGGCACGTTCGACACCATCGTTACGCCGGCGAATACCGTGACGCCCCAGGCGAGCCAGGCGACCTCGCCGCCCTTGACGTGATAGTCGTTCAGCACCCAAATGAGTCCCGCGACCAGACAAGCGGCTGCGGGACTTGGCATACCCTGGAAGAAGCGCTTGTCCACCACGCCGATGTTGGTATTGAAGCGTGCCAACCGCAGCGCTGCGCTCACGCAATAGATGAAGGCCGCTACCCAGCCCCACTTGCCCATCGGTTTCAAGGCCCACTCGTACATGAGGATGGACGGCGCGACACCGAAGGACACCATGTCGGAAAGGCTGTCGAATTGCGCGCCGAACTCGCTTTGGGTGCGCGTGAGTCTGGCGACCCGGCCATCAAGTCCATCCAGCACCATGGCACAGAAGATTGCCACGCAAGCCGTTTCAAAGCGGCCGTTCATCGCTTGCACCACGGCATAGAATCCGGCAAACAGGGCAGCCGACGTGAACAGGTTGGGCAAAATATAAATGCCTTGCTTGCGCCGTTCAGGACTGAGCAGGCCCTTGCGAATTTTAGGTACCGGGGAATTCATCATGGGATTCCGGAGAGTAAGAACTGCATTGTAGCGAACCCGGGTCTTTGGCCCGCCATGAAACGGTAAAGCAGGTCCCCGTAGCGGGTCAGACCAGCGAACCCATGGGCTCGCCCATGCAGATGGAGAGCGTTGGCACCCAGCTCGGCTGAAGGCGGATCGTGTCAGCAGGAAAGAGCATCACGACAGTCGATCCCAACAGGAAGCGACCCATTTCCTCGCCTTTGCGCAGCCGGGGCGCTGTAGCTTCCGGATAGTCCCACCTGCGAATATTCGCAGAACGCGGGGGATTCACGATGCCGTGCCAGGTCGTCGCCATGCTGCCGACGATGGTGGCCCCCACCAGCACCAGCACAAACGGTCCTGCCTCACCCTCGAACGCACAGACCACTCGCTCGTTACGTGCGAACAGGCCCGGCACGCCGCGGGCAGTCACCGGATTTACCGAAAAGAGATCGCCCGGCACATAGACCATGCTCGCGAGCCGCCCCGCGCAAGGCATGTGGATGCGGTGGTAATCCTTCGGGCTCAGGTAGAGCGTGGCAAACATGCCATTGTCAAATCGATCGGCGAGCGCCACATCACCACCCACCAGCGTGGTCGTTGAGTAATGGTGCCCCTTGGCCTGGAAGATCTGATCACCGGCAATCGGTCCGCATTGACTGATGGCACCGTCGACCGGGCAGACGAAATCAACGTCAGCCAACGGACGCGCATTGTCCTTCAGCGGTCGCGTAAAGAAATCGTTGAAGGACACATAGCTCGCCGGATCCGGATTGCGGGCCTCCGTCATGTTCACGCCATAGCGGCGGATGAACCACTCGATCAAACGAGTGGTTCGCGCGCCGCTTTCGTTGCGCGCCACGCTTCCCGCGAATGTCGTCAACGCCTGCTTGGGGAGCAGGTACTGTGACAACACGGCGAGGCGGTCAGACATGGCCACCTGCCGCGTACCACAACATCTCTGGAAGGCTCATCAATTGCGGGACTGATCCACCAGCTTGTTCTGCCTGATCCCAGGCACGTTCGGCAGGGTTTCGCAAAGCGCCGCTTTGCGCTGCCGAACGCCCAATCCGATGCAACGGCGCGGAGAGTGCATCTTTAATTTCTGCTCTGGTCAACGAGTTTATTCTTCTTGATCCACGGCATCATCCCTCTCAGCTTCTCGCCAACCTGTTCGATCTGATGCTCTGCAAGCAGACGGCGACGCGCCTGCAGTGTCGGCGCACCTGCCTTGTTTTCGAGAATGAAGTCGCGTGCATATTCACCAGTCTGGATCTTGCGCAGCGCTTCCTTCATGGCGGCACGAGCCTCGGGGCCGATCACCTTGTCGCCGGTCACATACTCGCCATACTCGGCGTTGTTGGAGATCGAATAATTCATGTTGGCGATACCGCCTTCATAGATGAGGTCGACGATCAGCTTGGTTTCGTGCAGGCACTCGAAATACGCCATCTCTGGTGCATAGCCTGCCTCGACGAGTGTTTCGAATCCCGCCTTGATGAGCTCGACGATGCCGCCGCACAGCACGGTCTGTTCACCAAACAGGTCTGTCTCGGCCTCTTCGCGGAAGTTGGTTTCGATTACGCCACCACGGGTTCCACCGATGGCACAGGCGTACGACAACGCGATGTGCTTGGCCTTCTTGCTGGAATCCTGATGGATCGCGATGAGCGCCGGCACGCCGCCACCCTGCGTGTAGGTGGAACGGACCAGATGTCCAGGGCCTTTGGGCGCAATCATGATGACGTCCAGATCGGCGCGGGGTTGAATCTGGCCAAAGTGGATGTTGAAGCCATGCGCAAACGCCAGCGTGGCGCCCTTGCGAATATTCGGCTCTATATCCGCGTAATAGACATCCTTGTGATTCTCGTCCGGCAGCAGGATCATCACCAGATCCGCCCCCTTCACGGCATCTGCAACCTCCTTCACTGCCAGCTTGGCTTTCCTGGCTTTATCCCAGGATGCGCCACCCTTGCGCAGGCCGACCGTGACTTTGACGCCGGACTCGGAAAGATTCTGCGCGTGGGCATGACCCTGTGAACCATAGCCAATGATGGTGACTTTCTTGCCCTTGATGAGGGACAGATCGGCATCCTTGTCGTAATAAACTTTCATTTTGATTTCCTGATGTTCTGATTGATCCGGGAGCGGCGGTTGTAACGGTCTGCCGCAGGATGAAGTGCGCGAATGCGGTCAGACTTTCATGATCCATTCACCGCGACCGAGACCGCATGCACCAGTGCGCGCGGTCTCCAGCACCATCGCGCGGCCAATGGCATCCAGAAAAGCATCCAGCTTGTCGCTGGTACCTGTCAGCTCCACAGTGTAGGACTTGTCTGTCACGTCGATGATGCGAGCGCGGAAGATGTCTGCCGTCCGCTTCACCTCTTCGCGATCCTTGCCTGCGGCACGCACCTTGACGAGCATGAGCTCGCGCTCAAGGTGTTTGCCTTCGTTCAGGTCGACGACTTTCACGACGTCGACCAGCTTGTTGAGCTGTTTGGTGATCTGCTCAACCACATCGTCCGATCCTGTCGTGACGATGGTCATGCGTGACATGGTCGAATCCTCGGTCGGGGCGACGGTCAGCGATTCGATATTGTAGCCGCGCGCGGAGAACAGGCCAGACACGCGGGACAATGCGCCGGATTCATTCTCCAGCAAAAGGGAAAGGATATGCTTCATGGTGCTTGGATTCCAGGTGACGTTGTGGTGCAGGTAATCTCGCAGGAGGCAGGCTGGCAGCTCAGAGCTCTTCGGAGAGGATCATCTCCGAAATACCCTTGCCACCCGGGACCATGGGAAAGACGTTTTCCGTCTGGTCCGTGATGAAGTCGAGGAACACCAGTCGCTCCTTCAGCTTCATCGCCTCCCGCAACGCCCCCTCCACATCCGCAGGCTTGTCGATAAGCATGCCAACATGCCCATAGGCTTCGGCAAGCTTCACGAAATTCGGCAGTGCATCCATGTAGGACTCGGAATAGCGATTGCCGTAAAAGAACTGCTGCCACTGGCGCACCATGCCCATGTAGCGGTTGTTGAGATTCACCACTTTGATCGGCAGATGAAATTGCTTGCAGGTTGACAGTTCCTGTATGCACATCTGGATGGAAGCTTCGCCCGTCACGCAGGCGACCGTGGCATCCGGGTAGGCAAGCTGCACACCCATGGCGGCCGGGAGACCAAACCCCATCGTGCCCAGACCGCCGGAATTGATCCAGCGTCGTGGTTTGTCGAACTTGTAGAACTGCGCGGCCCACATCTGATGCTGCCCGACATCAGAGGTGACGAATGCATCCCCGCCAGTGATCTCGTGCAGCTTCTCGATGACATATTGGGGCTTGATGATGGAGCTCTTGCGGTCATAGCGCAGACAGTCCTTGGCGCGCCATTCGTTGATCTGTGCCCACCAGGACTTCAATGCTGTCGCATCCGGCTTGGTCTTTTCATCCGTCAACAGTGCCAGCAGCTCGATCAACACCTCGCGAACATCACCCACGATGGGCACATCCACCTTCACCCGCTTGGAAATGGATGAGGGATCCACATCAATGTGGACGATGCGGCGGGAAGCGTTGAAGAAATGCTCGGGATTGCCGATGACGCGGTCATCAAATCGGGCACCGATGGCGAGAAGCACGTCACAGTTCTGCATCGCCATGTTCGCTTCATAGGTACCGTGCATACCCAGCATCCCCACGAACTGGGGGTCAGACGCTGGATAGGCACCCAGACCCATGAGGGTGTTGGTGCAGGGATAGCCGAGCAATCGAACCACTTGTGTCACCAGGTCCGCCGCATTGCCAAGAATCGCACCCCCCCCCACGTAGACCATGGGTTGCTTCGCTTCCAGAATCATCTGGGCAGCCTTCTTGATCTGCCCGGAGTGACCCTTCACGGCTGGGCGATAGGACCGCATTTCCACGTCCTTCGGATAGGAAAACGCATGCATCTGTTGCGTGATGTCCTTCGGTATATCCACCACTACCGGGCCAGGACGGCCGGTCTGGGCGACGATGAAAGCCTTGCGGATGGTGCTGGCCAGATCGGCAATATCCTTGACCAGGAAGTTATGTTTGACGCATGGACGGGTGATCCCGACCGTATCGCACTCCTGGAACGCATCCTGTCCGATGGCATGCGTGGGAACCTGGCCCGTGAGGACCACCATCGGGATGGAATCCATGTATGCGGTGGCAATGCCCGTGACAGCATTCGTGACACCGGGACCGCTGGTGACCAGGGCAACGCCTGCACGTCCCGTCGCGCGGGCGTAGCCATCCGCCGCGTGCAGCGCACCCTGCTCATGCCGGACCAGGACGTGTTTGAACACGTCCTGCTTGAAAATCTCGTCATAGATGTTCAGTACCGCGCCACCCGGGTAGCCAAAGACGAATTCGACCCCTTCTTCCTGAAGGCAGCGAATGACAATTTCTGCGCCGGATATGGCTGCAGCGGTATTTTTTGTGTGGGGAGCGTCCGAGAGCTTCATGCAAGTACCTGACTAAAGAACAGAAAATTGCGCAGTAACTTCGCCGCAAAATAGCGGACAAAGCGGAAATGTTGCACTGCGAAAACAGTAACCTTACCCAGAAAGAACAGGCCCGGTCAAGCCAAAATCAGGATGCATTGAAAGTCTCTGCCCGCAGCCGACCCGGCGGCAGGCACTGCCGATGCTAGACTGGACGGCAATTCACTCATGCAGGAGAGGCAACCTGGCCACTCGCGACGAATTCTCCGCGTTCCTGGCAAGCATTGAACGGCGCGCCTTCAAGCAGAGCGTATTTGCAGTCAGGGACGATGATGTCGCGCATGACATCGTCCAGGACGCCATGCTGAAGCTGGCAGAAAATTACGCTGATCGTCCCGCTTCGGAATTGCCCATGTTGTTCCAGCGCATTCTTCAGAACACGATCCGGGATCACTTTCGGAGGACGAAGGTCCGCTCCAGGTGGACGAGTCTGTTCTCGTCATTCTCCCGGGACGATGAGGATGACAATGACATTCTGGAATCGATTGCTGTGGAACAGCCGGGCAATATTCCGGTCTCACCTCAGGCACAACTGGAGCAGTCCCAGGTCGTTGCAGCCATAGAAGATGCGGTGTCGGCCTTGCCAGCGCGTCAACGCGAGGCCTTCCTTCTGCGTTACTGGGAGGAACTGGACGTGAGTGAAACTGCAACAGCCATGGGCTGTTCGGAAGGAAGCGTCAAGACGCATTGTTCCAGGGCAGTTCATGCCTTGGCCAAGGTCCTGCGCGCGAAAGGCATAACCCTATGATCGAAAACGACTTTGGCCGAAAGGCCGCCAAACTGCTCAGCGCATCCACTGAATGCGTGGAGGCTCGCCATCTCCAGCGGCTTCAGGCTGCGCGATTTGCCGCGCTCGAAGCTTTGCCTAATCGTCTGGGCGCACTCCAGACCACCGCCTCCGGACAAGCCATTTTGGGCTTGAGCTGGATGCAGCGCGTCCTGATCATCGCGCCACTCATTGCTCTCCTGCTGGTGCTGGCCAGCGCCAACCTGTCCAAAGATCCGAGTGCTGAAGTCGGCGAGTTGGATGCGGCGCTCTTGACTGGCGAGCTGCCCATTGATGCCTTCCTTGATGAAGACTTTGACACGTGGCTACGCGGCAATGAATAGCAGCATCAAAGCCTGGTGCTTGATGTCAGCGGTTACTTTCTTGTTAGTCTTTGCCAATGAATCATACGCACAAGCGAAGCCCAGCCCCACCCCGGATCAGGCACCTATCTCGTGGTCCGCTCTGGAGAGTGGCCATCAGCGAGTTCTGGCACCTCTGGAGAAGGATTGGCACAGCTTGCCTGCAGGTCAACAGAAGCGGCTGATCGCAACAGCCAGGCGCTACCCCAGCCTTAAACCCATCCAGCAGGAACGATTCAAGGAACGCCTGACCGATTGGGCGAAGTTGACCCCGGAACAGCGCAACGCCGCGAGGGATGTCTATCGGGATTTGTCACGGCTGCCGCCCGAAAAGCAACATGAGCTGAAGCAGAAGTGGCAGGCCAAGAAGTCGCAAGGATCTGGAGCGGAGAATTCTGCGCCGGAGAAGTGAGTAGACGCTCTCGGCCCGCCCAGGCCGACTGATCCCAAGCGCACAAGGCCTACGGGATACAATTTGTTTTGTTCCCCTCCCATGTCAATTGATTTGAGCCCAACCACGCATCAAAGCGCCTCTTTGCAGCGGCGCCTTGCCAGCATGCTCTATGAGATCTTGCTGGTCATCGCACTGCTGCTTGTCGCAACGTTTCCATTTGTAGGCCTCACCGGCGGGCAGATCAGCACCGGCTCGAAGATCGCACTGCAGATCTATCTCTGCCTGGTGTGTGGTGCCTACTTCACCTGGTTCTGGCGACGCGGTGGGCAGACGCTGCCCATGAAAACCTGGCGAATCCGCGTGCGAACGCTACAAGGCGGCACACCCGGCGCTCATACCGCCATCGTTCGGTATGTCGCGGCCCTGATCGGCCTGATTCCATTGGGCTTGACGCTCTGGTGGGCGCTCATTGATCGGGATCGCCAATTTCTCCACGACCGCTTGGCTGGCACTCGCCTGACGCACGAGCCGTGAGGTGATGCCGCGGCTGCTGGAAGCAAGCGGCCAAATCGCTACCCGGCCAAAAGTACCCTGGGCCGATCCATCAGGGAAAGCGCCAACAGCACACACACCAGAATGACGACAGGAGGGGCCAGCGTGGTGAGGGCGGGAGACCAGCCGTTTAAAAGGGCCAAGTGGCCCGACAGCTGACCGAAGAAGTGAAATCCGACTCCAAAAACGATTCCGATGACAATGCGGGCGCCAAATCCCCCGGCCCGAGCACTTTGCAAGGCGAATGGCACTGCAACCAGCATCAGCACTATCAAGGCAAACGGTCTCACCACCTTGAACCAGAGTGCCAGCTCATATTGCGTGCTTTTCTGCTTGTTCTCTCGCAAATGATCAATATAGGCGGACAAGTTTGCCAGCGACATTTCCGCGGGCTTCACCCGAAGCGCACTCAACAAATCCGGCGTCAGCACTGAACGCCATTCAGCATCGGCCAGCGTTTCCACCGTTGTGCCGGCATCGGTGAATCGCGTCCGCTGAATGTCCTTCAGGGTCCACTTGCCGTCCGCGCTGAATTCCGCCTGCCTGGCTTGGCTGATGCGCTGCAACCGGGCCTTGTCATCGAACTCGTAGATGCGAACGCCCATCAGGACCGTTTCCGGCGTAACGGCTTGAATGTTCACGAATGAACGTTCGTCCTTTACCCAGAAGCCGCTGCGGAATTCCTGTGCAACCACTGAAGTACTGGCCTGCAGACGCAAGCGTTTGGCCATGTTCTCGGAGTAAGGGACCACGAACTCACCGAACGCGAACAGCCCGGCCGCCATGACTCCGCCAAGACTTGCGACAAGCACCGCAAGCCGGGCCAGAGAGAGCCCGGATACGCGCATGACCGAAATCTCCGATTGCAACGACAACCGACTCAAGGCGAGCAGCGTGCCAATCAGCAATGCAAGCGGAAACACCACATAGGCGTGGGACGGCAGAGACAGCACGACCAACATCAGAATGCGCAGCAGCGTGTACCCCGGCTTGCCGACTTCTCCCAACTCCCGAATGAAGTCAAAGACGAGGAACAAAGCTAGCAACCCTGCGAGAACCAGCAAGGAAGCGAGCAGTACCTCCTTGGCCAGATATCGGAAGATCACGTTCATTGAGGTGCTCTCAAACGGATTTGCCGGTGCACTGGGCTACCGAAAGACCAGCCTGACCGCAAACATAGGTCACGCCGATGATGCATCCGACCCACAACCAAGCGCAAATGAAAAACGCCACCAGGGGCAGATGCGAATCACGCACGATCTTCACTGGCGTGAGCCAGCGCGCCAGTTTCACGGCGGGCCGGGTGACAATCTTGAACACTTGGTAAATCACGTTCTTGTCGCGCTCCACACCGGCAAACAATGCCACCAGACCCTGACCAATCAGCGCCACAGAAGCGACTTCTATCAACGCCTTGAAAATCAGCAACAGTTTTACCTGCAAAGCCAGATCCATGCAGAACCTTCCAAAGAAAAAAGCCCGCACCTGGCGGTGCGGGCTTGATCAATCCACTACCGAACTCAGTCAGCGCCCGTGGTCACCACATTGTCACCCTTGATATCGGGGTAACGCACGTGATCCACAAAGTCCTGAACATCCTTGTCCGGCGCCGGCGTCAGCAAGCTCACGATGATGATCGTGATCATACCGATGGGCACGCCAAACATGCCGGCGGAGATAGGCTCCAGTCCGAACCATTTCTGGATGGGCGTGGTACCGAACCAGGAAATGAAGGTGGGATAGGTATGCACCATGTAGTACAGACACACGCCCAGGCCTGCCGACATGCCGGCGATCGCCCCCCACTTTGATGCCCGTTTCCAGAAGATGCCAAGCACCAGTGCAGGGAAGAACGCCGACGCCGCCATCGAGAACGCCGCCCCCACCAGGAACAGGATGTTTCCTGGCTTGAGCGAAGTGACGTACGCAGCAATCAAGGCCACGACCAACAAGAGAATCTTGGAGATCGTGATCCGGCGGGCAGTGGACGCATCTGGATTGATGATCTTGTAATAGAGATCATGTGACAGGGCGTTGGCGATGGTCAGCAGCAACCCGTCAGCAGTTGACAGCGCCGCAGCCAGACCACCCGCAGCAACCAGGCCGGAAATCACGTACGGCAATCCCGCGATTTCCGGGGTGGCCAATACGATGATGTCCTGTCCGATGGCGATTTCCGCCAACTGCACAATGCCGTCCTTGTTGATGTCGATGATGCTGAGCAGACCAGGATCAATGACTCGCCAGTTCTGCACCCATGCAGGCAGGTTTGCAAAATTCGAGCCAACCAAATTGGTGTAAACGTCGAATTTCGCCAATACCGCGAGCGCGGGCGCCGTGAAGTACAGCAGGAAGATGAAGAACAGCGACCAGAACACCGAAACGCGTGCTTCATGTACAGAGGGCGTCGTGTAGTAGCGCATCAAGATGTGTGGCAGTGCCGCCGTACCGAACATCATGCAGAACACGATACCAATGAAGTTCCACATCTTGGTGTCGCTGGCTGCCTGATCCTTGGCGGGATACGGTGTGCCATGCGGCGTACCAGGGGGGGGGCCGGCCCGGCCAGTGGCGGCAGCTTTGTCAGCAGTCCACTTGGCCTTGGCGGCAGCTGGCGTAGCGGGCAGATCCTTCACCGCCTTCTGGGCTGCCTCGACATCTTTGGCCGACGCTGACGCTGCCTGCAGCTCTGCAACCTTGGCTTCCAGATTGGCCTTCTCCACACCCAGAGAATCCGGCAACGCCTTCAACTTGGCATCCGCTGCATCCGCACGCTGTTTGAAGATACCGCGTACTTCGAGTTCCTTGGGATCAGCCAGCAGCTTCTTTTCCAGCTCGGTGATCTTGGCCAACTGCTGGCCGTAGACCAGCTGCGGAATGGGAACACCAGTCTGCTTGATGGACAACCACACCACCGGGATCATGTAAGCAATGATCAGGATGATGTACTGCGCCACCTGGGTCCAGGTCACCGCCTTCATGCCGCCGAGGAACGAGCAGACCAGAATACCCGCCAGACCGACGAACACACCAATCTCGAACTCGAGCCCGGTAAAGCGACTGGTGATCAGGCCCACGCCGTAGATCTGCGCGACCACATAGGTGAAGGACGCAAGGATCGCGGCGAAGATGCCGATGGAACGCGCAAAGTTGCCACCATAACGCGCACCGAGAAAGTCCGGGATGGTGAATTGTCCGAATTTTCTGAGGTACGGCGCCAATAGCAAGGCGACCAGACAGTAGCCACCAGTCCAGCCCATGATGAACGCGAGACCATCAAACCCGCCGAGATACAGTCCGCCAGCCATGGCGATAAAGGAAGCAGCCGACATCCAGTCCGCACCTGTCGCCATGCCGTTGAACAACGCAGGTACTCGTCGACCTGCAACGTAGTATTCGGCGACGTCCAGCGTCCGGCTCATGACGCCGATACCTGCATACAGCAGGATCGTAGCGCCGAGGAAACAGTAGCCGATGTATTTTCGCGGCATGCCCATCTGCTCGGCAATGCCCAGCAGAACGACAAAGGCGATGAAGCCGCCGGTATAAAACGTGTAGTACTTCTTGAGTTGGGCCTTGAATTGGGATTGGGATTGGGGAACGGCACTCATTCTTCTTCTCCTTCCGCGACATCATGTTCGATGTCCAGCTTGCGCATGTACACCGCGTAGAAGCCAATGATGGCCACATAGATGATCAGGGATCCCTGGGCGGCCATGTAAAAAGACAAGGGCCATCCGAAGAAGTTGATGGTGGCCAGCTCCCGCGCATAAAAGGCCATCACGAAAGTTACGACAAACCAGATGAGCAACAGAATCGCGCTCGTGCGCAGATTCTTTCTCCAGTAGTCAACGTGCTTTTCCGTTAACTGCATTGACTTCCTCCTGTAGTAGTTATTAACGACACTGTTGATTCAAGTACGTCACTGAAAGCAACTGGCCGATTTTTTATTGATTTGTTGTTGTTGTTGGGGACGGACACTATTTGAGTATAGGGGCAGACTCAAGGCTGGTCAAAACTTTTGTCTGGGCCCGCCTGGTGCGGGTTGATTGGTCATGAATCGGTCTTGTCAGCAACCCCATGATCACAAGTCCGGACACGTTCAGGAACGGTTCTCCCGACGACGCAACCACTCAAAGTCGCGGGCAAGCGCCAGAACCTGCGAACTTTGGCTCACGCGTTGACCCTGCAACGCCGGCAACAACGCCAGCCAAAATTGTGCTGTAGCCACCGCATCCGCCACAGCGCGATGCCGTTCGCTGACTGTAATGCCGAAGTCCGCGAGCCAGTCATCGAGACCCTTTACGCGCCTGGTCACTAGCGGTCCGGGAGGCAGCACTGCGGGGGCCAGATGCGCAAGATCCAGCCATTCCCTCGTAAAGGTGAGGCCAAGATGTGCCTTGCATGCGCGCTTGAGCATGGATTCGTCAAAGAACGCGTGATAGGCAATGAGCGGATCGCCGCCGATGAACTCAAGGAAGTCCAGTAATGCTGAAGAAGGTGTTGCGCCACCGCGTTGCTCGGTGCCGCCTATCCCGTGAACGAGGATGTTCTCATCCGTACTCACTGCATCCTGCCGCAGCACCACCTCGAAGCTGTCCGATGCATCGATCGCATTGCCTCGGACGCCCACTGCGCCGATCGCGATCAACTTGTCGGCCCGGACATCGAGCCCGCTCGATTCAACATCCACCACCACCCATCGTTGTTCGGTGAAGTGCCTACCAAGGTGCGCACGCGGTACAACGCGCAGGGCCGCCAACCGGGCAAGCTCAGACTCGTTCAGCCCGGCGGCGCTGCGGCCAAACTTGAGCCAGTTTCGCCAGCCTTCGGCCATGTCAGACCTGGTAGTCCATTTCAAGCCGACTCTGAAGCTTGCGCGCCTGGCGCAGCGCCTCCTTGAGAATTCGGCGATCCAGCGCCGACAGGGTCTCGGGATCAACGCGGTTGGGCGGCGGATGCTTTGCCGATGCTTCATCCACACCAGCGAGATCGGGATCACAACTCCTGAGACGCAGCATCTGCACGAAATGAAAGCCGTCGATGGCAGACGCCATCTCTTCTGCAGACAGTCGCATGCGTGGCCCGGCAATGCGCAGTCGCTCCGCCGTGTTGGTTGCGGACACGCCATGAACCAATGCGAATATTCGCGATGCATCAATGAATGGGCGAGCGCCGTAGCGCTTCAGGTCAAGCGTTCCGGGATGGTCGCTATCATCGGGCACAAAGTCACGGATCACGCCTAATGGCGGTCGCGCTTGGAGGGCGTTGACTGCCATCTGCCGCAGGAACCCCGATTGCTTGGCGACATTTTCGTTAAGCCAGGCACGCAGCGCATCGGCGAGCCCGAAGTCCCCGGAAAGCGGGCGAAAATCAAAGAAGATGGCGGAATTCATCAATGCCTCGGGACTGCTGTTGCGCATCCAGCCCTGAAACAGGGTTCTCCATTCTGACTCCGACAGACACCAGCGTGGATTCTTCGCCATGATGTCGCCCTTGCAAAGTGGAAATCCGCACGCATCGAGCACCTCGTTGACTTTGCCCGCAAAAGCCAGAAAGCCGTCTCGCACTGCAGCCGTCTCGCCAGGCTCTGCCGCAAAGATGATGGCATTGTCCTGGTCTGTTGCCATGGTCTGTTCCATGCGGCCCTCCGAACCCAGGCCGATCCAGCACCAACGTGTATCCGGCGGTGGTGCCGTCTGCGCCGCCAGCTCAGTGGCACGCTCGACGATGGCATCATTGAGCGTGCTGACAAACTGGGTGAGCTGTTCGGCCGCGACACCCTGTGCCAGCATGCCGCCAGCGAGGCGTCGGACCTCGCCAGCCGCGTGTGCCAGGACCTCAACGGTTTCGGCGCTGTGAATCGACTTGCCGATCTCGCCTGGGGAGAGTCGTTGCAACGCGAAGAGATCGCGTTCTGACACCACCCCTGCCAGCGCACCCTCCTCCAGTACCAACACATGTCGAAAGCGCCGACGTGCCATGACCTGGGCGGCTTCAAACAGCGCAGCTGTCGCAGGCAAACAATAGGGATTGCGCGTCATGACGTTCTCAATGGGCAGCGTGAGATCAATGCCTTGCAGCGCGACACGATCCAGCACATCCCGCTCGGTGAAGATGCCGATCGGATGCTCCCACTCGTCCACAATCACGACAGACCCGATTCTGAGATCGTGCATCGTCTGAAGTACCATCTTCACCGGAGTCGCCGGTGATGTGGTGACTGGCTTGCGCCCCAGCAGCGACTTGAGGGGCTGCGCCATGGCACGCATTCCGGCCATACGGGCCGCGTAATCCCCCTGCACTCCCCGCCGGGAGTGTTCCACCAAGGTGCTCAGTCGGGCAGTGGCGAAATGGCGAAACGCCTTGCTGCGATCCATGAGATCTTCGAAAAGCAGGCCATCCAACTCATAGCAAAAAGTGTCTTGCGATGCGCGAAAGCAGAGGCTCGTCGGCCGTCGACCCAACAACGCGCCCACCGGGAAGCACTCGCCCTCTGTCAGAGAGAGCGCGGCACCTTCCTGCGACGATTTGTGTGGTGTATTCCATCCCTCGACCATGCCGCGCTGGACAATGAACAGGTTCTGTACCTGACCATGGGTCGGGTCGAGAATGACGGATCCCGCTGCGAAATATCGCAGCCGCAGCTTGGCAGCCACCTCTGCCAGCAAGCTGACCTCCATCGCGTCAAACGGGTCATGTCGCCTGAGATCGGCGACAGTGGATGCGACCAGGGTGGGTGCGGGTTGCGTCATCGCTGATGTCGCGGCGGCAGCACATTGCAGCCGCCGCGACAATTGTGCGTCGTCACAGGGCTTGCTTCAGCTGGTCCAGGATCGCCGGATTCTCCAGCGTGGAAACGTCCTGCTTGATCTCTTCGCCTTTCGCGACGGAACGCAGCAAGCGCCGCATGATTTTCCCTGACCGGGTCTTGGGCAGGTTGTCACCAAACCGGATGTCCTTGGGCTTGGCAATGGCCCCGATTTCTTTTGCGACCCAGATGCGAAGGTCTGCAGCAATCTTCAATGCTTCATCCCCTGACGGCCGCGCCTGCTTCAGCACGACAAATGCACACACCGCCTCGCCTGTCAGGTCATCGGGCCGACCCACCACAGCCGCCTCGGCAACCAGCGGATTGGACACCAGTGCAGACTCGATTTCCATGGTTCCCAACCGGTGCCCCGATACGTTCAGCACATCATCAATACGTCCCATGATCCAGAAGTAACCATCGAGATCTCGGTTGGCCCCATCGCCTGCGAGATAGTAGCCCTGCATCTCCTCCGGGTAATAGGACTTCTTGTAGCGATCCGCATCGCCCCAGATGGTACGAATCATTGAAGGCCAGGGCTTCTTGATGACCAGAAATCCCCCCTTGCCATTCTCGACGTCTGCCCCTGTCTCGTCCACGATGGCTGCTGCGATACCCGGCAATGGCAGGGTGCAGGACCCCGGCTTCAAAGGCGTCACACCCGGCAATGGCGTGATCATGTGTCCGCCGGTCTCGGTTTGCCACCAGGTGTCGACAATGGGACAGCGCGCACTCCCGACCACGTTGTAGTACCACATCCATGCTTCGGGATTGATGGGCTCGCCGACTGAACCCAGCAGCCGCAGTGAGGAAAGGTCGTACTGCTTGGGCAAATCGGAACCCAGCTTGATCAGCGAGCGAATTGCCGTCGGCGCCGTGTAGAAGATGGAGACCTTGTGCTTCTGGATGACCTCCCAGAATCGTCCCGAGTGGGGGAAGGTCGGCACGCCCTCGAAGATGATCTCGGTGGCACCCACTGCAAGCGGTCCATACACCACATAGGTATGACCGGTGACCCAGCCCACGTCAGCGGTGCACCAGAAGACATCATCCGGCTTGATGTCAAACGTCCATTTCATCGTCAGGATGGCCTGCAGCAAATAGCCCGCGCTGGAATGCTGCACACCTTTCGGCTTGCCTGTGGAGCCCGATGTGTAGAGGATGAAAAGCGGATGCTCGGCATTGACGGGAACCGCAGCACAGGTATCTGCCTGGCCCTTCACCACGTCGTGCCACCACTTGTCGACACGGGCATTCCAAGCCACGTTGCCGCCTGTGCGCTGGTAGACCACCACGTCACGAATCGACTCGCAACCGCCCAACGTCAAGGCTTCATCCACCGCCGCCTTGAGCGGAATGTTCTTGCCACCTCGAGGGCCCTCATCCGCCGTGATGACGGCGACCGCACCTGCGTCAATGATGCGTTCTTGCAGACTCTTCGCGGAAAATCCGCCGAACACCACCGAGTGTGTGGCGCCAATCCGCGCAAGGGCATGCATCGCGAAGACCGCATGCGGCCCCATCGGCATGTAGACAATGACGCGCTCGTCCTTCTGGATGCCCAGCTTGGTCAGACCATTGGCAAGCCTGCACACTTCCGCATAGACCTGCCGATAGGTGAAGGTCTCGGTGCTGCCGTCGTCCTTCTCGAAAATGATGGCGACTTTTTCTGGCTGTGTGCCCAGATGTCTTTCAAGACAATTCGCGGATACATTCAGCTCGCCATCTTCAAACCACTTGAAGAATGGCGCCTCTGATTCGTTGAGCGGTTTGGTAAACGGCTTGGTCCACTCGATATTCTCGCGCGCAAGCCGCGCCCAGAATCCGGCATGGTCGGCCTCGGCCTCTTTGCACAGCGCGTCGTAGGCAGCCATACCCGACACGTTGGCCTGCGAAACAAACGCTTCGGCCGGCGGAAACACACGGGTCTCATGCAATACGGATTCGATGGTGCTCATTGCTTCTCCTCGTCAATGCTGAACGGTTGGTGGGATCACCGGACACGGACCGCAGGGCAATTTTTATTGTTGTTGGCGCGGCTATGAAATCGAGTTTATAGCACACGAGATTCCCCGCTCGCCAATCGCTGGGATTGGAGACCGCGCAGACAAATCGCATCCGTTGTGGCACCTTGGGCTCCCTTAATGCTTATAAAAGATATCTTATATAAGAGTGATTGACGCAGCGCAGCATAAGTGCTAACTTTTTCATGAAGCCTGTATCAACAAGCTCCCGTACAAAACATACGGCACCTGAAGTAATGCACGTAATTGACTGACTTAAAGAGGAATTATTATGTCCGCACTTGAATTGCAAGCCCACAACGCGGCGCAGTCATTGTCAGAAAGGGCGGATGCCATGTTGCTGGGTGATTACTGGCCGGGCATCCAGATTTACTATCCTCCGGTCAAGTACGCACCGTCTCTCGGCATCTACGAGGACTTGGAGCAAGCGGCGTTGCGGTTCAAGAAGCATGCGCACGGCACGACATCACACACGCTGCTGTTCGACCTTGAGGATGGTTGTCGACAGAAGGAAATGTCACGCGAGCTGCTTCGCCGTGAATTGCCCACCTTGCCCCGTCGCAAGGAAGTCCAGGTCGCCGTGCGCATCAATCCCTTTCGCACCGAAGAATATGAAAAGGATCTTGAGATGATTCGCGACCTTGCGGATCATTTCGATGTGGTGATGCTCGCCAAGGCGGGAGAAGCCTATGGTGCACCAGAGATTCGCGATCTGTCCGCGGTGCTGGTGGGACTCAACAGCAAGATGACCATCCAGCCAATCATCGAGCACCCAAAGTCACTCAAGATCGCGCCGGACCTCATGCAGTACCCGACAGTAAAGCATGTCGTGTTCGGTATCCATGACTTCTCCAAGGCCATGGGAATCCAGATCACTCCGCGCAAGTGGACCGAGGAACTGGCCTATTTCATGAATCAGGTGTTGTTCGAGGCACGTATCGCCGGCAAGGGCGTCATTGGCGGAGTGGAGACACTGATCGGCCAAAGCCCGATGCCGGAGAGCATTGTCGAAAACGATGATGTGCGCCGCTGGCTGGATCTGCACGGCGACGAAGAATCGCGTGTCGTGTACAAGCACGCCTGCGAAGAATCCGCCATGGGCATGACAGGCAAGCAGGTCATTCATCCGAGCCACATCCATCCCTGCAAGGTGGCGTATACACCCTCGCCGTCCGACATCAAGACCAAGATCGCGATCCTGCATGCGGCCATCGAGGCCGATGCGCTTCTGGGCGGCGCGATCAAGTTCAACGGCGAGATGCTGGACCCACCCATGTTCGGCAAGGCGCTGCAGACGCTGCTGCGTGCCCACGCACTCCATGCGCTGTCAGACGACGACACCCACTTTGCGATCGACGTCTTGCACAAGCTCCCGGCACAGGTTGTGCGCGAGAACTGGCCGTACGGCGTCATCCTGTGATTGCCTGCCCGACCTCGCGACTCTCCGCATCCACTTCTACTTGAGTACCAAGCTATGAACGCACGCAGCCCACTCGCACCCTTTCCACCCTGGCAATGGCATCTGCCCGAATTCTTCAATATTGGCGTGGCCTGCACGGATGCACATCTCGATACAGAGCACGCCAATCGCATTGCAATGATCGTTGAGGATGATCAACTGGGCGAGTCCCGCGCCACGTTCGCACAACTCGCCGAGCGGACCAGTCAGTTTGCCCAGCTGTTGCGCAAGCACACTGTCCTGCCTGGCGAGCGAGTGCTCATCCGCCTGGCCAACAGCCTTGACTATCCCACGGCCTTTCTCGGCGCGATGAAGGCTGGCTGTGTTGCCGTGCCGACCTCCACGTTACTCACGGCCGAGGAAGTGATTTATCTGGCCAAGGACTCTTCGGCAGCAGTGCTCACGCTCGATCACCAGACGTGGGCAACCCTGGCGCCTCGCCTGCACGAGATGCCCGGCGTGAAGCTCGTGCTGCTCTCTGGCAAGGGCGAGGTGGTCCGAGTGCCGGGGATCCCCGTTCTTGAAATCGGCAGTGCGCTTGCCGGTATCACCGCCTGGTCCGCACCGCACGCCACCCGAGCCCATGACCCGGCCTATCTCGTCTACACCTCCGGCACGACGGGCTACCCGAAGGGCGTGCTGCATGCGCACCGCGCGCTCATCGGCCGCGAGCCCGCGTCAACCTACTGGTTTCACTTCAACGAGTCCGGTGACGACCGCATCCTGCACTCCGGCAAGTTCAACTGGACCTATGTCCTGGGATCAGGGCTGATGGACCCGCTGTATCGCGGCAAGACGGTCATCGTGCACGAGGGCAAGAACGATGCAGGACTGTGGACGCGACTCATCGCAAAGCATGAGGCAACCATCTTCATCGGCGTGCCGACCATCTATCGCCAGATCGTGCAGAAGACGACATCGACGAAGGCAGACGTGCCCAGCCTCCGGTTTTGCATGAGCGCGGGCGAGCATCTGTCTGACGAAATGCTGGGCCAGTGGCGCGAGCGCTTCGGCATGGACATTTACGAAGCAGTCGGCATGTCCGAGTTTTCCTACTATCTTTCACAGAGCATCTTCCGGCCGATCCGCGCAGGCTCCGCCGGTTTTCCGCAGCCGGGGCATGACATCCGGCTGCTCGATCCGGAGACGCTGATCGAAGTGGCAGCGGGCACAGAAGGCATGATCGCGATACCCGAAGACGACCCCGGCCTCTTCCTGCGGTACTGGAACCTGCCGGAAGAAACCGCGACGCTGCGGCGTGGCGGCTGGTTCCTGACCGGCGACTATGCCCGCGTCGACGAGGACGGCTATCTGTGGTTCCTCGGCCGCAAGGACGACATCATCAAGAGCTTTGGCTACCGCGTGTCGCCCTACGAAATCGAGCGAGTGCTGAAGTCCCATCCGGATGTGGCCGATTGTGCCTGCGTGGGTGAGGCGCTCGACAAGGACAAGCTGCTGGTCGCCGCCTATGTCATTCCGCAGCCGGGCAGCAAGGTCAGCGCCGAAACACTGCTCGATTTTGGCAAGTCCCACCTCGCGGCTTACAAAGCACCCAAGGTGCTTTATCTGGCCAGGGATTTTCCACGCACCAAGAATGGTAAAATCCTGCGTCGGGAAATCAGTCCGGCCATCGCCACGGCGCGGTCGTCAAACTGAAACTCAACTGACGTAGTTTGCGGTCGTTCAATTTCATCCCGCGCAAGCACAGCTTGCGCGGGTTCTCCTTTTTTCGAGCCGACGATACCTTTCCCATGAACGAACAGCAAAAACTCCGACCCATCAAGTCCCTGCCAAACTTCATCTTCATGAGCCGCTGGCTGCAGTTGCCGCTGTATCTGGGGCTGATCGTGGCGCAGTGCGTCTATGTCTTTCACTTCTGGGTGGAGCTTGTGCACCTCATTGAAGCGATATTCGGCAACAAGGAAGCGCTGGATGTCCTCATCAAGAGCATCGGCTACTCGTTGCCTGCCATTACTGACACTGCCGGCAACGTAACCGGTTACGAGTCACCCAAACTCAACGAAACCATCATCATGCTCGTGGTGCTGGCGCTGATTGATGTGGTAATGATTTCCAATCTGCTCATCATGGTGATCGTCGGGGGCTACGAGACGTTTGTCTCCCGCATGCATCTCGAAAACCACCCGGATCAGCCCGAGTGGCTGTCCCACGTGAATGCGTCGGTACTGAAGGTCAAGCTGGCAACCGCCATTATCGGCATTTCATCGATCCACTTGCTCAAGACGTTCATCAACGCCGCCAACTACTCCGAGAAGGTCCTGCTCTGGCAGACGCTCATTCATGTGGCGTTTCTGTTTTCCGCCCTGGCGATTGCCCTCTGCGACCGGCTCATGCAGCCATCGGAACACGCGGCCAAGAAGCGCGATGGCCGTGCCCACAATGACTGAGGAGTAGCACCATGACCCCGATCAGGCAGGAAGACTTCATCCAGTCCGTTGCTGACGCCTTTCAGTACATCAGCTATTACCATCCTGCCGATTTCATCGCGGCACTGGCCGAAGCGCACCGCAATGAACAGTCGCCCGCCGCGAAGGATGCGATGGCGCAGATTCTCATCAACTCGCGCATGGCTGCGGAAGGACGCCGACCCATCTGTCAGGATACCGGCATCTGCATCGCGTTCATCCGCGTGGGCATGGACGTGCGCTGGGATGCGACGCTTTCGCTCGCGGAGATGGTCAATGAAGGCGTGCGGCGTGCCTACACAAATGCAGACAATCCACTGCGCGGCTCCATGCTCGGCGATCCGGATGGCAAGCGCATCAACACGCGTGACAACACGCCTGCGGTGACCCATGTGGAGCTGGTGCCCGGCGACAAGGTGGACGTCATCGTGGCGGCCAAAGGCGGCGGCTCGGAGAACAAATCCAAGTTCGCGATGCTGCTGCCTTCGGACAGCGTGGTGGACTGGGTGCTCGCGCAACTGCCCGTAATGGGTGCGGACTGGTGTCCGCCGGGGATGCTTTCCATCGGTATCGGTGGCAGCCCCGAGAAGGCCATGCTCATGGCCAAGTGGGCCATGATGGATCCCTTCGACATGCCGCAACTCAAGGCGCGCGGCGCCCGCAACCGCGCGGAGGAACTGCGTCTCGAAATATTTGAAAAAGTGAATGCTCTGGGGATTGGCGCTCAGGGGTTGGGCGGACTGTCGACCGTGCTGGACGTCAAGGTGGTGGACTACCCCACCCATGCCGCCTCCAAGCCCATTGCACTCTTGCCCAATTGTGCCGCCACCCGTCACGCCCATTTCACCCTCGACGGCAGCGGCCCCGCCCATCTGGAGCCGCCGTCACTGGATTTGTGGCCAAAGCTGGAACTCGACTTCTCCCAGTCACGTCGCGTCAACCTCGACACGTTGACCCGCGAGGACACTGCAATCTGGAAAGCTGGAGACAGATTGTTGCTGACCGGAAAACTGCTCACGGGCCGCGATGCAGCGCACAAGCGTCTGGCAGATTTGATGGCCCGGGGCGAGAAGCTGCCGGTCGATCTCACCAACCGATTCATCTACTACGTCGGCCCGGTCAATGCGGTGCGCGACGAGGCGGTCGGCCCCGCTGGTCCCACTACAGCATCGCGCATGGACAAGTTCACCGACGGCATGCTCGCCAACACGGGTCTCATCGGCATGGTGGGCAAGAGCGAACGTGGCCCGATTGCCATCGAGGCCATCAAAAAGCATCGCGGTGTGTATTGCATCGCCGTTGGGGGTGCCGCCTATCTGGTCTCCAAGGCCATCAAGAAGTCTCGCGTACTGGCCTTCGAGGATCTGGGGATGGAAGCCATCCACGAGTTCGAGGTCGTCGACATGCCGGTCACGGTGGCCGTGGATCAGGGCGGCGACTCCGTTCACAAATCCGGTCCGGCCGAATGGAAGTCCCGGATCGGGAAGATTCCGGTTGTGGCAGCGTAAGGCCCTGCATGCGGCACATCGCGTTTCTGGACTCCTCTCCGGCGCTGCGCCTGCGCATTGACCAGTACCTGAAAGAGCAATGGCCCGGCGCGATCATTGATCTGATCGATCCCACGCCCGAAAACCTTGAAATCAAGCGCGCGGGGTGGGAGGGTTATGACGCTTTGTTGATCGGATTCATCGAGGATGCTGTCGCGGCGCTGGATCTGGTTTATCTGCTGAAAAATCATGCTGCCGCTCCCAGGGTGCTGTACCTCGCGAGCGACGAATTCCCGAGTCGCGGCAGTGCAGCGTTCATGGCACTGGCACAGGCATCGCTGCCGCGCGAGACACTGAATCGGTTCGACCTGCGCAACACGCTCGCCTCGCTTTCACCCGGTGAGGCCGGCAACCCGCTGGATACCGCCACGCGCGCCATCACGGCACACCTCAAGTCCCGCGAAGCCGAGGCCATTACGCTATCGACACCGATCCATCAGGTAACCGGCCCCATCAAGGCTTTCCCGGCGTTGTCGCCGCGCATCGCTGTGCTGGATAGCTCCTACGGCAGCCGAACTCTGATCAGCCTGTTTTTGCATCAACGCTGGCCCAATGCCGTCATCGATTCCATTGACCCCTTCACTGAGACCATGCACGGCCTGCACTCCATTGCAGCACCGGATGCCAACCTGGTCATCATCGGCAGTATCGGCTCGGTGACGGAAGCAACCAATGTGTTGGCCAAGCTGCGCAATCGTCCCAGCCCGCCAGGCGTCATCCTGCTGATCAGCGCCGAGATGGCAACCACTGCGTTTGAACTTGCGGTCGCGGGCGCGCACGCGGTCCTGCTCCGCGACTCGCTTTCGGCCAGGGATCTCATTGACGCTGCCACGCGTCTCGTGCGCCAGGAAGGCGAACCCCCGCTGCCGGATGACCCGGCACGCGCACAGTTGCCACACCCGGCATCGCGCGGACAGTTCCCGCTGGATGTTCAGGGCCGACGGCAGGACATCAGCATTGAACGTTTTCGCCTGCTGGGACGCCTGTCGGGCAACGAGAACAATCATGTGTTTTATGCGGAGCGCATGCGCGACCGCAAGCGCGCAGTGGTGAAGGTGATGAATGGTGCGCCGGTCGAGCAACGCAAGTCGCTCCACAGCTTCATCGATCTGTATGTCTACCTCAGCGCCAAGGAAGAACGCAGCCTCGTCAAGGTCATCGATGGTGGCATTGCAGGCGAGTATCCCTACATGGCCTTCGAGTACCTCGTCTCCGGCGACCTCCGCCGCGCGATGCACGAGCCGCTGGCCCCGCAGGATGCGCTGAGAATCACTCGAATGATTGCCGAGGCACTGGCGGTGATGCATGCGGATCATCTGGCGCACATGGATATCAAACCCGAGAATGTGTTCTTCCGCGACGATGGCAGCATAGTACTCATCGATTTCACCCTCGCGACACGATTCGGTCTCGTGCCCGGCCTGCGTGGCGTGGGCGAGGTCATGGGCACGCCGTACTACATGAGCCCTGAACATGGTCAGGGGTTGGCCATCGATGGCCGCAGCGACCTCTACAGCGTGGGCATCCTGTTTCACGAGATGCTGACGGGTCAGAAGCCATTCAATGCCGAAGGGGCGGCGGCACTCATTTATCGCCACATTCACGACGAGATCCCGTTGCTGCCACAGCGATTCCGACAGTTTCAACCCCTGACGGACAGACTGCTGGCAAAGCGCCCGGAAGATCGATTCCAGTCGGCACGCGAACTGCTCGATGCCCTTTGCGACTACTCGCAGCCACCCCGCACCTCGTGAACGACCTCGCCTTGCCCTCGCTGAACATTCCACCGCCCGGATATGTTGGATCTTCCGATGCGCTTTCGCTGGCACGCGGCCTCAAGAAGGGCGCGCCTGCATTCATCCTGACGGCGTCGGCGGCAGATGCCGAGCGCCTCGCAGCGGAAATCAGCTGGTTCCGTCCCGACCTTGCCGTGCACCGTCTGCCGGACTGGGAGACGCTGCCCTATGACCATTTCTCGCCGCATCCCGACTTGGTCAGCGAACGGCTCGCGACGCTGTACCAGTTTGCAGAGGGACTCGCGGACGTGGGCATCATCCCGATCAGTACAGCGATGCTGCGATTCGCGCCGCGCGAGTTCCTGGCTGGTCGCGCGTTCTTCATCAAGGCCAGCACCCGTGACAAATCCTCACGCCTCAACATCACGAAATTGCGCGAGCAGCTGACGCTGGCGGGCTATACCCACACGTCGCAAGTGGTGGCCCCTGGCGAATATTCGCAACGGGGCGGCATCATCGATCTCTTTCCGATGGGCAGCGCCGTGCCCTATCGCATCGATCTGCTCGATGACGAGATAGAGAGCATCAAGACCTTCGATGTCGACACGCAACGCAGCATCTATCCCGTACCTGAAATCCGCATGCTGCCGGCCCGGGAATTTCCAATGGACGATGCGGGCCGCGCACGCTTCCGCGAGAGCTTCCGCGACCGCTTTGAGGGCGACCCTTCCAAGTGCCGCCTCTACAAGGACGTGACCCACAACGTAGCACCCCCGGGCATCGAGTATTACCTGCCGCTCTTCTTCGAGAACACGGCAACGCTGGTTGACTACGCGCCGAGCGGCGCTCGCATCTGCCTGCATGGCGACGTGCATGGCGCCGCCCAGGCGTTCTGGAAAGATACCCTAAGCCGCTATGAACTTCTGCGCGGCGACCGCGAGCGTCCGTTGCTGCCACCGACCGATATCTTTCTGCCGGTTGAGGTGTTCTTTGCGGCACTGAAGCCCTTCGAACGCATGACAGTCGATGCGCCCGGCACACCCGTGAATGCGGTGGTGCCCCTGCCACCGCTGGAGATCGACCGGCGCGCAGAGGACCCGGTATCACGGCTGAAAGCATTCCTCAGCGGCTTCCAAGGACGGGCACTGATCGCGGCGGAAAGCGTGGGACGCCGCGAGACCATGTCCCAGTTTTTTGCCGAGCACGGTCTCAGCATTCCAGCCGTCGACAGCTTCAGCGAATATTCGCAAAGCACGGAACGCGTGCTGCTCGCCGCTGCACCGATTGCCAGCGGATTCATCGCTGATGGTAACGCCATCACCGACGCCAGCGCCCTAAGCGGCGATGGACGCCACGCCTTCATTACCGAGGCCGAGCTGTATGCAACGCAGGTGCGCCAGTCGCGTCGCCGCGATGGCCGTCACAAGTCCGCGACTGAAGGCATGCTGCGTGATCTCGCCGAGGTCAAGATGGGCGACCCGGTGGTGCACGCGCAACACGGCATCGGCCGCTATCTGGGTCTTGTCAGCATGGACCTTGGTGAAGGCAACATGGAGTTCCTGCACCTCGAGTACGGCGGTGGCGACAAGTTGTATGTGCCGGTCACGCTGCTGCATATCATCGGCCGCTACACCGGTGCCAATCCCGAGACGGCGCCACTGCACAGGCTGGGCAGCGGCCAGTGGGAAAAGGCAAAGCGCAAGGCTGCACAGCAGGTCCGGGACACCGCGGCAGAGCTCCTGAATCTTTATGCACGACGGGCGGCGCGCCAGGGCTTCGCTTTCCCGATGAAGGGCAACGACTACGATGCCTTTGCCGGCACCTTTGCGTTTGAAGAAACACCAGATCAGGCTGAGGCGATCCGCGCCGTCATCTCGGACATGACCTCCGGCAAGCCCATGGATCGCCTCATCTGCGGCGACGTAGGCTTTGGCAAGACCGAGGTCGCGCTGCGCGCTGCGTTCGTCGCCGTCATGGCCGGAAAACAGGTCGCCATTCTGGTGCCGACCACACTGCTGGCCGAACAGCACTTCAATAACTTCTCCGACCGCTTCGCGGAGTGGCCGGTGAAGATTGCCGAGCTCTCGCGTTTCCGCTCAGCCAAGGAAGTTGCCACCTCTATCAAGGGATTGGCGGACGGCACCATCGATATCGTCATCGGCACCCACAAGCTGATCCAGAAGGATGTGAAGTTCAAGAACCTGGGCTTGGTAATTTTGGACGAAGAGCACCGCTTCGGTGTGCGGCAGAAAGAAGAATTGAAGGCGCTGCGCACGGAAGTGGACGTGCTGACACTGACTGCCACACCCATTCCCCGCACACTCGCCATGTCGCTCGAAGGCTTGCGCGAATTCTCCATCATCGCCACGGCGCCGCAGAAGCGGCTCGCGATCAAGACATTCGTCAGCCGCCTGTCCGATGGCGTGGTGCGAGAAGCCGTGTTGCGCGAGCTGAAGCGTGGCGGACAGGCCTACTACCTCTACAACGAAGTCGAGACCATCCAGAACCAGTACGAAAAGCTGGTCGCGCTGCTGCCCGAGGCACGCATCGCGGTCGCGCATGGTCAGCTGCGCGAACGCGAGCTGGAGCAGGTGATGCGCGATTTCTATCACCAGCGTTCCAACGTCCTGCTCTGCTCGACCATCATCGAGACCGGCATCGATGTACCCAGCGCCAATACGATCCTGATTCATCGCGCAGACAAGTTCGGCCTGGCCCAGTTGCACCAGCTGCGCGGCCGCGTCGGTCGCTCGCATCATCAGGCCTATGCCTATCTGCTGACGCCGCCCGAAGAGGCGCTCACCACCAATGCGAAGAAGCGGCTGGAGGCCATCCAGATGATGGAAGACCTGGGCGCAGGCTTTCACCTCGCCATGCACGACCTGGAGATTCGCGGTGCAGGCGAGGTGCTGGGCGATTCGCAAAGCGGCGACATACAAGAGATCGGCTTCACGCTCTATACCGAGATGCTGGACCACGCTGTGCGGTCGCTCAAGGCAGGCAGAGAGCCGGATCTCTCGCGGCCACTCAACGTCGCAACCGAGATCAATCTGCACACGCCGGCGCTTTTGCCTGAGGATTACTGTGGCGACGTTCACGAACGCCTCGTGCTGTACAAGCGCCTCGCCAATTGCGAAACGTTCGAATCCATCGAGCGCCTGCAGGAGGAGCTCATCGACCGCTTCGGCCTGCCGCCGGAACAGACGGAGACACTCATCGCCAGCCACCAACTGCGCATTGCTGGAAAGCCGCTGGCCATCGCCAAGATCGACGCCGGGCCATCCGCCATCGTGATTCAGTTTGGGCCTGACACGCCGCTTGAGCCGCAGAAAGTCATCCAGCTCGTGCACAAGCACAAGCGCTATCGGCTCGCGGGTCAGGACAAGCTACGCATCGAAGGCGATTGGCCCGATGCAAAGTTTCGCGTGGTGGAAGTGAAACGCATACTTAAGGAGCTGTCGACGTGAACAATCGGGCGCACACCAAAGCGGACTTTCGCGCTCCCCCCTTTGAAAAAGGGGGGCTGGGGGGGATTTCTGCTGCGCAACGAGCGAAGGCAAATCCCCCTCGATCCCCCTTTTCCAAAGGGGGAAGTACGTACAGCGAGAGTTCAACTTGACGATTCACAACCTCATCATTCAAGGGACGGACGTTTCAACACCCGACCTCAAACGCCTCTATGCCATCACCGAGGCCGGTGGCATCGAGCGCATCAGCGACATGGCGTTTCGCCTGCCCAATGCGAATATTCGCAAGCGCGATGAGGTCGCCGCACATTGCGAAGCTGCGAAACTGGACTTTGCATTCGTGCCGGTGCGCACCTGCTGGGCAGACCTGAAGCTCATCGCGATGGACATGGATTCCACGCTCATCAACATCGAGTGTCTGGATGAGATCGCCGACTTTGCCGGGAAGAAGGCGGAAGTCTCTGCTATCACCGAGGCTGCGATGCGCGGAGAGATTTCAGACTGGAAGGAGAGCTTCCGTCAACGGGTCGCGCTGTTGGTGGGGCTCGACGCCTCCGTCATGGAACGCGTCCGGAAGGAACGATTGAAACTCAATCCGGGCGCCATGGAACTGGTTGCGCAAGCCAAGGCCGTGAACATCAAACTCATGCTGGTGTCCGGCGGATTCACCTTCTTCACCGACTTCCTCAAGCAGCTACTGCAGCTGGACTATTCCTTTTCCAACACAGTGGAAATCATCGACGGCAAGTTCACCGGTCAAGTGCTGGGCGATCTCGTCGACGGCGAGGCCAAGGCGCGCCATCTCTCCAGCGTGATGCAGGAATTGGGCATCCGGAAGGAAGAAGTCATTGCCATCGGCGATGGTGCCAATGACCTGCCGATGATGCGGGTTGCGGGTGCCGGTATCGCATTCCACGCGAAGCCCATCGTGCGCGCCGAGGCGACCTATGCGCTCACACACGTGGGACTCGAAGGCGTGGTGAATCTGTTTGAGCGATAGCAGCGGCTAGCGCATCGAATTGCGGTAGCCCGGATGAAGCGCAGCGGAATCCGGGATCGTTGCCCCATGCAGGATTCCCGGATTCCATTTCATTCCATCCGGCCTACGATCTACAACCGCCCGCCAGGTATTGCGAATATTCGCAAAGGCGTCTCAGGCCGCACGCCGGGGCGACTCGCCCCGATGCAACACACGATCCGTCGTCAGCACGGCTGATGGTGAATGCGGCTCAACGCCGCGCAACGTCTCGTAGTAAGGCGTGAAGTCCGGCGCGGTGGCGTCGAACAGCTCCTTCAAATTGCGGATGACGAAGTAGGTTTCCTGATAGGTGTCGATCTTGTAGCGCGTGTTCATGATGCGCAGCAGATCGAACCCGATTCGATTGGGATCTGCGCTGTCGATGCAATAGGGCAACTCGCCACCCGAGGAGATGATGCCTGCACCATAGGTGCGGAGACCCTCCGGCGTTTCGATGAGACCGAACTCCACGGTGTACCAATAGAGCCGTGCCAGATAGTCCAGCGCATTCAAGCCCTCCGCCTTCAGGCCACCCTTGCCATACGCCTCCAGATAGTCCGCGAACACGGGGTTGAACAGTAGTGGCACATGACCGAAGAAGTCGTGAAAGATGTCCGGCTCGACGATGTAGTCAAACTCTTCGGGGTTGCGCAGCCACACCGTCACCGGGAAGCGGCGGTTCGCCAGATGCTCGAAGAACACCTTGTCTGGGAGCAGGCCAGGCACCGCAACGACTTCCCATTGCGTCGCTGCTTTGAGCTTGGGATTGACCTCGACGAAATCCGGGATGCCCGCACTGCAATCCAGTGCGTTCAATGAGTCGATAAATTCCTGGCAAGCGTATTTCGGCACGAGCGAGGCCTGCCGCTGATATAGCCGCCGCCACAGCTCATGCTCGCTTTGCGAATATTCGCGCCATGGCTGATCGACCGTGTAGTCCGGCCGCATGTGCTCGTAGTTGCCACGCAGTGTGTGATCGGTTTCGCCGGCCATTGCTACTTCTCCACAAAAGCGAACACGACAGCCAAAACTACCGCTAGACCGATTGCAATCCGGTAACCATTTGGACTCAGAAACCCAAAGAGGCGCACCTCATCAGACGAGTGTTCACAGCCACAATTTGGACACCTGACCATCGTGTTCTGCTCAATATCCTGCTTAATCGACCAAACGTACTCTGGCGTAAACAGTTCCTTCCACCACTTCTTGGTTCTGTATTCAGCCCAAGAAAACTGGTGCTGGCAAAAGGGGCAGTGGGCAAGCCTACTCATATCGCTCGACGCGCTGCTCGATCGCACCAAAAATCGTGACGCCGTGATGATCAAACATCTCGATTTTCACGCTGTCGCCGAAGCGCAGGAAATCTTCCTTGGCGGCACCCAGTTCCACCTGCTCTACCAGCCGCTTCTCCATGATGCAGGCGTAGCCGGTCGCCTTGTCGTGATTGGAAATGGTGCCGGTGCCGATCAGCGTGCCGGCCTTCAGTTCGCGGGTCTTGGCGGCGTGCGCAATCAAGTCGAACAGACTGAATGCTGCGTCATCGCCTGCGTTGGGATTACCGAACCATTGGTCGCGGACATGGCACACCATGCGCAGGTGCACCTTGCCACCGTCCCATGCTCTGCCCAGCTCGTCAGGCGTCACGACCACCGGTGAGAGCGCGTTGTAGCCCTTGCCATTGACGAAGCCGAAGCCCTTGGCCAGTTCTGCCGGAATCAGCTTGCGATAGGACACATCGTTGATCAACGTGATGAGCCGCACGGCCTGCGATGCTTCGGCGGGGGTCGCACCCATCTTCACATCACCGACGATGCAGCCCACCTCGGCTTCCAGGTCCACGCCCCACTCCTCTGACAGCACCCGAATGGGATCCCGCGCACCCAACATGTCATCTGCACCGCCTTGATACATCAACGGGTCGCTGTAGAAACTTTCCGGCACGGTGTCGTTGCGGGCACGACGCACGCGTTCAACGTGGGACAGGTACGCGGACCCATCCAGCCACTGATAGGCGCGCGGCAGCGGCGCAGCCACCTTGCCGGCGGCAAGTGCGGCTTGAAAGTCGAATGCGTGGCGTTCATTGCCGCACTCAAGACTTTCATACGCATCCAGCAGCGCGCGCTCGACCTGCGTCCAATGCTCGATGGCGTACTGCATGGTGGGCGCGATGCCGCTGGCTTCGACGGCACGGGTGAGATCACCGTTGACGAGCAGCAAGGTGCCGTCACGGGTGGGGCCTTTCAGGGATGCAAGTTTCATTTCGGGAGCTTTGCTTTGTCGAAGCCGTTCCACACGGCGTCATAGTCATTCTGCGCGGTGGCCAGTGCCTGCGCAGTCGGCACGAACACGTAGCGGCTTTCAAACATGAACGCCAGTGTATCCGCGAGATATTGCGGCTTCAGGTCGGCCGCTGTCGCCTTCTGGTAGGACGAATTGTCCGGCCCGTGTGCGGTCATGCAGTTGTGCAGCGATGCGCCGCCGGGCACGAAGCCGCCACCCTCCTTCGCATCGTAGACACCATGGATCAGGCCCATGAACTCGCTCATCACGTTGCGATGAAAATACGGCGGACGGAAGGTGTGTTCAGCCACCATCCAGCGCGGCGGGAAGATGACGAAGTCGCAGTTGGCGGTACCGGGCGTGTCAGTGGGCGAGGTCAGCACGGTGAAGATCGACGGATCAGGATGGTCGAAGCTCACGGTGTTCATCACGTTGAAGCGGGCAAGATCGTACTTGTACGGATACAGGTTGCCGTGCCACGCCACCACGTTGAGCGGCGAGTGCGAAGTTTCGCAGGCCCAGAGATGGCCACCAAACTTCGCTACCGACTCCGTCCTGCCTTTGTCTTCGAACGCAGCAACCGGCGCTAAAAAGTCGCGGGGATTGGCGAGGCCGTTAGCGCCAATGGGACCCAGTTCCGGCAGCTGGAAACGCGCGCCATAGTTCTCGCAAATGTATCCGCGGGTCGGGGACAAGGAAGGCCCGCCGACCTCGACACGGAAGCGGACACCGCGCGGCATGACGCCGATCTCGCCGGGGGCGACGGCAATGCTGCCGAACTCGCTCACCAGCGTGATGCGCCCCTGCTGCGGGACAAACAGCATCTCGCCATCGGCGGAGTGAAACACCCGATCCACCATGCTGCGGTTGCACGCATACACATGAACGCCCATGCCCGTCTGCGCGGCCGCATCGCCATTGGTGACCAGCGTGGTCAGTCCGCCAATGAAGTCGGTCGGTGCAGCGGGCACCTCGATCGGCGACCAGCGCATGCGGTTGGGCGAGACGCCACCGGATTGCGCGGCCTCATCGCAGGGACCGGTACGCAGCAGGCCATCGTCCATGCGCTGGTACGCACTGTGCATGGCCGAGGGCAACAGACGGTACTGCCAGGAAAAAGCATTTTGCGCACGAGGCGCCGTGAACGCCGTGGCAGAGAACTGCTCGGGATACAGGCCGAACGGCACCTTCTGCGGCGAGTTCTGGCCGACGGGCAGAGCGCCCGGCACCGCTTCAGTTTCGTGGCGGTTGCCGAAACCAGAGAGGTACTTCAGTTGTAGCGCGATGCTTTGGTCGTTCATTGGAAATCACCCCAAAACGCAAACACAGATGAACACGGATGAACGCAGATGAAAACCAACGTCTCGAGGCAGTTGACCTTATCCGTGTTCATCTGTGTTCATCCGTGTTTGCATTGCCCTGATGCAGCGAACTAGACAACACCGCGCGCAATTTGATCCGCCTCGATCGATTCAAACAGTGCCTTGAAGTTGCCTTCGCCGAATCCCTCATTACCCTTCCGCTGAATGATCTCGAAGAAGATCGGGCCGATGACTGTCTCGGTGAAGATCTGCAACAGCTTGTCTTCCTTGTGTTCCTTGTCGATGCCTTCGCCGTCGATGAGGATGCGGTTCTTGCGCAGACGGTTCACGTCCTCGCCATGGCCTGGCACACGTGCGTCGATGCGATCAAAGTAGGTGTCCGGCGTGTCGAGGAAGCGCACGTTCTTCGCGCGCAGCAACTCCACCGTCCCGAAGATGTCGCCCGAGGACAGCGCGATGTGCTGGATGCCCTCGCCGTTGTACGCATCGAGGTATTCCTGGATCTGCGACTTGGTGTCCGATGGCTCGTTGATGGGGATACGGATCTTGCCGCAGGGGCTGGTGAGAGCGCGTGACGTCAGGCCGGTCTTCTTGCCCTTGATGTCGAAGAAGCGGATTTCGCGGAAGTTGAAGAGCTTCTCGTAGAACTGCGCCCAGGTGTCCATGCGGCCCACGTAGACGTTGTGGGTGAGGTGATCGATTTCCAGGAGTCCCGCACCGACCGGGTTCTGCTCCACACCCGCAATGGGCATGAAGTCCACGTCATAGATGGAGCGCGAACCGTAGCGATCAATCAGGTAGATCAGGCTGCCGCCAATGCCCTGGATGGCCGGGATATTCAGCTCCATCGGGCCGACCGGCCCCTGATAGGCCTTGGCACCCAGTTCCAACGCACGCTTGAATGCATAGGCCGCATCCTTGACACGAATGCCGAATGCACAGGCCGAGGGACCATGCACGCGTGCGAAAGATTGGGCAAAACTGTCCGGCTCGGCATTGACGATGAAGTTCACGCCGCCTTGCTTGTAAAGCAGCACGTTCTTGGAACGATGCTTGGCTACCGCAACGAAACCGAGAGACTCGAACAAGGCACCCAGCGCAGCCGTGTCCGGCGCGGTGTATTCAACGAATTCGAAGCCATCGGTGCCCATGGGATTGTCGAAGAGGTGTTTGCTCGCGATGGCGTTCATGCTGTCTCCAAAAACTGGCTGGGCCGGCAGGGCCGGATGGGAATCGGGCTGACATTACTCCACCAGCCCGCGTCAAAAAGGTGGAAGGATTATAGGCTGGCGCCTCCGCAATGTGCTTGCCAATTCAGGCAGTGAAATGCGAATATTCGCAACATCCTTGCGAATATTCGCCCATACACACAACTTTCTGCCAATACCAGAGCGAGACACCACCCCAGCCCATGCCAGCACCTGTCGCACTCAGCCGCACCGATCTTGCCATCCTCACGCTGCTTCAAAAGGATGGGCGCCTCAGCAATCAGGAGCTCGCGGACAAGGTGTCGCTGTCTCCCTCCGCCTGCCTGCGGCGGGTGCGGGCGCTGGAGGACGCCGGCGTCATTCGTGGCTACGTGGCGTTGCTCGATCCGTCCAAGATCAACCTGTCCTTTGTCGGTTACGTCAACGTGAAGCTGGAGAAGCGCGGGCGCATGCCGACCGATGCATTCGCCAAGGCAGTGCGCGACTGGCCCGAAGTGGTGGGCTGCCACGCGTTGACGGGTGATATGGACTATCTTCTCCGCATCCACGTCGAGCACTTGCAGCACTTTTCCGACTTCGTGATGAATTCGCTGCTGAAGCATCCCGGTGTCATCGACGTGAAGTCCTCGTTCGTTCTGGAGAGCATCAAAGACACGCCCGCCCTGCCCCTCAATCATCTGAGGGGACGCTGAACGCGTATCAGAAACAGCAGTCAAAGTTTCTGAACCAGCCCATAGTCTCTGCACCACACCAGGAGAGCCCGCCATGAACCTGTCCAAACTTCGCCACACCCTGCCCGTCATCACCCTGCTGGCGTTGGGTGGCTGTGCCAACTCACCCTTGTTCGAAGGCCCGCCGCCCATCTCGCCGGAACAGATCGTCGTCCTGGCCAAGCGCGGTGACAATGCCGCCACCATCATCAGCGAGCTGCAAAAATCCCGCACCATCTACAGCCTGACGGCATCCCAGTTCGCGCAGTTGTCCAAAGATGGGGTTCCCGATGCCGTGCTGGACTTCATGCAACAGACACACTTGAAGGAAATCGAGCGCCAGGCCAGACGGGACGCGCAGTTCGATGCATGGTGGCAATACGGCTGGTACGGGCACCCGCTTCATGCGACGCCTCGCGTCGTCTATGTCAGGCCCCGCACGAAAGCACCGTCCGGCAATTGACAGGCACCCCATGGCGTCGCCGCTTCGCGCTGCGGGGTCGCATCCCCGCAAGCGGGGCCCCTGCTCTTCCCTCCGCGCTCGCACACCTCGCGTCGTCCATGTCAGGCCCCGCACGAAAGCACCATCCGGCAATTGACAGGCATCCCATGGCGTCGGTGCTTTGCGCTGCGGGGTTTCCTCGCCCGCTGCATCGGGCTCCGGCGCAATTCGGCTCGCCGCATGCGGCTCGAATTCCCGACCCGCGTCCCCGCAAGCGGGGCCAAGGCACAAAGGCCTTGGCGTTCGGCGGCATGTCTGTGCGCAGGCACAGACAAGAAACCCCGCCTCACCCCACTGCTCTTCCCTCCGCGCTCGCACACCTCGCGTTGTCCATGTCAGGCCCCGCACGAAAGCGCCGCCCGGCAATTGACGGGCATCCGACGCCATAATCGTCGGCGCATCAGGCTTTGTCCTACCCCGGAATGGCCAACTAGCTGATGATCGCGAGACCTGCGATGGCCTATCTTGTCCTCCATACAGCGCCCTCGATGGGTGGCGCAACAACCATGCTCAATCCGAGCGGAGGACACCATGAAACCAGTTATGAATCCAGCTACCCGAATGCTCGCCATGATCGCAACTTGTGCGGGCATGGCCCTGCCGGTTATCGCCTCTCCCGGCCTGCTCTCGAAGTTCGTCGATTTCCCCGTGCCGGCAGCGGCATCAAGCAAGTCAGCGCCATCATCGAATGAACCAGGCTTGTCCAACTACGCCGATGCGTGGTGGGTGCCCACGGAGAGCGGCTGGGGTGTGAACATACTGCAACAAGGCACGTCACTGATCCTGATTTTCTATATCTTCGACGATGACAGGCAGCCTGTCTGGTATCGCGGTGTCACGACGCAAATGAGCGATGGCACCTACCAGGGCGTGATTTACTTCGACACGGGCACATCGTTCCGAGAAGTCGTGTTTGGGCCGGTGCCCATCAGTGCCCGGGTTGTGGGAGAAATCCGCTTTGTCCCCAGCACGTTGTATGACGGCCTGGTCAGCTACACCATCGGCAACACGACCGCGAGCAAGCAACTGACGCGTGCCGCATTCACACCGATTGACTATGCCGGCAAGCACATGTCCATCGTCAACGCCCGCATCAACGCATGCGGGGAGAAGTCGGGCGACCTGTCAGGCTCGATGCTGACCGAGGCGTCAGTGAGCAATGGCAGCGCGTCCATCGTACTGAGCAGCGGTCCGACTGCATGCGCCATCACTGGCTCCTTCCGTCAGCGTGGACGACTTGGCCAGATCACGGGAGGAAGCTATAGCTGCTCGGACGGAAGCAGCGGTCTGGCCAGTGTCGATGCCTGGGACACGCAAGGCGCCACATTCTCCGCGTTCGTGACCACATCCAGCGGCATCTGCACCGAGTCGGGACGCATCGCAGGTGCCAGGGTGCTGTAGCGCCTGCGTCGCTCGCACCGGGACTGCCTCGCGCACTCAGAGGAACATGTAGGTCCGAAACAGCCCGCCGCTCGCGGACATGAAGAACAGCATCGGAAACGCGAGCATCAGGTTGATCCGCGAGGCAAGGAAGACCAGCCTGCGGGCCACGGCCTTTTCTGCGTCGGTGGCGGGTGCGAGTCCCAGCACTTTTTTCTGGCTGGGCCAGATCAGCACCCAGACGTTGAACAACATGATCGTGCCCAGCCACGCGCCAACCCCAATGGGAATGTAATTGCGCTCCTTGAAGAGCATGGCATCGTCGATGTTGGCGCCCAGCATCGCGGCACCAGCTACCCAGGTCACGAGCGCCGACCAGCGGAACCAGAACAGTGCGCGTGGCACCACGTGCTTGGCGATGCCGGCGGCAGTGTTGTCCTTGTTCGCCGCAGCAAGCGCCTGAACCTGCACGAAATTGAAATAGAACAGCATGCCCACCCACATGAGGCCAGCCATGATGTGCAGCCAGCGGGTGAGGCCGTACTGGATGAAGTTGCCCCAATCCACTAGCTGCCCTCAGCCGCGCAGGGCCGTCCCAAGCCACCATTCCGCTTCTTCTGGAGGTCGCGCACGCAGTAAGCGGGGGGGGCGTTCATGACCACCCCCTTTGGGGGTCGCGCACGCAGTAAGCGGGGGGGCCGTTCATGACCGCCCCCTCTGGGGGTCGCGCACGCAGTAAGCGGGGGGGGCGTTCACCTAGGCCTGCATCAGGTTGCGTACCAGCAGGTACAGCACCACGGTCAGGAGGAGTCCACAGACGATGGTGCCGGGCAGACTGTCGAGCGGATTTTTCATGAAAACGATGTTATCACGCACGCCGCGGGGCATCGTGCCGCTCTGGCGCGGCAGGCACGCCGATCACCCTCTGTCGTTTCAGGCAGCGGCGAGCGTTCCGGCTTCGACGGCGGCCACGGCTTTGGCCTCGTGAATATCACGTGCGTAGCCACTGACAAGCAGCAGCCCTGCCAACAGATGGGCAACAGCAACCGGCACGGAATGCTTGCCCTTCAGGATGGCCTGGGTCCATTCAGCCACCGCCCGAGACTGCATGATGCGTGCGTCACCAAAAGCGGCATCGGCGACGAAGAGCGGCTGCCACCCCTGGGCCTCGCGCGCGCGCCAGGCGATCTCGCAGCCCGGCGAGCCAAACACGCCTTCCCCCTCCGTGCACAACAATGCCAGCGCCTCGGTCGCCACCATGTCCACCCGTTCACGCTCGCCTCTTCGGCAGGCGACGGCCTGCACCGCGCCATCGGCTACCGGCATGAGCAGCTGTGCCAGCACATGGGCGGGTGTCTCCACACCGAGCCGCGCCTTCTGCGCCATCATCGCTGCCATCCCCGGCGCAACCAGCGTCAGCGGCAGCAATACGACGTGGCCCGCAGCCGACTGGGCTTCAGCCTGCGCGCGCGTGGCGCACGGCATCACGCCAAGCTCGCGAAACACCGATGTCACCGCCATGCCACCCGTGGTTTCGAACGCGCCATGGATGATGACGGGCACACCGAGGCGCTGCAGCAGCAGCGCTACGATCGGCAACAACGGCGCCGCCACGGCCCCGCCCGTCGTGCAACCAAAGTTGGGGAGCACCACCGTTCGCGTCGGGCTGCGGCGATCCGGCAGTTTGAGGGCCTGCATACGTCCGATCAAAGCATCCTTGAGGCCCAGCAAGACTGCAGGGGACGTCGCATGCCGGGACAAGCCAGACAACAAGGCACCGGCCTCGAAGTCCTCGACGCCACCATCCAGCATCGCAGCGGCGGCGCGACAGCCGTCGGCGGCATTGAAGGTGGGTGCGAGCTCGCCCGGTTGATTCAGCAGACGAAGCAGGGGAATGATTTCAGACATGCTCACTTCCGGAAATTGGCCTGCCACCCCAAAGCATCAGCCGTGCCAGCGTGCTTATGCGGCCGGTATATGTCGCGGGTATGGCCGCTGGTTTCAATGCGCGTCAAAACCCGGACGCTCTCCCGGAAAGTCGTGTTGCAACCCTGCGAAACAACCCATCACGACGCGGCAGCCGGACGCTCGACCATTTCAACATTCACGCCAAAAGCGCACCAACGCAGTGCTGCTGCATTGCAGCAGATGCACCATCATCATCCAGGCTTGGTGACTTGAGGCTTTCTTGCCACCCTCACCCCGCCGCCCACTCCCGCCAACCGCCGAGCGCGGGAAAGTACAGCGCAAGCCGCACCGGCGCGCCGGCATCCAGGTGCCGGTACAGGGCGGCGTAGCGCTGCAGCTGTGGCGCATAGCGCTTCTGTTCGCGATCCAGGAAAGCAGCCAGATCGCCGCCCTCATGCCCGCCAATCTTGTAGTCGATGATCCAGCGCGTCCCGGCCGAGTCACGGAACGTGCGGTCAATCACCGCATCCATCAACTCGCCTTCAATCCAACCGGTCAGGCGTACCTCGCAGGCCGCCGCTGACTGGTTGCCCAGCAGCCAGCGACCGCGTTCGTCTGCCAACGCCCGGGTCAGCGCGCCTGTTACCCGGGCCAGTGCATCGGCCAACAATGGCTCCGCCACGCCGAGCTGGCGCAGCGCACGTTCAATGGCCGGACCCTCATCAGTGACACGGTCGGTGTGCCACGCCTCGACGCCCTGCTCCGCGATCCGCTGCAGCCAGCGGTGGGTGACTGTGCCGATGTGCCTCGCCGTCGGCGACGCCCAGTCGAACGACACTGCATCGGTCGATGCCACCGCCGCTAGCTTGGGCAATGGCACCCGTGCGGCCAAGAGCGCGGGGGGCGTCCAGCCGGAGACCAGTCGCGTCAACGGTGGCCGTGCGATAGCGTCAGGCACTTCGCCCGCATCGACCCAGGGTGTCGCAGCGCTCCGTGCCAACACCGCCTCTGCAACCACCGGCCACAACGAAGCGAGCAAGGACGACGCATTCGGTGTGGCCACGGCAACGCCCTCCTCCCCTTGCGCCCGCCGCAGCGTTGCCAGCAGATGCAGTGTCTGCCTGGCGCGCGTGGCGCCGACGTACATCAGCCGGGTGCGTTCGAACGCTTCCCGCTGTGTCGAGATGGCCTGGATCGCGGCGTTGATGGGATCCCCCTTTGTGCCGGTCGCCGCGACCGGCGCCAGCAGCAGCTCACTGTCGCCTGCCGTGCCATCAGGCAGAAGGCGCGCCCGCTCCACCCAGGTCATCAGTTGTTTGTTCGCGACCGGTGCGCGCTTCGACAGCCCGGGAATGATCACCGTATCGAATTCGAGCCCCTTGGCTTTGTGCAGCGTCATGATCGCGAGACGACCGTCCGCCGCCGGATCGGGTGCCGCGTACAGCCGCGAGAGTGTGGATTCGAAATCGGCCACATCGGCCAGTGTCCCGGCGCGCTCATGTGAAGAGAGATGATCGAGAAACAGCGCCGCATCATCCAGCGCGGCCGCGTTCTCCACGGTTGCCGGGCCACCCAGCACATGCCAGGCGCGCTCGACACGTTCGCGGAGCGTGCCGCGACGGCTGTCGGCCAGCACAGGTGTAAGCGCATCGCGCAACCGTGCGACGCGTGCCATGCCATCAACGGTCAACGCGAGGTCGCCCGCACAGAGCATCTCCCAGATCGTGTGGCTCGCGGCGACACTATCAGATGACAACGCATGCAGATCCACCAGTGTCAGCCCGCACCAGGGTGCCCGAAGCAGCGAAAGCCACGCAATGCGGTCCGCGCCATGCAGCAGCGCACGCGTCAGCGCCGTGAGGTCACGCACCACCGGCCGCGAAGCCAGTGGATCGATATCCACCGCGCGAAAGCCCAGGCCCGCAGCCTTCAGTGCCGGCACGATGTCCTGCAACACGGACCGCGAGCGGACAAGGATGGCGATGCTGGATTCGGGCGACTTCTCCCTCGCGTCCTGCACCAGCGCCACCACGCGTGCCGCTTCCGTGTCCGGCTCATCAGCGAAGAGTGCATGCATCTCGACAGCAGGTCCCTCACCGGCCGGATGGAACGCATCCGCGTGCGCATGCCGCACGGCACCCAGCCCCACATCCTCCTCCTGCGGCATGCAGACCGAGAACGTGGCGTTGACCCAATCCACAATCCCCGCAGCCGAGCGAAAATTGACCGACAGTTGCAGCGGTGTCAGCACGATCCCGCCCACGCCCACCGCCCGCGCTCGCAGGAAGAGGCCCACCTCCGCCTCGCGAAAGCGGTAGATCGATTGCATCGGATCGCCGACCAGAAACAGCGTGCGGCCATCGCCCGGCTGCCAGCCTGCAGTCAGCTTCTCCAGCAATTCAAACTGCGTGAACGACGTGTCCTGGAATTCATCGATGAGCAGATGGCGGATGCGATAGTCGAGCGCCAGCGCCAGATCGGTCGGTGCCTCCGCATCACCGAGCGCGCGGCTGGCGGCCTGCGCGACCTCGACGAAATCACATTCGCCGGCTGCCGCGAACACGTTCCACAACTCGGCTGTCGCGCGCGGCAGGAGCTTTGCGATGGCCTCCAGCGCCTCCCACTGCGCTTGCGAATATTCGCGGGGTGGCAGGACGCGAATATTCGCAAGGGCACGGCGGAATGCCTCCGACTGCGGCGCGGCAGACATTGCGCCGATGCATTCGACGAGCCGCGCTTTCATCGCCTTCGACTGGTCTTTCTCTGCCTTGGTGCCTTCGGATGGAAAGCCCTGATTCTTGTTCACCACCTTGCGCCAGGTGTCCTTCTGGGTGAGCAACAATTCCGCGAGCGCCTGCCACAGCGGCACGTCAGCGTCGTCCGTGCCGGGCAAGCCATCCAGCGCCATCAGGGCCAGCAAGGGTGACGCAGCACCGATGGCAGCCAGATTGTCTGCCGCCCAGGCGCCGGTTTCCAGCGCGGTCTCGATACCCTCAGGCAACACGTCCAGCACGGCCGCCATCGCCGCCCTGCGAATATTCGCAAGGGCGGATTCCAGATGTTGGCGATCCCCGGCACGACCGAGGTGGCGCAGCCACTGGTCGCGCTTCTTCAACATTGCCGCCAACAGCGCAGTGGCTTGCGGCAAATTGTTGTCGAGATGGGTGAGCAATGCCGCCACATCATCTGCGGCGCGATCCTTCGACTCGAGCAGTGCCAGCGTGTTGTACGCCGCCTCGAGGTAAAGCGGATCGGCCTCATCGGTCGTGCCGGGCTGTGCGCCGAATCGTGAAATCAGCGGCATCTGGCGCGTGAGCGATGCGCAGAGTGAGTCGATCGTCTGCATTCGCAGCCGCGACGGGTTGTCGGTCACATGCCAGTTGCGCTCGGCATCGCGCGCCGCAGCGGCCCGCGCCAGCCGCCAGGTGGCCTGGCGATGCGGCTCGGTGGGCGCAGGCTCCCGTGCCAGCGCCAGCGCCTCCAACACGCGTTGCGACATCTCGGCCGCGGCCTTGCGGGTGAAGGTGATGGCGGCAATCTCCTCCGGCTCATTCACCGTCGCCAGCAGCGCGAGGTAGCGCTGGATGAGGAGCCCGGTCTTGCCCGACCCCGCCGGGGCCTGCACGATGAAGCTTTGCGAGACATCCAGCGCAGCCGACCGCGCGGCGTGGTCAGCGGGCTCAGGACGCGGATCACTCATCGCGGCCCCTCACTGCGGCAATGCCGTTGGCGTTCTCTTCCTCGTCCACGGTCTCGGCGTAGTTGTCACCGTAGTTGTCACCAATGCGGCACAGCATGTGCAGATCGCATTGCGAACACGTCTTGGGCTGCTTGGGGTCCACGGCGGCATGACCCGCGACAAACGCATTGCCCAGCGCCGTGATGGCTGTGCGCCATTCATCCACTCTGCGCTGCCAGGCCGCCGCGTCGCTCTCGCCATCTTCCGCTGCCGGCGTGCGAATGCCGCGTGCCACACCCTCCGCCGCAGCGAGCCCCTTGTAGCCCATCTCATCGAGCTTCACTTGCGCGAACGCGAGAGCGGCAATGTCGTCCGGATCCGCCAGCAGATACAGGGGCAACTGCGGTTCATCCAGGCGCTCGCCATCCCAGCCCGATACCTTCGCCGGCCCGGTCTTGTAGTCGATCACCACGGCGCGGCCAGCGAGATCACCCAGCAACACGCGGTCCATGCGATCCAGCTTCACGCTGAGCGGCAGCGCGCCTGCCTGCACCACGCGCTTGTCCTCCAATGTCTCGATGCGAAATGGTGACCGCTCCTTGTCCACCTCAAGCCACAGCAGCGTGAGCCGGAGGAGCCGCGCCGACTCGATGGCCGCCATGCGCGGCTGCGTGCGGAGCGGCAGCGCGGCGCGATGCTGCGGAATGACCGCAGCCACCGCACGTCCGACCAAGCCAGACAATGCGACCTCGTCCTGATCAAACAACGTGTCCTGATCTTTCAGTTCCGTCCACACGTGTTGCAGCACCGCATGCAAGAGCGTGCCGCGCTGCATCGCGTCAAGGCCGGGCTCTGGCTGGGCCAGGGGTCGTGCCATCAGCCGATGGCGAGCCTGCGCGCGGAATGGACACGCCGACTGATCCCGCAACGCCGCCACGCCGGACGAGAGCGGGCCGGTGCCTGCCCACGTCGGCGCGGTTTCATCGACCAGAGACTCCACCGCCCGCGCGGCCAGCATGCGCTCCGCTGTGCTCTTTGCGACGGGTGGGGACACGTCATGCAGCGGTGCAACCGGCAGCCGCGCAACAAGTGGGCTGGGTGACAATTCGCGGTCGCCATCGTGCGTGGCGTGGCTCATCACCAACTCCGGCGCTGCCGCCAGCCAGCCTTCAGTGAGCCGCTGATCCACCACCAGCGCGGCAGCGGCAGACGCTTCAGGAATACCTGCCTCGCGCTGCAGCGTCACCGGCAGAAACGGGTTCGGGCGTGCGGCCAGCGGCCAGGCATCGGCCGTGAGCCCGCAGACCCACAAATGATCAAAGCTGAGCCCGGACGACTCCAGAATGCCCAACGCCTGCACCGGAAAAGTCTTCACCTCCGGCTGAAACAAGGTGTCAGACGCGAGTCGGCGCACGCGGCCCAGCGCATCCGGCAGCGTGATGCGCGGCATGACCCGATCCAGCGCGGAGAGCCCCTCCAGCAGCGCCTTGAATCGGGTCAATGTCTGATGCTCGACGGAATCCAGCGATCGCTCGCCCGGGAACCCGGCACGGGTCAGCCATTGCGTGAACCGCTGGCCCCATTCGGACGGCGCGAGCCGCAGGGTCTCGGCACCGCGTACCTCACCAGACAGCGCAGCCAACTGTGCAACCAGCCTTGGCGTGGCTGCGCGGGATTGCGCCACCGCGAGCGCATGGCGGAAACCATCCAGCGATTCCTCCGCGAAGCAGGATTCGCGCAGCAACGCATCCAGCCGCGCCCGCGCCGCAGATTCCGCCACTGCGCCACCCAGAAACGGGCTCTGTACCAGCGCGCTCCAGTGCTGGAACGGCAGCGGCCGCACCCTGGCCGCATCCAGCAACAACAGCGCATCGTGCACCAGCGGCCAATCCGAGAGCGGCTCGCCCAGCGAAACATCCACGGCGGCCAGGCTGGCATCTGCCGACGCATCCCCCGGCATCAGCACCTCTGCGAATATTCGCAATACCGCTTCGCGCCGCTGGGCCAGATCCGGCACGACCACACCGATTCGCACATTCGGATTCGCGGCCAGCCGCGCCTCCGCCCAGCGGGCGGCGGCTGAAAGCTCCTCATCCGCACTGTCGCAAGCCACGCGCACGGCAGACCCGGATCGCGATGGCGCGGGGAGATCCTCCACGGTGGTACCGGATTGAACAAACGCATCCAGCAAAGCCCGCTGCGCCGGGGTGGAGAGATCGAAGCCCGCGAGCAGCAGCGTACCCGGCCGGCTCCAATTCACGGAAGCAAGGTGATCCCCCACCCACGCGGCGAGCCTTGCACTGTCCAGACAGCCGGCACGCCGACATTGCGCCTCATAACTCTCCGCCCAGGCGACAAATGCGCGCGCATCCTCCGACAGCGGCACCGCCTTCACGCGGGCCCAGAGCTGCCATGCGTGGGCCAGCGACCAGGCCGCAGCACACTGCGCCGCTGTCTGCGTCACGGACAAGAGTCCGCGCTCCACGGCGGCACGCTCCACGGCGCTATCCCACAAGACCGCTTCCTGCTCGGCGGAAAGCAACAACGGCGCATCTTCCCGCTCTGCCGCAATCGCCTCGAAGCAGCGCGCGACGAACGCGGGCCACGGCAAAATGTCCGCACTCGGCCACACCGTCTCTCCAGCGTCGCGCCGGGCGGCATCGAATTGATTCTTGAAGTGCTGGGCAAGCCGCCGGTTCGGCGTCACCAGCGTGGCACCAGCGGTGAGCCGCTGCACCAGATCGCCTGGCATCATGTGCGCCCCTCGAATCTGTGTCCCTCTCTCCTAGCGGGAGGAGGCTGCGAGGGTGCCGTGGCGTATCGAACTGCGGACTCAACCCCCTCTCCCCTCGCGGGAGAGGGTTGGGGAGAGGGGGCGCGCATTAGTCTAATGACTGAACACCCAAACGAGGCGGCACTTCACTTCTCCAGCAGATGCGCCTTGTTCTTCACATCTTTCCAGTCATCCGCATCCGGCGGACCGGGCTTTCGCTCCACGATGGGTTTCCACAGCTTCGCCAGTTCCGCATTCAGCGGCGTGAACGCGCGCTGGCTCTCTGGCACGTCGTCCTCGGCGAATATGGCCTCCACCGGGCACTCGGCGACACAGAGCGTGCAGTCAATACACTCGTCCGGATCGATGACCAGCATGTTCGGCCCCTCCCGAAAGCAATCCACGGGGCAGACATCGACACAGTCGGTGTACTTGCACTTGATGCACGACTCGGTGACCACGTACGTCATCAGAAACCTCGAAAAGCGGGGGGAAATTGAGAGGGAATTCTACCAGAGGGCTCCGCACGGGCCTGGATTCGGGCTTTGGGACCCCACGAGGGTTAGTAGTTGTATTTACTTGAAGACATTGCGAATATTCGCAATGGTCATGTTTTGGAACACCCAAATGAGAAAGCCCGGCGGTTTGACCCGCCGGGCTTGGATACAGAATCTTTCGATTCTTTATTGTAGCAACGGCTCTCACCCCGGAAAGCTACAAGGCTTGGATTATGGAGGAGAAGAAAATGTCTGACAAGCACGCTCTGGGACCACTGACGTTTGGGTTTGATATTGGCATTGCGTCCGTAGGCTGGGCAGTCATCAATGAGACGCGCATCGTTGACCTTGGAGTTCGCTGCTTCGACAAAGCGGAGACGGCCAAGGAGGGCGAGTCACTGAACCTGGCCCGCCGCAGCGCAAGACTGATGCGCAGGCGCTTGCGCAGGCGAGCTTGGCGCATGACCAAACTCGCCAGAGTCATGAAGCGGACTGGTCTGATTTCCGACGCGGAGAAGTTCCTAGCGCTGCCACCCCCAGACACTTCTCCATGGAAGCTTCGCGTCAAGGCGCTTGACGAGAAACTCGATGCCGAGTCGTGGGCGAGAGTGCTTTATCACCTCACAAAACACCGCGGCTTTCACTGGATCAGTCGTGCGGAGGAGAAGGCTGCAGAGGGTGATGCAAAAAGTGAGGGCGGAAAGGTTAAGCAAGGACTCGCGGCGACAAACAAACTGATGAAGGATAAGAACTACCGCACTGCGGCAGAAATGGTCCTTTCAGAATTTCCTGATGCTCAACGCAACAAACGTGGTGACTACGGCAAGGCCCTCTCCCGGAAGCTTCTGTCTCATGAAATGGCAGCCCTGTTCGAGGTGCAACGCGCGCTCGGCAATCCGCATGCAACAGAAGAGTTGCAGCTAGCCCTCCTCGGCAGTGGTGACAAGAAGTCTGGACTGTTCTGGTCGCAGAAGCCGCCGCTCTCCGGAGAGAATCTACTGAAAATGCTTGGCAGATGCACGTTTGAAAAGGCCGAGTACCGAGCACCCAAGGCAAGCTATACGGCTGAACGTCACGTCTGGCTGACCCGGCTGGTCAATCTGCGAATCACAGTGGATGGCAAGAGTCGGCCCCTCAACGAGAGCGAGCGCCGCTTTGCCCTCCCGCTCCCCTATGAGGCTGGCGAGAAATTCACTTACAAGAGCTTGCGTACCGCACTGGTCAAGAGCGGGCACCTGCCAGACTCCTTTCGATTCGCAGGACTTTCCTATCCAAGCGAACGCCAGAAAGCTGAAGACAAGGCTAAGAATCCCGAAGACACCAATTTGATCAGGCTGCCGGCTTGGCATGAACTCCGACTATCTTTCCAGCGCAAGTTGCTGGACAACGAGTGGAAGTCCATCGGCACCAACCCAGAATTACTGGACAGCATTGCATGGGTGCTCAGCGTTTACAAAGACGATGACGAAGTAGAAGGTGAACTCGGCAAACTGCAACTGCCAAACAAGGCAATTGTCATCGACGCGCTGCTGGACATTCGCTTCGACAAGTTCCATGCACTTTCACTGAAGGCGCTGCGCAAGATCGTTCCCTTCATGGAACAGGGCTTGCGCTACGACGAGGCTTGCGAGAAGGCTGACTATCACCACAGCCAATTGTTCAAGGTCGGCGAAGGCCAGCATCGCAAGCTGCCATCCCTCTACTCCGGACGGGACAAAGACGGGCGAATGGTGTTCAACGAGCAGCTTGGTGACATCCCACGCAATCCTGTTGTTCTGCGCTCACTCAATCAGGCCCGCAAGGTGCTGAACGCTCTGGTGGACAGGTTTGGCTCTCCGCATTCCGTCCACATCGAGATGGCGCGCGACCTGTCTCGCAATATGGATGAACGGAACAAGATTGCGAAAGAGCAAGATGGCTACCGCGACCGCAACGAGAAGGATCGCCAAGACTTCGTCTCTCAGTTTGGCATCGTGGGCGCGCCACGCGGCGGCGATTTCGATAAATGGAAACTCTACCGCGAGCAGCAGTGTAAGTGCGCCTATTCCTGCACCCCGATCTCCATCGAGCGACTGCTGGAACCTGGCTATGTGGAAATAGACCACGCCCTGCCCTACTCAAGGAGCTTTGACGACAGCAAGAACAACAAAGTGCTGGTTCATTCCAACGAGAACCGAAACAAGGGAAATCGCACACCCTACGAATATCTCGACGGCGAGAGCAATAGCGAGCGTTGGCGCACATTTGTGGCGCTGGTTGAATCAAACAAGCTCTACCGGCAGGCAAAGCGTTCAAGACTGCTGAGGAAGGACTTCGGCAAAGACGCGGCAGCAGATTTCCGTGAGCGAAATTTGAACGACACACGCTACCTCTGCCGATTCTTCAAGAACCAGGTGGAGCAATTCCTCAAGCTGGCCGAAGGCAGCGAGAACAAACGCTGCGTTGTCTTATCCGGTCAGATGACAAACTTCTTGCGGATGCGATGGGGGTTGTTGAAGGTTCGCGATGAAAGTGATCGGCATCACGCGCTGGATGCGGTGGTCGTCGCGGCGTGCAGCCATGCCATGGTCAAGCGCCTTGCGGACTATTCGCGCACCAAGGAACTCGACCAAGTGAAGGAAGGCTTCGTGGATTTTGAGACCGGCGAGATCGTTAACCCAGCCATGCACCAGAAGCTGGCCGTCCATTTTCCTGAGCCTTGGCCTCACTTCCGGGATGAAGTACAGATTCGACTCAAGATAGACGATCCGACATTGATGCGCTCGGAGCTTGAGCGTTTGGGCAGCTATTCAGGCGAAGCACTGGACGCTGCAAGACCCCTGTTTGTTTCGAGAGCGCCGCAGAGACGCAGTGGAGGTGCCGCACACAAGGACACCATCTATGGTCAGCCTGCGCGACTTCGTGCGCAGGGCGGTGTCACTCAGAAGGTGGCTCTTTCCGGTTTGACCCTCAAAGACCTGGACAACCTGATCGATCCTCAGCGCAACGAGAGACTGTATGCGGCGATACGCAAGCGGCTGGAGGAGCATGGCGGCAAGGGGGACAAAGCATTTCCTGCCAGCAACCTGCTCCGCAAGCCTGACAAACACGGTAATCCGAATGGTCCGAATGTTCGGACAGTAACGCTTGTAATCGACAAGTTGTCCGGCATTTCTGTACGAGGAGGCATCGCAAAGAATGACAGCATGTTGCGAGTTGATGTGTTCACCAAGGGTGGGAAGTTTCACTTGGTTCCTGTCTACGTTCACCACAAAACAATCGGCTTGCCAAACAAAGCCATCGTTGCCTTCAAGGACGAGGACGAATGGACTCAAATTGATGAGGGCTTTGACTGGTGCTTCTCTCTACATCCGAATGACTTTGTTCGAGTAGCTCAGAAGGGAAAACAACCAATATCAGGCTACTTTTCAAGCTGCCATCGAGGCACTGGAAACATAAATTTGTGGGCACATGATCGAAGCCAGCAAGTAGGTAAAGGAGGACAGATTGAAGGGATTGGAGTCAAGACCGCGCTTTCGTTTGAGAAGTTTCAGATTGACGTCTTAGGCCGAGCATATTCGGCGCGAGCGGAGTCAAGGCGTGACTTGGCGTAGCGTCGTCATCAATCAGCCCGCCCGCCTCAAACGGGACCACTATTCCCTCGTCATAGAGCAGGAACAAGTCGCTCACGTCCCGTTCGAGGACATTGCGATCATAGTTCTGCACCATCGCGAGATCACACTGACTCATCCGGTTCTTGCAGCATGTGCCGACTACGGCATCAGCCTCTTCGCCACTGGCGACAATCACCAGCCCAACGGCGTGTTCCTTCCTTACCTGCAACACAGCCGCGCCACACGCATGATGCGGTTGCAGATGAAGCTGGATAAGCCAACGTGCAAGCGTGCATGGGCGGAGATCATAAAGATCAAGATACTCAACCAAGCCGCCTGCCTGAAGCTAAGTCAATCCGGTGACGACGACCGTCTACAGTCCTATGCGCGCCGGTTGCGCTCAGGAGACCCGGACAATTTGGAAGCGCAGGCCAGCGCAGTCCACTTCCGCGCGCTGTTCGGTCACAACTTTGATCGTTCACAAGCACGATGGACAAATGCCGCCCTCGACTATGGCTATGCAATTTTTCGCGGCGCCATTGCGCGGGCACTAGTGGCACACGGATTTATGCCATCCATTGGCTTGTTTCACCGCAGCGAGCAGAACGCGTTCAATCTCGCAGACGACGTGATCGAGCCTTACCGACCAATCGTTGACCTGCATGTAGCCAAGGCGCGACCAGCAGACGAGGAAGAGGCACTGCTTCCCAAACACAAGGGCGACCTGGTTGCCTTGCTGAATGTCGATGTTGGGATGGCACGAGGCGTCATGAGCGCGTTGTCCTCCATCGAGCAATCAGTCGAGTCTTTGGCCAGGGTGTACGAGGGCGAGGGCGAGCAGTCTTTGGAACTGCCAAGGCTGCTTGGCCTCGAGCAGCACATGCGCGAACTCTGATGAGCTCGGAGACACGGCGCTTCATGAGAATGCTCGTGTTATTTGATCTTCCTGTAGTGACCAAAGCGGAACGACGCGCGTACACCCAGTTTCGCCGCTTTCTCCTCAATGACGGCTACGACATGCTGCAATTCTCAGTCTATGGCCGGATTCTGAACGGCGTGGACGCTGAGAAGAAGCATTTCCAACGGCTGGTTCAGCACTTACCTCCGGAGGGGTCGGTAAGAGTGCTAAGCGTCACCGAGAAGCAATTCGCAAGCATGAAACTGCTAGTTGGACTTCCGCTTTTTCAGGAAAAGCGGGTCAATACTGACCAAATGATTCTGTTTTAAGGCGATTTGGAAAGAAGAAAACCCGTGCAACGCCAAGCGTTGCACGGGTTTCCAGCAGATCAGATTGTAGCTTTCCGGGGTGAGAGAGGGAGCTACAACAGAGATCGCGATGGTGCAGGCGATTGCGGCGATTGTAGCTTTCCGGGGTGAGAGAGGGAGCTACAACTGGGACGAGGCGGCGCTGGCGCGTGGCAGCGATTGTAGCTTTCCGGGGTGAGAGAGGGAGCTACAACTCCTGAATAGCCGTAGGGTCAAACTGGCTAGATTGTAGCTTTCCGGGGTGAGAGAGGGAGCTACAACGGGTTGAAAAGCCGGGCCGCTGGCCCGCCTTGTCAACCCGGCGCGCTACCGCGCGCGCATCTAGAAAAAAGGCTCCCTATTCGTCGCACTTGCATCATTCCCTTGCGAATATTCGCAACGAAGCTTCAGGCTGCAACAGCCCCGCGCTAAAGCTCCCTCACCCCCTTCAATCCCAGCGACAGCAAATGACCATCGCGTGTGGCCAGGGTCAATTGCTCCACTCTCGCCACGGCGACCATCATCCGGTCAAACGGATCAGCAACTGCGGGCATCACGGAGCGACAGGCCTCCACATGCTCTGCCCGCAGCGCGATCACACGAAAGCCTTGTTCGACGATGTCCTCGTGCAGCACGGGCGGCAGCACAACCTTGCCGCGCTCCTCCTTCATGGTCAGCTCCCAGAGGCTGACAACTGATACTGCACAGTCGCCTGATTGAATCAATCGCTTCGATTTCGCGCTCAGCTTGGCGGGTGCCTGCAGCCACCACAGCAAAATGTGCGTATCCAGAAGCAGACGCATCTCAGGACTTTAGGCCCCGTTTGCGGGGTGGCAAGGTCGCCTTGGGCCGGGCCAGCGCGCCTTCCACCATGGCCGCGGCGATCTCGGCTTCGACATCGGGTGCGAATGGATCGATGGCACTGTTTGCGGCAGCGACGAGGTGCGCCCAGCCTCCGGGCTTCCGGGCAGGGGGCGGTGCCGAGACCGGCACCAGCCGGACAGCGGGCACGCCCTTGTTGGCGATGATCACGTCATCTCCCTCCAGGGCGGCTTTCACCAGCTTGGATAGCTGGCTTTTGGCGTCGAGCATATTGACTTGCATGGCGTCTCCTTGTCGGCAGTGTACGCTGCTTGGCTAACCTGGCCAAGCAGTGCGTTTGACCGGAATAGCCTCCTGCTGTGGACGGGGTGGATGGCCAGACCCGCAGTCCTGGCCCCTTGCCCCCACCCCGCCACCCTGCGAATATTCGCCCTGTGTCGAGAAGCACCTGAATCAGCCTGCCCCATATCGAAAAGGGTCGCCGCCATGCATACACGAATATTCGCAACGATAGTCTTCAGCCTCACCTACCTTGTGTCTGGCCTGGCCCACGCCGCCGGTCTCGGCCAGCTCATCGTCCACTCCACGCTCGGCCAGCCACTGAACGGCGAGATCGAGATCACGGCCCTGGGCCCGAAGGAATTCGAGTCGCTCACCGTGCGCGTGGCCAGTGTGGAGCTCTACAAAGAGCGGGGCATCCAATACAACAGTCTGGCCCGCTCCATCCGCCTGGTACCCACCACGCGGCCGGACGGCACGGCGTTCCTCAAGGTCACCTCCTCCGGTGCCTTCAACGAGCCGTCGCTGGACATGCTGGTCGACTTCGCCTGGCCAGGCGGGCGACTGGTGCAGAAATACCCGCTGGCGCTGGACCCGGCGCGTTGACTTGACCTGTCACATTCGGCATCATCGCCCGTCTTGCTGCGGCCCGGCACCAGCCGTCAACTTTCCGCCGCACTGCCATCTTTCACGGAGTAATTCAATGAAAACCACATTCAATCTGACCGCGATGCTGGCCGCGTCGGCGCTGGCATTCACCCTGGCGGCAAGTAGTGCCACGGCCAAGACGCTGCGTTGGGCCAGCCAGGGCGACGTGCTCACGATGGACCCGCATTCGCAAAACGAGGGTCTGAACAACACCATGTCCGACCACGTCTATGAGCCGTTGATCACGCGCGGCAAGACGCTGGCACTCGAACCGGCACTGGCCTTGTCCTGGAAGGTAGAGAGCCAGACGGTGATGCGCTTCAAGCTGCGCGACAAGGTGACGTTCCACAACGGTGCCCCGTTCACGGCCGATGATGTGGTGTTCTCCATCCAGCGCGCGCTGGAAAAGACGTCCGACTTCTCCGCCTACATGCAGGGCATCGAAGGTGCCAAGAAGGTGGACAACCTGACGGTGGACATCATCAGCAAGGGCCCGAACCCGACGCTGCTGGATCAGCTCACCGAAGTCCGCATGATGAACAAGGCGTGGGCCGAGAAGCACAATGCGCTGCGCCCGCAAGACTTCAAGAACAAGGAAGAGACCTTCACCGCCCGCAATGCGAATGGCACGGGACCCTTCGTGTTGAAGACGCGCGATCCCGATGTGAAGACAGTGCTGGTGAAAAATTCCAACTGGTGGGGCAAGCTGGACGGCAACATCGATGAGGTGGTCTACACCCCGGTGAAGTCCGACGCGACCCGTGTTGCCGCCCTGCTCTCCGGTGAATTGGATCTGGTGCTGGACCCGCCGGTGCAGGATCTGGAGCGGTTGAAGCGCGACGGCAACCTGAAGGTGCTGGAAGGCAACGAGAACCGAACGATCTTCCTCAACTTCGACCAGGGCCGGAGCGAGCTGCTGTACTCGAACGTGAAGGGCAAAAATCCGTTCAAGGACATCCGCGTGCGTCAGGCGATGGCGCATGCCATCGATGTGAACGCCATCCACACGCAGATCATGCGGGGCATCGCGCTCCCCACCGGCTCGATGATCGCGCCGCAGGTGCGCGGCTACTCGAAGGAGTTCGACAAGCGCTGGCCGCTGGATGTGGCCAAGGCGAAGAAGCTGATGGCCGATGCGGGCTACCCGCAGGGCTTCGAGGTCACGCTGGATTGCCCGAACAACCGCTACATCAATGATGAAAAGATCTGCCAGGCCATTGCCGCGATGCTGGCCAAGATCGACATCAAGATCAAGCTGAATGCCATGCCACGGGTGAATTATTTCCCGAAGATCCAGACGTCCGACACCAGCATGTATCTGCTGGGCTGGGGCGTGCCGACCTTTGACGCGCTGTATTCGCTGCAGTCGATCCTGCGCACCAAAGGCGCAGGCGGCGACGGCAACTGGAACTTCTCCGGCTACTCGAATGCCAAGGTCGATGCGCTGGTGGACAAGCTGAAGACCGAGCAGGACTTTTCGAAGCGCGCAGCCATGGCCAGGGAGGCACTGGCGCTCAATATTGCCGATGTGGGCCATATCCCCATCCATCACCAGGTTATCCCCTGGGCAATGCGCAAATCCGTGACGGCCGTGCACCGCGCCGACAACCGCATGCATGCCAAATGGGTGCAGTTCAAGTAAGGCGAACTTGCCTGTAAGCCGTTGGTCACAAACGGCTATAATTCGCCGCCCGTCAGCGTCCCTGACGGGCGGTTTGTTTTTGAGCAGATATGAAAAAGACTCGACAAAACAAGAACGATTTCGAAGCTGAGGAGATCCCCCCGTTGGAAAAGGGTGGTGAGGGGGGATTTATGGCCTCACGTTCGACAGGAACCGTGTCCCATCCAGTCTTCTTGCGCGCGACGAAGTCATGCATTTTGGCGGGTTGCCACTTTTTGCGGCACCAATGCAAATCCCCCCTAGCCCCCCTTTTGCAAAGGGGGGAACGCGACAGCGTGGGGGGTTCAACTTTGAAGCCCCTTTTGCAAAGGGGGGAGCGCGATAGCGTGGGGGGTTCAACTTTGAAGCCCTTTTTGCAAAGGGGGGGACGCGATGCGGCGCACCTGCTGCGAATATTCGCAACGGTAGTGCTGCTCACGCTGACCGCACAGGCGGCCAACGCCAAGACGCTCCGCTATGCCAGCCAGGACGATCCACAGACAGTCGATCCGCACTCCGCCAATCTGCTGGCCACCTCCCGCGTGACCGGCCAGATCTACGAATCGCTCGTGTGGCGCGATGCGCAGTGGAAAGTCATCCCCTGGCTCGCCACCTCCTGGCAAGTGGTCAACGACCGCACCTGGCGGTTCAAGCTGCGTGATGGCGTGAAGTTCCATGATGGTGCGGTGATGACGGCAGATGATGTCGTGTTCTCCACGGAGCGCGCGCTGTCACCCACCTCGCAGATGCGGACAGCGATCCAGGGCATTGAAGCAGCCCGGAAAGTCGATCGCCTGACCGTGGACTTCATCCTCACCGAGCCCAACCCGGCACTGCTGTCGCATCTGACCAATTTCCGCATCATGAACAAAGCTTGGTCCGAGAAGAACGGTGCCGCCAGGCCGCAGGACTACAAGGCCAAGGAAGACACCTTCTCCGCCCGCAACGCCAACGGCACGGGTGCGTTCAAGCTGGTGGAGTGGTCGCCGGATGTGCGGGTCCGCATGGTGCGTCACAACGACTGGTGGGGCTTTGCAGAAAAGGCCGGCAACACCAATCTCACCGAAGTGCAGATGTTGCCCATCAAGTCGCCGGCAACCCGGCTTGCGGCGCTGGTATCCGGTGAAGTCGACATCGTGATCGACCCGCCCACGCAGGACGTGGTGCGTTTGAAACGCGATCCGTCGTTGAAGGTGCAGGACGGGCTGGAGATCCGCATCCAGTATCTGGCGTTTGATCTCTTCCGCGACGAGCTCCTGTATGGCTCGGAAAAGAAGAAAAACCCCTTCAAGGATCTGCGCGTGCGCCAGGCCGTGGCCCATGCGTTGGACCCGGAGATCATCAAGACCAAGGTAATGCGCGGCATGGCGCGGCCCACCGGCACCATCGTCACCCCCGAGGTGGTTGGCTACAGCGCTGATGCCGACAAGCGCCTGCCCTATGATGTGAAACGTGCCCGCGCGCTGCTGGCCGAGGCAGGCTATCCCAATGGTTTCGAGGTGACGCTGGATTGCGGCAACAACCAGCCTGCATCCGACATCTGCCAGGCCGTCGCGGTCTTGCTGTCGCAGATCGGCATCAAGGTAAAACCGAATATCATCATCCAGTCGGCCTTCTACCCCAAGCTGGAGAAGTTCGATACAAGCTTCTACCTTCTTTCCTGGGGCGGCGGCGTGACGGCGGATTCGCTTTACACGCTCAACTTGCTGTTGCACAGCACGGGCGGCAAAGGCGAAGGCGATTTCAACATGGGCCGCTGGCGCAATGCCGAGATGGATGCGCTCATCAAGTCAATCCGCAGCGAGGCTGATGGGGCAAAGCGCAATGCGAATATTCGCGAGGCGCTCTTGATTGCCAATCGTGAATTGCCGGTCATTCCACTGCACCAGCAGCGCATTCCCTGGGTGATGAAAAAAAATGTCGACGCCGCCTTTACCCCCGTCAATACTGTGTACTTCTACCAGACAAGGCTGAATTGAAATGCTCGCCTTTGTAATTCGCCGCCTGCTGCAGAGCGTGCTTGTGATGCTCGCCGTGGCCTTCATTGCCTTTTCGCTCTTCAATTTCGTGGGCGATCCGGTATCGCTCATGCTGCCACCCGAGGCGACTCAGCAGGATCGCGAAGAGGTGAGGAAGACGCTGGGTCTGGACCAGCCTTTCTATGTGCAGTTCAAGGTGTTCATCGTCAACGCGCTGCAAGGCAATTTCGGGATATCACTGCGCCTCGGCCGTCCAGTCTCGGCGCTGCTGGCCGAACGCCTGCCGGCGACGCTGGAACTCGCATTCGCCGCCGCGCTCATCGGGCTCTTCATCGGCATCCCGATGGGTGTCTACACGGCATTGAAGCGAGACAGCTGGATATCGCGGGTACTGCTCACCGCTTCGCTCATCGGTGTCTCGTTGCCGAACTTCCTGATCGGCATCTTTCTCATCCTGATCTTTGCCGTGTGGCTGGGCTGGCTGCCGTCGTTCGGTCGTGGTGATGTGACCCAGCTGGCCTTCTGGTCCACCGGACTGCTGACGATAACCGGGCTGAAAGCGCTGGTGCTGCCGTCGATCACGCTGTCGTTCTATCCCGTGACACTCATCATGCGGTTGGTGCGCTCGGAGATGATGGAAGTGCTGCGCACGGACTACATCAAGTTTGCGCGCGCCCGCGGCCTCACCAACCGCTCGGTGCATTTCGGCCATGCGCTGAGGAACACGCTTGTCCCCGTGATCACCATCACCGGCCTGCAGCTGGGCGGCGTCATCGCGTTCGCCATCGTCACCGAAACAGTGTTCCAGTGGCCGGGCATGGGGCTGCTCTTTATCCAGGCTGTGCAGTTCGCCGACATTCCGGTCATGGCAGCCTATCTCTGTTTGATCGGATTCATCTTCGTGGTCATCAATCTCATCGTTGACATGCTCTATTTCGTGGTCGACCCGCGCTTGCGCGTGGAACGCCCGGGCGGAGGAGGACACTGACATGGCGCAATCAATGCTCGTGCGTGCGCTCGACAGCGACGTCTACTACAGCTTCAAGCGGTCACCGCTCATCATCGTGGCCGCTGCGGTCACGCTGATCTGCATACTCGGTGCGGTGCTGGCGCCGATACTCGCCCCGCACAATCCGTTCGACCTCGCTTCACTCAATCTGCTGGATGCGTTCACCGCACCCGCCTGGACCGAGGCCGGCAAGGCACGGTATCTGCTCGGCACCGACGATCAGGGCCGCGATGTGTTGTCCACCATCATGTACGGCGCGCGCATGTCGCTGCTGGTCGGCTTCCTCGCGACGATGCTGGCCATGCTGCTCGGTGTCTCACTCGGCCTCATCGCCGGCTATGTCGGCGGCAAGGTGGATGCATTCATCATGCGCATCGCCGACATCCAGCTCTCGTTCCCGGCCATCCTTATCGCGCTCCTCATCGACGGCGTGGCACGAGTGGTGTTGCCCAAGGATCAGCACGACACGCTGGCGCTGTACGTGCTGGTGATTGCCATCGCCGGTTCGGGCTGGGTGCGCTATGCCCGCACGGTGCGTGGCTCCACGTTGGTGGAACGCAACAAGGAATATGTGCAGGCGGCACGCGTGATCGGCCGCAGCAAGATCGCGATCATGTTCACCCACGTGCTGCCCAACGTCCTCGGCCCCGTGCTGGTGCTGGGCACGCTGCACATCGGCGAAGCCATCATCACCGAGGCGACGCTGTCGTTCCTCGGTGTGGGGGTGCCGCCTACCCAGCCTTCGCTGGGCACGCTCATCCGCATCGGCAACGACTTCCTCTTCTCGGGGGAGTGGTGGATCACCGTCTTCCCCGGCACGGCACTGGTGGTGCTGGTGCTGGCCATCAACCTCTTGGGCGACTGGCTGCGCGATGCGCTCAATCCCAAACTGAGATAGGAGTTGTCATGAAAAAACTATTGTTCCCCTGCTTGTCCTCCCTGGTCTTTCTGGGCGCCTGCACAGCCCTGCCAATGTCGGAGCCGAAGCCTGCAGAATTGACAGGCATGCTCGCAATGGGTGATGCCACGCCCGCCCGCTCGGCTGCCATGGTGATTGAAGTGGACGGCAAGCCGAACCAGGACAAAATCGTGAAGATCCTGTCAGGACAGCGCAATGTGCGCATCCAGGCCCTGCCCATCATCGGCCATCGTGGCGGAGAGGTTCGCTCCCTGGGCCTCAATGTGAAGCCCTGCACCCGCTACACCCTCAACGTCCAGCGGAAGAGCATTGACACGATGGACTGGGAGCCCGTTATCGCCCGTGAAGAGCCCATACAAGGATGCGTGAGCTAGTTCGCACTCTGACCGAGAGCCCGCGAAACAGCCACCGACCGAGCCCATGAAAATCCTCCTTCCCACATTTGCATTGATGGCCTTGGCGGGCTGCGCTGCCGCCCCGATGTCCTTGCTCGACGGCACGCCCTATCACCGTACCTACCTCAACCGGTATCCGGTGCAGATCGTTGCAGTCAATGGCGATTTCACGTTGGAGCGTCCCAAGCGGGTCTATGCAGGGGTCAATACGCTGGTGGTGGAAACCGCGCCAGTGGGCGGTATCAGGATCGCCAGGCAACAGGCCGTGGCGTTCAAGGTCCAGCCCTGTACTCGCTACTACCTCGCTGCAGAGCGGGCGACATCGCTCAGCCAGGATTGGACCCTCGTCATCGACCATGTCGAGAGCGTGGCAGGTTGCAATCAAGAGGAAGAATTGGCCAAGTCGCGCAAGGAAGGCATTCCGTTGGCAGACATCATTGCAACCCCAACCCCCACCCCAACCCCAACCCCCAAAGCAGCCCAGACAAAATGAGCGCACCGCTTCTTGAAGTCCGCAACCTGCGTGTGGAGTTCCCCACGCGTCGCGGCACGCTGACTGCAGTGGACAACATCAGCCTGACCATTGAACCGGGCGAAGTGCTGGGTGTGGTCGGTGAGTCCGGCGCGGGCAAATCGCTGACCGGTGCTGCGATCATCGGCTTGCTGGAGCCGCCGGGACGCATTGCGGGGGGCGAGATCCTGCTCAATGGCCGGCGCATCGACAATCTGTCGTTCGATGAGATGCGCAAAGTGCGCGGCCGCGAGATCGGCGCCATCTTCCAGGACCCGCTGACTTCGCTGAACCCGCTCTACTCCATCGGCCGCCAGATCATCGAAACGATCATGACCCACCTGCCGATGACCGAGGCGCAGGCGCGTGACCGGGCCATTCAACTGCTGGAGGAAGTGGGCATCCCGGCCGCCGATAAGCGCATCGACCACTATCCTCACCAGTTTTCCGGCGGCATGCGCCAACGTGTCGTGATCTCGCTTGCACTCGCTGCGCAGCCGAAGCTCATCATTGCCGATGAGCCGACCACCGCCCTGGATGTGTCCATTCAGGCGCAGATCATTCAGCTATTGAAGAAGCTGGGCCGTGAACATGGCACCGCCGTGATGCTGGTCACGCACGACATGGGCGTGATTGCCGAAACGGCGGACCGCGTGGCGGTGATGTATGCCGGCCGCATCGCGGAAATCGGGCCGGTGCAGGACGTGATCCACAACCCGCAGCACCCCTACACCATCGGGCTCATGGGTTCGATTCCCAGCATCGGCCAGGAAGTTGAACGCCTGCCCCAGATCGACGGCGCGATGCCACGCCTGAACGCCATCCCGAAGGGTTGCGCTTTTAATCCGCGCTGCGAGAAGGCTTTTGATCGCTGTCGCACCGAACGCCCCGATCTGCTGAATGCCGGCAACACCTGGGCATCCTGCTGGTTGCATGCCAAAGACAAGGAAGCAGTCCATGGCTAATTTATGGGCACCCTCTCCCCGACCCCCCCTTCAAGGGAGAGGGAGATGTCTCGCTGAAGCTCTCTCCCCTAATGGAAGAGTCACCCGCACGACTGATCCCCTCTCCCCTTGTGGGAGAGGGGTAGGGGAGAGGGGGATGTCCGAGCTGACAGTATTCGCACGAAGCCTGCGAAAGCGCTCGACCCCCCATGAAGTAATGCTGTGGCGACACTTAAGAGCAAAACGATTTGAACACTACAAGTTCCGCAGGCAACAACCGATTGGGCGCTACATTGTTGATTTTGTTTGCCATGAGAAAGCGCTGATTGTGGAATTGGACGGTGGGCATCACTCTGAGCAACTTGACGGTGACAGGACACGAAGTGATTGGTTGAAGTTGCAAGGCTTCAGGATCCTCAGATTCTGGAATAACGAATTGGACAGCAATATGGACGATGTGCTCACCATGATCGATGCATCACTTTCACCCTCTCCCCAGCCCTCTCCCATCAAGGGAGAGGGGGCAAATCAGGCGGCCCAATGAGTACGTCCCCACTCATCGACGTCCGTGGGCTCGCGCGCGATTTCGACGTATCGCGCCCCTGGCTCAACCGCGTGCTGGAAGGCCAGCCCAAGCAAATTCTCAAGGCGGTCGACGGACTGTCATTCACCATCAACAAGGGTGAGACGCTGTCGCTCGTCGGCGAATCCGGCTGTGGCAAGTCCACCGTCGCCCGACTTATCTGCGGGCTCTACACGCCGACCGCCGGCGAGATCCTGTTCGACGGCCAGGATATGGCCACCGCAACCGGCGAGCAGTTGAAGGCCATCCGCCGCCGCTTGCAGATGATTTTCCAGGACCCGTATGCCAGCCTGAATCCGCGCTGGCGCGTTCGCGACATCATCGCCGAGCCGATCATGGCGCACGGCATCACGCAGGATCAGGCCGAAATCGAGAAGCGTGTGGCCGACCTGCTCTCGCAGGTGAAACTTTCACCGCTGGATGGCGAAAAGTTTCCGCACGAGTTCTCCGGTGGCCAACGCCAGCGTATTTCCATCGCCCGCGCGCTGTCATCCAACCCCGAGTTCCTCATCTGCGACGAGCCCACTTCCGCGCTCGATGTGTCAGTGCAGGCGCAGATCCTGAATCTGATGAAGGACCTGCAGCGCGAGTTCGGTCTCACTTATCTATTCATCTCGCACAACCTCGCAGTGGTGTCGCACATCTCCAACCGCGTTGGCGTGATGTATTTGGGGCGCATCGTGGAAATTGCGGACACCAAGACTCTCTTTGCACGCCCGTTGCATCCCTACACGCAGATGCTGCAATCGGCCATTCCCGATCTCAAGATGTCCGGCAAGGCACGTACGCCCGTGGCGGGCGAAGTACCCAATCCGCTCAACCCGCCGTCGGGCTGCACGTTCCATCCGCGCTGCCCTCATGTCAACGATCGCTGCAAGAGCGAACGTCCGGAGTTGAAGTCGTTCGAAGGCGCGCAGGTGGCGTGCCATGCAGTCGAAGAGCGACGCATCAACTTTCATCCCATGGTCGCTGCGTGATTCCGGCCCCGGCTGTCATCTGACATCCGAATATTCGCAATCATGGCCCGTGCCTTTTTCGCCCTCTGGCCCGACGCTGCCGTGCGCGAGCGGCTTTCTGTCTACGCCGAGCAGATCGCGTTCGAAGCGAGTGGCCGCGCGGTCAAGGCGGATTCGCTGCACATGACCCTGCTCTTTGTCGGCAACGTGCCCGACGAACGTCTGAAGCGGCTGGAGTCGGTCGTGGACCGCATCAGCCGCAAGCCCTTCAGCATCGGGCTGGACCGGCTTTCTTCATTTTCCGCGCCACAGGTCGCATGGGTTGGCACCAGCCACGTCCCGGCTGACCTGTACAACATCCAGGCGCAGCTCTACATGGAGATCGAGAATGCGGGATTTGAAGTGGAGCAGCGGCGCTTCGTCCCGCACATCACGGTGGCGCGTCATGTCAGCAAGGATGTGAAGGAACGCGCCATCGACGTGATCCTCTGGTCGGCCCGCACGCTCTGTCTGGTGTCCGCCGACACGCGGCCAGAGGGACCCGTCTACGAGGTGGTCAAGACCTGGAAGCTTTAACCCCGGGCGGCACGCGTTTGGTGCCCGGATTGCTGGCTGCAGCCAGTTCCAGAAACCGCAGAAGCACGGCGTTCTGGTTGGCGGCCTGCGATACCAGACTTAGCGGCGCAGTAAGCCCCAGCCCAGGATTCAGCCGCCGATAGACCACGAGGCCCTCGTGAATTCCCACCATGGACGCGGGCACGACCGAGACGCCCAAGCCTGCCGCGACGAGCGCGATGTTGGTCAGCATCTGTTCCACCTCGGCCACGATGATCGGCTCGACCTTGGCCTTGCGAAACGCCTCGATGAGATCGCCATACATGCCCATTGCGCCGGGGCGGCGGACGAGGATGAAGCGCTCGCCGGCCAGCTCACGCATGCCGACAGGCTTGTCTGGCGCAATGCGTGCCGCCAGGGGATGGTCATGCTGCATCACCAGCAGCATCGGTTCGACATCCAACGTCTGATAGCGCATGCCGGACAGCTCGAGCACAGGGCGACGAATGAGGGCGGCCTCCAGCGCGCCTGCATGCACGCGCTCGCTCACGATCGCTGCGTTGCCCTCGTTTACCCGTACATCCACATCCGGATACGCGGCACGATAGGTGCGCAGCAATTGGGGGAAGAGATGGTGGGCCATCGCCGAACTGGTCACCCCGAGCCTGAGCGTGCCGGCAAGCCCGTCGGCGGAGCGGCGTGAGCGCGACACCGCTTCACGCGCGGCAGCCAGCACGCCTTCGGCTTCCTTGAGAAAGGTGGCCCCGCCATGGGTCAGACGGGCGCCCTTGCGATGCCGCTCGAACAACGCAAAGCCCAGCGTCTGCTCAAGCTGCCGGATCTGCTGACTCAGCGGCGGCTGTTGAATACCCAGCGTCGCGGCAGCACGGGAGAAGCTGCCCTGTTGGGCCACGGCGCAGAAATAGCGCAAGTGACGAAGCTCTATACGGTCCCGATTATCCATATTCATTTCGTATGGATATTACACTTTCCATATATTTTACATACCGCCATTATCCCGTTACGCTTCGTTTACCGTTTGGAGTCGAGAGAACAAAATGAAAAAACAGATTCTGCTGGGTGCCCTGCTCAGCGCTGTGGCCATTGGCGTGCACGCCCAGGCGCGTCCTGCCACCGCTTATCCTGATAGCTTTCATTGGCTGAACGAATTCAACAAGGCGGCTGTCATCGTGACCGTCGAAGAGAAGGTCATCCCGCGCGATCTGGGCAAGCGCGTCGCTGTCGGCCTGCAAAAAGTCATTGAAGACGGTGCCAAGCCAGGGGCTCGCCGGCCGGGAGACTACCTGCAGTACGAACCGCTGCTCATCGCACAATCGGGTGCAGACGCAAGCCGTATCCATTCCGGCCGCAGCCGTCAGGACATTCTGGCAGTCAATCGACGCGTCATGCTGCGTGAGCGCGTGCTCAACATGCAGCAGGCCATCAACCAGACCCATGCCCGCCTCATCACCATGGCGGCGGAACATGCCAACACCATCATCCCGGGCTACACCAACGGCGTGCAGGCACAGCCCACCACGTTGGGGCATACGCTCCTCGCCCACGCAGCTGTGCTGGGCCGGGCTTCAGACCGGCTGGCCGAAGGCTATGCACGACTCAATCTGAGCCCGCTCGGGACCGCTGTGTATGGCACGTCAAGCTTCCCTATCAACCGCGAGCGGCTGGCAGTGCTGCTGGGTTTCGATGGCCTCGTGGTCAATTCCTATGACGCAACCCAGCTCTCCACGCTGGACGTGAGCGCAGAGCTTGCCTCGGCCACCAGCATCCTGGCCCTTGCGGTGGGTGGCTTCGTGAACGACATCCACACGCAGTATCACCAGACGCGGCCCTGGTTGCTCATCCAGGAAGGCGCCAACACGCATGTCAGCAGCATCATGCCGCAGAAGCGCAACCCCACTATCCTCAACAACCTGCGCCTCACAGCAAGCACGGTGGTGGGCGACGCGCAGACCTACTTCATCCAGTCGCACAACGTGACGCCCGGCATGCCGGATTACAAGCGCGAGCAGGTACAGAAGGTGCTCGAAGGCGGCGTCACCATGATGACGCAGATGCACAGCCTGCTCGACAGCCTCGCCATCAACAAGGTGCGCGCCGCCGAGGAAGTGGCCGCTGAATACTCGACCACCACGGAGCTGGCTGATGTCCTGCAGCGCGAGGTGGATGTGCCGTTCCGCGTGGGCCACCACTTTGCGTCGGACCTGGTGAGCATCGGTCGCGCACGTGGCGCACCGCCCTCGGCCATCACCATGGCCGAAGTAGCGACGGCATGGGCGGCTGCACGCGCCAAGTATCCCGAGGTGGCGGCGACTTTTCCGCTCACCGAGAAGCGCTTTCGCGAGTCGCTCTCCGCTGAAGGCATGATCGCGGCAGCCAAGGGGACCGGCGGGCCGCAACCGGCGTCGGTGAAGAAGATGCTGGACCAGGCTCGCCAGAAGCAGACCGCAGATGCCGCCTGGATTGCGCAACAAAGGAAAAAGCTCGACGAGTCAGCCAAGGCATTGAACGCAGCATTCCTTGCCATCGCCAACTCCTGACCCACCGACCTAATTACAACTAAATGGGAAAACCATGAAATCACCCGCTCTCTCGATACTGCTCTCCACGCTGTGCGCCTCGTTCACCCAGCTGGCTCACGCCCAGCAACCGGCCTCGAAAGTGGAGATCTACGGCATCCTCAACGTCACCTTTGAAAGCGTGAAGGCCGATGGCGGCGCGGGTGTTGTTTCACGCAACCGAGTCTCCAACCAGGCTTCACGGCTCGGGTTCCGCGGTACCGAGGATCTTGGCGGCGGGCTCAATGCGTTCTGGCAAATCGAGAGCGCCGCGGCGCCAGACGTCGGCAACTCCACCATCGGCAGCCGCAACTCCGGCGTAGGCCTGCAAGGCAGCTGGGGCTCGGTCCTACTCGGTCGCTGGGACTCACCGTACAAGATCGCAGCCAACCGCGTCGACCCTTTCAACGATGTAACAATAGCTGGCTTCACTTCGATCATGCACGACGACGGCAATTTCAACCGGCGCGAGAACAACGTCATCCAGTACTGGACACCCAGATGGGACGGCTTCTATGCGCGCGCCAACTACTCCGCCAACGAAGCGCGCACCGCCACGGCCAATCCCAGCTCAAGGGGCGTCTCGTTTTACTACGAGAACAAGGCCATCTACCTGGCAGCCTCGCACGAGGAGCACAAGGACCAGAACGGCTCGACCGCCGCCGCGGCGGGGCGTACCGAAAAGGGCCGCCAACTGATTGGTCGCTATCGCATCTCGGGTTGGGAGCTTGGTGTAATGCTGGAGAAGATCACACGCACCAACCAGCCGGACAAGAAAGCGTCCCTCTTCGCCGTGACCTATGAGACCGGCCCGCACGAAATCAAGGGCTACATCGGCAAGAGCGATGTCAGCGGCGGCGACACCCAGGATGCCAAGATCACCGCACTGGGCTATCAGTACTCATTTTCCAAGCGCAGCAACGTGTATCTGGTTTACGCCAACATCAAGAACGAGTCAGCGGGCACCAACAACTTTGGCGCGAACGACATCACCATCGCTGCCGGACAGGATCCCAAGGGCTTCGGTATCGGGTTGCGCCACTCGTTCTGAGTTGCGTTCACCCGTAGCGTCCAAAGGGGCGGGATTTTCCCGCCCCTTCTCTTTGCCTGCTCCAACTCCACCTGCACTTGAAGTGCACGCCTCAGCGGGCTAGTTTCAGCGCGGCCAATCGCGCCATCGACTCCTCTAGCCGCGCGATGGGCCGAGTGTAGGCAATACGGACGTGCTTCTGTGGCTCATTGCTGCCAAAGTCGTTTCCAGGGGTGATGGCCACGTGCGCCTCGTTCATGATGCGGCGGGACAGATCGTAGCTGCTGGGCCCCAGCGCGCTGGAATCAGCATAGATGTAGAACGCGCCCTGCGGGACCACCGGCACGCCGAAGCCGAGCTTGCGCAATGCCGGGATGAGAAAGTCGCGACGCGCATGAAACTCGGCGCGGCGCTGCTCAAGTATCGCAATCGTCTCCGGCTTGAACGCAGCCAACGCCGCGAACTGTGCAGGGGCAGATGCGGAGATGAAAAGATTCTGCGCCAGCGTCTCGATGGTGCGCACATAGGCAGGCGGCACCACCAGCCAGCCAAGACGCCAGCCGGTCATCTGGAAATACTTCGAGAAGCTGTTGATGACGAACACGTCGTCGCCCAACGTCAGCGCCGTGGAGGGCTCGACGCCGTACGTGAGCCCTTGATAAATTTCATCCACGACCAGTGTGCCGCCGAGGCGCGCGACCTCACTGCGAATATTCGCAAGCTCATCGGGCGTCACGATGGTGCCCGTGGGATTGGCCGGTGACGCCACCAGCGTGGCCACCGTGCGAGGGCCCCAATGTGGCGCGATGTGCTTGGCAGCAAGCTGATAGTCCGTATCCGGCCCGACCGGAATGCCGATCGGCACGCCGTCCACGGTGCGCACGAAGTGACGGTTGCACGGGTAGCCGGGGTCGGCCATGAGCACTTCATCACCTGCATTCAGCAGCACCGCGAACGTGAGCAAGAGCGCGGCACTTGAGCCCGCTGTAACCACGATGCGTGACGGGTCCACCTTCACCCCGTACTTCGTTTCATAAAATCCGGCGATGGCTTCACGCAACGGCTTCATGCCCAGCGCAGAGGTGTACAGCATGCGCTCGTCACGCAGCGCCTTGATTGCGGCTTCCACAATGGGCTCGGGCGTGCGGAAGTCGGGCTCACCGATCTCCATGTGGATCACGTCCTTGCCTTCCGCTTCAAGCTGGCGGGCGAGGGTCTGTATCTCCATCACCTCGAAGGGGGAGATGTGGGACATGCGGTTTGAGAGGCGGCGGGTTTTCATGGGGTCAGGTCAACGGCAATGCAAACACAGATGAACACGGATTAACGCAGATGAGGGCGAACGTGGATCGTAGCCCGGATGGAGTGAAACGGAATCCGGGTGCATCACTGGATCTCCATTACCTCGAAGGGGGAGATGTGGGACATGCGGGTTGCGAGGCGGTGATTTTTCATGGTTTCAGGTCAAAGGCAATGCAAACACAGATGAACACGGATGAAAACAGATGATGGCGAACGTGGATCGTAGCCCGGATGGAGTGAAACGGAATCCGGGGGAACTACACTCCCGGATTGCGCTGCGCTGCATCCGGGCTACTTTCAGGATTCTGCCTGCTTGGACCACCATGCGACTGCAGCCAAAGCCAAGCCATTCAACGTCGCCGCCAATGTGCCCCACGCCACCAAAAGAACTGCACCTCCGATAGGCCAGTCGGGCACGGTTTCAAACATGACTCTCAAGAGGATTGCGACCAGCAGACTTGCAAGAGTCAGCATCCACCATGGAACGGCATGAATTGAGTTTCGGAACAGAAAAACCGACGCAGTACAGCCCACAAGGGTCATTACAACTGCGAGCATCACAATCAACGTACCGATGCTGGTGGGTTGAGCAAACCAGTCCACACGAGGCGGCAGCCAATCCGCCCAAAGCAAGACTCCAAGTATTGACGCAGGCAAAGTTGCTGTTAGCACGGAGGGCAACAAAGTTGGTGTGTGAGCGCTCTTCATGGGTTGATCAACTCCTCCCAGGCCTTCGCCACCCGCTTCACCGACACCGGCATCGGCGTCCGCAATTCCTGCGCAAAAAGGGACACGCGCAATTCCTCAACCATCCAGCGATACTGCTGAGCCGCAGGCGAAAGTTTGTTCTTCATATTGAGCAGATTCTGCCACAGGGGTTTCAGCTCCCTGAGGCGCTCAATGTCGCGCTCCATGGCGCCCTGTTTCATCTTGGCGACGCGTAGCTCGATGGCCTTGAGGTAACGCGGATAGTGGGTGAGTTGTGCGACGGGCGTGGCGGCGACGAAACCTTTCCAGAACAGCAACTCCAGCTGCGAGCGAATGTCCGGCTCGACGTGTTCCCAGGTTTTCAGGAACCGGTCGTCGAGACTCTTGCGAATATTCGCAAGGAGAAGGAAGGACTCGTCCATCAGCACCAACACGCGCTGGGCATTGGCGGCGAGATTGGATTTGCGGAGGTCGCGGCACTTGTGGAACTCGGCCTGCTCTCGCGGCAAGGCATCAGCGAGAAAAGTCTCGGCCACGGCGGCAGCCATGATCTCTGCCTTGAGCGAATCCATGGCGTTGGGCTCGGGTGGGTTCGACAGCAATGAGTATTGATAACCCGCGTTGGCGGAGGGCTTCAGACCACGCTGGATCACCCTCGCCTGCTCGGACAACTCCAGGATCAACAGGCGGACCAACCCATTGCGATGCGAACGCAGCGACTCCTCCTTGTCATCCATGATTCGAATGTTGACTGATGTTCCTGCATCCACCAGCGCCGGATAGCCGTTGTAGCGCACGCTATTCCGCTCGAAGTTGATTTCTTCGGGCAGGTCGCCGAAATCCCAGCGCACGACGCCATCGCGCTCCAGGGTATTGCGGTGGAGCGTGGAGAACATGGTGCGCGACGCATCGGCAAACTGTTCCTTCAGCGCGTTGAAATCGCGGCCCATGGCGAGCTCCGCGCCATCCGCGTCGATGATGCGAATATTCGCAAAGAGATGTGGCGGTACGCGGGTGAGATCGAAGTCGCTCGCAGCCACGGTGGCGCGACGGTGCTGCGACAGGAAGCCCGCCAGCATGTCATTCAGCGGCCGCTCGGCGCGCGACAGATCGCGCATCCCGTCGTGCCGCCACAGCCACTCCATGAACGCGCTGACTGTGTCCGGAATGGGCACGAACTGGCTGCGGAATCGCTGCGGCAGGGTCTTGATGAGTGCGGCCACCTTGTCGCGCAACATCCCGGGGACAAGCCACTCGAAGCGATGCGGCTCGACCTGGTTCAATACGGAGACGGGCAGCGTCAGCGTGAGGCCATCCATGACGTGCCCCGGCTCGAAGCGATACTTGATGGGGTACACGCCGGCTCGGTGCTTCAGCGACTTGGGAAACAGCTCCACCGTGATCTCGCTGGCGGCGCGGCGCATGAGCGTTTCCCGCGAGAACAGCAGCACGTTTGCGTTCTGCTTCTCCGTGTCCTTGCGCCACTTCTCGAAGCCCGCGCCGTTGACGATGTCGGCCGGAATGATCGCGTCGTACAGTTCGTACATCGCGTCGTCGTCGATCAGCACATCCTGGCGGCGGGCCTTGTGCTCCAGATCCTGAATCTCCGCCACCAGCCTGCGGTTGGTGTCCAGAAAATTGCCGCGAGTGTCGAACTCGCCGGTGACCAATCCCTGGCGGATGAAAATCTCGCGCGAGTCTTTGGGGTTGATGCTGCCGAAGTGCACGCGCTTTCGCGGCTGGACGATGAGGCCGTATAGCGCCACCTGTTCATACGCCACCACCTGCGCGGTTTTGCGATCCCAGTGCGCGTCGAAATGGGTGCGAGTCACCAGATGTGCGCCCAGATCCTCGATCCACTCGGGCTCGATGCGCGCCACCGTTCTTGCGAATATTCGCGTGGTCTCGGTGATCTCACCCGCCATGATCCACTTCATTCGCGTTCGCTTCTGGGCCGCATGCTGCGCGCCCTGGCCCGGCAGCCGGAACTGGATGGCGCGCACGCCAAGGTAGTGGTCACCTTCCGGCGCCTTGGTGCCAACGTTCGCGAGCAGGCCGGTGAGCAGTGCGCGGTGGATGAGGTCGTAGCGTGGACCGCTGAGGGATGAAACGTTCTCTGTAGCATTTGTCGCAACAAGAACGGGTGCAGACTTCGCATGACGGTCGGCCCCCTGCCCTTTTGTGGCGCGAGGCTGGGCAACGGGAGGAAGTTCCCCACGCATCAGCTCAGCCAACTGCCCATGAATGTCCCGCCACTCGCGCATGCGCAGCGGCGAGAGAAAATTGGCGATGATTTCCTGGGTAAACTTGCGGTTGGATTTCTTGTGCTTGAGCTGCTCCTCGTACCAGTTCCAGAGCTTGATCCAGGCGAGGAAGTCCGATTGCGGGTCCGCCCACTGCTCATGCTTGAGCGTTGCTTCCTGCTGCTTCTCGTGCGGGCGCACACGCGGGTCCTGCACTGACAGCGCGGAGCAGATGATGAGGAGTTCGTTGAGACAGCCCGACGCCTTGCCCGCCAGCAGCATGCGGCCGATGCGCGGGTCGATGGGCAGCTTGGCCAGCTCATGTCCGAGTCGGGTGAGATTCTTCTCCAGGTCCACTGCACCCAACTCAAACAGCAGGCGATACCCGTCTTCGATCATGCGCGGGCTGGGCGGCTCCAGGAACGGGAACTCGCTCACGTCACCGAGCCCCAGCGCCTTCATGCGCAGGATGACGCTGGCGAGCGACGTGCGCAGGATTTCCGGTGTGGTGAAGGCGGGCCGGTCGGCGTGATCCTCCTCGGCATACAGGCGAATGGTGACGCCCGCGGCGACACGGCCGCAGCGGCCAGAGCGCTGACGCGCGGAAGCCTGCGAAATCTTCTCGATCTGCAGCAGGTTGATCTTGGAACGCGGCGAATAGCGGTTGATGCGGGCGAGGCCGGAATCCACGACGTAACGAATACCCGGCACAGTGAGTGACGTTTCCGCGACGTTGGTCGACAGCACGATGCGACGCCGACCGCCGGTCGAGAAGATTCGGTCCTGCTCGGCTGAGGATAGACGCGCGTAAAGCGGCAACACTTCCGTATGGTCGGGATGATGTTTACGCAGCGCTTCCGCGCAGTCGCGGATTTCACGTTCGCCAGGAAGAAACACCAGGACGTCACCGCTCTCATGAGTGTTAGTCAACTCATCGACTGCTTTCAGCACGCCATCGGCCAAGTCGAGCGCTTCACCCTCCTCGCTTTGCAGGAATTCGGGGTGATAGCGAATCTCCACTGGATACGTGCGCCCCGACACCTCGATGACCGGTGCGGGTGTGCCGTTGATGGTGAAGTGGCGTGCGAAACGCTGCGGGTCGATGGTGGCGGACGTGACGATGATCTTCAGATCCGGCCGCCGTGGAATCAGGCGTTTCAGGTAACCCAGCAGGAAGTCGATGTTGAGGCTGCGCTCATGCGCTTCGTCGATGATGAGCGTGTCGTACTGCAAGAGATCGCTATCGCCATGCGTCTCCGCCAGCAGGATGCCGTCCGTCATCACTTTCACGCAGGCATCCGGGTGCGTATGGTCCTGAAAGCGAATCTTGAAGCCGACGGCCTGCGGTGCCTTCAACTCGAACGCAAGACGCGACGCCAGCGAGCGTGCCGCGATGCGGCGCGGCTGGGTACAGCCGATGAGGCCGCGAGTACCCAGCCCGAGATCGAGACATATCTTGGGTAGCTGTGTGGTCTTGCCCGAGCCGGTCTCACCGCAGACGATGACAACTTGATGCTCGCGGATGAGTGCCGCAATGTCGGCGCGCTTCTCGGCGATGGGCAGATCGTCAGGGAAGCTGGAGACGGGACGCTTCGCCACCCTCGCCTCCCAGCGCATTGCCGCATCGGCACAGGCCCGTTCGAGCTCTGCCCTGGCCCGATCAGATGGCTTGCCCGCCCGCTCGAGCGCCCTCACCTTGCCTGCGGTGCGCAACAGGCGCTCACGGTCGGTCAACAGACAATGGGCCAGGAGCGTCTGTGGCAGGCGTAAGTCGGGCGGGGGAGTGTTTGCTACGGGGCGGGACATGGATGCCGGATGCAAAGTGTGCAATCCGGCATTTTACGGCGTGGCGCTGCTGTCCAGCGGAAACGTGGTCTCAGGCCACGCGTCGCGCGTCCCCGTTGTCGCGCCAGTCGGAGATGATGATGGCGATCCGCAACGGGCTCACTTTTCCCTGTCGCAGCGCCGTGATGTGGAATGAGCCCTTCTTCAGGCGTCGATCCAGCGTGTAGAAGTTCCCTCGGCTCGAAACGGGTGAGCCGTCCGCAGCCACCTTTCGAATTGCCGACCCGATCACATCGCCCTCGCCCTTGCCCTTGCCCTCTCCCTCCACGCAGATTGCCGACAGAAGTGGCTGGCCGCGCAGGGTGTCGATGCTGAGACCCAACAATCTCCGGGTGGCATCGTTCCAGGACACCAGCCTGAGATCGGCATCGCACTCGATGATGGCCAGCGGAGTCGTCGCGAAATGCAGGGCCAAGAGGTCAGCACGATCCTTTTCGCTCAGGGCGGACTGCAGCCTTTCCGCCGCGCGCAGCTCAAGATCACTGTTCTGGCGCAACAGGGAAGAATTGGCGGCTGAAAGTCGCCGCATAAGCTCCCGATTCTCCAGCGTGAGCCGCAGGCGCTGCGTGATGCGCCGATGCTGCTGCAGCGCGATGCCAGCCACCATGATCATGAACACGAATGCGGTCAAGGCCGAATAGACATGGATGCCGTCACGCGCGAAAGTGAGGTAGAAAATCGGCGGCACAACCGCTGGCAATGCCATGGCCGGATGCGCCCATTTGACCGGCGCATAGCTGGATACTGATCCGCCAACGCTGCAGCAAATCACCATGACAATGAACAGTTCGCGGTAACTGGGCGACGCCGGGAAGAGCACTGTTCCCAGCAATCCCCAGAGCAGCCCTGCGACAACATTGCCAACGATGGCGAGCTGTGCCCACGTCTCCGGGGTGTGGCCTGTATTTCTGGATTGGGCGATGAGGATGCCACACCGGTACAAGGTGACCAGCGAGAACATGATGAACCAGTACATCCCGGCGGCGCCGGCACCGGTATCCATCAGCACCGCAAAGGTCAGACCAGCGCTGAGAAACGCCGCTCCCGTGGCAAAAGGCAGCGAGCGGTAAAGCTCATCCACCTGCATTGCGCGAAGCTCGCGCTCGTGTTCCTCACTCCAGCCTGCAATAGGCGGCATTTCAATCCGTGCCATGCGTGCTCTCCCTTCCCCGTCTTTGCGGGCTTGATCCAAGTCAAGCACTGTGATGCAGTTCACTCATTAAAAATGTGAACCAGTTCACAAAAGAAGAGAGATGCCTGGGCCAGACCCTTAGACTCCGGCGGGCCCCCGGCTGGCCCAGGACTCTACAGCCGGGTGATCAGCGAAGACGTATCGAAACGGCTGCCGCCAGCCGCCTGTACTTCGGCATAGAACTTGTCGACGATCTCGGTAACGGGCAACTTTGCCCCATTGCGTTTGGCTTCTTCCATGCAGATGCCGAGGTCTTTGCGCATCCAGTCGACTGCGAAGCCGAAGTTGAATTTCCGCTCGGCCATGGTCTTGCCACGGTTCTCCATCTGCCACGACTGCGCGGCGCCCTTCGAGATCACCTCCAACACCAGCAGCGGATCGAGTTTGGCCTTCTCTGCAAAGGCAATGCCCTCGGACAGCGCCTGCACCAGCCCGGCAATGCAGATCTGGTTGACCATCTTGGTGAGTTGGCCTGCGCCCGAGCCGCCCATGAGCGTCACAGCCTTGCCATAGCTGTCCATCACCGGCTTGGCGGTGTCGAACGCAGATTGATCGCCGCCGCACATGACGGTGAGCTTGCCATTCTCCGCACCGGCCTGGCCGCCGGAAACCGGCGCATCGATGAACGCGATGCCCTTTGCCTTGGCGAGATCGTAAAGTTTCCGCGCAGCATCGGCAGAGGCCGTGGTGTGATCCACCAGAATGCCGCCGGCGGCCATGCCGGCCAGCGCGCCGCCCTCACCTGCCGCCACATCCAGCAGATCCTTGTCGTTGCCGACACACATGAAAACGATGTCGGCACCGCGTGCAGCATCAGCAGGTGTTGCAGCATGGGTGCCGCCGTGCTTCGCGACCCAATCCTTTGCCTTGGCCTCGGTGCGGTTGTAAACCGTGACGTCAAAGCCCTTGGACTTGAGGTGGCCCGCCATGGGGAAGCCCATCACGCCGAGGCCGAGAAATGCGACTTTGCTGGTCATTGCTGGTGTTCCTGTTATGTCTGGATTGGATGATGCGTGACGGGGAAGGTTCACCGGTCAGGGCCGGTTGACCCAGTTTGGCGGTTCCCCGCCCTTCAATGCCACCGTGAGGTTCTTCGCGGCCAGCCGCAGCATGGCAAGCCGTGTCGAACGTGTGCCGCTGCCGATGTGCGGCGTCAGCACCACATTGCGCAGATGAGAATATTCGCCATTCAGTTGTGGCTCGCCCTCAAAGACATCGAGCGCGGCACCCGCGATCGTGCCGACCTTCAGCGCTGCGACAAGCGCCGCATCGTCCACCACGCCACCGCGTGCCGTGTTGACGAGAATGGCTGTCGGTTTCATCTTGGCGATGTCATCCGCCTTGATGAAGTGATGCGTCGCGGGCGAGTACGGCACCATGACCACCAGAAAGTCTGCCTCGCGCAGCACGGTATCGCGGTCCTGCGAATATTCGCAGTGCAATGCCTGCTCGGTCGCCACATCCAGCTGCGTGCGGTTGTGATACAGGACACGCATGCTGAAACCGAGTGCGCGCCGGGCGATGGCCTGACCGATGCGGCCCATGCCGATGATCCCCAACGTCGCGCCATGCAGATCCGCGCCCAGCCAGCTCTTCAGCGCAAAGGCTGTCTTCCAGTCGCCACGGCGAACAAAAGCATCACCCTCGGCCACGCGCCGCGCCGCCGCCATCATGATGGCCCAGGTGAGATCCGCGGTCGCCTCGTTGAGCACTTCCGGAGTGTTGGTGACTTTGATGCCGCGCTTCGTCGCCGCCACGACATCAACATTGTTATAGCCCACTGCGATGTTGGAAATCACCTTGAGATCCGGGCAGCGCGCCATCACGCTGTCGTCAATCTTGTCCATCGCAGTCATGAGCACACCTGACTTTCCCTGCAGCCGTTCCGCCAACTGGTCCGGCGTGAAGAGAACATCCGCCTGATTGGACTCGACCAGAAAGTCACGCTCCAGATCCACGATGACGTCGTCGAAGACCTCACGAGCAATGAGAATGGAAGGCTTGTTCATAAACGAGTCAAAGTCGAACGCAGAAAAAATCGCGCCATGAGCGGCCAAACGGTCCGCTCCATGGCGCGAAGGTCAACGCCGTGGCAAAGCCATCCGCGTTGACATCATTTGTAGAGCACGGAAGGCAACCACATCCCGATTTCCGGGAACACATACAGGATGAACAAGGCGAAAATCTGTATGCCCATGAACGGCATCATGCCGAGGAATATCTGGTTCAGGGTCACATGAGGCGGCGCCACGCCCTTCAGGTAGAACGCGGCCATGGCCACCGGTGGCGACAGGAAGGCTGTCTGCAGATTGAGCGCCACGAGCAATCCAAAGAACAGCGGATCAACGTTGAACTTCGCCAACAACGGAATGAAGATCGGCATGAAGATCACGATGATCTCGGTCCATTCCAGCGGCCAGCCCAGGATGAAGATGATCGCCTGCGACAGCAACAGGAACTGAATGGGCGTGAGGCCCAGCGACAACACCCAGTTCTCGATCAGCTCCTGCCCGCCGAGGAGTGCAAAGGCGGCAGAGAAGATCGACGAGCCCACAAACAGCCAGCAGACCATGGCAGAGGTCTTGCCGGTGAGATAGACCGACTCGCGCACCGTGCCGACGAGTTTGACCTGCCAGCTCGCGAGAACGCACCAGATGCCGATGGCAGACATCGACAGCCAGCCAACCCAGAGCGGCGGTCCTGCAGTCAACACTTCGGCCTGGAGCAGGATGAACCAGACCACCGCAATCAGGCCGACGATCCAGAAGGGGAGCCAGACTTTCAGGATTCGCCAACACTCATCCGCAGGCCGAGCGAGCGCCATGTAAAACGCCGCCAACATGAAGCCACCCAGCGAGCCGATGGCCGCCGCCTCCGTCGGCGTAGCCAGACCGAAGACAATTGTCCCCAACACCGACAAGATCAGCACGGCCAGCGGGAAGAACGAGCCCGCCAACATCTTGAAAATTTCCAGCCGGGTCAGCGAGAAGATGGCATAGAACACCAGCAACGATACGAATCCGACACCAAACACGATCCAGAACGCCGTTGGCGCGGGCAATCGGGCGGTGGCAGCTACTGGTGTCTTCGCCGCCACGACAGCCGATGCGTCCGGCTTCGCTGCAGGGGTCACCGCCTTGGCTTCAGCTGCCACGGGCGGCTCGCTCAAGCCGGTCACTTCCTTTGGCGGCTCCGCCAGCCCGGTTTCTTCTTTGGGCGGATCTTGCAGACCCTCTGCCTTCGGCTCTGCCAGTCCGCCAGAATCTCCCAGACCAACAGGTTGCGCGTTGTCGCCCCCCATTTGCTGCAGCGCAGAGGTATCAGTGACCACGTCGGGCTTTGTCAGCGAATTCCAGGTCAGTCCCATGACCACGGCAAACACGATCGCCGGCGCCAGCACCACGCCCAGCTCTTTCAAGAGCGTGCTGGTCGGTACATCAGCATTGCGTTTGCCCTTCAGTGCACCAAACAGACTGACCAGCGCATTTTGCGCACCACCAAACCCGAGCGACAGTGCATGAGCGGGCAACGGCACGTACCGCTCGCTCTCCGGCAATGGCGGTGCCATGCTGGGCTTTATTTTGGCAACAATGATCACGTACACGATGTACAGGAAGGCCAGCATGATGCCCGGGAAGAATGCACCCGCATACAGCTTCACGACCGATACACCGGCCGTCGCGCCATAGACAATCAGCATGACGGATGGCGGTATCAGAATGCCAAGACAGCCACCGGCCGTGATGGCGCCCGCCGACAGCTGCACGCTGTAGCCTGCACGCAACATTGCAGGCAAGGCAAGCAATCCCATCAGCGTCACGACTGCGCCGACAATACCCGTCGCCGTGGCGAAAATTGCGCAAGTCACCAGTGTCGCGACCGCCAACGATCCCGGCACACGCGAGAGTGCGAGGTGCAGGCTCTTGAAGAGTTTTTCGATCAGGTTGGCACGTTCAACGAGGTAGCCCATGAACACGAAGAGCGGTATCGAAATGAGGACGTCATTGGTCATCACGCCATAGGCGCGCTGCACCATCAGGTCGAGTGTTCGCTGGGTGTTGAAGCCGAACGAAAACCATGCGAACAGCATGCCCATGCCCATCAGCGTGAACGCGGTGGGAAAGCCGAGCATGATCGCCACGACCACCAGCGACAGCATGAGCAGCCCAAGGTGCCCGTTGGTCATGCTGCCCCAAGGCATGAAGATGGCCGTGGGGAGGATGATCAATCCCATGATGACAAAGCCGAACCACAGTTCCTTCCTCATGGCTTGGTGCCTCCCGAGTGGGCGACGAGATATTCGTCCAGCTTCAGGATGTCCTCATCCTTCACGTGCACCATCTCCTTGAGTTTTTCGACATCGACTTCCTCGACATCTTCCCCGCGCGACGGCCATGCCCCCTCCTTGATGCAGATCGCGCACCGGAGGATCTCGACGATGCCCTGCAGCAGCAGGATGGCGCCGGCGAGAGGGATGATGGTCTTGAACTGGTAGATCGGCGGGCCGTCTGCCATGATCGAGGAGTGTTCCTTGATGGCCCAGGACTCACCGGCAAAGATATATCCGGCGTAGGCCAATGCGACCACGCCCGGAATGAAAAACAGGATGTAGAGGATCAGATCCAGCGTTGCCTGCACGCGCGGCGGGAAAAATCCGTAGAGCACATCACCCCGCACATGGCCGTTCTTGGACAGGGTGTAAGCACCCGCCATCATGAACAGCGTCCCGTAGAGCATGATCATCACGTCAAATGTCCAGGCGTGGGGCGTGGACAACACATATCGCGAAAACACTTCCCAGGAAATCAGCAGCGTCAGCAAGACGATGGACCAGGAAAAGACCTGTCCGAGCCACGTGCTGGCCTTGTCGATGAACAGCAGAATTTTTTGCATGGTAGGCCTTGATACGCAGAGCAGAACACAAAATGCAGGAAAAAAATCAGCCATCCCGGGTTTCGGGATGGCTGACTGCATTACCTGGGCGTTCAGCCCTTCTTCGCGGGTGCTGCGGGCTTCTTGGCGAAGAAGTGGTTGTGGGCCATGCGCTGGCTCACAACAGTATCGAGCTGCCAACGGACGGCGCGCTCGGCGAACGCACGCTGCGAGTCATAGATCTTCTTGAACAACGGGTTCTCGGCGCTCTTTGCAGCGGCAACCTTGTCCCACTCGTCCAGCTGCCGTTGCAGCACTGCATCCGGCGTCTTGAAGAACTTCACGCCATTCTTGGTCTGCAGCTCGATGTAGTCCTTGGAATACCGATCCACGGCCTTCCAGGACATGTCGGCAGAGGACGCCTCGACCGCGTTGGCGAGAATCGACTTCAGCTTGGCCGGGAGCGCATCGTACTTGGTCTTGTTGAACAGAATTTCGAACTGCTCGGCGGACTGGTGGAAGCTCTGCAGCATGCAGACCTTGGAGACATCCGGGAAGCCCAGGAGCTTGTCCGATGAGGCATTGTTGAATTCGGCTGCATCCAGCAGGCCGCGGTCCATGGCGGGAACAATCTCGCCACCGGGCAGCGCGTTCACTGCAGCGCCGAGACCCTTGAAAATATCGATGGACAGGCCGACGGTGCGGAACTTGAGGCCCTTGAAATCATCGGCCTTGGTTACCGGCTTCTTGAACCAGCCCAGGGGCTGCGTCGGCATCGGGCCATACAGGAACGAGACCACGTTCAGATTGACCGTCTTGTAGACCTCGTCCAGCAGGTCCTTGCCGCCGCCATACTTGTGCCAGGAGAGCAGCATGTTGGCATCCATGCCGAATGCGGGACCGGAACCCCACAGCGCCATGGCAGAGTTCTTGCCATACCAATAGGCCACCACACCATGGCCACCATCCAGCGTGCCTTTGGACACAGCGTCGATCAGATCGAATGCCTTGACCACCGAGCCTGCCGGCAACACTTCGATCTTGAGATCCCCGCCAGACATGTCGTTCACCTTGGTCGCGTAGTCCACGGCATACTCGTGAAAGATATCCTTGGCAGGCCAGGTCGACTGCCACTTCATGACGATGGGGCCTTGTGCCTTGACGATTGTCGGGAAGCCGGCGATGGCGGCACCGCTGGCAGCGGTTGCGCCAGCCAGGAATTTGCGGCGCGATGAAACGGACTTGTCACTCATGTCATTCTCCTCTTGGGTCAGTATTATTGGCCTGGTGCCGCCCGAAACCCGAAAGGGCTTTGACGGTCAGGACTGTTGTGAACTTACTCCGTGATGCTACGGCGCGCCTTGTAGTGGATCAAGATAGGGTTTTCGTGTATTGACAAATCTTGCCGGATGACTTTCGCTTTTCCTCACGTGTTATCGCTTTCCCCCACGTGATCCTGCATGGCCCGATGCCAACAGTCTTTCAAATGCCCCCAACCTCCTCTTCCATCTCTTCACGCCTTCCCACTGGCCGTTTGCGCTTCACCGGCCGGCGAATCTGGATCTGGCTGCTCCCCTGGGGAACGGCGGCGGTGTTCCTCGCGTTTATAGCGGCTGTCCTCTGGATTCTGTACCGCCACGACGCCGAACTGCAGCGCAACCATCTCCTTCGCGACATTCTGGGTGTCGAAGTGAACCTGACCCGGGAGCTGCTGGACGACCAGAAGTTCCTGGATGAGCTGGCCCGCGAACTGGCTGAGAACGGGATGAAGGAGGCGAGTTTTCGCGTTCAGGCCGAGGACTACCAGAGAAGGCGCCCCGCAATCACGGCGATCATCTGGAACAAGCCCGACGGCAGCACACCCTGGATCACCCCGCAGAAGCGAACGCCCATTGAAGTTGTGAGGGAACGTCCGGCTGCCGCCGAGCTGGAGCGCATGCAACGATTGACCAACGCGATGGGCCGGGCGACTTACACGACCGCCTACCGGGACTATGGGGGACGCCTGCTCATTGAATACCATTCCCCGATTCTGAAGGGCGATCAATCGCTTGGCACGCTGAGTCTCACGTATTCCCTCCAAGGAGTCGCCCAGTTTCTGGTGCCGTCAACGCTCTCGGATACCTATCGTCTGGAATTCTCCGAATCCACCCAGGAGCCACGCAGCACCCTGCCGCTGCCCTGGTTTGGCGAGGAACGGCTGGCCCAGTCCATTGCGGTCACCCTGCCCTGGCGTGAGGTGCGGCTGATGGCGACGTCCTATCAGGCAGAGTCGTCGCTGGCCAAGCATGCTTTGGGTACGGTCAGCATCATGCTGGCAATGCTGGTGGCGGCAGGGCTGATATTCATGCGCCGCCAGATCGGGCACCGGCTGGAAGCAGACGATGCGCTGCTCGCAGCGCACGAGCGCTTCATCACCGTGCTTGATGCACTGGATGCTGCAGTGCACGTTGCCGACCTCGACACCGGCGAGCTCCTTTACGCCAATGAACAAAGCCGCCAACTCTTCGGCGAGTCGGACACCTCCATTGTCAATCTGGAAACGGCACTGTCTCCCGCTCCGGTCGAGACTTTCCCCAAGGAACGCCTGTTGCCCGGCCCGGATGGGAGGTCACCGGTATTGAAAGGTGAGTTCCAGCTTGGAGGCAATCGCTGGTTCCTCGTGCGGGCAAAGAGCATCCGCTGGGTGGACGGCCGTATTGTCCGGCTGCACATGGCAGCCGAAATCAGCGATCGCAAGCACGCCGAGGATGTCGCCAGAATCCAGCAGAAGAAGCTGGAACAGACATCAAAGCTGCTCACGGTCGGCGAAATGGCCTCCACGCTGGCACACGAAATCAATCAGCCCCTGGCGGCCATCGCCAACTACAACATGGGTTGTGTGCAGCGCATCCGGGCGGGCAACTGGAATGAACAGGAACTCGCCACCACCCTGGAGAAGTCGACCGTGCAGGCAGAGCGGGCCGGAAAAGTGGTGCAGCGCGTGCGCGACTTCCTCCGCAACCGCGAGCCCAACCGCTCGCCGGTGGCCGTGAATGCGTTGGTCGAAGAGGCCTGCAAGCTGGTCGAGATCGAGGCCGAGAAAGCCGGCATCACGCTGCGACAGCAACTGGGCCGTAACCTGCCGTCGGTGCTCGCCGACCAGATCATGGTGGAGCAGGTGCTGCTGAACCTGCTGAAGAACGGCCTGGAAGCGATGCACGAGTCGGGCGGTTTGCGGGAGCTGCTCATCGAAACACGGGCAACAGCCAATGCTGTGATCGAAGTCGCAGTGATTGACGGGGGGCATGGCATCAGCCATGCGGCCGAGTCCGAACTCTTCGCACCATTCTTCACAACGAAGGTGCAGGGCCTTGGCATGGGCCTCAACATCTGCCGCTCCATCATCGAAATGCATGAAGGCAAGCTCTGGTTCACCCGCAACGATGCGGCAGGTACCACCTTCCGCTTCACGCTGCCGATCGCGCAATGACCATGAACCGCTGCCCGGTGGTGCACGTGGTCGATGACGACGACGCCCTGCGCGACTCGCTGCGCTGGCTGCTGGAAGGCCATGGATTCGAGGTGAAAACACATGCCAGCGCAACGACGTTCCTGGAGGCTCCAGCCCTCCAGCCTGGCAGTGTTTTGCTTCTGGATGTGAGGATGCCCGGCATCACCGGCCTGCAACTGCAGGACGAACTCTCGGTGCGCGGGATCCACTGCCCCATCATCTTCATCACGGGCCACGGCGACGTGCCCATGGCCGTGGAAGCGGTCAAGAAGGGCGCGTTCGACTTCCTGGAGAAGCCGTTCAACGACGAACAATTGGTTGCGTTGATCCGACGGGCGGCCGATCAGGACGCCGCGCGCCAGGGCGCTGCAGCAAAGCGGTCAGCGGGGGACGCGAGACTGCAGACGCTCACCGCAAGGGAGCGCGAAGTGCTGGAGCGCGTTGTGGCGGGCAAGCTGAACAAGTCCATTGCGGATGAACTGGGCATCAGCATCAAGACAGTAGAGGTACACCGCGCCCGCGTCATGGAAAAAATGCAGGCCAAGTCCCTGGCAGAGCTGATTCAGCGGTCTCTGGGCGGGAAGGTCAGCTGAGTCGCGATACAACGCGAGGGGTTTCACTTCATCTTGAAACTGGCGCTGTCACCGGGGTCGCGACCGGCGCTGCCCCGCTGGCGCTCCTTGAAATTGGCTGAGGATTCCAGCCCATCACGGCGAGCAGCACGAAGAAGCCCACCACATATGCCACAGCAATGTGCCAGCCATGGCGCACCCATTGTCCAACCGAGCGCGCCTCCGGATACATGTTTGACAGCGCCACACCGGCGGATGAGCCGAACCAGAGCATGGACCCACCGAAACCGACCGCAAATGCGAGGAAACCCCAGTCATAGCCACCTTGCTTGAGTGCGAGTGCCGTGAGCGGTATGTTGTCAAACACTGCCGAAATGAAACCAAGACCAAACGCACTTTGCCAGGAAGCCGGTGGCAACTTCTCCACCGGCATCACTGAAGCGATGGTGACCAGACCCAGGAGGAAAAGTGTCCCCTTCAGATTGGCTGGCAGCACAGACCAGTCCGGCTTCCGGATCGGAGAGGACACCAGAATCGCGAGCACAACTGCGATGCCGATGACGGGCCACTTGTCGAGCAGCGCCGGAAAGAACAAATTGCACGCCACATTGGCCGAGATCGCAGAGACGAGGATGAAGGCGACGATTCCCAAGCGACCCCAATCCACCACGACACCTTCCTGTGCATCCTTGAGGATGGGCTGGTGCGCATGCTGCTGACGTGCAGCAATCACGCCAAATATGCACAGCGCCACAACGGAAGCGATGAATGCCTCCGCTACCTGGAAGGGGTGGACACCCGCGATCCACATCATGGTGGTGGTCGTATCACCGACAACACTGCCTGCTCCGCCTGCATTGGACGCCGCCACAATCGCTGCCAGATAGCCGATGTGGACCTTGCCGCGGAACACGACATGCGCCATGGCACCGCCGATGAGGGCTGCCGCGATGTTGTCCAGGAAAGATGAAATGACAAATACGAGGCAGAGCAGCATGAAGCCGCCCTTCCAGTCATCAGGCAAGTAGCGGGGAAGGATGGCGGGCAGCTTGCTTTCCTCGAACTGGTGCGAAAGCAAGGCAAAGCCCATGAGGAGACAGAACAGGTTCGCAAGGATGACCCACTCATGGCCCAGATGAGCCATCAGACCGACAAATCCGGCCCCGGTCTTGAATCCTGTAAAAATCAGTTTGTATCCCAGTACCACCACCAATCCGGTCATCGCCACGCGAAAAGTATGGTGGTGAAACAGCGCGACACCCAGGAGCGTCAAACCGAAGAGGAAGAAGTCCACGGGTATGCCAAGAAACTCGATCTGCGTGGGGGCGAACCCGGATGCGGCAGCAGGTCCTGAGACGAACAGCCCCAACAACACTCCGACAGTGCACGATACGGCTCTCAACATGCTGTTCCTCCCTGAACACCTGTTGGATTGTTCTTGCCCAGAATCACAGCCCCGGGGCCAAGCGCTATTCAATGGATTCTAGCATCCAGGCATGGCCCGCTTTTCACTTTGCAGGGCAAGCGGCAACTCGTTCTCGCCAGACCTTCGCTGGCACTGCCGATTCACTGAAGACGACGAAGCGCCATGCTCAGCTTCGCTTGTTTCGGCCACCATCTGTTCGAGAATATTCGCATCGCCTATATGGATGAGGCCGCGTAGCGTGAAGAAGGCTTGGCGGGTCAGGTCAAGATGACGTGTACCCGATACGGGCCATGTGCACCGATCACGATGGTTTGTTCAATATCTGCGGTACGAGACGGACCTGATACAAAGAACATGGAGCGTGGCGGCTCGCCGATCTCGGCACGCACGAGCGCCAGGGCGTCTTCCATGGTGTGCACGATCCGATGCTTTCTCACCACACATATATGTGTTTCCGGCAGCAGGGCATTGAGCTTCGGCATGTCCGGCGCAGACAGCAGCAGCAGCGTTCCCGTTTCGGCAATGGCACAGAAGCAGCCGGTGAACCCCACGCTGTCATCCTTGTTCGCCGCGCGGCCGGCGTAGTGGATGCCTGCGCCTTGCCAATCCCAATCGGCATAAGCGGTCCATCCCGCGACCGATTTGCCAATACCCGCAGCATCGCAGAAGCGTGCGACCTCACGCGGCACCTCTGCTTCGTTGACTTCGGCAAATGTGGTCAGCAGCCGGTCGCACTCGCGCTTGAACTGGCCCATCACATCCGCAGTACGCGCCGCATTCGGTAACGGTCCCGACGCATGATTGCGAATATTCGCACGGATGAGTTCCATCTCTTCGGCTGACGTCGCACCACTGCGCCCCTGCTGGCGGCGGATGCGCGCCAGAATGTTTTCTCGTGCGCTCATCGAGCGCCCCGCCTTTGCGCATACAGCTCGCGAAAGGTCCGGCCCTCCGGCGCGGGCATGTCGCGGCCATGGGTCCAGCCGTCGATGCCGGGCAGCGAGTGGATGAGTTTGTCCTTGCCGCCGAGCCATGCAGCGAAGCGCGCACCCAGCTTGCTCAGTACCGAGTACAGGGCGGGTCTGCGCGCAGCGAAGGCCCACAACGCCATCGGGATGCGTTCACTCCAAGGCCTCAGGTGGCGCTCGTGCTGCTGCTCGCGCAATTTGCGCATCAGATCGGGCAGCGGAATCTTTACCGGGCACACCACCTGGCACTCGCCGCAGAACGTCGCAGCATTCGGCAGATCGCCCGCATTCTCCAGCCCCACGTAGGTCGGCGTGAGGATGGAGCCCATCGGCCCCGGGTACACCCAGCCGTACGCATGGCCGCCCACGTTCTGATAGACCGGGCAATGATTCATGCAGGCGCCACAGCGGATACAGCGCAGCATCTCCTGCATGTCAGTGCCAATAAACTTGGTGCGGCCTGCATCCACCAGCACGATGTGCATTTGCTCCGGGCCATCCTGGTCGCCAGGCATCTTGGTGCCGGTGGTCAGGGTGAGGTAATTGGCGATGGTCTGGCCCACAGCACTGCGCGGCAACAGCCGGATCAGTGATGCAAAATCTTCCAGCGTCGGAATGACCTTCTCCACGCCGGTGATCACGCAGTGAATGCGCGGCACCGTGGTCACCATGTCCGCATTGCCTTCGTTGGTGACCGTGAGCGTGGTGCCGGTTTCGGCGATGATGAAATTGGCGCCACTGATGCCCATGTCAGCAGTGAGAAAGTGATCACGCAGCGCCTCGCGCGCCTCGCGCGTCATGGCGGGGATTTCGGTCAGCCTCGGCTTGTGGTGTGCCGCGACAAACAGGTCGGCTACCTGTTCCTTCGACTTGTGCACCGCAGGCGCCACAATGTGCGAAGGCGGCTCGCCCGCCAACTGCAGAATGTACTCACCCAGGTCAGTTTCAATGGGCTGAATGCCTGCCGCTTCCAGCCGCTCATTGAGATTCACTTCCTCTGACACCATCGACTTGGACTTGGTGGCCTTTTTCACGCCATTGTCTTTGGCGATTTTCACGATGATGTCGCAGGCCTCGGAAGCCGTCTCCGCCCAATGCACCACCGCGCCGCGCCGCGTGGCGTTGGCCTCGAACTCGATCAGGTAGGCGTCCAGATTGGCGAGACACTTGTCGCGCAGCGCCGCCGCATGGGTGCGGATGGCTTCCCAGTTCTCGACTTCCGCCACCGCCTTCGCGCGGCCGTCGACGAACTTGCCCTTGGCCTTCTGCATGTTGCGCTGCAGGACCGCGTCGTTCAGCTTCGCCGCCGCGTTTTGCTTGAAGAACATGGATTTGACTTGCATGGCTATCTGGCTGTCGGAAGATCAGGACAATGCAAACACGGATGAACACAGATGAACACAGATGGATTCAGGGTTGTCATCGGTTTGCGCTTCTATCCGTGTTCATCTGTGTTCATCCGTGTTTGCGTGGCCCTGGTCCCCCATACCCGCAACTATCTCAGCAAAGTGCTTCACCTGTGTCGTCATGTCGCCTGTACGTCGCAATCGTCCCTCGATGTTGAGCAAGCAGCCCAGGTCGCCACCGACGATGGTGGTGGCACCGCTGGTGCGAATATTCGCGCACTTGTTCTCGGCCATGCGGGTGGAGATTTCACCCAGTTTGATCGAGAACGTGCCGCCGAATCCGCAGCACTTTTCACATTCCGGCATTTCCGCGATGCTCGCCCCCGCCATCTGCAGGAGGTATCGCGGCTGCATTTTCACGCTGAGCTCGCGCAACCCCGAGCAGCTGTCATGATAGGTCACGGTGCCGTCAAACTTGCCGGGCACTGACTGAATATCGAGCACGTTGATGAGGAAGTCCGAGAGCTCGAATGTCTTGGCGGCGAGCGCTTCGAACTCGGCCTGTTCCGGCGCGCCGTGAAAGAGATCGTTGGGGCAATGCACCTTGATCTGCCCCGCGCAGGATCCGGAAGGTGCCACGACGTAGTCGCAGTCCTTGAACTCGGCCAGGAGCTTGCGGGCCAGATCCTTGGCGTCATCGCGCCCACCGGAGTTATAGCCGGGTTGGCCGCAGCAGGTTTGGGTTTCAGGATAGATGACCTCGCAGCCCGCAGACTCCAGCAGCTTCAGTGTTGCGAAACCGATGGAAGGGCGGGTGAGGTCTACCAGACAGGTGACAAAGAGGCCGACTTTCATGAACGCCAGTTTAACGCGACGCGCCGGGAGCCGGCGCTGCGCTGGATCAACACCCAGCCGCCGAAAACCTCACGCCGGGCGATTGGCAACCCGGTGGCAGATCAGCTGTTGCCGGGTGGCAGTCCGGCGTATTTCTGGGTTTCCAGCCACTTCTTGATGCGATTGGCATCGCCAATGCGCGTGAGACGGCCCCAGGAATCCAGCAGCACGATCACCACGGGGTTGTTGGCGATGGTCGCCTGCATGACCAGGCATTTCCCGGACTCGTTGATGTAACCCGTCTTGGACAGGCCGATCTGCCAGTCATGGTTCTTCACCAGCGCGTTGGTGTTGTTGAATCCCATCGGCTTTTTCGCATTCGGCAGCGTGACGTGCAGTTCCGGCGTGGTCGAATACTCGCGGATGAGCGGATAACGCGAGGCCTCGGACACGAGTGTTGCCAGATCCTGCGGGCTGGAGACATTGCCGGGTGCCAGACCGCTGCTATCCACGAATTGGGTGTTGGAGAGGCTGAGCAGCTTGGCCTTTGTATTCATGGCCCCCACGAATGCTTCAAGTCCACCGGGGTAGTTGCGACCCAGTGCGGAGGCGGCGCGGTTGTCCGACGCCATGAGCGCCAGACGCATCAGGTCTTCCCGGCGAAAGGCGCTGCCAATGGGCAAACGCGACCGCGAACCTTTCAGCAGATCGATATCGTCATTGGTAATGATGATGGCCTCGTCCAGCGGCAGCTTGGCGTCGAGGACAATCATCGCCGTCATCACCTTGGTGATGGATGCGATGGGCGTGACGGTATCGGCGTTCTTCGCGTAGAGGAGCTTGCCGGTGTTCTGGTCATACACCAGCGCGGCGGAGGAGAGCAGATTGGGCTCACCTTCCTTGGTGAGATCGGGGACATTCTGTGCCCGGACAGTCTTCGCCTTGACCGGCTTGGCCTTGGTCGGCTGCTGTGCTTCAGCAAGACTTGAGAACGTACCAGCACAAGCGATCGCGAGCGCAATGGCGGTCTGCAAGGTGATGTGGAAGCTGCGATTCATGGCTTGTCCTGATTTCAGCGAACTGACACCATAGCAAAGATGACCGGTTCGTGACAAGATTTGTTTGAAATTCAATGAAATAAGCCCAACACGTGAACCAGAAATTCAACCTTCATCCGGATACGCAGGCCATTCATGCGGGCCAGTCGCCGGACCCGGCAACGGGTGCGCGCGCGGTGCCGATCTACCAGACGGCATCCTACGTGTTCCCCGATACCGACCATGCTGCCAGCCTGTTCAATCTGGAGCGCGCAGGGCATGTGTACTCGCGTTTATCCAATCCCACCGTGGCTGTGCTGGAAGAACGCATGGCCGCCCTGGACGGCGGTGTTGGCGCCATCGCGACGGCCAGCGGTCAGGCAGCCCTGCACCTGGCCATTGCCACCCTCATGGGGGCCGGTGGGCACATCGTCGCCTCATCCGCCCTGTACGGCGGCTCGCACAATCTGCTGCACTACACGCTCAGTCGTTTCGGCATTGCCACGACATTCGTGAACGGGCGCGACCTCGATGCCTGGCGCGCTGCCATCCGTCCCGAGACCCGGCTCCTCTTCGGCGAGACCGTCGGTAATCCCGGGCTGGATGTGCTGAATGTCCCGGCGATCGCAGCGTTGGCGCACGAGCAGGGCCTGCCACTGCTGGTAGACGCGACGCTGACCACACCCATGCTGTCGCGGCCAGTGGATCAGGGCGCGGACATCGTGTTCCACTCCGCAACCAAGTTTCTGTCGGGGCACGGCACGGTCATCGGTGGCGTGCTCGTCGATGGTGGCACCTTCGATTGGGATGCCTCCGGCAAATTCCCCACGCTCACCGAGCCCTACGACGGCTTTCATGGCATGGTCTTCAGCGAGGAATCATCCACCGGCGCATTCCTGCTGCGCGCGCGGCGGGAGGGATTGCGCGACTTCGGCGCCTGCATGGCACCGATGACTGCGTTTCAGATCCTGCAAGGTATCGAGACGCTGCACCTGCGCATGCCGCGCCACGTCGCGACTGCGCGTGCGATTGCCGCGTTCCTCTCCACGCACGCCGCCGTCGCGTCGGTTTGCCACCCGGATCTGCCAACGCATCCGGATCATGCGCTGACGCAAAAGCTGCTCCCCGATGGATCGGGTGCAGTGCTGTCGTTTGAAGTGAAGGGCGGCCGTGCGGCGGGTTGGCGTCTTATCGAAAAGCTCTCCCTGTTCTCCCATCTCGCCAACATTGGCGATGCCAAATCGCTCGTCATCCACCCTGCCTCCACCACCCACTTCCGCATGGATGCCGACGCGCTCAAAGCAGCCGGTATCGGCGAAGGCACGATTCGTCTTTCTATCGGGCTGGAGCATGTCGACGACCTCATCGAGGATCTGTCGCGGGGGTTGTATGCGTCGCAGAAGGCTTGATTGGCGATGATCGGACCGTTGCGCACGTCATTGAAGATCGGCAAGGGCGTGGCTACCTCCCCCTTTGAAAAAGGGGGATTGAGGGGGATTTGTCGTTGCCCCCCCTTTGGCAAAGGGGGATCGAGGGGGATTTGCCCTGCCCTGCCGAAATCCCCCCTGCCCCCCTTTTGCAAAGGGGGGGTGAGACCGGGGTTTCGTGACGTATGCGACACGCCGGACGAACGACCGCGCGATGCAGCGCGCGGGCTGGAGCCAACATGAAATTCCTCGTCCAGAACCAGCCCTGCTACGCCTACACCGGTGGCAAAGCCTTTGACGCGACCAAGCCTGCTCTGCTCTTCATTCATGGTGCGGCCAATGATCACAGCGTATGGCACTTGCAGGCGCGCTACTTTGCCCACCACGGCTGGAATGTATTGGCTGTGGACCTGCCGGGACACGGCCGCAGCGAGGGAAAGCCGCTTGCTTCCATCCGCGAATATTCGCAATGGGTGATCGCATTTCTCGACAACGCGAATATTGCCAAGGCCGCACTGGTCGGTCACAGCATGGGCAGCCTTATCGCCCTCGACACTGCGCTGAAGCATCCAGACCGGATGTCGCAACTCGTCCTCATGGGCGCGGCCGTACCCATGCCGGTCACCGAGGCGCTGCTTGCCGCTGCGCGCGACGACACGCCTGCTGCCAATGAAATGATCAACACATGGGGCCATGGCCCACGCGCGAGGCTGGGTGCGAGCGCCGTGCCCGGCGTGTCGCTCACTGCCAGCAACCTCAGGTTGCTGGAGCAAGCCGATGCGGGGGTGCTGCACAACGATTTGTCGGCGTGCAATGCCTACGCAACATCAGCGGATGAACTGGGCGCCATGAAAACGCCCACGTTGATTCTCATTGGTGAGCGGGACCAGATGACGCCACCCAAAGCGAACGCTGCGTTGATCAAGCAATTGCCCGACGCGAGATCGGTCATGCTGCCGGACGTCGGTCACGGGATGATGTACGAGGATCCGGGTGGCGCAACCGATGCGATGGTTGCCTTCCTCACGCCTGTACCGGGCTGACCAGTCCCGCCTCCACTCGCGCCGCCTCCTGCTGCTGCAGCCGCCACATCTCCGCGAACTTGCCATCGAGTGCCATCAGCTCATTGAAGGTGCCGCGCTCGACAATGTGCCCGCCCTCCATCACCAGAATCTGATCGGCATCGACCACCGTGGAGAGCCGATGCGCGATGACGAGCGTGGTGCGCTCGGCTGAAATCTCTTTCAGCTCGGCCTGAATGGCCTTCTCCGTCCGTGAATCGAGTGCAGAAGTGGCTTCATCAAAAATCAGGATGGCCGGGTTCTTCAGCAGCGTCCGTGCGATGGCCACACGTTGCTTCTCGCCGCCGGACAGTTTGAGACCACGCTCGCCCACCATGGCCTCGTAGCCATCGGGCAGACGCTCGATGAAGTCATGGATGTGCGCCGACTTCGCGGCCTCCAGCACTTCCTCGCGCGATGCAGCCGGCCGACCGTAGGCGATGTTGTAGTAGATCGTGTCGTTGAAGAGCACCGTGTCCTGCGGCACGATGCCGAGCGCGCCGCGCAGAGAGACCTGTGTCACGTCGCGAATGTCCTGGCCGTCAATGGTGATGCGACCCTCGTTGACATCGTAGAAGCGATATAGCAGCCGCGACAACGTCGACTTGCCCGCGCCGCTTGATCCGACCACCGCCACGGTCTTGCCTGCCGGGACTTCAAACGACGCATCGAACAGGATCTGGCGCTTCGGGTCGTAATTGAAATTCACCTGCTCGAACCGGATGGCAGCACCGGCAGTGGTGTTCAGCACGGTCGCATCCGGCTTGTCCGCGATCTCGCGGTTCTCGCCCAGCAGGTTGAACATCTTCTCCATGTCAGTCAGCGCCTGCTTGATCTCGCGATACATGACGCCCAGAAAATTGAGCGGAATGTAGAGCTGGATCAGGAGCGCATTCACCATGACCAGATCGCCAATGGTGAGCGACTTGTCGACGATGCCGACCGATGCGCGCCACATCAATAGCGTGACCGCGCCTGCGATGACGAAGCTCTGCGCGGCGTTGAGAATGCCGAGCGACGTCTCGCTCTTGACCGCTGCGTCCTCGTAGCGCTGCAGGTTCTTGTCGTAGCGCCCGGCCTCCCACTCTTCGTTGCCGAAGTACTTGACCGTCTCGTAATTCAGCAGCGAGTCGATGGCCTTGGTGTTGGCCTTCGAGTCCATATCGTTCATCTGTCGACGATGTGCCGTGCGCCACTCGGTGATGGCAAACGTGGTGCCGATGTAGAACACCAGCGCGCCCACCGTGATGATCGCGAACCAATGGTCGAACTTGTAGAACATGAGACCCGTGACCAGCGCGATCTCAAGCAGGGTCGGCAGGATGGAAAACAGCATGAACGACATCAGCGTGGAGATGCCGCGCGTGCCGCGTTCGATGTCCCGTGACACGCCGCCGGTCTGCCGCTCCAGATGGAAGCGCAGAGACAGCGCATGCAGATGGCGGAATACGGACAGCGCAATGCGCCGGGCCGCGCGCTGGGTGACCTTGATGAACACGATGTCCCGTAGCTCCGCGAAGAGCGTGGACGAGAGTCGCAGCACGCCATAGGCCACCAGCAACGCCACCGGCACGGCCAGCACGGCTTGGGCCGGTGACAGACTGTCAACGATGTCCTTCATCAACAGCGGCACACTGATATTGGCCAGCTTGGCGATCACCAGCAAGATCACGGCCAGCGCCACCCGGCCCTTGAATTCAGCGAGGTAAGGCACCAGCATGCGCAGCACGCGCCAGTCGCCGGTGGCGGCCTTTCGCTTTGGCGCGGCGTCGTCTGTGGGGTTTGTCGGGCCAGGAGCGCCGGCAGGATTGGTCGGCGGGACTGCAGTGTGGGGCGAAGTGGACATGTTTTTCTGGTTGTGGCTTTGGCGCAACGCGAATCAACATCTGGTATTGACGGCGGCCCCGGTGGCGTGGAAACTGAAGAGACAGCAGGGTTGTTGCCTCAAGTCGCTATCGACGCATTGTTTGAGGTTGTACCTATTGTCCCGCACTTCAGGGCCCGGGCTCTGACGATTTCGCTGCACCTAGAATTCGAACAACACTCATCCAAGGGAAAACACTGTGATTGGTACATCCAAACGACGGCCCTGGGCCGCGCGTGCGCTGGCATTGAGCGCGCTGGCATCCTGCCTGATCTCTCCATCAGCCTTTGCAGCACCCGCTGACGACGTCCGCGCATTGTTTGAACGCGGACAGGCCAAGCAAGCCTACGACACCGGCAAGAAGTCGCCGGGCGAACTCGGCAAGCCTGCGTTCGACTATTTCTTTGGCCTCGCCGCCATTGATGCCGGCGAAGCCGCCGACGGCGTACTGGCGTTGGAACGCTACCTGCTCAACAACCCGGGTAGCGCAGTTGCACGGTTGGAACTGGGCCGCGGCTACTTCATGCTGGGTGACAACCAGCGTGCGCGCGAGATGCTCGATGAGGTGCTCAGACTCAATCCGCCGCCAGAAGTACGCAACCGCATCGACCGCTTGATGGCCGCCATCCGCGAGAAGGAGTCTGCCTACCGCACCGTGTTCAGTGGCTACCTCGAGGGCACTTATGGCCACGATTCAAATGCCAACAGCGGCATCGGCCAGGACACCATCACGTTGCCGCTCTTCGGCACGCTGTCGCTCGCGCAGGATGGCAAGGAGCGCAGCGACCGCTTCCACGGCGTTGTTGTAGGCGGGCAGGTAAACGTGCCGCTGCGACCCGGTCTGGCGCTATTCGCCGGCGCGCAAGTCGACAGCCGCAATTTCGATGAGGTTGGTCAGTTCGACCAGCGCACCACGGGCGGGGCTGCCGGCGTATCGTTTGGTCGCGAGCCGGATAATTTCCGCGTGTCCTTTTCTGCCAACCGGCTCCACGTGCAGGACCAGAAGTATCGGACGCTACAGGCCGCCACATTTGAATGGAACCGCAGTCTAGACGCCAAGCGCGGCTTCTCCGTCTTCCTGCAGTCCGCCAAGCTGGAATACAAGGGCGACAACCAGGTACGCGATGCCGACCTGCAGACCGTGGGTGCCAACTGGCGTCAGGGCTTCGACGGCAGATGGCAACCCTTCGTCTCATTGGGCGTGAATGTGGGCCGGGAGGATAACCAGCGCAACCGTAATGACCTCGGCCGCGACACCTACGGCGCCCGCGCCAGCGTCGGGCTGACCCTTGCGCCGCGCGTGAATGCTGCGCTGTCGGCCAGTCTGCAGCAGAGCAAGTACAAGGCGTTCGATGATTTCCTCGGTGCCAAGCGCGACGACCGGTTCCTGTCCGTTGAGGCTGCCGTCGGGTACGCCTTCACCCCGAATCTGGGAGGCCGCATCGAGGTCTCGCACTACAACAACGATTCCAACATCGGACTCTTCGAATACAAACGCAATGTCGTCGCGGCCAAGCTCCGCTGCGACTTCAAGTGAGGACACCATGAACATCAGCCAACGAATCCTGGTTGCCCTTGTCCTGCTGCTGGCAGCGCTGCCCGCCTGGGCACAGTCCATCGGCCGCATGCTTGTCGCCTCGGGCGAGGTCAACATCGTTCGCGGCGGCACCACTGTGCCGGCCACAACCGGCGTCACGCTGCAAGTCGGCGACCGCGTCCGCACCGGTGCTGCCGGTACCGCACAGATCTGGTTCACCGACTCGTCCGTCGTGGCACTGCGCAATGGCAGTGATTTTTTGATCGAGGCATACAGCTACAACAACGGTGCGGCTACCGATAGCCTCGTCTTCAACCTGGTGCGTGGCGGCTATCGCACGGTCGCCGGCCTCATCGGCATCCAGGATCGCAAGGCTTACGTGATCAAGACCAAGATGGCGACCCTTGGCCGTCGCGGCACCCAGTACGGCATCCTGTACTGCGAGCAGGACTGCCCGCTGCCCACAGGCGGTCTTGCACCGGACGGCCTATACGGCGGCGTGTATGACGGCCGCATTGGCGTGGCCAATTCCACGCCAGAGCTGCAGTTTGGCCGCGACGAGTATTTTTATGTTGCGAGCATCAATTCCATTCCGCAGCCGCTGTTAGGACCGCCCAGCTTCTTCGCAGACCGTCTGACGGGCTTGGCCAAGAATGCGCAGAAGCCAGCGAGTGAGCCGCCTGCAAGCCAGGCGCCACTTAGCGCACCGGCAGATGAAGTCGCGGCAGCGCCTCCACCCACGACACCGCCCTACACGGCACCCGAAAATCGTGCTGGCAGCGGCACACCTGCTGTGGTCGCAGGTGCCACCGAGTTTCCATTGCCACGCGCGTTCCTGAACGGTCTTGGGTTTGGCCCTGTTGGTGGCTTACAGACACGAGGAGGTGGTGGCACGCTCAATCCCACCTCGCTGCTCGTGGACACGATCAATGGCTTTCCGGCGATGATTCGTGTCGTGAATGGCACGTTTGGCGCCGTAGTTGGCAGTGCTGGCATCGACATGCAGGGCATAGATGCGGCTTCCGGTGTGGTCTGGGGACGTTGGATAAACGGTCTCGGTACCGCCAGTCTGCAGGTTCCCCCATTCTCTCCAAACCAGTCGGGACCGTTCACCGGTTACCACTACATGTACGGCACGCCGACGACGGACACGGTCATCGCTGCAAAGACGGGTTTTGTGAGCTATGCGGACATTGGGGGCACCACGCCAACGACCACCAGTGGCGAGATTGCAACCAGCTTTTCCTTCGGCCCGCTCAGCATCGACTTCACCGCGCGCCTGGCCACGCTGACCAGTGTCACCATGACCTTTCCTACTTCGACGTGGAGTTTTGGGAGCCAAACATACGCGTTCGTGTTCAACGAGTCGGGCGGCAATGGCGCCGTCTTCAGGGGCGACACTAACAATGCAGGCAGTTGCGTCGGAACCGGATGCGGCCCAGTTCAGGGTTCAGGTACTGCTCGGGGATCCATGGTCGGCATCTTCTTTGGTTCCAACGGAGATCGCGTGGGCTTGAGCTTTCATGGCACTTCAGGCAATGCCGTGACCGCACCCAATCTTGTCGCCACCGCAGTGCGAATATTCGCAGCGCAAGCCGCACCACCGGCACCGCCCGTCACCCTGCTCTTCGCCAACAGCCTCATCGAAAGCAACGGCAGCGTGGCATCCTACAATGGCGTCGTTACCGGGCCTGCGTCCAATTTGACATTCAGCGGGACTGGCCCATCGCAGACCCTCACCGCCTTCAACTTTCCGCAGTTCACGATCTCAGGTGCAGCGGGAGGCGGCGGCATCAGCGGTGCGGGCTTCGATGCTGACTCGGGCGTTTACTACGGTCGCTGGATCAGCGGCACGATCACCACCGGCGCGCAGCAGGCGCCGGGAGTGACGCCCGGAACGCAGACCTCCGGGCTGGGTGTGCACTACCTCTACGGTACACCGACGCCTGACGCTGTCATCGCCGCCAAGACGGGCAGTGCGCAGTATCTGGACTATGTCGGCACGTTCCCGTCAGCGAGCAACGGTGAATCCTCCAACTCGTACAATTTCGGCCCCATCAACATCAACTTCACCAACCGCACCGGCGTCATCACTTCGGCGCAGTTCTCGTTTCCGACGTCGAGCTGGAATTTTTCCAACCTGAACTTCAACATCAACGTGACCCCGGGACAGGGCGCCAGCTTCGACGCGAACCTCATCAACGTCGGCAGTTGCGTGGGCTCGGGCTGCGGCCCGATTCAGGGATCGAACTCGGCACGGGCGGACTTCTTCGGCCGCTTCATCGGCAACTCCGGGAATTTCCTGGGGCTGTCGTTCCAGGGGAATTCCGGCGGCAATACGCCTTCCGGCAACCCGAACCTGACAATAGGCGTGGTGCGGCTCTTCAAGTGCCCGACCTGTCCGTGATGCCCCAGTCTTTGACGCAGCGATGAAACGGCCCGTGCTGAACTGACCCCCATTTGTTGGACGGTTGTTTGTTAGGCATGCAAGGGCTGAGTTCTGTATTGCACGGGACTCAGCCCTTTTAGTTTCAGCTTGATGCGATGTTGATTGTAGTAGCGGATGTATTGATCCAGCCCCTTTTG
>JANNSU010000031.1:0-13260 GCA_031394355.1 Betaproteobacteria bacterium | reverse complement strand
CCCTCTCCCACCAGGGGAGAGGGTGCCTTCCACCGACTTGTTCGCATAAACGAGGACCACCCATGAAAACCAAAGCCGCCGTTGCCTGGAGCGCCAACGCCCCGCTCACTATCGAAGAAGTCGATCTGGAGGGCCCAAAATCCGGCGAGGTGCTGGTCGAGGTCAAGGCCACCGGCATCTGCCACACCGACTACTACACGCTCTCCGGCGCGGATTCGGAAGGCATCTTCCCGTCCATCCTCGGCCATGAAGGTGCGGGCGTGGTGGTGGACGTGGGGCCGGACGTGAAGACGCTCAAGAAAGGCGATCACGTCATTCCGCTCTACACGCCGGAATGCCGCCAGTGCAAATTCTGCCTGTCGCGCAAAACGAATCTCTGCCAATCCATCCGCACGACACAGGGCAAGGGCTTGATGCCCGACGCCACCTCGCGCTTTTCCCTCGACGGCAAGCCCATCTTCCACTACATGGGTACGTCGACGTTTTCCAACTACATCGTGGTGCCAGAGATCGCGCTTGCGAATATTCGCAAGGACGCGCCCTTCGACAAGGTCTGCTATATCGGCTGCGGCGTCACCACCGGCGTGGGTGCGGTGATCTTCACGGCCAAGGTGGAGGCTGGCGCCAATGTGGTCGTGTTCGGTTTAGGCGGCATTGGCCTGAACGTGATCCAGGGTGCGAAGATGGTGGGGGCCGACAAGATCATCGGCATCGACCTGAATCCAGAGCGTGAAGCGCTGGGCCGCAAGTTCGGCATGACGCACTTCATCAACCCGAAGAACGTCGAGAACGTGGTCGACGCCATCATCCAGTTGACCGATGGCGGCGCGGACTACTCCTTCGAGTGCATAGGCAATACCAGGACCATGCGTCAGGCGCTGGAGTGCTGCCATAAAGGTTGGGGCCAATCCATCATCATTGGTGTGGCGGAATCGGGTGCGGAGATTTCCACGCGGCCGTTCCAGCTTGTCACCGGCCGAGTGTGGAAGGGCAGCGCGTTCGGCGGCGCACGCGGCCGCACCGACGTGCCGAAGATTGTCGACTGGTACATGGAAGGCAAGCTCAACATCGACGACCTCATCACCCACACGCTGCCGCTTTCCCGCATCAACGAAGGCTTTGATCTCATGAAGCGCGGGGAGTCGATCCGCTCCGTGGTCATTTACTGATGCAAGTCACCAGCGAGCATCTTTCCTTCGGTGGCGTGCAGGGCTTTTACACGCACGACTCGAAGGAGACGGGATTGCCGATGCGCTTTTCTGTGTATCGGCCGCCGCAGGGGAAAGTCGGCAAGGTCCCCGTGCTGTTTTTTCTGGCCGGGCTCACCGCCACCGAAGAGAGCTTCATGATCAAGGCCGGTGCGCAACGCGTTGCGGCGGAACTGGGCTTGGCGCTGGTTACCCCGGACACCAGCCCGCGCAACACCGGCATCGACGGCGCAGACAAGGATTGGGATTTCGGTCACGGCGCGGGCTTCTATCTCGACGCCACCGAAGCGCCCTGGTCGAAGCATTTCCGCATGGAGTCATGGCTGATGAAGGAATTGCTGCCGCTTGCGTTGCTGCAGTTCAACCTCAGCGCCGACCGCATGGGCATCTGCGGGCATTCGATGGGTGGACACGGCGCGCTGACACTGGCGTTGCGGCATCCGGGCGTGTTCAACAGTGTGTCCGCCTTCGCGCCCATCGTGGCGCCGACGCAATGCGCCTGGGGCGAGAAGGCCTTTGGCGGTTATCTTGGATCAGACCGCACCAAGTGGGCGGAGCATGACGCCTGCGAATTGATCCGCAAGGCAGGCGTCGCGTATCCGGCAGGCATCCTGGTCGATCAAGGTCTGGCCGACAAATTTCTGGTGGAACAGTTGAAGCCCGAGCTGTTTGAAGCGGCGTGCAAAGTCGCCGGCCAGCCTCTGACTTTGCGCAGGCACGCGGACTACGACCATTCCTACTGGTTCGTTTCCAGCTTCATTGCCGACCACCTGCGTTTGCATCACGCACAGTTGATCGGCGCGTAATGCGGAAACAGCAGTTGCTTCAACGCCGCACGGGCTTGCGCATGTCGGGATTGAGCTTCTCGATTTCCGCTTTCACATCGGCCTGGCTGCGCTCGTACACCAGTTCGCGCCCCATCACCTTGCCGACATAGGCTGTGCCCAACCGGTTGGGATGCAACTCGGCGCGCACATTGTGGATGCCCTGCCCAAGTACGATTTCGATGACCTCAGGGCGCTTGCTCAGCACGACCACTTCCAGAATCTGCCCGGACTCGGTGGCTTTGACCTTGATCTTTTCGTCGCGCATGCGGCACTCCCGGTTGGCTATGAGCCGCAGTATGCCCCGGATGCCGACTCAGCGAGTTTGGTTCCGCGTGGCATCGTCCAGCAGCATGAGCAGGCTCCCGCGTCAGCGCGCCAATTGGCGAAGGTGGTGCACGAGCTGCCAGATTTCCTCATCCTTCAACTTCGCATGCGCTGTCATGGACGTTCCCGGCGAACCGAAGCGGATGATCCAGAAAAGCTGGCCATCCGGCACATCCCGGACGGTTCGCGCACAGGCAAAGTTTCTTGGGGGCGGGTTGAACAGCCTGGACAGCTCGCCTTTGCCATCACCCCGCTGCCCATGGCATGTCGCGCACGACACGCCGTCTGGCGAGCCCTCGTAGATGCGGCGGCCGGTCGAACCGTCCGCTGTCACGGGATTCTTCCGTGCCAGATAGTCGGCAGGTGCGGCCTCGGTGAAGCGCGGCTGCGGACAGTCTTCCGGGCCTGGTGCGGTCTGCGCCGACACCAAGCCGACCGTTGAGACGGTGACCAGCAACAGCCATCGAGAAGCGGACAGAAGCAATTGGTTCGTCATCGCAGTTCCCCGGTTGTAGGACATCTTCAGTCTGCATGCTTTCTGGATGGTCAGATTGATGTGGCGCAATCATCTATCGTTTGGTCAGGTCTTGAAAAAATCCAGTTCGTCGTCCGAGGCGGCTGCCTGCTCCGGCGTTGCGTTCGATGCCGGGCTGGCCGACGGGCTGGCGGACGGGCTGATGGAGGTCCCCATCGCCAGATTCATGTCCCGCACGATGGTCTCGACATCCATTGGCACACGGCCCTGCGAGCGCAGCAACACGCGTGCAGGAAGGTCCAGTAGTCGGGCAGTGGCCAGCCGCGGGTTCGCCGCAACAGTCAGCTTCGGTAACAGGTGCGTGCTGCGAAAACCAGCATGCTGGCTTTCCACGGCGTCTATGACAGCCTGCTGGGCACGGACGATGCCGGCGAGGAGCTCGGCCAACTGTTCTGGGGTGATGGACATGGACGCCTCTGCAGGTTCGTGAGTGGAGACAGACGCAAGCTATGGCGGGAGTGTACCGGCGAAAGCCTGCACCGTTCAAATCCGGCCGGTTCAGCCAGGCTGCCTTCAACGTACCGTGGTACCCAGCCTCTTGCGAAAATCAATGCAGCTTGGAGGCCAATGCAGAGTAAAATGCCGCCTTGCTCAATTTCTCCGCCAGGGCGCACCGCGCTTGCCAATGACCTTTGCCTCACTGAATCTGCTGCCTGAACTGCTTCGCGCTGTCGAGGAATCCGGTTACACCGAACCCACGCCCATCCAGGCGAAGGCCATCCCCGCCATCCTGGAAGGTCGGGACATCATGGGTTGTGCCCAGACCGGCACCGGCAAGACTGCGGGCTTTACCCTCCCCCTCCTGCAACTGCTTGCGCCCCATGCCAGTTCCAGTACGTCTCCCGCCCGGCATCCGGTTCGTGCGCTCGTGCTGACCCCTACACGCGAACTCGCCGCACAGGTTGAGGAATCGGTTCGAACCTACTGCAAATATCTGCCCTTGCGTGCTGCCGTCGTCTATGGCGGCGTCGACATCAAGCCGCAGATCAAGGCGCTGCAAGGTGGCGTCGAGATTGTGGTGGCGACACCAGGCCGCCTGCTTGACCACTTGCAGGGCAAGAGCATCAACCTGTCTCAGGTCCAGTTTCTGGTGCTGGACGAGGCGGACCGCATGCTGGACATGGGTTTCCTGCCCGATTTGAAGCGAATTCTTTCGGTTCTGCCCGCTTCGCGGCAGAGCCTGCTGTTCTCGGCCACGTTCTCCGACGAGATCAAGCGCCTGGCCCGCGAGTTCATGCGCGATCCGGTCATGATCGAGGTTGCCCGCCGCAATGCGCCGGCTGAACTGGTCACCCATCAGGTCTTCGAAGTACCGGCCGAGCAGAAGCAATTGCTGCTGGAGCACCTCGTGAGGTCGCGGAACATGGAACAGGTGCTGGTGTTTGCGCGAATGAAGCGCGATACCGACCGACTGGCACGTGCGCTGGTCCGTAACGGCTTCGCCGCCGCCGCCATTCACAGCGACCGGACACAGGGTGAGCGCACCAAGGCGCTGGATGACTTCAAGAAGGGCGAAATCAAGATTCTCGTGGCGACCGACGTGGCCGCGCGCGGCATCGATATCGACCAGTTGCCCTTCGTCATCAACTACGAAATTCCGAACACGCCTGAAGACTACGTCCACCGCATCGGCCGCACCGGCCGCGCGGGCACGCCTGGCGAAGCGATTTCGCTGGTGAGTGAAGATGAGATGGAGTATCTGGCGCGAATCGAGAAACTGCTGAAGCGCACCATTCCGAAAGTAGAGCTGCCCGAAGAAGTGCGTCGTGGCCGCTCGCGTACAGGCTCGACGCCGCGGCGTGACAGCGAACACCGGGACACCCGTGGCAGAGATAGCGGCAGAGATAGCAGCAGGGATGGCGGCAGGGAAAGCACCAAGGACAGCAGCAGGGATAGGACATCCAAGCCGCCGCAGGGTTCGGACGCCCGCACGCCGGACAGCCGCACATCGGCGCCCCGCGGGCGCCGGGAAGATCGCGATGAAACCCGACCCTATGCGCGAAAGCCCGCCATCAGCGCGGCGCACTTTCCAAAGCCGGATCCCACGTTCGATTTCTCAAAGCCCTACGAGCCGAAAGACGCGCCGTCAACGAGCCCGCCCGACACCGTGGAGTCGTCGGCCTCACCAGACAAGCGCAAAGGCGCAAAACCAGTCGCCGCCCTGTTTCGCAAGCTGAACAAGATCGACTCAGGCGTTTGAACTCCCGGGGGTCGGGGCTCGGGGCTCGGGGCTCGGGGCTCGGGGCTCGGGGCTCGGGGCTCGGGGCTCGGGGCTCGGGGCTCGGGGCTCGGTAACGATGATCATTCACTTGCGAATATTCGCAAGTGCTCCCCGAACACCCACCCGAACCCCAAAACCCCGCACCCCGAATCCCGCGCCCTACCTAACGCCAAGCGTCCGTTTCAAAAACGCGATCGCCTTCGGCCATGAGTCTGCCTGGGCGCGCGCATTGCCTTCGGGCGTGCCGCCACTCTTGCTGGGGCCGGCATCGTATTGCGTGGTCGGACCAAACCCGTGCGAGCTAAGAAAGTGTCCCGCATCGGTGTAGATGAGCGACACGGTCTCAAGCCGGGACTCGGCTCTGCGCTCCGCGATGTTGTGCGCCATCATGCCCGACGCCCATACCTGATCATCCTGTCCGCCCAGGACAAACACGGGCGCTTTGATCTTCTCTACCGGAATCCGGGCTGCCGCTGCAGCGGCAGGGTTCGCAGCGCGTCCTTTGTCCTGCGGACGCCGAATCTTCACGGCCTCTCCGGTTTGAAAGCCCATGAACTCCTGCGCGAAGTCCTTGTAAGGCACGAAGGGCAGCGGTTTGCCTTTGAACGCAAACGAGGACCGCGTACCCGGCTGAACAGGACCCTTGGCGTCCTGGCCCCAGCCTTCCCAGACGACATCGGTGGGCACGATGGCAACAATGGCCGTCGGCCAGCCAAGGTACACCGCGGCCAGCAGCGCATACTCCGCCCCCTTGGACGTGCCGTGGAGGGCAATCCGGGTGGCATCCACATCGCCGTCTGTCGCGGCACGATTCTGCAGCCAGGCACGGGCATCGTCGAGCCGCTCGACAGGAATATCGGCGAAGGCGGAAGGCAACGCGGGCAGCTCTGCCTTCATGGACGGCCACTGCCCGGGAGAGTAGTAAGGCAGGGCCAGGACTGCAAAGCCGTGCGAGGCCAGCGTGGCGGCACCGCGGGTCACCATACTGCCGCCCTCGGAGCCGCCCAGCAGGATGATGGCCGGACGCTTTTTTCCATCGCGAATATTCGCAAACACCGCGCCCGGAAACTGTTCCACCTTGTCAGTCTTTACCTCGGGCAATGCAGACAGGAACTCCAGCGAGGATTCGGCCACCATCTTGCCGTCCACCGATGCGACGAACTTGACCACTGAGGTTTTCCAGTCCGACGGCACGTCAGCCGACTGAGCACCTTGCACCGGCGCCTGTGACCAGAAAAGTCCACGGACATCTGCCTGCTTGTAGCTGCCGGAAAGCGGTTTGGCGACAGCCAGGTCCACCTTGCCGGCAGTGTCGGCCTTGAACGTCACTTCGGCACGATACAGACCACGCTTGTCCGGCGGCGCGCCCCAGGGCACGACCGGGCGTTCTGATCTCATCGTGATTTCAGCACCTGGCGCAAATCCCTCGAGCGTGATGGTGACCGGCTCGCCTGCCAGCACCTTGCCTTCAGGCTGGATTCGGATGGACTGGGCGTAGGCGGAGGTGCTGCAGGCCAGGCCGAGAAGGGCAATGCAAAGAAGGGTTCGCTGCATGACTTGCTCCTGATGGCAATGAATGACGGACGCATGCTATGCGGACCGATACCCTTCGCGGCGCAGCGTGCGACAAAAGCCCGGGTTTGCAGCGCGAGCGGGTCGCCAGGCAAAGCGAATGGAACCGGCTACCAGACGCCTGTGTTGGGCATGGACGTCCACGGCTCCTGCGGCGGCAGCGGTCCGCCACGCTGGAGCAGCTCGATGGAAACATTGTCGGGCGAGCGCACAAAAGCCATGCGGCCGTCGCGCGGTGGCCGGTTGATGGTGACACCGGCGTCCATCAATTTCTTGCAGAGCGCATAGATATCGTCCACGCCATAGGCGACGTGGCCGAAGTTGCGCGAACCGCCCAACTCTTCCGGATCCCAGTTCCAGGTCAGCTCGATGGCGGCAGACTCATCGCCCGGGGCTGCGACAAAGGCCAGCGTGAAGCGGCCGTTCGGGTAGTCATTGCGCCGCTGCAGCACAAGGCCCAGCTTGTTGCAGTAAAACTCGAGCGAGGCATCGAGATCGCTTACGCGCACCATCGTGTGCAGGTATTTCATGATCAGGACTCCAGTTGAGATGCGGGAACGAGCGGGCAGCGGCTGCTTCCGGCTAGTGCGAATATTCGCATGTAACCCATCACCTGGCCGTCAGTGTGCAGTCGACCATTGGCAGGACCGCTGCCACCAGCCGTTACCGCGCTACTTGATTCGTTTCACTCTGGGCGCGGCATTGATCCCCTGAATTTCAAGGAAGAATGTGCCAAAAGTGCCGCGCGTGAGCTTTACTGTCGGGTTCATGGCATTGGTAAACCCGCGTGAATCGTCGCTGACCTGCCAGACCTGACCATTCTCCAGGGTGAAGCGGGTGTTGGGCTCCCAGCCATCAAACTTGCCGAGGATGCGGGACTCTATGGACTTCACCAGCAGATGCTCGGCCTTGCGCTCGAGGCCAAATTCTGCGGCAACCTGGGGCGCGCGTGCTGTCGACGTGGCCGCAGTCGTGGCTGAAGCCGCAGCATTCGGCGCGACTGTGCCGCCGGTCGTCAGAGGCGCTGCCGGTCGTGCGGGGACGGCCGCTGACAGGGGAATGGCGTCATAACAGGCGAGGCGTGCCGTCGGGTCCTTGACCTCCCGGCAACGCTGCACGTCGCCCGTTTGTGCCAGCACGGATATCGAGAGCGTCGACAGCGCGGCGAATGCCATGGCGAATGCACCAACGTGCCGGGCTGCGCCCGGGTGGAGAAAAGTTGTAAGTCGCATGATGTCCTGGTGCGTCGTCAAGGAAAACCGGGAGTCTACTTGCCGCACAGACAGTGCGCCACCACGCCGAAAGGCAAGCCGGTGGCAGAACGCTGCGTGATCTCGGAAAGCCAACCCAGTTCCTCGCGTGCATCCTTGACGACTTGACCCGGGGCACCCGCCGGGATGAGCGGCTTCAAGTCGACATGGGCCGCCATGCTGCGGACTGCGCGTGAACCCAGCTGGTCGAGGAAGGTGGCGAACTTGCCACGGTCAGCTTCGATGTAGGTCACCCGGACATCCTCGGCCAGCTTCGCGCGGTCGCGTGCCGCCTTGATCGCATCCTGGAACGTGCCAACGCGGTCGATGAGCCCACGCTCCTTGGCCTGCGCGCCGCTCCATACGCGACCCTGCGCAATCTCATCGATCTTCTCGGGCGTGGTCTTTCTCGCCTTGGCCGTGGTGGCGAGGAAGTCCGTGTAGATCTTGCCGATGGCGGACTGCACCAGCTCGGCAAAGCGGGGATCCAGCGGTCGGCGCGGGTCATACATCGCATCAGCAAGCCAGGTCGTGCTGTAACCGCCGGTCTTGATCGACAGCTTCTCCATTGTCTTCTCGCCCGTCGGCAGCATCCCGAACACGCCAATGGACCCGGTGATGGTCGCAGCGTCCGCAATGACCTCGTCGGCCGCGAGCGAAATCCAGTAGCCACCTGAAGCTGCCAGATCACCCATCGACACGATCACGGGCTTGCCAGCGGCACGGGTCAGCTCCAGCTCGCGGCGAACCAGCTCCGAGCCATAAGCGCTTCCCCCGGGCGAATCGACACGCAGGACCACTGCCTTGATGTTGGAATCTTCGCGCGCCTTGCGCACCAGCTCCGATGTCGAAATGCCGCCGACCGTGCCGGGAGGGGCACGGCCATCCGTGATCTCGCCTTCGGCCACGATCACGCCAATGCCATCGCCGAAGAGCCGCGGGCGGATCGTTGCGAGGTAGTCGTGGTACGACACCTGGCGAAAACTCTGGATGGCCTTGTCCGCCGCACCGCGTTCAATCATGAGCGCACGAAATTCATCGCGCGTCTTCAACGCGCTGACCAGCTTGCCATCCAGTGCCACCTTGGCCGCGTCACCACCGGCTTCGGTCATGGCCTTCACCACCGACTCGATGCCCTGATTGACGCTGCCGGCCGGCAGTTTGCGCGCCTTCTCGATGCCGTCGGTATAGGTCTTCCACAATCCGTCATAGAGATACTTGTCCGACTCGAGCGTCTCAGCCGACGGCGCGGTGGCGAAAAAGGGCTCGCCAAAGTTCTTGTACTTGCCGACCCGAAGCACATTGGCTGACACGCCGACGCGGTCCAGGGCGTCCTTGTAGTAGTTGCGATGGCCGCCGTAGCCGCGCAGGAACACCTGGCCCATCGGATGCAGGTAGACCTCGTTGGCATGCGCCGCCAGGTAGTAGGCGGGCTGGTCATAGGCGGAAGACCAGGCAACGACCTGCTTGCCCGAGGCCTTGAATCGCTCGATTGCACCTGCCACTTCGCGCAGCGTGCTCAATCCGGTTCCGCCAAAGTTTTCAAAGATCAGCACAACGCGATCAATCTTGGGGTCCTTGGCGGCTGCGTCGAGCGTGGCAAAGATGTCGCGCAACTGGAACTCCTTGGGCGCGTCATCCAACGCTTGCTCGATGAGCTTGCTGCGGGCAGCACCCGGGCGCTGCTCGTAGACCGGGCCGTCGAAGTGGATCACCAGCGCGGTCTTTTCCTGGACACCCGCCTTGCCGGGAATCATGAGCGCGATGAGCACAATGAAGACAATGAACAGGAAAATGAAATTCATCACCAGGCGACGGCTGAAGTCGATGGTCAGCCACAGGCCCTTGAGGAAGCGTACGAACGGTGAACTTGGGGGGGTGCTGTCAGACATGCTGGACTCCGGAATCAGGACAGGTTGAGATTACACAATCGGGCACGGTGCTGCGCATGCGTTGCGACGAATCACCGCAAAGGCTGCCTGAACGACGGCGCGTAGCCCAGACTTGGCGCATCAAAAGCCGAAAATCTGATGTACGGTCGCCATGCCCAGCAGCCACAACATCACGAAATAGCCCCACGACACAACACACAGGACATAGCCGGCGACAATCGACGCGCCGTCCTCCTCCATCATGCCCAGTGCCAGCAGCATGATCGACCAGGCCGGAAAGAAATTGGCCAGCGGCAGCGGCATTGGCACCATCAGCGCCAGCGCCGATACCACCACGACCACCCCATTGAACGACATCAAGGCCGGTGCAGCCGCCAGCACCCGCACGCGCGGCCGGACGACCTTTTCGACCTGTGTGGCCACCTTGATGCCGAATTTCACCGTGCGTTCAAGCAGATCATGCCCGATCGCAAAATCCATCACACGGCGCGGCAACCAAGGCTCGCGGCGCAATGCGATGCGTACACCCAGCACCAGGATGGCCAGCCCGAACGGCGTCGAGAGCCCGGGAATGGAAACGGGCAGGCAGAAGGGCAGGCAAAAGAAAATCAGAAGGAGGTTGAATCCGCGTCCGTGCAAAACCTCGAGAATGACGCGGATGGTCAAGGCCTGGCCCGCAGCACGCTCGAGAATGTAGGCGAGGTTTTCCGATAGCGGCGTGAGCGGCAGGTCTGGCCCGGTGGGGTGACTGGCTGGGGAGGAGGTGTTCAAGTTATCAGCGGTAGGAAGTCAGAGACAATTTTCGCACACTGCGCACCTGCAGCCTGCATGCAAGCGGGCGATGGCTCATAATTTCCGCTTCCACTCCGAGAAGCCGCCATGACCGACCAGCCCAAAGTAGACAGCGCACCCAGGGACACCGACACCAAGCCCGCGCCAGCCGATAACATCGTCTCCACCCGCCACAGCATCCGCATCGGTGGCAAAACCATCCGCTACACCGCTACATGCGGCACGATCGTACTGAAGGAAGACCTGGAAAAGGACGGCAACCGCGAGGCAGAGAAGGCGCGCGCCAGCATCTTTTTCATCGCGTATACGCGTGACGATGTAAAGGACCGGAGCAAACGGCCGCTGACGTTCTCCTTCAATGGCGGGCCGGGATCGTCATCGGTCTGGCTGCACCTCGGCCTGTTCGGCCCCAAGCGGGTCAGCCTGGACAAGGAAGGCAATGCGCCGCCACCGCCCTATTCACTGGTGGAAAACCAACACTCGCTGCTCGATGAAAGTGACTTCGTATTCATCGACCCCGTCGGCACGGGCTATAGCCGCATGGTCGACGGTGACAAGGTGGGCGAGTTTCACAACTATCAGCGCGATATCGAAAGCGTCGGTGAATTCATCCGCCTGTATTGCTCGCGCAATGAACGCTGGGGCAACCCCAAGTTCATTGCCGGTGAGAGCTACGGCACCACACGTGCTGCCGGCCTGTCGCGCCACCTGCAGGAGAAGCATGGGCTCTACCTCAACGGCCTCATGCTCATCTCGTGCGCGCTGGAGTTTTCATCCCTGCGCTTCGGGCCGGGTCACGACCTGGCGCACCTGCTCTTTTTCCCGACCTATGCACTGACTGCGCGGCATCACGGCAAGCTGTCACCTGCGCTCACGAAGAAGGCGCTGCCCGCTTTCATCAAGGAAGTCGAAGACTTCACCGCTGGCGAATATTCGCATGCGCTGTTCCTTGGCGACAAGCTGCCCGCCGCACGGCGCAAGGCACTGGTCAAGCAACTGGCCACTTATTCCGGACTCTCCGAGCGTTACATCGAATCAACCAACCTGCGCATCGGCATCCACCGATTCTGCAAGGAACTGCTTCGCGGCGAGAAGCGCACGGTCGGCCGGCTGGACAGCCGCTTCAAGGGCATCGACCGCGACGCAGCGGGCGAGAGCTTCGAGATGGACCCGGCGCATACCAATCTGGATGGTGCCTACGCCGCCTGTCTCAACGACTACGTGCGTCGCGAGCTCAAATTTGCCAGCGACACACCCTACAAGGTGATCTCACCGCTCTACATGACGTGGGACTTCGGCGCAAAAAACGAGCCGCTCAACGTCGCAGAGAAACTGCGCGCAGCCATGAGCGCGCATCCGCAGATGAAGGTGTACGTGGGCCAGGGTTACTACGACCTCGCCACGCCGCACTACGCCGCCGACTACGTGCTGGACCACATGGCATTGGACCCGTCGCTGCGGCCCAACATCGAGTGCCATTACTACGAGGCAGGGCACATGATGTACGTGCAGGAGACGTCACTGAAGGCACAAGTGGCGCACTTGCGGGCGTTCGTGAAGAAGGCGTCCTGAGCTTGCATGGCAGGTGCTTGGAGGACAAGGCCCAATACCTGACGCCGATGAACGCAGATAAGGAGCAGATGTACGCAGATATTTCAGAATTGATCGGCGTGCATCGGCGTCTTGTTGTTGACGTTGCGAATATTCGCATAGCGTCGAACTTGTAGCCCGGATGCAGCGCAGCGAAAGCCGGGGGCACTAACCAAGTTCGCAACCCGGATTTCGCGTTGCTGCATCCGGGCTACACCTGACCGCTCATTGCGAATATTCGCGGGTTCAGAACCAAAGCCTGACGCAGATGAAAAGCGGATGAACGCAGATACTTCCCAGCCAATCGGCGTACATCTGCTCGCATCGGCGTTCATCCGCGTCTTGTAGTTGGGTGGTGCAAGTCGCACCGCGCCCCTACCGCAACGGCAACTGATTCAGCTCCACCCAGCCCGTCCACATGATCTCGATGCCGATGCAGAGCAGGATGAAGGCGAGCAGCCGGGTCATGACCATGGTGCCGACCTCGCCCAGCCGGGTGAGCAGCCGTGCCGAATGGCGGTACACGAGGTAGATCACCAACGCAGTGATGAGCGCCCCGGCACTGGCCACCATCGCTGCGGCTACATAAAGCGTGGGCGTGCTCGGCCACTGCGCGCCGAGCGCAATGGCGGTGGCGATGGATCCCGGACCGGTGGTGAGCGGAAAGGTGACCGGAAAGAAGCTGCGGCGCACGATTTCCGCCTCCGACGTGGCGGCGGGTGACAGCGCCAGTACTGCGCGCATTGAATCATCGTCCTTGCTATTGAGAAGCCGCCAGCCCGTCGCGGCCACAAGCAAGCCACCGCCGATGCGCACGATGGGCAGCGAAATACCGAAGAGTTCCAATACATACGTGCCGATCAGCATCGACAACACCAGAACGATCCAGCAGTTGAGCGCAACCTGGCGCGCCAGACGCTTGATGATGCGGTCGTCGACCCCTGCGGTGGCCATGAATACCGGCGCACCCGCCAACGGGTTGATGATGGGCAGCAAGGTCAGCGGCACGAGGACCAGCGCCTTGAGATAGGGAATGAAAATTTCCATGC
>JANNSU010000072.1:0-77341 GCA_031394355.1 Betaproteobacteria bacterium | reverse complement strand
TCGCCATACTCAAAACCGAGTTCTTTCAGCTGGAGACCTTCGCAACCATTGAACAGCTGCAAAAGGGGCTGGATCAATACATCCGCTACTACAATCAACATCGCATCAAGCTGAAACTAAAAGGGCTGAGTCCCGTGCAATACAGAACTCAGCCCTTGCATGCCTAACAAACAACCGTCCAACAAACGGGGGTCAGTTCAATTGCGCCCGTTGCGTTTTATGGCAGAGGTGCCGACACGTATGGTTACAGGTATCCTGCCCGCCAATCGTTAGAATGTATTCATGAAAAAGACCATCCCGATACTTGTTGCAGGCTCCGCGTTGGCGTTGACCGCATGGTGGCTCATGAACGACACCCCGGAAAAGGACAAGCGCGCGACACAGGGCCAAACCAGTCCTGCTGTCCCTTCATCAACCCGAGGCGCTTCCTCTGGCGCGACGCCTGTTGCACCCAGTACGCCCACCTCCTTACCTGTGTCGGCAGAGGCAGTGACCCTCACGCCAGCGCAGCTTGAGAAGCGCCGGCTTGCTGTCGAATATGACAAAGCGCAGGACCTGAAGGCCCTCTACGACAAGTACGCGAACTCAAGCGACCCCGCGCAGCGATACATCGCAGCCAAGGCATTGATGGAATGCGCCGAAGCCACGCGCCAGCGCGGCAGAGTCAACTACCTCTCGGCGCAGCGTGACGTTCGCGTGTCTCCCACGGACCCGAAGCTGGCACAGCGCACAGCGGCTTTCGATGCTCTCGTTGCTGACCGCTGCCAGGGATTTACCCCGGAACAGCTCACACCGGCTGCCATCAACGCAGCCATGGCCGAGGCGGCTCGCATGGGTGACCCTGCTGCCCGCGCCGCCCAGGCCCGCGCCGACATCAATAGTCGTATCGCTGCTGCCGCACGAGAACGCCGCCAATATGCGCTGACTGAAAATGATCTCAACGTCTTGCAGGACTCGATCCGTTCGCGCGATCCCGAGGCGTTTCGTCAGATTGCCGACTTCGGCACGCTCTGGAATCGGGCGGAGGGCCTGCGTGTCGGGCCGGACCAGAGTGCGCCTTCGGCAGGCAGTTGGCGTGCAGCCTGGCAAATGCTGGCCTGTGACGGCGGATCCAATTGTGGAACCGAGCATCGCGATGTCCTGACCGCCTGTGCACTGGACGGCGCGTGCGGGGCACCCAACTATCAGGCTTATCTCCAGCAATTTGCCCAGTCGCCTTATCACTATCAGGAGACGCTGCGCTATCAGGAGCTGATCCGCAGCGCAATCGAACAGGGCCGCTGGGACTGGCTTGGGCTGGGATCGACCACGACGCTCGGCATGCGGCCTCCGCCTGCGCCGGTCAACCCACCCAAAAAGTAGCGCCGTCGGGTCAGGCCCTCAGTAGCGCGTCGACATGCGCAACGCTGGACCGGGCCAGCGCGCTGAGACTGTAGCCGCCTTCCAATGCTGACACCACTCTGCCCTGCGAATATTCGCGTGCCAGCGTGCAGATCAACTCTGTCACCCAGGTGTAGTCCTCTTCCGTCAGGTTGAGGTAAGCGAGCGGATCGTCCGCATGCGCATCGAAACCGGCGGAAATGATGATCAGCTCCGGCTTGAACTTACGCAACGCAGGAACCCAGGTCTGCTCGATGGCGCGGCGGAATGCCATCCCGCCAGTCTGCGCAGGCAGCGGTGTCGGAATGATGTGTTCGCTCTGCGTATCCGCACCGGTGCCTGGATAGTACGGGTGCTGGAAGGACGAGCACAGCATGACGCGGGGGTCATCGGCAAAAATGTCCTCGGTTCCATTGCCGTGGTGCACATCAAAGTCCAGAATCGCGACGCGCTCAAGCCTGTGGGCTTCCAGCGCATGCATGGCACCAACGGCGACGTTGTTGAAAATGCAGAAGCCCATGGCGCGGTGGTAGGTCGCATGATGTCCGCAGGGCCTTACCGCACAAAAGGCATTGTCGACCGCACCCGACATGACCTGGTCAATGCCCTCGATGACTGCACCCGCAGCGCGTCGGGCTGCTGCAAGGGAATGGGCATTCATGGACGTATCGGGATCGAGATAGGCATAACCCGCTGTGGGGGCCACCTCAAAGATCTTTGCGACATAGTCCGGATCATGCGCCATCGAGAGAGCCGACTGTTCCGCCAGCGGTGCTTCGACCTTGACCAAAGCGGGCCACAGCCCGGATTCTTCAAGTCCCTTGATGACGGCAGCCAGTCTGGCGGGACATTCAGGGTGGTGGGGACCCATTTCGTGTTGCAGGCAATCCGGGTGGGTGATCAAAGCGGTGGTCATGTCGGCCTCGTTGAACCGGTCAATACGGGTTGATGTCAGAATGCACGCTTCGGGTCGAAGTGCCAGCCACGCAGCGCCGGTAACAGCCAGAAGTGCTGCGAATCTGTACTGCGCCAGCCTTCGTATCATTCTAATCTCCGACACACTGAAAAAAACATGCTGATAGAGCGCATCAAGGAATTCACCGGTACCGGACACCCATCGCTGGATGCTGTGCTGAAGGGTGCCAACAGCATCATTCTGGGAAAAGAGGCGCAGATCCGCATGGCGGTAGCGTGTCTGCTTGCCCGGGGCCACCTGCTGATTGAAGATATTCCAGGCGTGGGCAAGACCACCCTCTCGCATGTGCTCGCCACCCTGCTGGGCTTGCAGTACCAGCGCATTCAGTTCACCAGCGATCTGCTGCCGGCTGACATCATCGGCGTGTCCATCTTTGACCGGGAAACCAGTTCCTTCCGATTTCATCCCGGACCCATTTTTTCGCAGGTGATCCTGGCAGACGAAATCAACCGCGCATCCCCCAAGGCGCAAAGTGCATTGCTTGAAGCCATGGAAGAGCACCAGGTCACTGCTGATGGGGTCACCCGCAATCTGCCCGATCCATTTTTTGTGATTGCGACCCAGAACCCCATCCATCAGGTGGGCACGTTTCCCCTTCCTGAATCACAGCTGGATCGCTTTCTGATGCGAATCAAACTTGGCTATCCGGACCATGCTGCCGAACGAGCCCTTCTCAAGGGTCAAGACCGGCGTGAATTGATTGCCCATCTCAAGCCGGCGATGACGCCAACAGAGCTGCTCGTCATCCAGAAAGAGGTACAAAAGGTCGTCGTATCGGACGCACTCGTGGACTATGTGCAGGCGCTCATCACGCACACCCGCGATGGGAGCAAATTCGAGTCGGGTCTCAGTCCACGGGCAGGCTTGGCGGTGTTGCGTGGCGCTCAGGCCTGGGCACTCATGTCGGGACGCAAACAGGTGCTGCCAGAAGATGTGCAGGCGGTGGTGCCGCCGGTGGTGGGCCACCGATTGAAGGGGATGGTCAGCGCCGGCAGCAAGGCCTTTGATCCCGCGCAGGAGCTCATTCGCGCCGTGGCGATTCCCTAACGTCCACGCGGTACGGCATGCAGCTCAATATTCGCGAGCGGGTCGCTGATTGGATCTACCGGGCCAAGGCACCGGAAATCCCGCCCGTCATTCTCGTGCAGCGGCGCATTTACATTATTCCGACCCGACACGGATACCTGTTCGCCTTCATCCTGCTTCTGTTGCTGCTGGCCTCCATCAACTATCAGCTCTCGCTGGGCTATCTGCTCGTGTTCCTGCTGGCCTCCATAGGCGGCACGGGCATGTTGCATACGTGGCGCAATCTTGCGCAACTCTCGCTGTCGCCCGGCCGCAGTGAACCGGTGTTCGCTGGCGATACAGCCCGCTTCCAGCTCCGTCTCGGTGACAGCAGACTATCGCGGTTCTCTGTTGCGGTTAAGCGTCGTCTCGGAGCAGCCGAATATGCCGATGTCCCGGAGTCCGGCAGCACGGAGGTCATGTTGCCGGTTGGGGCTCTGCGGCGCGGCTGGCTGGAGTGTGGTCGGCTCGAAATATTCACTCACTATCCATTGGGCCTGTTTCACGCCTGGGCCTATGTGGATTTCGGCATGCGTTGTCTCGTCTACCCTCGACCAGATCCCGGTGCAGGTCCGCTGCCAACTGAAGCGTCGCAGCACGGTGATGGCACGTCGCTGATCCCGGGTGAAGATGAGTTTCATACACTGCGGAACTGGCGACCGACAGATTCGCCGCGCCATATCGCCTGGAAGGCCCTGGCTCGCGAGCAAGGACTGCTGTCCAAGGAATTCATGTCGACGGCGAGCTCTGACCTGTGGCTGAGCTGGGATCAATTTGCGGGCCGCGGCACCGAAGAGCGGTTGTCCCGACTGGCATTCTGGGTACTGGAAGCTGATCGTCTGGGTGTGGCCTATGGGTTGAGCCTTCCGGGCAACGATATCGTCTTGAACGCAGGCGCTGCACATCGGCTGCGCTGTCTGGAGGCCCTCGCCATGTTTCAGGCAGATTCATGAGTGCCTCGCCTGACACTGCAGCGCTGAAGGTCAGCAATGTCCTGTGGCTCATGGCGGCGATGGCATTCGTCATCGCTCCGCACGCGGAGCGGCTCCCGCTCTGGGTGAGTACAGCGTGTATTGCGGCGGGCCTCTGGCGCGGGCTCATCGCCTGGCATGGCTGGAAAATGCCGCACTGGGCACTCGTTGGAGGTCTGGCTCTGGCCTCGGCCGCAGGCACCTGGCTGTCATACAGCCGCCTCTATGGCCGTGATGCGAGCTCGACACTGCTCATCATCATGCTGTGCCTGAAGCTCCTAGAAATGCGCTCACGGCGCGATGCGCTGCTTACTGTGTTTCTGGGCTTCTTCCTGGTGTTCACCAACTTCTTGTACTCGCAGACGGTTTTGATGGGCTTGTACATGCTGCTGTGCGTATGGATATTCATGAGCACGCTGGTCGGGTTCAATCGCGTCGGGACGGAAGCGACATTCAGAGAGCGTGCCACCCCGGCTGGAAAGATTTTGCTTCAAGCCATTCCGCTGATGCTTGTTGTGTTCATCCTGTTCCCGCGTGTCAGCACGCCGCTCTGGCGCCTGCCACAGGAAGGCACGACCGGCAGAACGGGCCTTTCGGAATCCGTGTCGCCCGGAGACCTGAACAAGCTGATCCAGTCCGAGCAGGTGGCCTTCCGGGCAGACTTCAAGGGCCCGATTCCCAAGAATGACCGCTTGTACTGGCGGGGACCGGTAATGGCCGACTTTGACGGCCGAACCTGGACCATCGCGCAGTTCCCGGGTGTCTATTCGATTCAGAACTCAGGCATCGAGCCCAAGGGGGATCTGATTGACTACGTCGTTACGCTGGAACCACACGGCAAGACCTGGATGTTTGCGCTGGATATGCCCCTGATGCTGCCCCCAGATGGATTCCTGCAGGGGGACTATCAGATTCGCAGCAGCACACCGATCAACAGCCTGAAGCGCTACGACATGCAGTCAGCGCTCAGTTATGCAGCGCAGCGGCCCTTGACGGCAGATGCCCGCGAGCGCTTCACTGCCCTTCCCAAAGGCACCAACCCGCGTGCCACCCAGTTTGCCCAACGCCTTCGGGAGCAAAACGACACAGACCGGAAACTGATCGGTGCCACCCTGCTGCTGTTCAACCAGCAGTTCATCTACACACTGGAGCCACCAATGCTCGGTCGAGCACCGGTGGATGAGTTTCTCTTCGACACCAAGCGGGGATTCTGTGAGCACTACGCCAGTTCGTTTGTGTATCTCATGCGTGCTGCAGGCATTCCAGCACGAGTGGTACTGGGCTACCAGGGCGGCGAGATCAACACAGTCGGCAACTACCTGATTGTGAGACAGGCCGATGCGCATGCCTGGGCAGAGGTGTGGCTGGAGGGCGAAGGCTGGGTCAGAACCGATCCGACCGCCGCCGTGTCACCGGACCGAATTGAGCGCGGCATGGACCTGGCGCTTGGCCCGGTCGGCATGCTGCCCAATTTGATCGCCGCCGACAAGTTCGGGGTGTTGCGCCAGATTCGCTACACATGGGACGCATTCAACAATCAGTGGAACCAGTGGGTTGTCGGCTACAACACGGATCGTCAGGCGTATTTCCTTCAGCAGTTCGGCTTAGACTCAACCGACTGGAAGAAAGTCGCGCTGTGGCTGCTGTTTGGCGGGCTGGCAGCAAGTGGCTTTGCGGCTGCCTTCATCCTGTTGCAGCGACGTACACCCCGCAAAGACCCTGCACTGGCGGCCTACACCAAGTTCCTCCAGCGCATGGAACGAGAGGGCATAAACCGGTCTCCGCATGAAGGCCCGGTGGATTTTCTCTCAAGAATTGAACGCGAGCGACCCTCGCTGGCGAATGCATCGCGAAGCGTGACTGAACTCTATGTCGGCATCAGGTATGCGACGGCTGGCAGTGTTTTGCCGAAGGACCCGAGAATTGCCGAGTTATATTCCGCCGTTGCGAATATTCGCACTACACGTCCCGGTTAAACGCTGCGGGCGCTGCCACTCTGGCTACACTGCCCTTTGCGCTTTGCCCCCTTGCCCTTGCCCTTGCCCTAAGGCCGCCATGAAGCTCCTATCATGAAGCCCCTATGACGCAGGCAGCAGCTTTGCCGGGTCAACCGGCTTGCCTTGCTTGCGAATCTCGAAGTGCAGTTTGACCTGGTCAGTATCGGTCGAACCCATCTCTGCGATTTTCTGCCCGCGCTTCACATCCTGGCCTTCCTTGACGACGATGTTCTGGTTGTGGGCGTAGGCGGACAGGAACACGTTGCTGTGCTTGAGAATTACCAGCTTGCCGTAGCCGCGTATTCCGGTGCCGCTGTACATGACTTTGCCATCCGCGGCGGCAAGAACTGGAGCGTTCAAGGTGCCGGCAATGTCGATTCCTTTGCTTGCATCGGTATAGCTCGACAAGAGCTTTCCTTTCGCAGGCCAGGCCCAATCAATTTTCTCATCATCCGCCTTCAAAGGCTGAGCGGGACCTGATGGACTGGCTGGTACCGCGACCGCTTGTTGTGCGCCGGGCTGCCCCGCTGCGGATCGAGCTTCCGCCTCAAGGTCTGCCAGCGCCTTGTCGGAATAGGGCACCTTCACGGCAAGCGGACCGGACTTGGCGCCTGCCGCCCCAGGCGGGGCAGTTCCAGCAGGCGACAAGGGCGGATCAATTGGACGCGCAACTGGCGAACTGCCCGTCTGAAGCGGGGTCGCCACGACCCCACTTGTTTGGGCTGGAGACGCTTCAGATACAGGCGAGGAGAGCCGAATCTCCTGGCCAACGTGAATCAAGTTTACATTTTCAATGTTGTTCCATGCGGCCAGCTCGCGGTAATCGACGCCATGTTGGAGCGCAACTGCGATGAGTGTCTCGCCCTTCTGCACGACATGTACCTTTGCAACAGCCGGGCTGGAAGGTTCGGTTGCCGACTTGGTGCCTGTCTCGATCTTGGTAGAGGGAGAGCGAGCCAATTGGGGCTGGGCGCGTTCCGACACCGGTGCAGGCTGGCGTGATGCGCAGCTTGCGACAAAAACTGCAGCAAGCGCTGCCAAAGCAAAACGAGAGGTCATCTGAATATCCTAAGCCACGCCGGGCAAGAGCGGCACGAATCGGACTGCTTCGCGCCTGGTTTCCTGAAAGCCATTGTCGGTTCGATCTATGACGTGCAGAAACTGTTCATTGGTGCCCACTGGAATCACCAGTCGGCCCCCTGGCGCCAGCTGTTCCTTCAGCTCCATCGGAATATGCGTGGAGGCTGCAGTCGCAATGATGCCCTGGTAAGGGCCGCCTTCGGCATAGCCAAAGTGACCATCCGCATGCTTGAAAATGATGTTGAAAAACCGCAGGTCACGAAGCGTGCGGCGGGCACGATCCATCAGTGGTTGGATTCGCTCGACGGTGTAGACCTCTTTGGCGATGCGGCCCAGGACTGCAGTTTGATAGCCACAACCTGTACCGATCTCGAGCACTTTGGCGGGAAGGCCCTTTTCGCACAGCAGTTCGGTCATCAAAGCCACGATGTGAGGCGTCGATATCGTCTGACCTAGCCCAATGGGAAGCGCGTTCTCTTCATAGGCACGGCTGGCCAGAGCTTCTTCGACAAACAGATGCCGCGGAATCTCCTGCATGACCGACAACACGCGTTCATTCCGAATTCCTGCCGCACGCAGACGCTCAACCATGCGTGCGCGGGTTCGTTGAGAGGTCATCCCGATTCCGGGGGAAGGAGCAGTCATGGGTGTGAACCGGTCACGCTTCAGGATTCAGTTTCAGCCAGCCAGCCTTTGACAACATCCATCTGGCCAAAATTTGTCAGATCGATCTGTAAAGGTGTCACCGAAATCCAGCCATTCTCCACCGCATGAAAGTCTGTGCCGGGTCCGGAATCAGCCGCCTCTCCCGCCGCACCGACCCAATAGACCGTGTCCCCACGCGGATTCTTCATCTTGATCACCGGTTCAGCCTTGTGTCGCTTGCCAAGTCGGGTGGTCTGAATACCCCGGATGGCATCGCCAGGCATGTCTGGCACATTCACATTCAAAAGGGAAGGCGTCTTGATGGGCGCTCGCATGACGCGCTGAACGAGCTGTGCGGCAACTTTGGCTGCCGTTTCGTAATGGTTGTGCGTGCGCCCCGCCAAAGAAATCGCGATGGACGGGATACCCAGCAGAAACCCTTCCGTCGCCGCAGCAACGGTGCCTGAATAGATGGTGTCATCGCCCATGTTGGCACCGGCATTGATGCCGGAAATGACCATGTCCGGCAAATAATCCAACATGCCCGTCACGGCCATGTGAACGCAGTCGGTGGGCGTGCCGTTCACATAGAAGAATCCATTCGAAGCCCGGTGCCAGGCAAGGGGGCGATCAAGTGTCAGCGAGTTGGAGGCGCCGCTTCGGTCACGCTCCGGGGCAACGACTGTGATGTCGGCCAGAGGCGCGAGTGCTTCAGCAAGGGCGCCGATTCCCGGCGCGAAGTAACCATCATCGTTGGATATAAGTATGCGCATGGCCGTGGCAGGTGGTGAAAACGGCAGGTGGTGAAAACAAAAAACCGCCCCGTAGGGCGGCTTCTCTGGGGATATTTTTTGGTCGGGGCGAGAGGATTCGAACCTCCGACCCCCTGCACCCCATGCAGGTGCGCTACCAGGCTGCGCTACGCCCCGACGAAAGCGCGGATTATAGCGCGCCACGCAACGCAGGGCTAGCTCAGAATGCTGAGAATGCCTTTCAATTCGGCACGAATCTGCGCAGAGGTCAGACCAGACGCCTTGGCGGCAAGTTGTGCTGCCGGTTTGGAAGGCAAAGGTTCATCGAGGCGATTGCGAGCACCGTTGATGGTGAACCCGTGTTCATACAACAATTCTCGAATGCGGCGGATCAGCAAGACTTCATGATGCTGGTAATAGCGCCGGTTGCCTCGTCGTTTGAGCGGCTTGAGCTGGGTGAACTCCTGCTCCCAGTATCGGAGCACATGCGGCTTGACGCCGCAAAGCTCGCTGACTTCCCCGATGGTGAAGTAGCGCTTGGCCGGTATGACCGGCAAGCTATGTGTTGGGCTGGTTTCCATTGAACGACTGCTCGACCAGGAACTTCAGTTTTTGACTGGCATGAAAAGTGACCACGCGGCGCGCCGTGATAGGGATCTCTTCGCCGGTCTTCGGGTTGCGGCCCGGCCGTTGCGGCTTGTTGCGCAATTGGAAGTTGCCGAATCCGGACAATTTCACGCTATCCCCCTTCTCAAGGGCCATGCGGATCTCCTCAAAAAAGGATTCCACCATGTCCTTCGCCTCACGCTTATTGAGGCCAACCTTCTCAAACATCAAATCAGCCAGCTCAGCTTTGGTAAGAGTCATATTTCTCTTTATTTTCTGAGAGTTGCGCCGAACTTTGAAGACAATACTTCAAACATTGTGCGTATTGTTGAATCTGCTTCATCATCTGTCAAAGTTCTAGCAGTATCTTGCATAAGCACCCGAAAGGCAACACTTTTTTTCCCGGAACCGAGGTGCTCGCCACGGTATAAGTCGAACAATGACAGCTCTATGACTTGGGGCCCCAAAACGGGTTCAACTGCGTCCCGCATCTCCCCTGCGGAGACCCCGTCATCAACCAACACGGCGATATCACGACGCGTTACCTGCATCCGTGAAAGTGACCTGTAACGAGGAGTCGAGGCACGCAAGAGCGGCTCTGTTACCAACTCGAAATATGTCGGAGCAGAAGGCAATTCGTGCTTCTGCTGCCAACGAGGATGCAGTTCGCCCAGCACACCAATCTGCCTGCCGTCCAGCAAAACGGCTGCGGCCCGACCTGGATGAAGCGCTGCGTGCGTGCATGGCTCGAAGCGAAGGGTACGCCCTGTCAGCAGGGTTTCGAGATCCCCTTTGATCGCATAGAGGTCCGAGCGCTCTTCTTTGCTTTCTCCCCATTGTTCCGGATAGCGCGGCCCATAGGCCAGCCCAGCCATGCGCTCAGGCTGCGCGTCGATACTGGCTTCGTCGGCCAGAAAACAACGGCCTACCTCAAAGATCTGTAGACGGAGCTCACCGCGGTTGAGGTTGGTTTTCAGCGTATCGATCAGCCCGCCCAGCAACTGGGTTCGCATCACCGCCATATGGCTAGCAATGGGATTGGCGAGGCGAATGGGCGCTTGATTGCCTGCAAAGTCTGCTTCCCAGTCTTCAGGGATGAAACTGTAGGTCACCACTTCCTGATAGCCCGCCGCCGCCATGCGCCGTTTCAGTGTGCTGCGGGACAAGAGCGCCTCTGCCACGGCCAACATGGGGACCGAAGACTTCGGCGAGACTGCCGGGAGCGCCTCATAACCGCGAATTCGGGCAACTTCTTCGATGAAGTCTTCTTCCAGATTGAGGTCAAACCGCCAGGTGGGTGGCGTCACCAGAATTGCATCGCCCTGCCCTTCCGTGCTCGCGCACTGCAATCTTGCGAATATTCCCTGCATCTCCTTCGCATCAACCGGCATGCCGATCAACTTCCCGGCCCGCGATGCGCGGACGCTCACAGGCTTGCGGTCAGGGAGCTTGCCTTTCGCGTCGGTGACAGGACCAGCCTGACCGCCACAGATGTCCAACGTAAGCCTGGTGGCCAACTCCACACCGTCACGCGCACCGGAAAAGTCCACGCCTCTCTCGAAGCGGTGGGCAGCATCGCTGTTCAGGCCATACTCGCGCGTCTTTCCCTGAATGGCAGAAGGATCAAAGAACGCCGACTCAAAGAACACGTTGACCGTTGTCTCGGAGACCATGGTGGACTTGCCGCCCATCACGCCACCCAGCGCAATCGGACCGCTCTCATCACAGATCAACAACGTGTCGAGTGACAAGTCCACACGCTGGTCATTCAGCAGTTCAAGCACCTCACCTCTGACCGCAAACCGGACATCAATACCGCCCTTGAGTTTGTCCAGATCAAAGGCATGCATGGGCCGCCCGCGCTCCAGGGTCAGGTAGTTGGTGATGTCCACCAGCGGGGAAATACTGCGGAAACCTGCCCGCTCCAGACGCCGCACCAACCACTCTGGCGACTTGGCCCTGGCGTCAATGCCACGAATGACCCGACCGCAGTAATGACCGCAAGCCCGATCTTCGGTAAGGTGAATCGGTCTCGAATCCGGAATGGCCGCAGCGACAGTCGGGATGTCAGGCACGACCAGCATTGCACCCGTGACTGCCGCCAGATCTCGGGCAACACCGACCATGGACAGGCAGTCGCCTCGGTTCGGCGTCATCTTCAGGGTGAGAATGATGTCATCCAAGTCCAGATACGCGCGAATATTCGCACCGACTGGCGCATCTGCCGGCAAGACCAGCAGGCCTGCATGTTCATCAGACATACCCAACTCACGCGCGGAGCAGAGCATTCCGTTGGAGTCCACGCCACGCAGCTTGGCTGCCTTGATGTCGAGTGTTTTGCCATCCGCCATCGGCAGGCTGGCACCCACCAAGGCACAGGGCACCTTCAAGCCCGGCTCCACATTCGGCGCACCGCAGACAATCTGCAGAATCGAGCCGGTGCCGGCGTCTACCTCGCAGACCTTCAGCTTGTCTGCATTGGGATGGGGCACCGTTGAACGCACCTCGGCCACCACGATTTTGCTGAATGTCGCTGCGACCGGCCGAGACTCTTCGACCTCAAGTCCTGCCATGGTTAGCGCATGGGCGATCTCGTCCGGGGTCAGATCGACTTTGACCAACTCCTTCAACCAGTTGACGGATACCTTCATGCGAATTGCCTCAGGAAGCGGACATCATTCTCGAAGAAAAGCCGCAAGTCGTTGACGCCATACCGCAGCATGGCGAGTCGATCCAGGCCCATCCCGAACGCAAAGCCGGAGTACTTCTCAGGATCTATGCCGCCGTTTCTCAGTACCTGTGGATGTACGACACCTGCGCCTGCAATTTCCAGCCATTTGATGCCGTCACCCTCGCGGCTCCACTCCATGTCGATCTCCACACCGGGTTCCACAAACGGAAAGTACGAGGGACGGAAACGAATGTTGATGTCATCGCGCTCGAAAAATCCCCTAAGAAACTGGGTCACGGTGCCCTTGAGGTCGGCAAGGCTGATGCCCTCATCCACCCAGAGGCCTTCGATCTGGTGGAACATCGGCGAGTGCGTCGCGTCATGGTCACAACGGTAGACGCGACCAGGGCAGATAATGCGGATGGGCGGCTCATGCGATTGCATATGGCGGATCTGTACCGGCGAAGTCTGGGTACGCAGCACATGCTTTGATCCTTCAATGTAGAAGGTATCCTGCATGGATCTTGCGGGATGTTTCTCAGGCGTATTCAGCGCGGTGAAGTTGAAATAGTCCGTCTCGATCTCGGGACCGTCTGCAACGCTGAACCCCATGGAATGAAAGAGCTGCTCAATGCGTTCCAATGCAAGCGAAATGGGATGCAAGCCGCCCCGTCCGCGTGTTCGCCCCGGCAGGGTCACATCCAGTGCTTCGGCCGCGAGCTTTGCTTCCAGTTCGCGTGCGAGGATGGCTTCCTTGCGCGCAACAATGATGGCCTCCACTTGCTGCTTGGCCGCATTGATCAGTGCACCAGCCTTGGGTTTTTCCTCCGGAGACAACTTGCCGAGCTGCTTCATCTGCTCGGTAAGCGACCCGGCCTTGCCGACGTAGCGCGCCTTGGTCTGCTCCAGTTCAGTAATGGTCTGAACGCTGCCCAAAGCCAACCGGGCGTCCGCAACAATGGCATCGAGGTGTGCTTGCATGGTCTTGGTGGTGTTGGATTGGCAATCTTGACGCGGTTTGGGGCACAAAAGACAAAGGGGCTCAAGAGCCCCTTTGCGTGTTTGCTGCAGTAATGCTTACGCGCCGAGGCCGGCCTTCGCTTGCTCGATAAACCGGGCAAATGCGGGCTTGTCAGTCACAGCCAGATCGGCCAAGACTTTGCGATCGACCTCAACTGATGCCTTCTTGAGGCCATTCATGAACCGGCTGTAAGTCATGCCGCCCTCACGAACTGCGGCATTGATACGCGCAATCCAGAGAACGCGGAAATCACGCTTCTTGTTGCGGCGATCGCGATATGCATATTGGCCGGCCTTCATCACCGCCTCTTTGGCGATGCGGTAGACGTTGCCGCGGCGGCCGCGGAAACCTTTGGCCAGCTCCAGGACTTTCTTGTGACGTGCTTTGGCGGTTACACCGCGTTTGACTCGTGGCATGGTCCTCTCCCCTTAAGCGTAGGGCAGCATGTCGCGGACATGGCCCATGTTGGTTGGGTGGATTTCTGCCGTACCCCGCAGCTGACGCTTGTTTTTTGTGGTTTTCTTGGTGAGGATATGGCGCTTGAACGCCATCGAGCGCTTGATCGAGCCGGAACCGCGCGGCTTGAACCGCTTGGCCGCCCCGCTCTTGGTTTTCATCTTGGGCATTGCTTTTCCTTTATTTACTGCGTTGTCGCAGCAGGTGGTGGAACCACTCCACACTTTGAACCTGAAGACGACTTGTCGTGCTGCATGCTGCCGTTGCTGCTGTACCTACTTGGCCGCTTCCGCAGCCTCGGGAGATGCCGACTTCACCGGCTTCTCTGGCTTCTCTAACACCTTCTTCGGGCCAATGATCATGATCATCTGCCGCCCTTCCATCTTGGGAAACTGCTCTACCTGACCATGCCCGGCCAGATCAGCTTCCACCCGCTTCAGGAGCGCCATACCCAGCTCCTGATGAGCCATTTCGCGCCCTCGGAATCTCAGTGTCACCTTTGTCTTGTCGCCTTCTGCCAGGAACCGGATCAGATTGCGCACCTTGATGTTGTAGTCACCATCATCGGTGCCAGGACGGAATTTGATTTCCTTTACCTGAATCTGCTTCTGCTTGAGTTTCGCCTCATGCGCCTTCTTGGCTTCACGGTACTTGAACTTCCCGTAATCCATGATGCGGCAAACCGGCGGCTTCGCAGTTGGAGCAATTTCAACCAGATCCAGCTCGGCCTCTTCAGCCATGCGCTGGGCCTCAGTGAGGCTCACGATCCCCAATTGCTGGCCTTCGGCACCCAGCAGGCGAATCTCCGGCGAACTAATCTCTCCGTTTATCCGCACATCCTTGTCAGTAGCGATAAAACATCTCCTGGTAATTACCTGCCATGTCTGGAAAACAGATTCTCTGCCTTCTCAGACGCCTGTTGCCCAGCCACTATTTGCGCTCGGCAACTTCACTCTTCAATCGCAAAACAAAATTGGCAACGGACATGGGAGCGAGATTTTCCCCGCCGCCTTTTCGGTCAGAAACCCGAGCCGTTACCGTTTTGGCTTGCACTTCCTTGTCACCAAGCACTAACTGGTAAGGGACTTTTTGCAAGCTATGTTCCCGAATCTTATAGGAAATTTTCTCGTTGCGCAAATCCGCCTGGACCCGTATGCCCTGGGCTTTCAGGGCCGCCACGGTCTCTTCGACATAGGCAGTTTGGTGTTCCGTGACATTCATGACCACTACCTGCACCGGTGCCAGCCACAGTGGCAGCGCGCCGGCATGGTTTTCGATGAGGATGCCGATGAACCGCTCCATGGAACCAACAATGGCTCGATGCAGCATGACCGGCGTCTTGCGGGCGTTGTCTTCCGCCACATACTCGGCACCAAGACGTTCAGGCATCGAGAAATCAACCTGCATCGTGCCGCATTGCCACACGCGACCAATGGAATCCTTGAGCGAAAACTCGATCTTGGGACCGTAGAACGCCCCCTCGCCTGGATTCTCCTCCCATGGAACCCCAGCCGCATTCAGTGCATCAGCAAGCGCTTTCTCCGCGATGTCCCAGACCGCATCACTCCCGACTCGCTTGGCAGGTCGCGTCGACAATCGATAAATCACATCGTGGAATGCGAAGTCCTTGTAAACATTGATCAAAAGCCGAATGAAGTCCGCACATTCAGGTTGAATCTGAGCTTCCGTGCAGAAAATGTGGCCGTCATCTTGCGTGAATCCGCGAACCCGCATGATCCCGTGCAACGCACCCGAGGCCTCGTTGCGATGGCATGCCCCGAATTCTCCATAGCGCAAGGGCAATTCCCGGTAGGAACGCAGATCGGCATTGTAGACCTGCACGTGACCGGGGCAATTCATGGGCTTCAGGGCGTAGTCGCGCTTTTCAGACTCCGTCATGAACATGTTGTCTTTGTAGTTTTCCCAATGCCCGGAACGCTCCCACAAGGACTTGTCCAGAATCTGAGGGCAGCGGATTTCCTGATATCCGTTGTCCTGATAAACCTTGCGCATATATTGCTCGACCTGTTGCCAGATCACCCAGCCTTTGGGATGCCAGAACACCAGTCCCGGGGCCTCCTCCTGCATATGAAACAAGTCGAGTTGTTTCGCCAGGCGGCGGTGGTCACGCTTTTCTGCCTCCTCAAGCATGAGCAGGTAGGCCTCCTGATCCTCTTTTTTGGCCCAGGCCGTGCCGTAGACCCGTTGCAACATTTCGTTTTTCGAGTCGCCCCGCCAATAGGCACCTGCCACCTTCATCAGCTTGAATATCTTGAGCTTGCCCGTTGAAGGTACGTGGGGGCCGCGGCAAAGGTCGATGAAGTCTCCCTCCCGGTACAAGGAAATGTCCTGATCCGCCGGAATGGCCGAAATTATCTCGGCCTTGTACTTTTCGCCAATTGATTCGAAGAATTGGACCGCAGCATCCCGTTTCCAGAGCTCACGCGTTACCGGAATGTCCTTTTTGGCCAACTCTCCCATTCGCTGTTCGATCGCCTGCAAGTCATCCGGCGTAAAGGGTCGCTTGTAGGAAAAGTCGTAGTAAAAGCCGTTCTCGATAACCGGTCCAATCGTGACCTGTGCCTCGGGAAATAGCGCCTTGACGGCGTACGCAAGCAAGTGGGCCGTCGAGTGGCGGATCAGATCCAGACCTTCTGCATCCTTGTCGGTAACGATGGAAAGCCGTGCATCCCCGCTCAATACATGGCTCGTGTCGACAAGCTTTCCATCCACTTTGCCTGCCAGAGCAGCCTTGGCCAGGCCAGCACCGATTGATGCGGCCACCTCACCTACCGAAACTGCCTTGTCAAACTTTCGGACCGATCCGTCCGGCAACGTCACATTAACCATGGTTCACCTCAGTATCTGAAAACAAAAAAGCGCGGACAAGCCGCGCTTTTCGAATGAATTCTGTTCGAAATCCGCCCTCGACCTAGTGTCGATCACCTGAAGTTTGTGTAGTTGGCGGTCTCATAACCAGTTGCCCTTTCAAGCTTTTCCAATGGCTGCTGCTGTCGTGATCGATTCAAGCCTTGAGCGCTTTCACCCACAATGGCCGAGGGACGTTCCTAAACAACTGCCTAGCAGAGTAGCAGTGAATCGAGGCATCGGCAAACACGCGCCAAAACACTGCAACACAGTTAAGACACGCCCTGGACGACAGTCGCCTCTAACGATACTGATAGTTCGCCCGAAGCAGAAAACAAAAGACGCCGCTATGGGCGGCGTCTACTTGCGCAATGCCTGGTAGGCACGATTGGACTCGAACCAACGACCCCCACCATGTCAAGGTGGTGCTCTAACCAGCTGAGCTACGTGCCTGGCGAAACAAAGTCGCGCATTATAGCCAACAACGGTCTGATGGACAAACCATCAGGTTTAAAGACGGCCAAGGCCGGGAAGCGTTCAGAGTCCCAGCGCCTTCCAGAACGCCTCAGCCTTGCCCGCACCAACATACTCCTTGATCGCTTCACGGGTTTTCTGGGCCTCGGTCATGAATTGCTCGACGGTCTTGGTCTTCTCCAATTTGAGGGCTAGTGACTCCCCTGCTGGACCAAGAATGTTTTCTATCGCCTTTGAGGCAGCTCGCTGAAGCGCCGGCAAGGGAAGCGCTGGTGTTGCTGCACTGGCTGCAAGATCAGTCTGTGATTGCATCACAGGTACTGACACCGCCGCAGAGCTGTCCGCAGGCTCCACGAATCCTTCACGCCAAAGTGTCTCAAGCAAGGCGTAAGCGTCCTCTGCCGAGACACTGTTCGACGCTACATCTTGAGCTGTATGAACGCCATCCACCATGATCAGCAACATGCGACGACGGGAGTCCAGCCGATGCGTCCGCTTCTCGATTTCCTCGCGGCCTTTGGCCGTCTTGATGAAAACCAACTGCGAATCCATTTGCCCTCCAAGGATGGCACAGATGAACTACCCTACTCTGTGAGGGCATGAAAAGCAAAGCGCTTGAATTCGGTGCTGGCGGCTGAGAACCCTCTTGCTTGTGCAAGGCCGCTCTTCACGACACACTTTCTGGCTACGCTGATAATCATGCCGACAAGCCCCTTTCAGGACGCAGCCGTCGTCCATATCGTTCCCCACGCTGCTATCGGGTCGGCGCGGCGTTTACGCAGGACGGCTGAAGCGGGAAGATGTCGGGCGGTGTGTACTCATCGATCAAGACAAGGAGGCGACATCATGAAGCGGGTCACAGGATTGGGCGGCATCTTTTTCCGCGCACAAGATACGGATGCAAGCATGGCCTGGTACGAGAAGCATCTGGGCATCACGCCGGAGTGGCACGGCGGGCACGCCTATCGTTGGCGCGACGCGGACCAGCCCGAGAAGCCTGGTACAACGATCTGGAGCCTGTTCAAGAACGATTCAGGCTATTTCGGTAATCCTGCCCAGCAGTACATGCTCAACTATCGCGTGGAGAACCTGGATGCCTTGCTGGAAGCGCTGAAAGCGGAAGGCGTCTGGGTGGACGAGAAGCGCGAGGATTCCGAATACGGACGGTTTGCCTGGATCAAGGATTGCGACGGCAATCGCATCGAACTCTGGGAGCCGCCGGAAGGATCCTGAGTCGGGGCTGGGGGTTCGGGGTTCGGGGTTCAGTGACCTTAACAATCCCGAATCCCGCGAAGTTTCATCGCCTGACCACACTTTCCACATCTGCCACGGCACCCACCGTACGCTTCACCCGGTCGATGATGTCGGCAGATGTGACCTGGATGGTGAAGCGCATGTAGGCCATTGGCCCCTTGGACAACGTATTCATGGCGGTCACATTGACGCGTTCACGCGCAATGGCTTCCGTGATGTCGCGCAGCAAGCCCTGCCGGTCATTGGCCACCACTTCAATGTCGGCAAAGAACCAGCTGCTGCCCGTCTCGCCCCAGGCCGCAGCCATGAGGCGGTCCTTCTGGTCTCCTGCAAGACCGGTAATGTTCGGGCAATCCGCTCGATGCACCATGACGCCACGGGTTCTCGTGACAAATCCGACAATGCCGTCGGGAGGGACCGGCTTGCAACATTTCGCCACCATTGTCGCAATGTTGTTCACGCCCAGCACGAGCACACCACTCCCCGAACGGCTCGACGGCGCGGGCGCAACGGGTGCAGGTGCAGCGTCCGGCGAAGGCGCCTCCTTGGGCCGCAGCGCCACTTCAACCTGATGCGAAGTCAGCTCACCCCGGCCCAGAGCCGCCAGAAACTCTTCCAGCTTGTCGAATTTGAACAGTCCTGCGACACCGTCGTGCTTCACGGATGTCTGGCCCGCACGCTGAAGCTCTTTTTCCAGGATCACACGTCCAGCCGCCACATCCAGCTCCAGCGACTCCTTGTTGAACCATTGCCGCACCTTGCTTTGACCGCGATGGGTCACAAGAAAGCCCAGATCACGGTTGAGCCAGTCACGTGAGGGTCCGCCGATCTTGGCGCTGACGATTTCCACGCGGTCAGCATTCTTGAGCGGCGTATTGAGTGTCACCATCGCGCCATTGATTTTGGCGCCACGGCAGCGGTGGCCCAGCTCGGTATGCAGGGCATACGCAAAGTCCACTGGTGTGGCACCTGTGGGCAGGTCGATCACTCGTCCCTGCGGCGTGAAGACATAAACAGCGTCATCGAACACTCCTTTGCGCAGCTCACCGCCGAGCGCACCCGCAGCAGTCAGCTCATGGCGCCACTCCAGCACTTGCCGCAGCCACGCAATTTTGGAACCAAACGTGTCACTGGATTTCCTGCTGGCACCAGTCTCCTTGTAGCGCCAGTGGGCGGCAACACCATGCTCCGATTCGCGGTGCATGTCCTGCGTGCGGATCTGGATCTCCAGAGTCTTGCCATCCGGGCCCAGCACGGCGGTGTGGAGCGAACGGTAATTGTTCTGTTTTGGCTGGGCGATGTAGTCATCGAATTCGCCGGCGATGGGCTGCCAAAGATCGTGCACGATCCCCAGCACGGTGTAGCACTCGCGAATATTCGCAACCAGTACGCGGACAGCCCGGATGTCATACAGCTCGTTGAAGCCGACACCCTTCTTCTGCATCTTGCGATGAATGCTCCAAATGTGTTTCGGGCGACCGGAGATGTCGCCATGAATGTTGAGTTTGGCGAGCTCCGCATGCAGTGTCGCAATGACATCCTGGATGTACTGTTCACGCGCGCCCCGCTTTCCATCCAGCAGCTTCGCGATCTGCTTGTAGAGATCGGGTTCCAGAAACCTGAAAGACAGATCTTCCAACTCCCACTTGACCTGGAACACACCGAGTCGATTCGCCAATGGCGCGAACAGATCAAGGGTTTGCAGAGCCGCTCGGCGCCGGGCGGCATCGTCGGCTTTGGTCAGTGACCGCATGAGCCATGTCCGCTCCGCCAGCTTGATCAGGACCACCCGTACATCTTCGGCAATGGCCAGCAGCATCTTGCGCAACGACTCGACACTCACTTGCCCTGCCGCGAAGGCCTCGATCCGTCCCGCCCTCTGCAAGCCCTTCAGCAAATCGACCACATCCTGACCGAAGGCAGCGATCAAGGCATCGTCGTCGATCTCGTTGGCGGGTAGGGCTTGACTGATGATGGCAGCCGCTACTGAATCCGGATCCAGATCCAGGTCCAGAAGAATGGCCGCGATTTCACACGCGGCACCCAGTTCCGCAACGCGGTTGGCGGCCTTGCAGGCCGTGCTCGCAAAGTCGAGGGCTTGCACCGTCCTGGTGCTGTCTGACCCGGAAAAGTGCACGGCAAGCCGAGCGCGCAATGTGTCCGTCGCCGCGAGGGCCGAATCGGGATCAGCAGTGGTTTGGGTAGCGAACATACCCAGATTCTACCGGCTGAAAGGCACAATGAACCTGCACGGTCAACGCGGGGATGCCACACAAAAAGCGGGTATGCTTGTTGCATGGTGGACTGCAACGCCCCGGTTCACTCACTTTGGCTCGGCACCGAGCCTTAACCAAAAAAGCCCGCAAATGGCTGCTCCGCCCAATTCCAAGTTGTTCCATGACGAGATGTACACCGCTGACAAGCAAGTGCGTCCGCATTACGCTGCCTTTGCCAACTGGCTGGAAACGACACCACCGGAGAAAATTGCCCAGAACCGCGAAGCAGCTGACTTGCTGTTCCACCGGGTAGGCATCACGTTCGCCGTGTATGGCGAGTCTTCGGGCACCGAACGGCTTATTCCTTTTGATGTCGTACCGCATGTGATTCCGGCCAAGCGCTGGGACATCCTGTCTGCTGGACTGAAGCAGCGTGTCACCGCGCTGAACCGCTTCCTGCACGACGTGTATCACGGCCAGGAAATCGTCAAGGCCGGCATTCTTTCAAAGGCCCTGATCGAGGGAAACAGCCAGTTCCGCCCAGAGATGGTCGGTGTCGATGTTCCGGGTGGTATCTATGCACAGATCGCTGGAATCGATCTTGTGAAAGATGGCGATGGCGAGTATTACGTGCTGGAAGACAATTTGCGCACGCCATCGGGTGTTTCCTACATGCTGGAGAACAGGAAGATGATGATGCGTCTCTTTCCTGAACTGTTCGCAGAGCAGTCCATCCGTCCGGTGGACCACTACCCTGACCTGCTGCTGGAGACCCTTCGCCAGGCAGCCCCGCGCGACGTTGACGACCCGGCCATTGTCTTGCTGACGCCCGGCCACTACAACTCCGCCTACTTTGAGCATGCCTTCCTTGCCCAGCAAATGGGCATCGAGTTGGTGGAAGGGGCAGACCTCTTCGTGCAGGACAACACCTTGTTCATGCGCACCACCCAGGGGCCCCGACGCGTGGACGTGGTGTATCGGCGCATTGATGACGACTTCCTCGACCCGCAGGCATTCCGCGAAGATTCCATGCTGGGTGTGCCCGGACTCATGTCGGCATACCGTGCCGGACGTGTCACGCTGGCGAACGCCGTGGGGACCGGTGTGGCGGATGACAAATCAATGTATCCCTACGTGCCAGACATGATCCGCTTTTACCTGGGCGAAGAACCGATCATTCACAACGTGAAAACCTATCTGCTGGGCAATCCCGACGACCTGGCTTACACGCTCGATCACCTTGATGAATTGGTGGTAAAGGAGGCGCAGGGCTCTGGCGGGTACGGCATGCTAGTCGGGCCGCACAGCACGAAAGATGAGCGCGAGCGCTACAAGCAGCGCGTACTTGACGCGCCGGAACGATTCATTGCCCAACCCACGCTGGCGCTCTCGACCTGTCCCACTTTCGTCGGAAAGAAAGGCGCCAACACGCTGGGACCGCGTCACATCGACCTCAGACCTTATGTGCTGTCCTCACCCAAAGGCGTGCAGTTTGTGCCCGGGGGGCTCACCCGCGTGGCGATGCGCGAAGGCTCGCTGGTGGTCAATTCGAGCCAAGGCGGCGGCGTCAAAGACACCTGGATTGTTGACTGATGCTTTCAAGAACGGCTTCAAACCTTTACTGGATGTCCCGTTTCGTGGAGCGCGCGGAGAACACCGCGCGGATTCTCGATGTGGCCTACCGCATGTCCCTCTTGACCCGGGATCCGCACCTGCAGGATCAGGAATGGTTTGCGCCGCTCAACATCACCGGCACATTGTTCCCTTTCAGCGGGCGGCATGATGTGGTGAATTCGCGCCAGGTACTGCACTTCATGGCGCTGGATCCGGATAACCCCGCCTCGATCTACAACTGCGCATTGCAGGCTCGCGAGAATGCCCGCGCCGTGCGCGGCAGTATCACCAGCGAGATGTGGGAAGTCATCAATGCCACCTGGCTGGAGATGAAGAACATGGACGAGGACCGCATGCACTCACGCGGCATCTCCAACTTCTTCGACTGGGTCAAGGAACGCTCGCATCTTTTCCGTGGCGTGACTTTCGGCACCATCCGCCGGGACGAAGCATTCCATTTCCACCGTCTCGGCACCTACGTGGAACGCGCGGACAACACCGCTCGCATCCTCGATGTGAAGTACCACGTGTTGCTGCCTTCGGTGGAGGACGTGGGCGGTGCCGTGGACTACTATCAATGGTCTGCTGTGTTGCGCTCCGTTTCCGCATTCGAGGCCTATCGCAAGGTCTATCGGGACGTGATCACCCCACTGCGCATCGCAGAACTGCTGATCCTTCGTGAAGACTTGCCACGATCGCTGCACTTTTGCCTGCGTGATGTGTACCAGATACTCAACATCGTTCGAAACAGCCAATCCGGCGAGGCGACGCGTCAGGCGGGCGAAATCTATTCCCAGTTGCAGTTCGGCCGCATCAGCGATATTTTCAACCAGGGACTGCATGAATATCTCACCACCTTTCTCGATGGCACAGCCAGACTGGGCGAGGAAATCAACGAAAGTTTCTTTGCGCCAACGTTGCGCTGATCTGCCCACAACAAAGACTTCACTCGGAGAACAACTTGACCTATTGCGTCGCCCTGCGTCTGGACAGCGGCATGATCTTCGCGTCCGACTCCCGCACCAACGCTGGTGTGGACCACATCGCCACCTTTTGCAAGATGCGCGTGTATGAAAAGGTGGAAGACCGCCTCATTGTCGTGCTGTCGTCCGGAAATCTCGCGATTACCCAAGGCGTGATCAATATCCTTGATCGACACGTCCACGCCGATCCAGACGCGCCCACCATCTGGAACGTACCCAGCATGTTCGATGTGGCCACACTGGTCGGCGATGCGCTCCGCGAAATGCAGTCCCGGGATGGTCCGGCGCTGTTGCAAAGCGGCATCGACTCCAGCGCCAATCTCATCGTGGGCGGCCAGATCGCTGGCGAGCCACAACGACTCTTCCACATCTATCCGCAGGGCAACTTCATCGAAACTTCCGAAGAGACGCCCTACTTTCAGCTGGGTGAATCAAAGTATGGCAAGCCCATCCTGGATCGCGTGCTGACGCCATCGACACCACAGAAGGAAGCAGCCAAATGCGTGCTGATTTCCTTTGATTCCACCATCAAGTCCAATATCTCCGTGGGTATGCCGATCGATCTTCTCTGGTATCCGAAGGACAGCCTGAGAATCGGCGTACAGCAACGCATCCGCGAAGGCGACCCCTACTTTTCGATGATTCGTCAGCGTTGGGGTGGCGGGTTACGCAGAGTGTTTGGCGAGTTGCCGGATCCGGATTGGCTGGAATAGTGAACCCGGGATTGGGGATTCGGGGCTCGGGGTTCGTGAACACCCCCTTGCCCCCGCAACGCCCACTGACCCCGAATCCCGAGCCCCGAATCCCGAGAAAACAATGACCATTCGCGTCGCACTCCACCACGTCACCCATTACGTCTTTGACCGGCCGGTCTCGCTGTCGCCGCATGAGATCCGGCTGCGTCCTGCGGCCCACAGCCGGACGCCTGTGGAGAGCTATTCCCTCAAGATCGCACCGGCCAAGCACTTCCTCAACTGGCAGCAGGATCCCTACGGCAACTGGCTGGCGCGAGCAGTGTTTCCAGACAAGACCACGGAGCTGAAGATCGAGGTGGATCTGGTCGCAGACATGACGGTCATCAATCCCTTCGACTTCTTTGTCGAGAAGTACGCCGACACCTATCCCTTCGACTACCCGGCAGAGCTCAAGAAGGAACTGGCACCCTACCTTGAGATGGACGAGCCTGGCCCGCTGCTGGCGCAATGGTTGAAGGACGCAAAGCGCGAGGTTGTCGATACCACCGAAGGCTCGGTGAATATGCTGGTGGCGCTGAATCAGCGCTTGCAGCGAGATGTCCGCTATCTCATCCGCATGGAGCCGGGGGTGCAGGCGCCCGAGGTCACGCTGTCCGCGGGTCAGGGGTCCTGCCGCGACACCGGTTGGCTGTTGGTTCAAGCCATGCGGCACTTCGGCATCGCCGCGCGGTTTGCATCCGGGTACCTGATTCAGCTTGTCGCAGATGTGAAGGCACTTGATGGCCCGTCAGGGACCACCGTGGACTTTACCGACCTGCATGCCTGGGCCGAGGCCTATGTGCCAGGTGCCGGGTGGATCGGACTCGACCCAACCTCGGGCCTACTCACCGGTGAAGGCCATATCCCGCTCGCCTGCGCTGCTGTCCCGACGTCGGCCGCACCCGTGATCGGGATGACCGATGTGTGCCAGACCGCCCTGCGCTTCGAAATGAAGGTCACGCGCATCCATGAGGACCCACGCGTCACTCGCCCCTATACCGAGGAACAGTGGGCAGATATCAATGCTCTGGGCGAACGCATCGACGGGGAACTGACCAAGGAAAAGGTGAAGCTCACCATGGGCGGAGAGCCGACTTTCGTGTCGGTCGATGACATGGACGGGCCAGAGTGGAATTACGCCGCGCTCTCGCCCAAGAAACTGGAATTGTCCATTGACTTGCTGCACCGCCTGCGTCCGAAGTTCGCACCCGGATCGCTGGTCCATTTCGGTCAGGGCAAGTGGTATCCCGGAGAGCCGTTGCCGCGCTGGGCGCTGTCGTGCTGGTGGCGGCCGGATGGCGAGGCCGTGTGGCAGGACGAGTCGCTGGTTGCTTGGACCCCCGGCAAAGAACCGTTGTCTGCTTCAGCATCGCGAATATTCGCAACGGCCGTTGCGGAAGCCATTGGGCTGCACGCCGACTTTGTGCAGCCAGCGTTTGAAGATCCGTGGCGCGTGATCCGCGACGAGACACGTATGGCAATCAACGTCGACCCACTCACTGCGAATATTCGCGATAGTGCAGAGCGCCAGCAGCTCGCGGCACAGCTCGCCGGCGGTATCGGCGAGCCCGTTGGCCATGTGCTGCCACTGAAGGCTGCCTCGCGCGCCAAGGCCAACGCACCAACCGTTTGGATGAGCAATCTCTGGCCCCTGCGTGCGGGCCATATATTTCTCGTGGAGGGGACATCGCCCATGGGCCTGCGCCTGCCTCTGGCAGCATTGCCCAAGGTCGCGCCGAAGGATGAAGACCTGCACCCTCCCGTCGACCCGTATGAAGCGCGCGAGACGCTGCCTGCTCGACCCAAGGCTGCCCCTGCAACCACTGGAAAGCAGCCCGCACAGCCCACTCGCAAGGCGCTGAAAGTCGGCGAATCGGCGGTGGAGCTCGTGAGGACCGCCGCGTGCTTCGAGGTTCGCGACAACTGTCTGTACGTGTTTCTGCCGCCGCTGCCCTCGCTTGAAGACTACTTGCGTTTACTGCATACGGTCGAAGAAGTCGCCCGCACAATGCAGATAGCCGTCCGCATCGAAGGCTACGCACCACCGGACGATCCGCGCATCCGCAAGTTCGCCATTACGCCCGACCCCGGCGTGATCGAAGTGAACATTCATCCCGCGCGGACCTGGCGTGAGCTCGCGGACAACACGCAGATCCTGTACGACGAAGCCCGCCAATCCCGCCTCGGTACGGAAAAATTCCAGCTCGATGGTCGCCACACCGGCACGGGTGGAGGCAATCACGTCACCGTGGGGGGTGCCACGCCAGCGGAGAGCCCGCTACTGCGCCGACCCGATCTGCTGCGCTCGCTCATTACCTACTGGCAGAATCATCCGGCGCTGTCGTATCTCTTCTCCGGCATGTTCATCGGCCCCACATCGCAGAGCCCGCGAGTGGACGAAGCGCGCGATGACAATCTGTATGAGCTGGAGATCGCCTTTGAACAACTCGAGGCAGAATTCGGCGCGCTGGCAAAGCAGGGCAAGGAGAACGACCGCCCTTGGCTGGTGGATCGACTGCTGCGCAACTTCCTCATCGACCTCACCGGCAACACCCACCGCGCCGAGTTCTCCATCGACAAGCTGTACTCGCCCGATGGCCCGACCGGCCGCCTCGGTCTGCTGGAGTTTCGCGCCTTCGAAATGCCACCGCATTCGCGCATGAGCCTCGCGCAAATGCTCTTGCTGCGCGCACTCATCATCCGGTTCTGGAAGCAGCCGTATCGCGCCCGGCTGGTGAACTGGGGCACCGAGCTGCACGACCGCTTCATGCTGCCCTACTTCGTGGCGGCCGACATGAAGGCCGTGGTAGAGGATCTGCAACACGCCGGCTACGACTTCCGTTACGAGTGGTTCGCCCCGTTCATCGAATTCCGCTTCCCACGCTACGGGACTGTGGCTTATCAGGGCATCGAGCTGGAGCTGCGGCAGGCGATCGAGCCGTGGCATGTACTGGGCGAGGAAATGGCCGGCACCAGCACCGCACGCTATGTCGATTCATCGGTCGAGCGCATGCAGGTGAAGGTGACCGGCATGATCGGCCTGCGCCATGCGGTCGCGTGCAACGGCCGCATCGTCCCGCTGGCGCCGACCGGTGTGCCTGGCGAATTCGTCGCCGGCGTACGCTACCGCGCGTGGCTTCCTCCGTCTGCGCTGCATCCCACTATCGGCGTTCACTCGCCGCTCTCGTTCGACCTCGTTGACACTTGGACAGGCCGCTCAATTGGGGGCTGCACGTACCACGTCTCCCATCCCGGCGGCCGCAACTACGGGACCTTCCCGGTGAATGCGTTCGAGGCTGAGGCGCGACGCGTGGCGCGCTTTCAAAAGATGGGCCACACGCCGGGGCCGATGAAAGTGCAGCCCGAAGCGCGCAATCCGGCGTTTCCGTTCACGCTGGATTTGCGGAAGCGGGCAGATAGTCCGTTGGGGTGAGCCAAGGGTTTCGAGCCGCAAGCGGCGAGCTTGGCGAACGACCGCGCGATGCAGCGCGCGGGCTGGGACAGCACAAGGGTTTCGAGCCGCATGCCTTGCCACGATCAGCCCGGCAAACGACTGCGCGATGCAGCGAGCAGGCCGGGAGAGAACTCAGGATTCATAGACTGATTTGCGGTGGCCGATAATGATGGCCACTATCACGAGATCGCGATCCTGAATGTCGCAGATGACGCGATACTCACCCACGCGATAGCGCCAGAATTGACGCAACTCACCTTTGAGTGGCTTGCCTTTTGATCTGGGGTCCGAGACTGCCGCCACGTCCTGCTCCAGATAGTCAAGAATCGCCAACTGCCATTGCCGATCCAGCTTCTTTAGCTGCTTTTCCGCCGTCCGCGTGAACTCAACGGTCCAGGCCAAGCGCTTTCCTCAAGACTTTGGAGTTGGTACGCGGCTCCTTTTTCTCCAGCACAGCCAGCGCCTTGAGGTAGTCGGCGCGATCAACAAGGTACTCCGCGATGGCCTCCTTCACGTAGTAGGACTTGCTGCGCCCGGTCTGCTCGGCCAGCGCGTTCAACTGCTCTTCCGTATCGGGATCAAGGCGAACTGTAAGCATGGGTGAATCCTCTTGTATTACATGTCATACAAGTATGACAATTGCATCGAGTAGGGTCAAGCGAATGAAAAACTCTGCCATCGTTCGCCACACTCTCTGGCTTTCAAGATGCGGGGGCGGCGTCCGTTAAGGTAGACTCTTCAGAACCATCCACGAACTAAAAAACGGCAATGATCGAACAGCGAATCTCTGTTGACGATTTGAAGCGCCGCCGGGCGCTGGTAGCAGCGTGCGGCGTGCTGTGCGGGGTCGGTGCGATTGGTGCAGCTGTGCCAGTTATCCAATCCATGTTGCCCTCGGACAAGACCAAAACTGCCGAAGGCGTCGCGTCTCTGCGTGTAGACATTACGGCGCTTCAGCCCGGCGAAATGATGCAAGCAGATTGGCACGGAGGGCGAATCGCGGTGCTACGCCGCACGCAGGAACAGTTGGCGTCACTGCTGACTATTCAATCCCTGCTTGAAGATCCGTTGTCAGAGAAGTCGAACCAACCCGAAGCCTCCAGAAATGTGCATCGCTCTCTGGTTCCTGAGTACCTGGTCGTATCGCTGATATGCACCCACTTAGGCTGCAGCGTCGTACCCATCGAGCCGAAACAATCGCCCTACGAAGGGCGGTTTGATGCCGGTGGCTTTGACTGCCCTTGCCACACTTCGTATTTTGATCATGCGGGCAGGGTCTACAAGGGCATGCCCGCTCCTCGCAACCTGGATGTTCCAAACTACGTCTTCCTCACTCCAACCGAGATCGAATTGCGAGCCAGGGCTTGAGGGTATCAATGTCGTCGATTTAGTTGATTGAGTAACGCAACTAGGCCACGACAATCTCAAACCCCGTCCGCCACACTGCCCCACTCTCCTTCGGCGCCTTCTCCAGCGTCATCAACACCATCTTCCTCGCCTCTGCATCCCGCATCGAGCGAAGCACGAAATCCCGCTCATTGCCCGGATCGCCCGCGATCATCACCTGCGACGTGAACTCGGGTTTGCCTGCGCGCTTCACCTTGAAGTGGATATGCGGCACACGCCCTGAGTACGCGACAGGCTTGATGGTGCGAAAGCGATAGCGGCCTTCTGCGTCGGTCGTGGTCTTGCCGAAGCCCTGGAAATGGGGATCGACCCTGCCGCCGTCGCCGGGATGGTGATACGCGCCGAAGGCATTGCACTGCCAGATCTCGACGACTGCGGCCTGCACCGGCGCACCCGCTTCATCGACAACCCGCCCGGTGAAATCGAAGAGTTCCCCGCTCGCCACGCCTGACTTGCCAGCAACGCGGGTGAGATCGTTGTCCTGATCCAGCGGCAGCTCGACGGGATAGAACGGACCTTCCGTCATGGCCGGCGTGCGCACGAGCTTGGCCCAGGCGGGCAAGGAAAGTGTTGCGGCTAGTGCCAGCAGGATGCGGCGCCGGAACGGTGCAAATCGATTCGGTACGTGACGGTTCATGACGGGCTCCTGATGCGATGTCGGGATTGGATTCGGGCGGCTGGAAAAGGTTGCGCCGGGGCCGGACTATTCCTCCGCAGTACCCATTGTCGGCCGATCCTGCCAGTAGCGTTGTCGCAACACCCGCTGCGCCTGCCAGGTGGTCTTGCCCTCTGCCAGCGTGAGCGTCACCGCGCCAAGCTGATCGGTGCGCAACGGGGTAATCTTGCGCTCGTCATAGCGCGCCACGACATCCGGGTGTGGGTGCCGAAACCGGTTGCGATAGCCCACTGTGTAGACGGCCAACGTCGGTGACACGGCATCGAGGAATGAGGGCATTGACGAGGTCTTGCTGCCATGGTGTGGCACCAGCAGGGTGTCGGACTTGAGCGCCGCGCCATAGCGTTGAACAAGCGACTGCTCCGCCCGCTTCTCGACATCGCCCGTGAGCAGCAACGACTGTCCCCCTGCGAATATTCGCAGTACGCAGGAGAGGTCGTTGTCCTTCACCTTGTCGACATCAAAGTCGGTTGCAGACGGATGCAGCACCTCAAACCGCACGCCGTCCCAATCCCATCGATCGCCGGCCAGGCAACGCCGCTGCTGCGCTGCGTGTGTGAGGATGGGACTGGTGCTTGGCAGTGATGACGACAGCCATTGCACCGAGCGTGCATCGAGAATCGAGATGGCGCCCCCCGCGTGATCGTCATCATCATGCGACACGATGAGTCCGTCCAGATTGCGGATACCCTCTCCTCGCAGGTGCGGCACCACGATACGGCTGCCCGCATCGGCATCCTCGTTCCATTTGGGGCCCGTGTCGTACACCAGTGCATGCTTCGTAGTGCGGATGACCGTCGCAAGCCCGTGACCGACATCGAGGAAGGTCACTTGCGCCGTGCCCGGTGCGGGCGCGGGCGGCAGGATCAGGAACATCGGCAGCATCCACACCACACCCAGCCAGCGCGCCGGCCAGCCACGCGGTGCCAGCAGCCATAGTGTGCCGATAATTGCCAGCGCCACAGTCCACGGCGCAGGCGCATGACTCTCCCATAGCGCAGTCGGCATCTCGGCCAGCCATTGCAGGAACACCATGCAGCCGCTGGTGATGGCATGGGCGAGCTGCAGCAGGAAATCGAACGGCACCACACAGGCGAGCAAGGTGATCGGGACCACAACCAGGCTGATGACCGGAATCGCGATCGCGTTGGCCACCGGGGAGATAACCGAGACTTCCTGAAACAATGCCAGCAGCATGGGCAGCATGCCGACCGTCACGGCGACCTGGGTCAATAACGCACCCTTCACCACGCCAAGCTGGCCCGTGCGTCCGGCCCCAACAAAGAAGATGAGCGCGATGGCCCCGAACGACAGCCAGAACCCTGGTGACAGCCCGGCCCACGGGTCAATCAACACCACCGCCAGCAGCGCCCAGCAGAGCACGCGCGATGGCGATGTCATGCGCCCGGCGCACAGCGCCAGCGCCACCACTGTCAACATGAACAGGGTTCGCTGCGTGGGGATGGAGTATCCGGCGAGCAGCGCATAGCCAGCCGCACCTGCCAATCCGATCAGCGCCGCTGCCCGTTGCGCCGGCATGCGCAAGGCGAGCCTCGGCGCACGTGCCCAGCACCAGAATGCCAGCGCGTACAACAAGCTCGCGACCATGGTGATGTGCAGCCCGGAAATGCTCATCAGGTGACCGACACCAGTGCGCCAGAATGTCTTCCACTGCGCGGGCGGAATGGCATCCTGATCGCCGATGGCGAGTGCCACCAGCACGCCCGCGTACGGCGCGTCGCCGAGCGTGGCCAGCATGCGGCTGCGAATATTCGCACGCGTCTCGTGCAGCTGGTCGATGAGTGCGTCCGATCGTTGCGGCAAGCGCGTATTCACGCCTTTGTTTCGCACATAGCCCGTGGCGCGAATGTTCCGCTCCAGCGCCCACGCCTCATAGTCGAAGCCATGCGGATTGGCGCTGCCGTGCGGCCGCTTCAGGCGCAGCGTGAGTGTCCACCTGTCGCCGGGAATAAGGGCCGGCGCAGGTGTCACCTTGCCCGTCTTGCGATCCGTATCGTGATACCAGGTGAGCGACAGTTGGGACGGCACGACGGCGGACGGTGTCGAGACTGATTCCGTCCGCGCCAGAAACCGCACACCTCGATCATGTTGCTGCGGCAGCCCGGTGACGGTGGCCACCAGCTCAATGTCCCTGCCCTCCCACTCCGGCGGCAGCGCATCGGCCATACGCCCAGCCGCCACCCACGCGGCCCAGCTGAATCCCAGCAGGACACCGGCCGCACAACTGCCAGCCAAACCCACCCAGCGGAACGAAGCAGATGCATGACGGGTCAGATGAAGACTAATGGCGATGATGGCGACCGCGATACATGCCCACTGCAGCACCCGCGCAGACTCCGGCAACGCGGGCTGCAGTTGCAGCCAGAGCGTACCGATGACAAATGAGAGAATGAAGGTTCGCAAGTGGAGAATCGGTCGTGGATGAAGGAAGATGGTGCGCGCAGGTAGGGAGATTGCGAATATTCGCGTGTCGCAGTGTTGACCTTTCCAGCCTCAACCCAACCTCAAACTCAAGGCTCAACGCAGATTGTGCATGACTTCGAAGGCACCCTGACTCAGCCAATATGCGTCACCGGCCACAGCGTTCAAGTTCCCATATTGCTCATCGCACATCACACCTCAATCCAACTCCAATAATCCGTGCGCAAACAGCTCCGAAAATATCTCCCCACAGCCGAGGCGATCTTCCAGTACCGCGTCTTTCGCTGGATGAAGCCTGTGCTGGGCCACCCGCGGCTGTGGCACCTGCATAGACGCTCCGTTGCGCTGGGTATCGGTATCGGCCTTGTCACGGGCATGATTCCACTTCCCATTCAGATGCTGGTGGCCATCGTCGCGGCCATTGTCATCCGCGCAAATGTGCCCGCCGCTGCAGCAGCGACTTGGGCCACCAATCCCTTCACGTTCATTCCGCTCTACCTGCTTGCATATCAGATCGGCGCCTGGGTCACCGGCGCGACCGCTCCCGCCGCAGTGCCGCCTGACATGCACTGGAGCTGGGAGGGCATCAAACACGCCCTGCCTCAAATGCTCAGCTGGATAGAAGCGGCCGGCAGCACACTGCTGGTCGGTCTCGCGATCCTGTGCACGCTGATGGCACTAGGCGGCTACCTCGCCACCATGGTGATCTGGCGCTTCACTGTCACCCTGGCCTGGCGCAACAGGGCGAAACTTCGGCGGTTGCGTGAAAGAATCAAGGAGCCACTTCGTTGATCCACGCCCCATGACCCCTGACTACTGGAAAACTGCCTGCCGCGATCTGGCCCGTGCCGATCCGGTGATGAAAAAGTTGATCGCGACCCATCCAGTCGCCAACTTCCGCACCCGCGGCACGCCCTTCGCCACGCTGGCCCGCGCCATTGTCGGCCAGCAGATCTCGGTAAAGGCCGCAGCGTCCGTGTGGGCGAAGTTTGCGAAGCGCGTGGGACGCATGACCCCCGCCAACGTGTTGGTCCATGATGTGGAGGCGCTGCGAGAATGCGGCCTCTCCCGCCAGAAGGCGAGCTACATCCTCGACCTCGCCGCGCACTTTGCCGATGGCCGCATCAGCACCCGCCGCTGGGCGCGCGAGGATGACGAGATCATCATCGACGAGCTCGTCGCGGTGAAAGGCATCGGCTGCTGGACGGCGGAGATGTTCCTGATGTTCTATCTCATGCGGCCCAACATCCTCCCGGTGGACGATCTGGGCCTCATTCGCGGCACGGAGAAGCTCTACTTCAAGGGCAGGAAGTGCCTGGACCGGAAGAAGATGCACGCCTTCGGCCAGCGCTGGCAGCCATGGAGCACGGTGGCGACGTGGTATCTGTGGCGGGCGCTGGAGGCGGTGCCGCAGGATTGATGACCGAGATGAATACGACAGCTCGCCTACTGAACGTTCAGCTGCAGCCAGCACTTTGCGAATCTTTGGTGATTGAAAGCGCAAAAGCTGCTTTTGAATCGGCGCTTTTGGGAAATATTCTCACCGAACAGTTCTTAGTTTCCGAAGGTAATGATGAAGGAGCTTTCGTCAACTTCACTATTCAATGTACTGAGCCAGAAGAGATATGGGAGATTGTTTCTGAATTGTTGAATAGAGGAGACCAACTTTCAGAACAAATCAGCTCGTGTTCAATAGTTATCTGCCAAGGTGACCACGGTTGGGATGACTACCTTCTCCTGCATCACTTCAATGCATCACTTCAGCTCGACGAGTTTTCAGAGATAGAGTGAAAGCCCGCCCCAACGACCCCTGCCCCTGTGGCAGTGGCCTCAAGTTCAAGAAGTGCCACGGCGTCACACCCATCAGTGCAGCGGCGTCGACATCCACACGCCCCGTCGCCAGCAACGAGCGCACCTGCGGCGCCTGCACGGCCTGCTGCGACGGCTGGGCCAAAGGTGTCGTCAATGGCATTCCCATGCATCCCGGTCGGCCCTGCGCCTTTCGCGCGCAGGGTGGCTGCGGCATTTACGAGCAGCGCCCACAGCAGCCCTGTCGCGACTTTATTTGTGGCTGGCTGGAGGCAGGCAGTCCGTTTCCTGACGACTGGCGTCCCGACAAGCTTGGGATGCTCATCTTTCCCGTGGGCTGGCGGGGCAAGCGCGCCTATGTGCTGCGGTATGCGGGACGCGAGCCGGATGAGGTGACGCTTGAGTGGCTGCGTGACTTCCAGAATCGCACTGGACGGCCACTACTGGTAGAGCAGGCGGGGAAACTGTCGGGGCTGGGGGATGTGGCGTTTCTGGAGGCGTACAGCAAGCATGAGGCGCGGCTGAGCTGAGGTAGTCATCCCGGCGAAAGCGCGAAGGCATGCTTCGCTCCAGCGGCTCTGGTTTGGTCTTCTTTGCGACACGTGGGAAAATGACACTGGACCTCGGCCTTCGCCGGGGCGACGGATCATGTGTTTGAGAGACTGCCGCTGAACACGCCACGCACCGAATTGAACAAGCGAATATTCGCAACCCCCTTCAACTCGTCCATGGTCACCACCCGCTCAACCAACTCACCCCGCGCCAACATCTCCGCCCGCAGCGTCCCCGGCAGGAGGCCGGATGACACCGGCGGCGTGACCCACTTGCCGTCGATCTCGATGGCGAGGTTGGCGATGGTGGTCTCACAGACCTCGCCGCGCTCGTTCCACAACACCACATCATCGAAGCCGGGTCGGCTTGCACGTGCGGCTTCGTAGTGGTCGCGATGAGTGGTCTTGTGATACAGGAAGCGGTTGTTTGAATCGACAGGCTGCGCAGCCAGCGCAAGGCGCATGACGGGCTGCGGCGACAGAGCGAGGGGCTTTGCCTCGATGCGAATATTCGCACTGTGATCCACCAGCAACCGAACGCGCTGCGGACCGCTCCATTTCAGCGCGGCCTGCTCCAGCGATCGTCGCAGGTTTGCAACATGCACCTGCACATCAAAATACTCTGCCGAGTCCATCAGCCGCGAGAGATGCCGCTCCAGCAATGCGTAGCCCGCCTCCGGCGCCCACTTCAGCGTCTCCAGCAGATCGAACGGCGTGATGCTGCTGCGCAGGATGCGCGTTTTGGTCGCGCATTCCTGCCACTCGCGCGCCGGTACGGAATCCCAAACGATGCCGCTGCCGACACCGTACGCCGCTTCGCTTTTCTCGCGATCCACGACCAGCGTGCGAATGGCAACATTGAACTGCGCCACACGATTGGGCGCGATAAATCCCACTGCACCGGTATAGACGCCACGTGGCGAGCGTTCCAGCTCCGCGATGATCTCCATCGTCCGCCGCTTGGGCGCGCCGGTGATGGACGCCGGCGGAAAGGTCTCTGCGAATATTCGCGAGAGGCTGGCATCGGTACGTGCCTCGACCGTGGAGGTCATGGTCCAGAGCGTCGGGTATTTCTCAACCGTGAAGAGGTGCGGCACGTTCACGCTGCCGGTGTCGGCAAGGCGACCGAAATCGTTCCGCACCATGTCGACGATCATCAGGTTCTCCGCCCGCTCTTTCTCGGATGCGCGGAGGTTGCGCGCCTGGTCGCGGTCTTCCGCCAGCGTGAGGCCACGCGCCGCTGTGCCCTTCATCGGCTTGGAGACAATGCGCTCGCCATCGAGACGGAAATAAAGCTCGGGTGATGCGCTGCACACCACATGACGGCCGGTGTCAATGAACGCGCCGTAGGTCTCGCGCTGTGCCGCGACCAGCCGCAGGAATGCGCGCCAGGGATCGCCATTGAACCCGGCGTGTTGCCGATAGGTGCAGTTGACCTGGTAGGTGTCACCTTCGCGGATGTAGCCGAGGATGCGGCGCACGGCGGCCGCATGACCTGCCTCGTCCACGTCTGCGGTCCAGTCCCGCGACACAATCTCGTCCAACGCCTCGGGCAGCGTGATCGGCGCCGATTCCGCAAACAAGCCGAACCAGAGCAGCGGCACCGCGCCCGCTGGCTTCACGGTCAGATGCGCATCAAACGCAGGTGCCGCTTCATAGCTCACCCAGCCGGCGGCAATGCCTTCTCCGTTCGCGACTGCGGCCTCCACCTCGGCCAGCAAGGGTGCGACGTCCTGATGGCTCGACGTTGCGAATATTCGCAATGGCCGGGACAGGGCCAGCCACTCGCCACGGGTGTTGTCATACACGACCGCGCGGATCGCGGCGCTGGGGTTGGGACGGGCTGCTTCAGACATGGCGCGGATGATACGCTGCAGTCATCGTTCAATTGATTGATTTGGCTTAATTGACTTGAGCATCATGAGTTCCGATCTCTACAAATCCTTCTACGCCATCATCAAGAAGATTCCACGCGGGAAGGTCGCGACCTATGGGCAGATCGCTGCGCTGGCCGGACATCCGCGTCATGCCCGGCATGTCGGGTTCGCATTGTCTTCCTTGCCTTCCGGCAGCAAGGTGCCGTGGCATCGGGTGGTGAACAGCCAGGGGCAGATCAGCCGGCGCGGGCTGGATGGGAATGATGAGTGGCAGCGGGTGTTGCTGGAGGAGGAAGGGGTGGAGTTTGGGGAAGGCGGGCGGATCAGGTTGAAGCTGTTTCGCTGGGAGTGATGCGGCACTCGTAGCCCGGATGGAGCGAAGCGCAATCCGGGGGCATTTCAATTGGAAACATTCCCGGATTCCACTTCGTTGCATCCGGGCTACCGAACTGTGACTGCGACGAACGAGTTATTTTGTCTGTTGAACTGTCGGACTCTGCAAGTTGCTGAGTCGCGTTGTTGCCATACGAAAGACTTCTCGCCAGGCTTTTTCCCGTTCGCTATCAATCTCTGACCCACTATGATCCAGGATGAGCCGGTTTGAGATTACGCAAGCGTCGACTTTCCATTTCAAGCCATCCACTTCCACACTCATTCGCACTACCGGAGCGTGCACGGCCATTGCCACGTCCCATTCAGAAGGCATCTTGCTCTTGATGAAGCTTGCCTTGATGGTCTCGAAAAGTACATCGATGGTTCGACTATCTGCGCGGCTTGTGCCCTTATCCCTCCCAATGCGCAATGTCGAATCTTCAGCACTGGCACCGATTGGTGGGCGACTATCAAAGTAGCGAATCACTATCTCGTCCGCATGAGCCGACATTGCCGAGTGCACTAGCGCAAGCAAAAGCATGCAAACTCGTAGAGTTCTCAACCCAACACCCCATCCGTCAACGTCATCACCCGCCCCATCCGCTGCGCCAGCGCGGCATCATGCGTCACCATCACCAGACTGGCACCACGCACTGCATTGAGCTTCAGCATCAGATCGAACACGCCATCGGCCGTCTTTCGATCCAGATTACCGGTGGGCTCATCCGCCAGAATGCAGGCAGGCTGCGTCACCAGCGCGCGTGCCACGGCCACACGCTGACGCTCACCGCCGGAGAGCTCGCCCGGCTTGTGGCGCACGCGATGTCCCAGCCCTACCTCGCCCAGCATGTCCAGCGCGGCTTTGGTGGCATTCGCAGCGGATTCACCGCGTATGAGGAGCGGCATGGCGACGTTTTCCGCTGCCGTGAATTCGGACAGCAGATGATGGAACTGATAGACGAAGCCCAGCGCCTTGTTGCGCAGCCTGCCCTGTGCGGTGGGATTCAACGCATTGATGTGCTGGCCCAGCAGCGTGACTTCGCCGCTGGTGGCCGCATCCAGCCCGCCGAGTATGTGCAGCAGCGTGCTCTTGCCAGAGCCTGAGGCGCCGACAATGGCGATGTTATCGCCCGGATTCACGGTGAACGTAACGCCCTTCAGGACATCGACATTGAGATCACCCTGGCTGAAGGTCTTGGTGAGGTTGGCGCACTGGATAACGGGCTGGTTGTTCAAGGCAGAAACTTGGGCTCCCGCTGAGTTTGGCAAATGGGCGGGAGCGACGGTGCCACTTTCTACACTACTCATAACGGAGCGCCTCAGCCGGATTCACCTTCGACGCCCGCCAGCTTGGGTACAGCGTCGCCACGAACGACAGCACCAACGACACCACCGCCACCCAGATCACATCCGCCGCCAGGATGTGCGAAGGAATCTCGGAGATGTAGTACACCTCTTTGGACAGAATCTGGAACTTGAACGCGCGTTCGATGGCAGGGACGATGACGTCGATGTTGGCCGCTAGCAAGAGGCCGCCGATAACGCCCAATAGCGTACCGATGACACCGATGACGACGCCCTGCACGATGAATATCTTCATGATGCTGCCCGGGCTGGCACCCAGCGTGCGAAGGATGGCGATGTCAGGCAGCTTGTCGGTCACGACCATCACCAGCGTGGAGACGAGGTTGAAGGCAGCCACGGCGATGATGAGGGTCAGGATAATGAACATCATGCGCTTCTCGATTTCGACCGCACGGAAATAATTGACGTTCTGGCGCGTCCAGTCGAGCAGGAAGGCATCCGTTGTGATGGTCTTTGCGAGATCACGGCTGACTTGCGGTGCAGCAAAGATGTCGTCCACCTTGAGGCGGATGCCGCTCACGGCGTCATCCAGCTGGAAGAGCTTCTGCGCATCGGCAATGTGCATCAACGCCAGCGTGGAATCGAATTCGTAGTGGCCTGCTGCAAATATGCCCACGACGGTGAGGCTGCGCATGCGCGGCAAGAGACCGGCCGGCGTGACCTGCCCCTTGGGCGTGATCATGGTCACACGTTCGCCGATGGAGACGCGCAGCGCGCGGGCCAGATCCACGCCCAGGATGACGCCGAATTCGCCGGGCTTGAGATTCTCCCAGGTGCCCAGCTTGATCTGCTGTGGCAGTTCCGAGACTTGTCCTTCTTCCGTGACGGAGACGCCACGCACCAGCGCGCCACGCACATTGGCGCCTGCTGCCAGGAGACCCTGCCCGTTCACGAAGGGTGCCGCACCGATCACGCGGGGATGCTTCTTCGTCTGGTCCATGACCTCGCGCCACTGGGCAAGTCCGCGATCATCACCTTGCACCACGATGTGTGACGCAACCCCAAGAATGCGCGCTCGCACCTCTTTCTGAAACCCGTTCATCACCGACATGACGGTGATGAGCGCCGTGATGCCGAGCGCTATGCCCAGCATGGACGCCAGCGAGATGAAGGAGATGAAATGGTTGCGGCGCTTGGCACGGGTGTAGCGCAGGCCGACAAAGAGTTCGTAGGGTTGCACGCGGGTTATTGCGAATATTCGCACGTGAAGAGACCGCCGGAGTGTGCCACAACTGGCGGGCGTGCTCCGTGCGGGCCGGGATTCAGTGGCGACTCCACTACAATTCGCCCCATGCCACTGACGCTCCTCGTTCCTGATCTCTTCCCGCCGCCGACTTTCCCGACGGACTGGCCCGCCACACCGGGCCTTAACACGCTGCTCTCCAAAGGCCGTCTGGAACGCGGTGACGCAATGACCCAGGAAGACTGGCTGCTCAATGCGTTCAGCCTGAAAGGTGCGCCGGTTGCGGCGCTACGCAGGCTCGCGGCGCGGGCGGACGCCGCGTCGCCAGCCCAGGACACCGACCACTGGCTGTGCGCAGACCCCGTGCATTTGCGCATCGAGCGCGACCATCTGCAGTTGATCAGCGCGGCTCAATTCATCTTGACGGCTGCCGAAGCGGGTGCGCTGACCCAGACACTCAACCAGCATCTCCAGCAGGATGGCCTCGAGATCGAAGTTATCTCGCCCACCGAATGGGTTGTCCGCACTGCCCCTGACGCGACGCCTGTGACGACACCCCTGTGGCGAGTCACAGATAAATCCATCTTCGAACACCTGCCCGATGCAACGGGTGGCATCGACTGGCGGCGCCTTGGCAACGAAATCCAGATGTTGCTGCATGACCACCCCGTCAACATCGCGCGCGAATCCCTGGGCGAGCCGGTGATCAGCGGCGTGTGGTTCTGGGGGGGCGATGCGTTGCCGGTAGTGCCCGCGGGGATGCCCATTCTGGCACCCGAGATCATGCATGCGGATGACACGCTGACGCGCGGCCTGGCGGCGCATGCCAAGTCGGAATACCGCGTCACGCCTCCAACCTTTGCAGACTGGCAGCCGGAAGCTGGCATGTCGCTCGTGGTGCTCGATGATCTTTCATGCGCTGTGCGTGCACATGATGCCGCTGCGTGGCATGCCGCGCTTCTGCGTCTGGAGAATGACTGGTTTCATCCCGTGATGAAGGCTATCTGGGAGAAGCGCCTGCCCATGGTGCGTGCTGTGTTCCCCGGCGAGCGGCATACACAGTATTTGCACGTGGCCCGGCTGGATCTATGGAAGCTGTGGCGCTCGCGCCGATCGGCCGCCAGCCATGGCTGATATCACCCGTATTGTTGTTCGGGATGTTGACCCCGCTGCCACCACCGCCCTGGCCAGCGCGGGCGTAGACCCGCGTCTGGCCCGGCTCTACGCAGCGCGCGGTGTGCGCGAGGCCGCGGAGCTGCGCACGCAACTCGATGCATTGATCGCGCCTGCCGGCCTTGCGAATATTCGCGATGCGGCCAACCTGCTTGCGGACGCCATTGCGCGGCAGGAAAAACTGCTCATCGTCGCGGACTATGACGCCGATGGCGCCACCGCCTGCGCGGTAGGGCTGCGTGCGCTGAGCGCCATGGGTGCGCGGGTCAGCTTTCTGGTGCCGAACCGTTTCGAGTTCGGCTATGGCCTGACGCCGGAGATCGTGCGACTGGCCGCCCAGCAATCCCCCGACTGGATCGTCACGGTAGACAACGGCATCGCCAGCGTGGATGGTGTGGCCGAGGCCAACCGGCTCGGCATGCGCGTGCTGGTGACGGACCATCACCTGCCGGGCGACCGCTTGCCGGATGCCGCCTGCATCATCAATCCCAATCAGCCCGAATGCGGATTTCCGAGCAAGAACCTCGCGGGTGTCGGCGTAATGTTCTACGTGATGCTGGCGCTGCGCGCGGAATTGCGGAGCAGGGGGTGGTTCAACGGTTCCAAATCCCCCCCAGCCCCCCTTTTTCAAAGGGTGGCTGGGGGGATTGGCCAGGTGCCCCTCTTTCAAAGAGGGGAGCCAACGGGTACCCCCTTTGAAAAAGGGGGTCGCGCCTCAGCGCGGGGGGATTTCAGCGCAGCCCAAGCGAGCGGAACACTCCCCGAGCCCAATCTCGCCGACCTCCTCGACCTCGTCGCACTGGGCACGGTCGCGGACGTGGTCAAACTGGACAGCAACAACCGCGTGCTGGTGCACCAAGGCTTGCAGCGCATCCGTGCGGGCCGCATGCAGCCGGGCGTGAAAGCACTCTTCTTCGCCGCCGGCCGCGACTATGCAAAAGCCAGCGCCTACGATCTCGGCTTCGTCGCGGGTCCGCGCCTCAATGCTGCAGGGCGACTGGACGACATGTCGCTCGGTATCGAATGCCTCATCACCAACGATGATCCGACCGCGCAACGACTCGCCCGCGATCTGGACGCGCTCAATCGCGAACGCCGCGTGATCGAAGGCGACATGCAGGCCGAGGCCTTCGCCCGCCTGGAGGAAGTGGACACCGCCGACGTGGAACAGCGTGCCACGCTTTGTCTCTTCGAAGAAAACTGGCACCAGGGCGTGGTCGGCATTCTGGCCTCGCGTGTGAAAGACAAGTTTCACCGCCCCGTGATCGCCTTCGCCCGCGACAACGACGGCAACCTCAAAGGCTCGGGCCGCTCCATCAGCGCGCTGCATCTGCGCGATGCGCTGGACTTGGTGTCGAAGCGCCATCCCGATCTCATCCTCAAATTCGGCGGTCATGCCGCCGCCGCAGGACTGACACTGCCGCCCACCGCCCTGCCCGCTTTTGAAGCCGCGCTGGAGAAGGTCGCGCGCGAATGGCTGGCGCCCGCAGACTTGAACCGCCAGATCGAAGTTGATGGATCGCTCAACGACGACGATCTCAGCGCAGACTTCGTGCGCCGCATCGAGGCCGAAGTCTGGGGCCAAGGCTTTGCCGCGCCGCAATTTCAGGGCCACTTCAGAGTTCTGGAACAGCGCATCGTGGGTGAGAAGCATCTCAAGCTGCGCATTGCGCAGGAAGGCACGACCTTTGACGCCTTGCTCTTCAATCAAGCGGACCGGCTGCCCGCATCCGTGGATGCCGTGTATCGCCCCCAGATGAACGAGTATCGGGGCACGACCACGTTGCAGTTGGTGCTGAGCCACTGGGGGTGACGACCGGCAGCCGCGCCATTCTGCCTGCTCCTTGGTGGCAATTTGCGACGAACATCTCAAGTCGGGCGACCAACCCGCGAGAATCTGGTTTCGGAAAGCATTTGCACGCCTTAGAATCTGTTGTCCACCGCGTTTGGAGCATTCCATGGTTGAAGAGAGTACCGATCCGGCCAAAGAACCTACTCATGCCTCTTTGGTTCAGCCAATCTGGTGGCGGCGGTCGCATGTGCGGATGCGCTACGCGCTGTTTGCCTCACTGATTGGGCTGCTGTCGGCCGCTCTGTCAGTTGCGCTGTCGCTGGGACTCCCCCAGACCGTCGCCGTGCCCGCTGATGGCGTCGCGAACTTGCTCTATTTCACGCGCACCAGCGGCAGGATCATCGCTTGCCTCTTCACGCTGATCGCAGGCGGACTTGGCCTGTATCTGGCATTTCGCAGCTCAAGACATCATCTTGTGATCCTCTTGGCGACGGCGTGCGCCTCGGGCTCGGCGTGCGCGGGACTGTTTCAACTGCGACTGGCGGTCAGGACCACCTTTGAGGCCGGCCACCTTGCGCCTTTCAGCTTGCATGCCTCGCTCAACAGCACCGAATTCACCCTGACTATCATGTTGCTGATAGTTACTTTTGGGCTGATCGCCTTTGCCGCGTCCACCATGTTTTATACGCTCTTTCCTCAGCGCGTCACGGTCTTTGACCGTCACCTCTCCAAGGAACTCAGCAAGGCTGCAGAGTTTGGCAAAATGGCGTTGGACGAAGACGGCCGCAATACCATCCAGGAGTTGAAACGGAAAGGACCTGGCGAATTGCTCAAGCGCGCGGCGCTGTTCCTGGCATGGCCGCCCATCACGCTTCTGATCATTTACTCCGTGATAGGGTTTGCGCCCGCGTTTGTCTATGACGGACTGGCCGATACATTGATTGCCCATTCAGCTGCCGTCGCAGGGATGTGCTTTTTTCCCTTCATGCTGATGTATGCAAAGCGCCGGCACCTTGGTCAAGATGATCAGGCCATACTCAACTGGATACTGCTCGGGCAGACAATCACTGTGTTCGTGTTTGCACTGATTGCCATGGTGTTGATCGTCTGGGCTGCAGAATTGCGTTTGCCGGTTGGCCGCGTGGACAGCTTCTACAGCGCCTACGCAAGTGTCACCACTTTCCAGTTCCTGGGCGTTTTTCACATGGTTTCCCTGATGGCCATAGCCAGCGCCATACTTTCCAAAGGTGTCATGGACCCCGGCCTCATCGTGCGCCGCACCTGGGTAATCGGTCTCACGGCCTTAGTGGTCGGCGTCATTTTCGTCATGCTGGAAAGGTTGGCCGCAGGCTGGCTCATCCGCGCATTGGGCATGAGTTCCGACACGGCGCTGTTGCTCATCGGCGCATTGGTGGCCGCATCGTTCTTTCCAATTCGCAGCTGGAGCGAGAAGCGCATCAAGGCGCTATTTGACCGCTACATGGTGCCAGAGAGCTTCGCCCACGGTGAACGGGAATCGGCAGCGGTGGTCTTTTCCGATCTGAGCGGCTATTCGGCCCTCTCCGCCAGCAATGAAGGAGATGCGCTCCTGACCGTTGCCCTGTTTCACCGGGCAGCCAAACTGCATGCGCCGGACTTTGACGGCCAAGTGATCAAGACCATCGGTGACGCTGTCATGATGACCTTTCCTGACGCATCGAAAGCGGTCGAGGCCACGCGCCGCATTCATGCCGATTACACCACCAAGGCTTCTGCCGTCTTGAACAACCCGTTGCAGCCCCATGCCGGCATCCACATGGGCGAAGTCATCCGGGGAGACGATGGCGACGTCTACGGGGCTACGGTCAACATCGCCGCGCGACTTCAATCCCAAGCAAACAAGGGCGAGATCGTCCTATCAGAAGCGGTGCAGCAGGGCCTAAGAGCCGATGAGCCCTTGCGCGCGCTCGGCCCCCTTTCCCTGAAGAATATTCCAGAACCCGTCCTCGCCTTCAGCGCAGCGGGCTGAGCGTCCCGTATAATTCGCGGCTTCGCCAGAACGTGTGGCACCTTACGAATATTCGCATCATGGAAGCTGATCAGCTGAATGCCATCCAGAACCATCTGGCCGACCTCGCCACGCGCGCGGCCGAGCTGCGGAGGTATCTTTGACTTCGACGGCAAACAGCGTCGACAGGAAGAAGTCGCCCACCTCGTAGAAGACCCCAAGGTCTGGGAGGATCCCAAGCGCGCCCAGGATCTGGGCCGGGAGAAGAAGGCGCTGGATGAGGTCGTCGGTTCGCTGACCAAGGTCAGTTCCGGCTTGTCCGATTCAAAGGAACTATTCGACATGGCGAAGGCGGATGCAGACGATGACACCTTGCTCGCTGTGGCTGCGGACGCCCAGGGCATCGAGGAAGTCGTCGCGGGGCTGGAATTCCGCCGCATGTTCAACAACCCGGCGGACTCGCTCAATTGTTTCCTGGACATCCAGTCGGGGGCCGGTGGCACGGAGGCGCAGGATTGGGCGTCGATGCTGCTGCGCCAATACTTGCGCTACGCAGAGCGCAAGGGCTTCAAGACCGAGGTGTTGGAACAATCCGATGGCGAAGTCGCTGGCATCAAGAGCGCGACGATCAAGATTGCAGGCGACTATGCCTATGGCCATTTGCGTACCGAGACAGGCGTGCATCGCCTGGTACGCAAGTCGCCTTTTGACTCGTCCGGCGGCCGTCACACGTCGTTCGCGAGCGTGTTCGTATCGCCCGAAATCGACGATTCTTTCGAGGTCGACATCAATCCGGCGGACTTGCGCGTTGATACGTACCGTGCATCCGGCGCTGGCGGCCAGCACATCAACAAGACGGACTCTGCGGTCCGCCTCACGCACAACCCCACGGGCATTGTCGTGAGCTGCCAGAACGATCGCTCGCAGCACCGCAACCGTGCAGAGGCGATGTCGATGCTGAAATCCAAGCTCTTCGAACTGGAGATGAGAAGGCGCCGCGAAGAGCAGGACAAACTCGAAGCCACCAAAACCGACGTGGGCTGGGGCCATCAGATTCGCAGCTATGTGCTGGACAACAGCCGCATCAAGGATCTGCGCACCAACGTGGAAATCAGCAACACCAAGTCGGTGCTGGATGGCGATCTGGATGACTTCATCAGTGCTTCGTTGAAGCAGGGAATATGAACAATGAGGTAGCCCGGATGAAGCAACGCGGAATCCGGAATGTCAGGCCGCAAGCTCAAGGACCCCGGATTCCGCTGCGCTGCATCCGGGCTACGCACTAATGCACCACGCGAATATTCGCAAGGACAACACCATGACTGACCAAACCCAGACGCCGCCCATCGACGAAAACCAGATCATCGCGGAGCGCCGCGCCAAGCTGGCCAAGCTGCGGGAAACCAGTAAGGGCGGCATCGCATTCCCGAACGACTTCCGCCCGCGTGACGTTGCTGCCGTGCTGCATGAGACATTTGACGCGAAGACCAAGGAAGAGCTCGAGCCGACGGCAGTCAATGTCTGCGTCGCCGGCCGCATGATGCTGAAGCGCGTCATGGGCAAGGCGAGCTTCGCCACGATCCAGGACCGCACGGGTCGCATCCAGCTTTACATCAACAACGATCAGACCGGTGCCGACACGCATGAAGCGTTCAAGCACTGGGATATTGGCGACATTCTTGGAGCCGAGGGAACGCTCTTCAAGACCAAGACCGGCGAACTCACTGTGCAGGTGACGCAATTGCGCCTTCTATCCAAGTCGCTGCGTCCGCTGCCGGAAAAATTCCACGGCCTCACCGACATGGAGCAGAAATACCGCATGCGCTATGTCGATCTCATCATGAGCCCGGAGACGAGGAAGACCTTCGAAATCCGGTCCAAAGTCGTGCAGACCATCCGCGACTTCATGGTGAAGCACGAGTATCTGGAAGTGGAAACACCGATGATGCATCCCATCCCCGGCGGCGCAGCGGCGCGTCCCTTTGTGACGCACCACAACACGCTGGACATGGAGCTGTATCTGCGCATCGCGCCGGAGCTCTATCTGAAGCGGCTGGTGGTGGGCGGGCTTGAGCGCGTGTTCGAGATCAACCGAAATTTCCGCAACGAAGGCATGTCCACCCGACACAACCCCGAGTTCACCATGATGGAGTTCTACGGGGCGTATCAGGACTATGTTGACTTGATGAACTTCACCGAAGCGCTGCTGAAGGACGTGACCCAGCGTGTCTTGGGCACCACACTGGTGACGTATCAGGGGCAGGACATCGACTTGGGCAAACCCTTCGACCGGCTGACCATGGTGCAGGCGGTGAAGCAGTATTTCCCAGAGCACAGCGATGAGCAATTGCATGACGCCACGTTCCTCACCAACGCGCTGAAGAAGAAGGGTCACGACCTGCAGGGGGAGATCACGCTGGGCGCGCTGCAACTCATGTACTTCGAGGAAACAGCCGAGGCGCTGCTTATCCAGCCCACTTTCATCATCGACTACCCGGTCGAAGTGTCACCCCTGGCACGCGCCAACGACAAGAATCCTGGCATCACCGATCGCTTCGAACTCTTTATCGCCGGACGCGAGTTGGCCAATGGATTCTCCGAGTTGAACGACCCCGAAGACCAGGCTGCGCGCTTCCAGGCGCAAGTGAAGCAGAAGGAGGCGGGTGACCACGAGGCCATGCACTACGACGCCGACTACATCCGTGCGCTGGAATACGGCTTGCCGCCTACTGGCGGCGAAGGCATCGGCATCGACCGGCTGGTGATGTTGCTCACTGACAGCCCATCGATCCGCGACGTGATTCTGTTCCCGCAATTGAAAGCGGAGTAAGGTCAACGCCCTTCCCGCCCGACGCGCTAAACTTCCGCACCACCACGCGAATATTCGCAAGGAGACCGCCATGAACGCATTCATCCGCCACGCCATTGCTGCCACCGCATTGGGCGCCCTCGCCGCCTTCACCACACTATGGGCCGCAGTCGCAGACGCCAAGTGCAAGGACTGCGGCACCGTTGTTGAACTCAAGACCGTCAAGGTTGCGGGCGAAGGCTCTGGCGCCGGTGCCGTTGCTGGCGGCGTTGTGGGTGGTGTACTCGGACATCAGGTCGGCAGCGGCCGCGGCAAGGATGCAGCCACGGTCGTTGGCGCAGTCGGTGGTGCCTATGCAGGCCACCAGATCGAAAAGAAGTCGAAAGAAAAGATGCAATACAAGGTGATGGTGAAGATGGACGAAGGCAACACTCGTACCTTCAACTTCAACAGCGAGACCCAGTTCCGGGTTGGCGACAAAATCAAGGTTCAGGACGGCAAGCTCGTGCGTCAGTAGCAAACGCGCAGCACAGGACTCATGAATGAGGCCCGCATGTGCGGGCCTCTTCGCTTGCGAATATTCGCAGCGTGTCAGGCGTTGATGAGCTTGGCTTTCAGGTCATGCTCCAGCGCCCCGGTGATTTTAACCCTGAGGAAATCGCCGGGCTTTGCATCCTTGGCACCTGACACGATCACCAATCCATCAATCTCAGGCGCATCGCCTGGTCCGCGAGCGATGGCTTTGCTGCCATCCCTGCCGTCGACCAGTACGGTCATTTCCTGGCCGACCTTGGCCTGCAACTTGGCTGCGCTGATTTGTGCCTGGACTTCCATGAAGCGAGCCTTGCGTTCGGCTTTGACTGCTTCAGGCACCGGGTCTGCCAGGTCATTGGCCTTGGCGCCGTCCACTGGCGAATATTCGAAACAACCGACACGATCCAGTTTTGCTTCGCGCAGGAAGTCGAGGAGCTGCTCAAACTCAGCCTCGGTTTCACCCGGAAAGCCGACGATGAAGGTGGAGCGAATGGTGATGTCGGGGCAATCCGAACGCCATGCTTTGATGCGCGTGAGATTGTTTTCCGAGTTGGCCGGTCGCTTCATCAGCTTCAGGATACGCGGGCTGGCGTGTTGGAAAGGCACGTCGAGGTAGGGAAGGATTTTCCCTTCTGCCATCAGCGGAATCACTTCATCCACATGCGGATAGGGATAGACGTAGTGCAAGCGAACCCATGCGCCGAGAGAACCCAGCGCGCCACACAGTTCGGTCATGCGCGTACGCAACGGTTTGCCGTTCCAGAACCCGGTGCGGTATTTGACGTCCACACCGTAGGCGCTGGTGTCCTGCGAGATGACCAATAGCTCCTTCACGCCGGACTTCACCAGGTTTTCGGCTTCCTGCATGACGTTGGCCACCGGGCGGCTGACCAGGTCGCCACGCATGGAGGGGATGATGCAGAAGGTGCAGCGGTGATTGCAACCTTCGGAAATCTTGAGATACGCGTAATGCTTGGGCGTGAGTTTGATGCCTTGCGGCGGCAGCAGATCAAGGAAAGGATCATGTGGTTGCGGCAGATGCAGATGCACTGCAGCCATGACCTCTTCCTTGGCATGCGGCCCGGTCACGGCCAGCACTTGTGGATGCGTCTCCATGACGAGATTTCCGGCCTTGCCGTCGCGGGCGCCAAGGCAGCCGGTGACGATAACTTTGCCGTTCTCGGCAAGTGCTTCGCCAATGGCGTCCAGCGACTCCTCCACTGCTGAATCGATAAAGCCGCAGGTATTCACGACCACGAGGTCGGCACCGTCGTAGGTGGGCGCGATGTCATAGCCCTCGGCACGGAGCTGGGTAATGATCTGCTCTGAGTCAACCAGCGCCTTGGGACAGCCCAGCGAGACGAAACCCACTCGCGGTGGGGCAGCCTTGCGGGTTCGCGATTTTGCCGCAACTGTCATGCGCGACCGCGTGGCTTCTTGGTCCCCTTGGCTGGTACCTTGGTGGCACTTTTTGCTGCCCGTGTGATTTCGGATTGGGCTGAGGGTTGTTCGGTTTCAGGGCCGGTCGTCACATTTGCGCCGTACGGGAACGCAGTAAAGAGCTGACTGGCCTGCTTGCGAAGCTCATCCTGCATGCCGATCACGCTGGATGCACTGTTTTTCAAATAGTCGCCGACCATGTTCTTCAGACCGCTGCCCTGCCCTTGTATCACGGTCTGCCATGCATCCGGCGTAAACGCGGGAATCTGGCCGTAGACCTTGCCGGCCTGGTCCTGGAACTGCTTTTGGGCTTCGGTGAACGCATGGATGCTGCGCTCCAAATAGTTGCCCATCAAGCCCTGCATGGAATGGCCGTAGTAGCGGATCACATTGGCCAGCATGTCGCTGGAGAACATCGGCACACCACCGCTCTCCTCTTCGAGAATGATCTGCAGAAGGATGCTTCGCGTGAGGTCTTCTCCCGAACGGGCATCCTGGACCATGAAGATCTGATACTCGAGAACAAACTGTTTGACCTCTGCCAGCGTGATGTAGGTGCTGGTTTCAGTGTCATACAGCCGACGATTGGGATACTTCTTGATGATGCGCATGATCAATCCTTCATTGGCCCATGTTGCAGGACACAATTTAAGCCTGCATTGGTGTGACGGCGGAAGCGATTTGTTTGATTTGCAGAAGTATAACCCATTGAAACTTAATCATTTCAGCGGTTTTGACCCCAGCGGGCGGCATACTATGGTGCAGCGCAACAAAAAATTCTTGACTTGGCTTCCACACGACCCTATTATTCACCATGTTGCAGTGCACAAAGTCTCTGGCTGGTTCAAATGTCCGTAGCGAATCTGGTGACTGAAAGTGCCTGCAGCGGTCCGTCCCATCCGGCATGATGTCCTTCTAAGCTTAAGGGTGAACGCTACCGCACGATGCAAGACATTTTCCTTTTCTTTTACTCGCCAGGAGCAAACAAATGAACACCATGAATGAGCAATTCAGCGTAATGAACAAGAGCACTGTCGACGCAGCAGTCAAGTTTGCCCGCGTCTCCATGGACAGCACCGAGCAACTGGTTGCGTTTCAACTGAACGCCACCAAATCCGTACTCGATGCCGCCGCAAAGAATTTGATGGCCATCGCTGCCGTCAAAGACGTGCAGGAACTGAACACCCTGCGCAGCAGCTTTGCAGAAGCCTCGATGGAACAGGCAACGGCCTACTCCAAGAATGTCTATGACCTGGCCACCAGCACGCAAGCCAAGTACAGCTCGCTCGTTGAGGATGGCGTCAGCGACTTCCAGACCACGCTGGCTGAAGGCCTCGACAAAGTCGCCAAGACTGCACCGGCAGGCAGCGACGTTGCTGTGGCAACACTCAAATCGAATCTTGCCGCCGCCAACGCAGCGATGGATTCCTTCACCAAGGCTGCCAAGCAAATGGCCAGCTTTTCCGAAGCTGGCGTAAAAGCCGCCCAGGATTTCGGCGCGAAGGCTGCACCGAAGGCTGTGTTCAAGGCACCCGCCAAGCGCAAGTAAGCCAGCGCCGGGGACTCGTTCCCCTACCGTCTCCTCCTCCTTTGTTTCCGGCATCAAAGCCGGAATAAAGGATTGAACCCCGAAGCCACGCTTCGGGGTTTTTTTATGGCTTGTGTTCAAATGCGCCGATTCCACCTTCTGAGGTATTGCTCATGACAGGCAAGAAAGTCGCTCTCATCACTGGCGGGGTGGGCGGAATCGGTACCGGCATCACCCGACGGTTGGTTGCGGAGGGATACTTCGTGGTCGCCAACTACGCGATCGTCGGCAGCGAAGCCGCATGGTCCAAGGCCATGGCGGATGATGGATTGAGCGAGTCCTCGGTTGCATTGGCATACGGGGACGTCACCGACTTCGTGTCCATGGGCCACATGGTGCAGGCCATCGCCGATCGCCACGGCCCGGTGGATGTGCTGGTCAATTGCGCCGGCATCACGCGCGACACGTCGTTTCGAAAGATGACGCCCGAGCAGTGGCAGAGCGTGATCAACACCAATCTCACCAGCGTCTTCAACGTGACACGCCATGTCATTGATGGCATGTGCGAGCGTGGCTGGGGACGCATCGTGAACATTTCGTCGGTGAACGCGCTCAAAGGCCAGTTCGGTCAGACCAACTACACGGCGGCCAAGGCGGGCATTCTGGGCTTCACGAAGTCGCTTGCGCTGGAGGTTGCGGCAAAGGGCGTGACAGTCAACGCCATTTCTCCAGGCTTCATTGATACCGACATGACCCGCGCCATTCGTGGTGACGTACGGGATCAACTGTTGGCCAGCATTCCGGCAGCCCGGGTCGGACTGCCAGATGATATTGCCCACGCGGTGGCCTACCTGATATCAGACGGTGCGAGTTACATGACCGGTGCCAATCTTGCCGTCAATGGCGGAACCTACATGCACGCCTGACTTCGTTGGGCGTTGGGCGTTGGGCGTTGGGCGTTGGGCGTTGGGCGTTGGGCGATCAGAGCATACTCAGAAGGAACAAGGGACTTGCGAAAATTCGCAAGACCCTCCACCCCGTTCAACGCTTATCGCTGAACGCTTAACGCTTAACGCCCAGCCTAAAACATGTGCTGGCCGCCGTTGATGGCGATGTTTGCACCGGTGATAAACGCAGCCTCGTCTGATGCAAGGTAGGCGCAAAGTCCCGCCACTTCTTCGGGCTTGCCCAGTCGTCCTACCGGAATCTGCGGCAGGATTTTGGAGTTGAGTACCTCCTCCGGAATCGCAGTCACCATTTTCGTGCCGATGTAGCCGGGCGAGATGGTGTTGACGGTAACGCCCTTCTTCGCCACCTCGAGGGCAAGGGCCTTGGTGAAGCCATGCATGCCAGCCTTGGCTGCTGAATAATTGGTCTGGCCGAATGCACCCTTCTGGGCGTTGACTGAAGACACATTGATGACACGTCCCCAACCGCGGTCCACCATTGCATCCACCACCGGCTTGGTCATGTTGAAGACGCTGTTCAGGTTGGTGTTGATGACCGCATCCCAGTCGACCTTGGTCATCTTCTTGAAGGTCATGTCGCGGGTGATGCCGGCATTGTTGATCAGGATGTCCACCGGACCGACATCGCCTTCGACCTTCTTGATGGCGGCTGCACAAGAATCATAGTCCGAGACATCCACCTGGACTGCGTGGAAATCGAAGCCCTTCCCCTTCATCTCGGCAAGCCAGCCTTCCGCTTTGGTGTTGGACGCAGAGTAGGTCACCACAACCGTGATGCCCATCTTCGACAGCTTCATGCAGATCGCCTCACCCAAGCCGCCCATTCCACCTGATACCAATGCCACGCGTTGCGTCATTGTCTTCTCCTCGTCTTTATTATGTGTTGATGTGTACTGCGAATATTCGCACCAGCTTCGGCTAGGCTGCTTCCTTAACATAGCGTCCGGGAGCCGGTTCGATGGGCTCGAAGCCATTGCCGCCCATTTGTATGCGGGCAGGCACGCGCTTGCCGCCATGGTTTTCCAGCCAGCCAGCCCAATGCGGCCACCAGCTGCCCGGTACTTCCTTGGCCTTATCGAACCAGGCTTCCGGCCGCATCTCGGACTGGTCAAACTTGCCGCCATCCCAATAATTGCGGCGATTCTTGGAGGCCGGGTTCACCACGCCGGCAATGTGGCCGCTGGCACCCAGCACGAACTCAGTCTCGCCACGCAACTGTCGGGCGCTCTCAAAAGCAGTGCGCCAGGGCACGATATGGTCCTCCCTCGCAGCAAAGACAAATGCAGGCTGCGTAATGCTGGTGAAGTCGAGCGGATAACCGCAAACTGTCAGTTTGCCGGGCTTGACGAAATTGTTCTCGAGGTAAGCATTGCGGATGTAATAGGCGTACATCGGCCCAGGCAGATTGGTGCTGTCAGCATTCCAGAAAAGCAGATCAAACGCTGGCGGCGTCTGTCCCTTGAGGTAATTGTTGACGACATAGTTCCACACCAGATCGTTGGCGCGGAGGCTGGCAAATGCCGCTGCCAATTCGGTGCCGGGCACGACACCGCCAGGCTTGATTTCACGCTCGCGCTTTTCGACGAAGGCACGATCCACATAGGCAGAGACGTCGCCGGTATCGGAAAAGTCCAGAAATGCCGCCAGGAGTGTCAGGCTTTCAACAACATCTTCCCCCATCGACTTCAGCACAGACAATGCGCAGCAGGACAGCGTGCCGCCGATGCAAAACCCGAGCAGATTGATCTTGTGCACATTGGTGATCACGCGCGCCACATCGATGGCCTTGATCACGCCATCGGCCACGTAATGGTCCCAGGTCAAATAGCCTAGATCCTCCTTCACGTTCCGCCAGGACACCATGAAGACCGTATGCCCCTGCTCCACGGCAAATCGCACCAATGAGTTTTCGGGACGCAGGTCAAGAATGTAGAACTTGTTGATGCAGGGCGGCACGATAACCAATGGTCGCAGGTGAACGTTTGGCGTGAGCGGCTTGTATTGGATCAGCTGGATCAATTCGTTTTCAAATACGACTTCACCTTCGGATAAGGCGATGTTCCCGCCCACCGTGAATGCCGACTCATCGGTCATCGAGATATGGCCTTTCTCGATATCCTCCTGCAAATTCCGGAGGCCTGCCTGCAGACTCTCCCCGTTGGATGCCATGGCTTGCTGCATCGCCTCGGGATTGGTGATCAGGTAGTTTGACGGTGACACGGCGTCGAAATACTGCTTGGCAAAGAAACGCATGCGTCGCTTGTTTGATGCAGCGACATCCAGACCATTCAGGGCTTCCAGAAACAATCGGGAGGTGATGAGATAGGAATGCGCCAGGTAGTGAAAAGCAGGGGACTCCCGCCACGCGTCACCAGCAAAGCGTTTGTCTTCCGGCAAGGGCACTGTCTTGCCGTCAACCAGGTGCTGCAGCAGCTTCACATGCTCATCCATGTACTTCTTCTGCAGTTCAGCAAGCTTGGTGGGCTCGTTCTTCAGGGCCTCCAGCCATTGCTGGTAGACCGAAGCAAACTGTCCCGCCATGCCTGGGTCCGGGAGTGTGCCGAAATTGGGAAAGGCAGAGGCGCTAGCAGTGGGGTGCGGATGCGAGGTCATGATATTTCGGGAAGTTTGTCCGCCTGAAGGTGACGGTCAATTTGCAGGATTCAGCCAGCAATAAAGGCAATGAGCGGAGAAGAAACCGCTCATGAGCCGTTCACGCCGGATCTCGATAGGTTAAAGTCGAACGCATGTATATCGTAGCGATTGCGTGGTTGTATGTCACGCTGATGATGGCAATCACCGAGAAAACAATAGTCGGCGGCGTGCTGACCTTCGTGTTTTACGGGCTGGCGCCACTCGCGCTTTTTCTTTGGGTTTTCGGTGTACCAGCCAGACGGCGACGCCGACTGGCCTCAGTGCGGCAGGACCAGGTGGATTGCCCAAATGCTGCCGATGCCAAGACCGATCAGGGAGACTTGCTGGATCGTGGCGGTGAGAGAAGTGCGCTTGTGGAGGCCGGGAATGAGATCGGCGATGGCGACATACATCATGCTGGAGACAGCAAGACAGAGAATCGCCGGGACCCAGCCAGAGAGTGACTGCAGCGCAAAATAGGCGAGCATCGCACCCACGACCGTAGCCAGGCTTGACACCAGATTCAGCGTAAAGGCCTGGCGCCGGGAATAACCCGAATGCAGCAGGATGACAAAGTCACCGATCTCCTGGGGAATCTCGTGGGCAAGTATGGCGATTGCCGTGATGAAACCCAGCTTCATGTCCGCCATGAATGCGGCTGCAATCACGATGCCGTCAACGAAATTGTGCAATGTATCGCCAATGGTGATCATGAGACCCGAGCGGCCATGATCATGCGAATGCTCGTGGGCTTCATGGGTCTCACAGTGCTCGTCGTGACAGTGGCGCCACAACACCAACTTCTCCAGCACGAAGAAGATCAGCAGACCGGCCAGAATGGTCATGGCGGTGAGCTTGTAGTCCAATGTCTTCTCGAAAATGTGGGGCAATAGCTCGAGGAACACGGCACCCAGCAGCGCCCCGACCGCAAAGCTCACCAGCATTGGAATCCAGGAAGGACGGGCGGTAAATGCAACCGCTGCGGCCAGCAAAACAGACAGCAAGCCGCCAGCGAGGCAGGTAAGCAGGATGGCTGTCAGGACAGTCATGGAGACCGCCGAAAATCAGCCCAGATGCAACAAAGTTGTGTCATGGATGCAGCCTAACATGGCTGTCAAGTCCCCGCAGAAAACCATCAAACGCGACCCGGGCTGTACCTGAGCTGCGCTTGGGCAGCACTTGGGCCGCACCAAGTCAGCCCTCGAACTGCACCCGGCCAGTCGTCAAGCATCACGCCAGATGAGTCCCGCCATGCGCCCGGTGCGAGCCCCGGCGTGCGTTGCGCGCCGGTGGGAAAAGAATCGCTCTGCATCGGAGTAGGTGCATGCCCCACCACCGAAGACGGCGGTCACACCTGCAGTATTGAGACTGCGTCGGGCCAGCGCTGGAAGGCTCCCCAGCCATTTACCGTTGGGTTTGGCGAGAAATGCGTGCCCTGCCCCGGCATCCCTTGCCAGGAACGCACCACGAACATCCGGGCCCACTTCAAACGCGTCGGGACCGATGCATGGGCCAAGCCAGGCGACCAGCTCATGCGCTGACCTGCCCTCGCTCATCGCTGCCACGATGTTGGGAAGCACACCTTGCGCCAGCCCCTTCCAGCCGGCATGCGCAATGCCCACGGCCGAACCGTCACGCCGGGCAAGAAATACCGGCAAGCAGTCAGCGACCAGAACAGTGCAGACGCAGCCGACAGCAGTGGTCCATGCAGCGTCAGCAACAAGCGGGCTGGCAGAAGAAAGTCGGGGAAGTCGGACGCAATCGGTGCCGTGCACTTGTGACAGAAAGGCCAGCTCGCCGCCGACCGTGTGCCGAAGACGCTCGCGATTCACGTTGACCGCGGACGCCTCATCGCCAACCTGCAGACCCAGATTGAACGAACCGAAGTCGCCTGACGAGATCCCGCCAGTACGGGTCGTGAACAGGGTGCGAATATTCGCAGGCGCGGGCCAGTCCGCAGTGAGGTGTCCAGGCAAGGTCATTGCGCGCCAATGCGTAGCGATGCGAGTAGCTGTTCGAAATCTGACGGCGGCGGCGCCTCGAATGCCAGGGTCAGACCAGTCGTCGGATGCACGAAGGCGAGGCCGCGGGCATGCAGGGCCTGCCGGTTGAATCGCTTCACCGCTGAAGACCAGGTGGGATTGGTCGTCCAGGGTTTCGCCCCATAGGTCGTGTCTCCCTCCAGGGAATGACCGATGGACTGCAGATGGACCCGTATCTGGTGTGTACGCCCGGTTTCCAGACTGCATTCAATCAAGGAGTGTGCAGGCATCGACTCCAGCAATTCCACACGCGTCGCGGCAGGCTTGCCACCTCGATCTTCCGGTACGACTGCCATCTTTGTACGCTGGCGGGGATGTCGCCCGATGGGCGCATCAATTCGCACAGGTGCCTCAACGGCACCCTGTGCGATGGCAACGTACTCACGGCGCACAGTCCGCGCCTGCAATTGTCGAACCAGCATCGTCTGAGCACTCTCCGTCCGTGCGACCACCATCAGGCCTGTCGTGTCCTTGTCGAGACGATGCACGATGCCAGCCCTCGGTACTCGAGCGAGTGAGGCGTCGAAGTGCAAGAGACCATTCAACAGAGTGCCCTGCCAATTTCCCGCCGCAGGGTGGACCACCAGACCGGCCGGCTTGTTCAACACCAGCACCTCCGCATCGGCATGCACAATCGAAAGCGGCACCGGCTCTGGGAGGAAAGCTTGGTCCTGCTCTCGCGGCGGCAGTGTCACCTCAACGCACTCAAATCCGGCCAGCCTGCGCTTTGGCTCAGTCGGCTTTCCGTCCACCAGGACACAGCCCTCCCGGGCGAGCTCGCCCAGCCTGGTGCGGGAAACATCAGGAAGGTGCCGCGCCAGCGCCTGATCCAGCCTGAGGCCGGCATCGGCATGTCCCATCACAAACGATTCGCGCCGGACGGCAGACTGAACGCTTGGGCTATAATCTTCGTCTTCGAATTCGAGGTCCGACATGCCGCGCAGTGTATCCGCTTTGCCCCTGAGCTCCCGCCTGCTGGCGTCCACCCTGCTGACCACGACCTTGTTGCTGTCGGGATGCGGCTTGTTGGGTGACAAGCTGGATCCGCAAAAGGCCTGGACCGTGGAACAGTTCTACCGCGCCGCCCGGGAGGAATTGGACTCCGGCAACAATCTGGGTGCCATCAAGCTCTATGAACAACTGGAGGCGAAGTACCCCTTTGGCCGCTTCTCGCAGCAAGCGCAACTGGATGTCGCCTACGCCAATTACCGCGAAGGTGAAAGCGCTGCCGCCATTGCAGCGGCCGACCGCTTCATCAAGCTTCACCCCAACCATCCAGCCGTGGACTATGCGATCTACCTGAAGGGTCTGACGCACTACAAGCTGGACCTGGGATTTCTGGGTTCATGGCTCAGCCAGGACATGTCGGAACGTGATCCGAAAGCGCTGCGTGAGTCATTTGACAGTTTCAAGGAGCTGGCTGAACGCTTCCCGGAGAGCAAATACGCAGACGATTCACGCGCCCGCATGGTCTTTCTGGTCAACACCCTGGCAAGGCACGAGATTTTGGTGGCGAAGTACTACTACAACCGTGGCGCATACCTTGCCGCAGTAAACCGGGCGCAGGCCACGCTGACGCGCTACCCGCAAGCACCGGCTAATCAGGATGCGCTGGAAATGATGGTGAGGGCCTACGAAAAGCTGGAAATGAAGGAGCTGGCCGCAGATGCCCGCCGAGTCTTGCAAAAGAACTTTCCAGACAATGCCGCCTCTGCGAGTCCCGCGCAAAAGCCATGGTGGAAACTCTGGTAGACGTTCCGAACCTGCATCAATGAAAACGGCGCTTCTGGCGCCGTTTTCATTGATGCAGTAGCCCGATATCCGATCAGGTCACGCCCCGGATGGTTTGCAAAGGCGGGCTATTGACTGTCGCCCTTGTCCCAACCAGACCTGCCAAAGTGACACCGATCGCACCCGCGGCAATACCGATCGCAGGCACGAGCCAATTGATGACGTAGGGGACGCCAAGTACCTGCTCGGACAACAACTTGCCCAAGCCGATGGCACCACCGGCCGCCACCACACCGGCCAGCACCCCGATTGCAAGGAATTCAGCTGTCTGCAGCATGATGAGCTGGCGCTTCTGTGCACCCAGCGTGCGCATGATCGCCCCTTCGAATACTCGCTCATCCTGGGTGGTGGAAATGGCCGCATACAAGACCACCAGGCCAGCCAACAGCGCAAACAGGAAGACAAATTCCACGGCTTTGGCAACCTGATCGGAAATGGTCTGAACCTGCAGCATGATGGCCGACAAATCAATCACGGACAGATTCGGAAACTGTTTCACCAGCCCCGTGACCACCGCTTCATTGCCCGCTTGCAGCTTGAAGCTCGTGATGTAACTGGCGGGATAGTTGTCGATCAGCCCCGGGCTTGCGATCACGAAGAAATTCGGCTTGAAGGAATCCCAGTCGACCTGGCGCAGGCTCGCTATGCTGCCCGTGAAGCGGCTGCCCGCAATCTCATAAGTCAGGGTGTCGCCCAACTTGAGTCCCAGAGACTTGGCCAGCCCCTCCTCGACCGAGAAGGACTTTGAACCACTCCCCGGCTTCCACCATTCACCCGCCACAATCCGGTTATCGGGCCTGAGTTGCTCACCAAAGGTCATGTTGAACTCGCGTTCGACCATCCGACGGGCACGCTCATCCTTGTAGGCTGCCTTGTTCACGGGCGCCTCGTTGATGGCCACCAGTCGCCCACGGACCATCGGATAGAGATCCGGCGTTGCCAGATTCCGTGCCGAAAAATAGTCCTGCACCGGCTTCAATTGATCCGCCTGGATGTTGATCACGAACCGGTTCGGCGCGTCTTTCGGCATGGACGCCTGCCAACGCGAAATGATGTCTGTGCGCACCAATGTGAGCAAAAGCATTGCCATGATGCCAAGGCCGAGGGCCATGATCTGTACCAGACTGCCACCGGTACGGCGTTTCATGTTGGCGAGCCCGTAGCGCAATGCGCCCCCGAACACGCCTGCAATGCGCCCACGAAGCCCCGCTGCCAGATGAATGAGTACAAATCCAAGCAATGCAGCGACACCCAGAGCAAGCGCAAATCCACCCACTGCAATGGCACCCAACTTGACATCACCAGCACGCCAGATGATCAGGCCTGCCAGCGCAGAGAGTCCCATCGCGTAAGCCCCGACACTGAACCCTTCCAAACCGCCAACATCGCGTCTCAGTACACGCAGCGTTGACACGCTGCGGAGTCTCAGCAGCGGTGGCACGGTGAAGCCCAGCAGCAGGACAAAACCGGTCAACGCACCCTGAAGAGCGGGTACGGGCCCAGGTGCCGGCAGTGCCACGGTGAAGAACCCGGACAACAGGCTTGCCAACAACGCCTGCGCGCCAAAACCAGCCAAGGCGCCCAGCGCAGACGCCATGACACCCAGCATCGCGAATTGATACAGATTCAACAGAAAAATGTCAGCTTGCGAAGCACCCAGGCAACGCATCATGGCGCAATGGTCCATCTGCCTTTGCGAAAAGCGGCGCGCGGCCAATGCAACCGCTACGGACGCCAGAATGACGGACAGCAGCGCTGCGAGACCCAGAAAACGGCTGGCACGGTCAAGCGACACGCGAACCTCCGAGCGGGCGTCTCGCACCGTCTCCATGCGCTGGCCTCGCACCAGACGCGGTTTCACCTGAGTACGGAACGCTTCAACTGCCGCTGCCTCGCCCGACAGCAGCAATCGATACGTGACACGACTACCGACCTGAACCAGCCCGGTGGCCGCCAGATCGGCGCGATTGATCATCACCCTCGGCGCCACACCAAAGTAATCCAGCACATTGTCTGGTTCTTTGGTGACAAGCGCGGTCACCTTGAGCCTTGCCCGACCGACTGTAAGCAGATCCCCTATTTTGAGGTCTGCCTTGCCAAGCAGCGGCTCCGCCACCCAGACGGTTCCGGGCGACGGTACACCGTCAGCTTCGCGATCAGGCTGCCCCGGGGCATCGCTGATGCGAACGCGTCCCCTCAGCGGGAAGCCTTCGGTCACTGCCTTGACTTCCGCGAGGCTCGCTCCGCCCTCTTCGACGCTTACCATGCTGGGGAACGTGGCCGTTTCGGCCCTTGACAGGCCGAGGGATTCTGCAAGGGGTCGATACTCCGCTGGCGTAGGCTGATCCGTGATCAACACGAGATCACCGCCAATCAGCTCATTGGCCTGGAGCTTCAGTGCCTGCTGCACCCGGTCGGCGAAAAATCCGACCGTTGTGACGCTGGCAACCGCGATGAATAGCGCGAACAGCAGCACCCGACTTTCGCCAGCCTGCCAGTTTCGCCGCAACATTCGGGCAGAGAGTCTGAGACGATTCATGCGTCGCCCGCTTCGACAATCTCGCCGGCGGCGATGGTCAGCTTGCGACCGCACAGGCTGGCAAGCCCGGTGTCGTGCGTCACCAGAATGAGCGTTGTACCGCGCTCCCGATTCAGCTGAAACAGGAGTTCAATCATGGTCTGTCCGGTACGGGCATCGAGATTTCCGGTGGGCTCGTCGGCAAACAGCAGTGTGGGCTCGGTGACAAACGCCCGAGCGATGGCAACCCGTTGCTGCTCGCCACCTGAAAGCTGCTTGGGGTAATGGCCCATGCGCTCGCCCAGGCCAACCCGGGCAAGAATGTCTTCCGCCCGGGAAGCGGCACGGTCGATACCCGCCAATTCAAGCGGCAGCATCACATTTTCCCGTGCAGTGAGAGACGGTAGCAGCTGGAAAGACTGAAACACGAACCCCACAAGGCGACCCCGCAGCGCAGCGCGCCCATCTTCATCCAAGCCATTGAGATCAGTGCCGTTGATGAGAACGCGGCCCGCCGTTGGCGTGTCCAAACCGGCAAGCAGCCCGAGCAGCGTTGACTTTCCGGACCCTGAGGCACCCACTATGGCGACCGCTTCACCGGCCTGCACCGTAAAATGCACATCCTTGACAATTGTGAGCTCGTGTTCTGCTGTCGAGACCCGCTTGGTAAGCCCCTCCACCTTCACAACGGGCACGACCGGTACAGAAGCGGTAGCGGTGGGCAATGCATTGGACTGGGAAGCTTGAGTATCTGCAGGTGCGTCGGGTAAGGCTGCTTGCTGGCGTGCGAGTGTTGACAGGGTCATGGAAGTGATGGTCTTTTCCGGAGAATCGGTCCGGTTTGAATGTGAAACAAACCGGTAGGGACAATAGACCCACCGAATGGAGAATTTGCAATGTCTGACACGTTACACAATTCCTCGCCTTTGATGCATCGCATTGCGATACAAAGCGTCTTCTTGGTGCTGGTAGTGCTTTGTAGCGGCTGGACGACGGTTCAAGCCTCTTCTCAAGCCTCGCAAACCTCGCAATCCCCGCAATCATCGCCTGAGATACGCATCATGGTTTTTGGCGACAGCCTGTCGGCTGCCTACAACATCGACCCATCTCTGGGCTGGGTTTCCCTGATGGAACAACGCATCAAGAAATCGCATCCCCAGTCCCGGGTCATCAACGCCAGTGTCAGTGGTGAGACGACCCTTGGCGGCAAAGCCCGACTGAAAACTGATCTTTTCCGCCACAAACCTACCCATGTGCTGCTGCAATTGGGTGCCAATGACGCGCTGCGAGGACTACCGCTGGCAGACACGCGCAGCAATCTGGATGCCATGGTGCGCGAAATCAAGGCCGCTCGTGCTGTGCCGATTCTCGTCGGTATCCAGATTCCGCCCAACTATGGCCTTGAATATGCCCGGGAGTTCCGTGAACTCTATCCCGTGCTGGCAAAGTCGCACAAGGCGGGACTGGTTCCCTTTCTGCTGGAGGGCATCGCGGACAAGCCGCAACTGTTCCTGCCAGATGGTCTGCATCCGGGTGCAGCTGCCCAGCCCAGACTGCTAGACAACGTCTGGCCTGCAGTTCAAACCGCGCTTCGCGTCAAGTCATGACCGAGCACAGCCTGCATCGGCCAGCACGACCGGATCAGCTGGCCGTCGGGTTTGCTGTCGAGAATCTTGCAAAATTCGACACGATCATCGACGTCCGCAGCCCGGATGAATACGCCGAGGACCGCGTGCCAAGTGCAAGAAATCATCCCGTTCTGAGTAATGAAGAGCGTTCCCGGGTGGGTAGCTTGCACAAGCAGGCTTCTGCATTTGAAGCCAAGAAATTGGGCGCTGTCCTCGTCGCCCGCAACATCGCAAACCACATCGATCAGCACTTCTCGTCGAAGCCCAAAGACTGGAGACCACTGGTCTATTGCTGGCGAGGGGGCTCGCGCTCAGGGGCAATGACCCACATCCTGCGGGCCATTGGTTGGCAGGCTGCTCAGCTTGAGGGGGGGTACAAGGCATTCCGGGCTTTGGTCCGGCGCGACCTGGACACCTTGCCGTTGAAATTGACGTTCAAAGTGGTGTGTGGCCGAACGGGATCAGGAAAGAGCAGGCTGCTGGTGGCCCTTCGAGAAGCAGGTGCTCAAGTGCTGGATCTGGAAGAGATGGCAGCCCATCGCGGCTCGGTGCTCGGCGAGCTGCCGAATGCGCCCCAGCCCTCTCAGAAGTCATTTGAAACTGCACTCTGGGACGCACTGAATCGTCTGGACGCCACCAGGCCGGTATGGGTGGAGGCCGAGAGCAAACGGGTCGGGCTCCTGCGCGTTCCGGACACGCTGATGGACCGTATGCGGGACGGGCAATGCGTGCTCATGGACACTGCACCGGCTGAACGAGTTGCCCTGCTCCAGGCAGATTATCGCCATCTCATGCAGGACGTCCCACTCCTGTGGCAAAAACTGGATTGCTTGCAGGATCTCCATTCCGACATGAGAATCAATGACTGGAAGGCGCTTGCTGAACGGGGCGAGTGGGATGCGCTGGTGGAGGCACTGCTTGCACACCACTATGACCCGGCCTACACAAAGTCGATGTACCGAAACTATCGCCATATCGGCGATGCCATGCCGCTACCCGTGCATGACGCATCGCCGGCTGGCTTGGGTCGTCTGGCGAAGGCGTTGGCCGACCAGCTCGCATTTAGGTGACAAATGCCGCCGAAACAATTGATAACATTTGCAAAACTTTCCGGCTGGGGGTCGGCTTGGGTTACACTTCTGCTCAAATCTCGCCCCTGACGCCCAGCACGCTGCGACACCAATTACATGCAAAAGCCTGATCGGATCGGCAAGTACAACGTGATCTCCGAAGTCGGTCGGGGCGCGACTGCGGTCGTGTACCTGGGCGTTGACGAGTTCAATGACCGCAAAGTCGCCATCAAGTTGGCCATCGGCATTGAAGGCATGTCGCCCGATGAGGCGAAACGCTTCCAGAAGCTGTTCCTGAACGAAGCCTCACTCGTGGGAAAGCTCTCCCACCCAAATATCGTTGGCGTGTATGACGCAGTCGTTGAAGGCGACATGCGCTACATCGTCATGGAGTATGTGCCGGGCGGCTCGCTGAAGAAGTTTTGTACCGAGATGAACTTGCTGCCTGTCAGGCAGGCCGTGTTGGTGATTTTCAAGGCCTGTCGCGCGCTCGATTACGCGTTCCAGAGCGGTGTGATCCACCGCGACATCAAAAGCGCAAACATCCTTCTCTCGGAGCGGGATGACATCAAGATCGGTGATTTCGGCACGGCCCAGATATCGTCGTCGGAGAACACCCAGATCGACGGCTTCGTCGGCTCCCCGGCCTACATGTCGCCGGAGCAGATCAACGAGGAAGAGCCTTCCGTGCAGTCGGACATCTACTCCCTCGGCGTGGTGATGTACGAGATCCTCACCGGTCGGCTGCCTTTCCTGGCATCGAATTCGGTACAGATGTTGAACAAGATCCTCAATGAGGACCCACCGCCGATCAAGCAATTGCGACCGGAGCTGCCTGACCGACTGGTTGAAATCGTCGACAAGGCGATGGCGAAAGATCCGAAGATCCGCTATGCCTCGTGGTTTCAGATGGCACGGGATCTTTCCGAGACGTTCCCGCAACTGGAAAAATACAGCTTCGAGATTTCCTCGGCTGAGAAATTCAACTCCCTGCGCAGGCTCGACTTTTTCCGCGACTTTCGCGATGCCGAGATCTGGGAAGTGTTGCGCGGTGCGATTTGGGAGAACCATTCACGCGAGCAGAGCCTGCTGCTGGAAGGCGATGTTGGTCAGGCGTTTTTCATCATCGTGTCCGGCCAGGTCAAAGTGATCAAGGATGGGAAATTGCTGAACGTGCTGAAGGAAGGCGACTGCTTCGGTGAGATGGCCTATCTATCCGGGAGCAAGACTCGCCGCACCGCCTCGATCATTTCGGTCTCGGAGGTGCAACTCCTCAAGATTCAGGATGTGCAGTTGGAGCAGTTGTCGGACGCCTGCCAGTTGCGCTTCAATCGCCAGTTCCTGAAGACTCTCATCGAACGTCTCGCCTGGACCAGCAACGTCCTCGCACAGGTCAAGCGCTGACCTGGCTCAAGCAAGCCCCGGTACGACCTGAAGGGCGACTCCCCGAAGTGCCTTGAAACCTTGCGAATATTCGCAAGTGCCATGCGTGTTCAGCCCAGCCGGGCGTGAAGGACGCGGCGTCTGAGATCATCCACATCCTGTTGAACATTGCGCCGGAATCCGCCTATCGGCATGTAGGCAATCGCGGCACCCAGCGGTCCAGGCTCGAACAGGTAAAGGGTAACGAGATTGCCGAGCATCACAGGCTTGTACTCGACTTCGCGAATGGCTGTAAGCGGCACAACGGCAGACAGGCCGCGCGCGGCCACCTCGAGATGGCTGCCGTGATCCGTTACCGTCATCGGCAACGCGCTGAACTGGAACCAGACCACAAGACCCAATACGAGCAGCATGAAGGCCGCTGCCAGAATGCGGCCTGCACTCCAGTCGCCCCCCGACCCGGTGAGCAGCATGACCAACATCAGCATGACCACCCCAATAGCCGGTAGTCGACCCAGCCAGACGCCAGGCAACCCGGCCGACAGCTTCCGCGGAGAACTCACGTCGAGATCAAGGTGGCGTGAGCAAACAAATCGCCTGCGCGGCAATCCCTTCACCTCGGCCGACAAATCCGAGCTTCTCGGTGGTCGTCGCCTTCACATTCACGAAAGCAGAAGGAATACCCACATCTTCTGCAATGTTGGCAACCATTTTGTGCACGTGTGGCGACATGCGCGGCGCCTCGGCGATGATGGTTGCATCAATGTTGCCCACCACCCAGCCCTTGGTGGCGACCAGACGCGACACCTGGCGCAAGAGCTCCCTGCTGTTGATTCCCTTGTAGCGCGAGTCACTGTCTGGGAAGTGCTGGCCGATATCACCCAACGCTGCCGCACCGAGCACCGCATCGCAGATGGCGTGGATCAGCACGTCCGCATCCGAGTGGCCAAGCAGCCCCTTCTCGAACGGAATGTTCACGCCGCCAATGATGCACGGCCGCCCCGGCACCAATTGGTGCACATCGAAACCCTGACCAATCCGGTACTTGACTGGAAACATGTTCACTATCCTTTCAGGAGAATCTCAGCCAGCTTGAGATCACTGGCATAAGTCACTTTGAGGTTGACGCTGTCGCCGACGATGAGTCGCGCTGAATGACCCAGCGCTTCCAGCGCCTGCGCTTCATCGGTGGCACCCGGCATCCTGATCATCGCAGCATGCAACAAGCCAAAGCGGAACATCTGCGGGGTTTGCGCTCGCCATAGCCCTTCGCGCGGCAAGGTGCGGCTTACCCGCTGGTTTTCATCACTGGACTTGAGCGTATCCGACACCGGAAGCGCCAGCAATCCACCTACAGGGTCGGCCCCAAGCTCATCAATGAACTGTTCGATCAATTCCGTGCGAATGCAGGGCCTGGCCGCGTCGTGCACCAATACCCAGTCGTCTGGCGCCATCGAGGACGCAAGATGATTCAGGGTGTTCAGCACGGTCTCGCCACGCTGGGCGCCACCGCATTGGAGAACCTCGACACGTCCATCCAGCGAGTGCCAGTCGAACCGGCTCCAGTGCTGGTCTCCCGGCGACAACACTGCGAATATTCGCGAGAGGCGGCGAACCCGGGACAATGCGGACAGAGCGTGATGAATCATGGGCTGTCCGCCAAGATCGAGATACTGTTTCGGCCGCGAATCTCCCAGCCGGGTACCGAGCCCGGCAGCCGGGACGATGGCAACAATTTGTTGAGACATTTTGATTAAGTATTTGAACTGGCGGCATTATCGCCCATTGGGGCGATTTCATGCCGCGCTGCGAGGTAGACAGACGAGGACAAATTGGTGAGACTCGGGGCCATGCGCATCGCCAACGCACCTTTTCTGGCTGCCTTGCTGCTGCTCATCGCAATGCTGACCAGCTGCGACGGCGCACGCCTGCCCGCCTGGATGCAATCCGAACTGCGCCCGCCTCGCGAGACGGGCGAGCTGGTGATCCTCACCGTGCAGGGTGCGACAACCTTGCAGAAGAATCCCGGAGGCTACAAGGCGCGCGATGATGAAAAAGGTGCAGGCTACGAGCACGATCTGGCCATGCTGTTCGCGCGTGAACTCGGTGCGAGGGCAACGTTCCGAGTCCTTCCCTCGCATGCAAAGCTGCTGGAGGCCATGGAGCTCGGCCAGGGGCACATCGCCGCGTCGCAGCTTGCCCAGACCGAGGCGTTGCGTGCGCGTTTCGCCTTCGGGCCATCCTACAAGTCTGTCCAGTATCAGTTGGTACATCGCAAGGCAGAGATCCGCCCCCGCAATCTGGGTGACTTGAACAACAAAAAAATCGCAGTCATCGCGGGCACACCCGCCCATGAGATTCTGCAGAATCTGTTGTCGACGCACCCCGGGCTGCAGATCGAGGCACTACCCGAGCAGCAGGATGATGTGCTGCTCCGGCAGGTTGAGTCCCGGCAGGTTGACTTTGCGCTCTATGACGCACTCGGCTTCTCGGTCAATCGGCGGCTCCACCCGGATTTGGCGGCAGCATTCAATGTGGGGCCCGAGCTCAAGGTGGCCTGGGCATTCTCCAAAGCTGCCGATGAGGATCTCAAGCAGAGCGCCCGCCTTTTCTTCGACAAGGTGCGCGCCAATGGAACCCTCGCTCGCGTGAGAGACCGCTACTTCGGTCACACGGAGCGAATTCAGCCTGTCGATTCGGAGGTGCTGCTTGCACGCATCCGCAGTGTGCTGCCCAAGCTGCGTCCATTTTTCCATGAGGCGGAAGAAATCACGGGCATCGAGTGGCGCCTTTTGGCCGCCATCGGCTATCAAGAGAGCCATTGGGACCCGAATGCAACGTCCCCCACGGGTGTACGCGGCCTGATGATGCTCACCGAAGACACTGCAGACCGGATGAAGGTGAAGAACCGGCTTGACCCTCGAGACAGCATCCAGGGTGGTGCCAAGTACCTGGCATTGCTGCGCGATACGGTGCCCTCACGCATTCCGGAACCGGACCGTACCTGGCTCGCCCTGGCCGCCTATAACCAGGGGTATGGTCATCTGGAGGACGCGCGAATCCTCACCCAGCGGATGCGCCTGAACGCCGACTCCTGGCTGGATGTCCGCAAAACCTATCCCTTGCTGCGTGATCCGCAGCACTACGAGGCGATGAAATATGGCTTCTGCCGTGGCGACGAAGCCGTCCATTTTGTGGAAAGCGTTCGCAATTACTACGACATCATCAGCCGGCTGGAGCCCCCTTATGTGCCGGAACTGAAGTTCATGGCACCAGAGGAGGCTGCCAACAAGCCGAAGTTGCCGATGCTGAGCCGGTGACGACCCTGCGGCGTACAGTCGCTCATTCAGCCACCGTGACGTCCACGCCAACCAAATGTTGTACGTCACCCCAGACCTCCACTGCCCATTTGTTCGCCTGCAGGCCGATACGGTTGTAAGCCACGTTGGGGATGTCTATGGGGTGCGGCGCGGCAGTCGGTATGTCGTGCAGCCAGCGGTACACACAAGACAGCACACCACCGTGCGTGACGACGAGTATTCGTGATCCCGCTTCTTGCTCTGCCAATGAAACCAGTGTTGCGCGGACCCGGTCCAGGTGTTGTTGACGGCTTTCTCCACCAGCGGGTGCGTAGTGTGGGTCTGTTTCCTTCTCACGAGAAAACATCTCGGGATGCTTGCCTGCTATCTGGGCATACGTGCTGCCCTCGGCATCACCAAAGGCGCGCTCGCGCAGTCCGGGCTCCAGGCGAATATTCGCAATGCAACCTGGCATGAGCAATTCGGCTGTGCGTCTCGCACGACCCAGGTCGCTTGAAACAATGGCGTCAAATTGCTCATCCCGCAGTCGCTGCGACATGGCCTCGGCCTGGCAAACGCCCAGCGCGGTCAATGGACTGTCGCCGTGACCCTGAATGCGGCCGACAACATTCCACTCGGTCTGACCGTGGCGAACCAGGACCAGAGTCGTTTTCATGCGGATTCCGATACAAATGGCCACCAACAGACACGCTGACCGCCTTGCGCTCTGCCAGAAGCTGGTGCACAATTGATGTGGGATTTTTTCCCGCATATCAATTCAACCAGGGAGTTTCCCTTTGCTTCGTTATGGAGTCCCCATGCAACAGACTGCAAAACTCTCATGCGCTGCCTCATTTGTGCGTCGCGTCATTGCCTGCCTTGGTCTGGCAGCAGGTGCCTTGGCGCTCCATGCACACGCACAGAACCAAACCACCCCGCCGCCCTTCTCGCCTACCATCAACGTAAGCCCGTTGGTGGCCGATGCCGGCGTTGCCCGAACCATCACGGTCTCGGGCAGCTGGCCGGATGGCTGTACACCAGGCAACCCTGTCCTGTCGGTCAACACCATCTCCGGACAGGATACGGTGAACATCCTCTTCGCTGTGCCGCAGACCTTGACGGTCTGCTTCTCGGCCGTGACCACCTACTCAGCCACATTCAACTACACGCCAACCCGGGCGGGCACACAGCGAATTGCCATCGTGCTGACTGACGGACGCTACCTCGGCGCGGGCCAGATTATCACCCAGGCCGTCGGCCAGCCCCGCGCTTCAACGGATCTTTCGGGCGCCTGGAATGATCCAGCCACCAACGGCTCCGGTCTGGCGCTGCTGCATTCACAAGCCACCACGGATATCCTCGCCGGCGCCTGGTATGTGTTCGATGGAACAGGCAAACCATTCTGGTATCTCATCCAGAATGGCCGGTGGCAGTCGAACACCGCATTCGTGGGCAATCTGGTCGAAACCCAAGCGGGGTCGGCCAGCTGCACCATACCTCTCCCGGCCTGTGCCAGACCGCAACTGTCTGCGCGCATTGCAGCCAACATTTCAATTCAGATTCTTGCCCTTGATCGCATTCGCGTGACGGTGACGCCGCATGGAGAAGTCATACCGGCAGTGGTACTCGCCGACTTCGAAGCGATACGCGTTCGATTCTGAGCATCATTGACCATCCAAGAGAGACCCACCATGTCCCTGCGAATATTCGCATCAGCACTGTGCCTGATTGCGGCAGCACTCATTGCCTCACCCGTCGCAGCCCAGTCTGGCCAACCGCTCACCATTTCGGTGACACCGGAAGTCGCCGAGCCTGGTGTAGTTCGCACCATCAGGGTCAGTGGCAGGTGGCCGGACCGATGCTCTGTCCCCGGGGGCATCTCGGTGGTGGCACTGCCGTTCCCGACAGCGTCCGGCGGGCTGACACTCACTCCCTCCTCTTTGATCGTGTTTTCTCCCTGCCCGCCGACAGGTCCGGATGTTTCCCTCACGACAACCCATACCCCCCAAGTGGCTGGCGTGCAGACACTAACGCTGACCCATTCGGGACAATTCATCGTCCAGGGCAAGCTGATCACGCGGCCAATCAACGGCGCACGTGCCGGGGCCGATATCACCGGAGCCTGGCACGATCCGGCTGTGCCGGGGCATGGCTTCTCCCTGTATCACGCACAGTCAGGCAGCGATCTGATGGCTGGTGCCTGGTATGCATATGACAGTGCCGGGAAGCCCTACTGGCTGCTAGTGAACAACGTGCGCTGGAATGATTCGTCTCGCTTCATCGGCGATCTATTCGACATCACTTCCACAGCAGGCAATTGCACGCTCTTGCCCGGCTGTGCGCGCCCGCAGATCGCATCGACCCAAGTGGGCCGGGTGAACGGCGAGTTGTTGACGGATGGCAAGCTCCGGCTGGTCATCTCGGCAGGCCCACCCTTTGCGGACCCGCCGTTTCCCAACACGATTGTGCTTGAGCGCCTCAGCTTCTAACGATCAGGACGCCGACAATTTCTTTAGACCACCCATGTAGGGCTGCAGTATTGTCGGCACGTCAACACCACCATCCGCACGTTGGAAATTTTCCAGAATCGCCACCAGCGTGCGGCCCACGGCCAGGCCAGAGCCATTGATCGTGTGCAGCGTCTCGGTCTTGCCCTGTGCATTGCGAAAGCGTGCACCCATGCGGCGGGCCTGAAAGGCCTCATAGTTGGAACAGGACGAAATCTCGCGATAGGCGTTCTGCGCGGGCAACCAGACTTCCAGATCGTAGGTCTGAGCCGAAGCGAAACCCATGTCTCCGGTGCAGAGCAACATCGTGCGGAACGGCAGCTCCAGCTTCTTCAGCACCGCTTCCGCATGCGACGTGAGCGCCTCGTGCGCATCAGCTGACTGCTCCGGCGCCACGATCTGCACCAATTCAACCTTGTCGAACTGGTGCTGGCGGATCATGCCGCGTGTGTCCTTGCCATAGCTGCCCGCCTCCGAGCGGAAGCATGGACTGTGGCAGGCAAACTTCAACGGCAGATCCTTGGCGTCCACAATCGTGTCACGCACGAAGTTGGTGACCGGATACTCGGCCGTCGGAATGAGATAGAGATCACGCCCTTCTATCTTGAACAAGTCATCCTTGAATTTGGCGAGGCTCGATACGCCATCAGCACATTCGCCTGACACCATGTACGGCACATACACTTCGGTATAGCCGTGTTCCTGCGTCTGCACGTCGAGGAAGAACTGCGCAATGGCACGATGCAGACGTGCAACGCCGCCCTTCAGCACCGAGAAGCGGGCGCCGGACAGCTTTGCCGCCGTCTCAAAGTCCAGGCCGCCTAAGGCAGCGCCCACATCAACGTGATCTTTCGGGGTGAAGTCGAACTGCCGGGGCGTGCCCCAGCTCCGCACTTCCACATTGTTATCCGCGCTCTTGCCGATTGGCACTTCGGCACGGGGAATGTTGGGAATCACCCGCAGGAAAGCATTCATGCGCTCCTGTAGTGCCGCCAATGCAGCCTCATTGGCCTTGAGATCGTCGCCAATGCCGGCCACCTCGGTCATCACTGATGACGTGTCTTCGCCCTTTCCTTTCAGCATGCCGATCTGTTTGGAGAGGCTGTTGCGCTTGGCCTGAAGTTCTTCAGTGCGAGTCTGGAGGGTCTTGCGTTCCTCTTCCAAGGCACGGAACGCGTCTACATCAAAGGTGACGCCACGACGGCCAAGGCCGGCCACGACGGCAGGAAGGTCTTTGCGAAAGAGTTGGATGTCTAACATGGGGATCTCACAATAGGTTCACTCGGCCAAGGCCGAAGCACGGCTTCCAGCGGACAGGAAGCGACAACAAACGGGGGGAGTGTAAATGAGTGCGCCCGCCTCAGCGGGAGCGGAAGCAGGAGCAGGAAAATGGCGGGCGGCAGAAGGCGTTGTTGCGCAGGTTCATCGTCAGGTTTTCAATTTCTTCTCTCGGTATTCTGCATCCAGTGCACGCAGCTCGGCAAGCTTTTCCGCGATTTTACCTTCGAGGCCACGCCCGCTGGGCGCATACCAGTGCTGCGGCTTCAGTCCGTCCGGCCAGTAGTTTTCGCCTGCGGCGTAGCCCCCCGTCTCATCGTGGGCGTAGCGGTAGTCCTTGCCGTAATCGAGGTCCTTCATCAACTTCGTGGGCGAGTTGCGGATATGAAGGGGCACCGGTCGGGACTCATCGGCGGCTATGAATGCACGCGCGGCGTTGTAGGCCCTGTAGACCGCGTTCGATTTTGCGGCAACTGCGAGAAAGACTACCGCTTCGGCTAGGGCCAGTTCACCTTCGGGTGACCCCATGCGTTCGAAGACGTCGGCAGCCGTCACGCAGATCTCCAGCGCACGCGGGTCAGCGAGTCCAATGTCCTCGCTCGCCATTCGAATGATGCGACGCGCCAGATAGCGCGGATCTGCGCCACCATCCAGCATTCGGCAGAACCAGTAAAGCGCCGCATCCGGGTCCGAGCCGCGCACACTCTTGTGCAGCGCCGAAATCTGGTTGTAGAACTCTTCCCCGCCTTTGTCGAATCGTCGCGCTGCACGCTGAACCACGCTGTCGATGAGCGCCTCGTCGACATCCTGCTGCTTCACCCTTGCGGCCTGACCCACTTGCTCGGCAAGGTTCAGCGCACGCCTGCCGTCACCATCGGACAGTTCGGCGATGCGGTCAATGCTGCGAATATTCGCAGTGACGCCTTCGAGTGCGAATCCACGGCGCACGAGCTCACCCAGCGCCGCCCTGTCGAGGCTCTTGAGCACATACACCTGTGCCCGGGACAGCAGCGCGCTGTTCACCTCGAATGACGGGTTTTCGGTCGTGGCACCGATGAAGGTGAAGTGGCCCGACTCGACATGCGGGAGGAATGCATCCTGCTGGCTTTTGTTGAAACGATGCACCTCATCGACGAAGAGGATGGTCGAGCGGCCCAGTTGTTCCCGATTGATACGTGCGCGTTCCACCGCCTCACGGATTTCCTTCACGCCTGCCAGCACGGCGGAGATCGCGATGAACTCCGTGTCGAATGCGCGCGCCATCAGCCGAGCCAGGGTGGTCTTGCCCACACCTGGCGGCCCCCAGAAGATCATGGAATGCGGGCGACCTGCCGCGATGGCAATCGCTATCGGCTTGCCTGCTGCCAACAGGTGATCCTGACCCATCACTTCACTGACCCGTGCCGGCCGCAGCCGTTCTGCAAGAGGTTGTGTCATGTTCGCGGCAGGGAAGCGAGACAGCCCCGGCGCCGAGTCGGGAAAGAGATCATTCATCGGGACATGGTATTGAATTTTTCGCGATTCCGAGCATCAGGCGCGACGCCTTGGGGAACGGCCCGTGCAAGGTTCGAGATTGGCTGCGTCCTTGAGTACCGCGACGGCGGCACTGTCAGTCGCCGATGACGTCTGCGCCCTTGGGTGGCACAAATCGAAACTGCGCAGGATTCTGTCCACCACGCTTGAAAGATGAGAAAACGAGCACCGTGCGATTGCCGAACTGGTCCTGCAGTTCCATGCTTGCCAGCACATCGCCACGGAACCCGATGCGGATGCGCTCGAAGCCGGTGTCCTTCTCCTTCGGCACCGCTTCCAGCCAGTCGATGCCGTCGCGAGCGCCTTCTTCCTTCAAGGCAAACAGCCGAGACACTTCAGCGCCACCGGTAAGCAGCGCAGCCGGTGTGGACGAGAGTGCGTTGCCTAGCCTGCGACTGGTGACCTGCTGCAAGTCCTCATCGTAAATCCAGACCTTCACCCCATCGCCAACGATGACCTGCTTCGGCTTGTCATAGGTCCAGCGGAACTTGCCTGGCCGCGAAAAGATGAACTGTCCTGTTGATTGCTGGATGAGTCGATCGCCGCGCTCATACACCTTCTGATCGAACGCGGCAGACCCGGCCGGCGTGCCGGAGAGGAACTGCTGAAATTTGGGGATGGCTTCGGCGTACACCGGACCGCATAGGATCGCGGCAACACCCATCACCATCAATGCGAATAATCGCAGTCCTGTGGACTGCGGTTGGACGCCGCAGGCGGTCGCGCAGCGATGCGGGGATCGCCCTGAGCGAAACCCGCACAATATTCGCAAGCAAGAAATGCTCATTGCGCGTCCCGGTTCGGTGCCAGAATCTCGCGGTTGCCATTGCCCTGCATGGCGGAAACCAGCCCAGCTTTCTCCATGTCTTCCAGCAAGCGGGCGGCGCGGTTGTAGCCGATACGCAGATGTCGCTGCACCAGCGAGATCGAGGCGCGCTTGTTTTGCAGCACGATCTGCACGGCCTGGTCATACAGGGGATCGCTTTCACCTCCCTGCCCGCCGCCATTGCCCTCCGCGGACTGTGCCTGTTCTTCCGGCGTATCGAGAATGCCTTCGACATAGGCAGGCTCACCCTGCTTCTTGAGATGCTCCACGACGCGATGCACTTCAGCATCCGCCACGAAGGCACCGTGGACGCGTTGCGGAAATCCTGTCCCCGGGGGCAAGTAGAGCATGTCGCCCTGACCCAGCAACGCTTCCGCGCCTTGTTGGTCGAGGATGGTGCGGGAGTCAATCTTGGACGACACCTGAAACGCCACCCGGGTCGGCACATTGGCCTTGATGAGACCCGTGATCACATCCACCGAAGGGCGCTGCGTGGCGAGGATGAGGTGTATGCCCGAGGCCCGCGCTTTCTGTGCCAGGCGGGCGATGAGCTCCTCGACTTTCTTGCCGACCACCATCATGAGATCAGCCAGCTCGTCGATGACCACCACCACCAACGGCAGAGGTTCAAGGGGTTCAGGGCTGTCGGGCGTCAGTGAAAAAGGATGCGGAATGGGCTTGCCCTGGGCTTTCGCCTCGGTCACTTTCTGGTTGTATGAAGAAAGATTGCGCACACCCAGTGTGCTCATGAGTTTGTACCGCCGGTCCATTTCGGCCACGCACCAATTCAATGCCGCACCCGCCTGGCGCATGTCGGTCACGACCGGCGCCAGCAAGTGTTGAATGCCGTCGTAGACCGAAAGTTCCAGCATTTTCGGATCGATGAGAATGAGGCGCACTTCGCTGGGCGACGCCTTGTAAAGCAGCGACAGGATCATCGCGTTGATGCCGACTGATTTTCCCGATCCGGTGGTGCCGGCCACCAGCAAGTGGGGCATCTTGGCGAGGTCGGCGACCACCGCTTTACCTGCAATATCCTTGCCCATGGCCAGCGTCAGCTTGGAGGCGTTGTCCGCATAAACCTGGGAGCCGAGGATTTCGGACAGTCGCACCATTTCTCGCTTGGGATTGGGAATTTCCAGTCCCATGTGCGAGGTGCCGGGAATGGTCTCCACCACGCGAATGGAAATGACCGACAACGCGCGCGCGAGGTCGCGGGCCAGGTTGACGATCTGTGAGCCCTTGATACCGATGGCCGGATCGATCTCGTAGCGCGTGATGACCGGGCCCGGGTGGGCCGCGACCACCTTCACTTGCACGTTGAAGTCGAGGAGCTTGCGTTCAATCAGCCCGGAAGTGAACTCGAGGGTCTCTGGCGTCGGCCGTTCAATGTACCGATCAGCCGGGTCCAGCAACGAGAGAGGCGGCAATGGCGAATCCGGCAGCTCCTGGAAGAGAGGTGCCTGCTTCTCCTTGATGACGCGTGCCGATTGCGGCACTTCGAAAATGGTGGGTTCGATGCGGATGGGGGTGAGCTCGTCACGCTCCAATACTTTCTTGAGGGTCTCGACATTCACTTCGCGCTCAACTTGCGCGGCTGCACCCTCTACCCGGTCGCGCTTTGCCTCACGTCGACGTTGAAATGCGTACCACAGCATTTCCACCCCGCCACCCAGCTTCTCTGAAAGCCTGATCCAGGAAAGGCCCGTGAAGAGGCTGAAGGCGGCAGCAGCCACCGCAAGCAACAGCAGCGTTCCGCCCGTGAATCCGAGCGCTGCGCCGATGCCCGAAGACAGGAAATCACCCGCCAGGCCGCCGGGCAGGCGCGGCAGTGAGACCGACATCGAGTGCAGCCGCATTGCCTCGATGGCAGCGCTGGCCAGCAGCAGGACCATGAACCCCGTCAACGATATCGCCAGATGGCGGCGGTCGATCAGTCCCCACTCCTCAATCCGGCTGTAGATGCGCAACACCAGATATGCGCACAGAAATACCCACCACCAGGCGGACAAGCCAAATGCAAACAGCAGGATATCGGCGATCCAGGCCCCGACCACACCGCCCTTGTTGAGCACGGAATCGCCTGTCCCGCTGGTGGTCCAGGCAGCGTCGGAGCGGTGGTAGCTGCCCAGCACCAGTGCGAGGTATAACGCGAGCGCCAGGAACAGGATCCAGCCGGCTTCACGCAGGATGCGGTTCAGTCTCGGCGACGGCGTGGCCTGGGTGGTTTCGGCGGATGATGCGGCAATGTCTTCCATGGGCGGCGATTATAGCGGGAGCGTCCCGCAATTCCCGGTGACTCGCCAGGCCTGCACAAGTTCTATTGAATCGAGCATGCAGGGAAACCTTGCCCATCAGCGGCGGATGCCCATCGCGGCGGGGAGAATTCGGGCCACCTCGCCGGAACGCAGCCCGTCAGCCGGCAAGCAGCGCCTGCCTCGATCAAAGTGAAACGGGCAACCGCTCGTTATGGATGGTGATGGACTTGGATTCCACCGTGATGTAACCGCGCTCGGACAGGTCCTTGAGGATGCGGTTCACCATCTCCCGCGATGCGCCGACCATGTTGGCGATGTCCTGCTGTGACAGCTTCTGACCCACGAGCAGCTTGCCGTTGCTGTGCACGGCCAGCTCCAGCAGCGTGTGGGCCACCCGGCCGTACACATCCATGAGCGCCAGCGTACTGATTTTCCGGTCGGCATCCCGCAGCCGCCTTGCCAGCGAATTCATGACGCCGATGGCAATGCGCGGCGCCTGTTCCAGGCACACTTCGAACGATGAGTGCGACAACACCTTGAACACGCAAGGCTCAAGCGTGGATACCGATGCCGAACGTGGCTGACGATCGATGAGCGACATCTCGCCGAACACATCGCCCGGCCCCAACATCTTGAGAATGATTTCGCGGCCTTCCTCGTCCCCGATGAACACCTTGACGCGCCCGGAAACAATGGCGTAAAGGGAGTCGCCTACTTCCGCTTCGGTAATGATGACGGCATTTTTTGGATAGTGCTTCTCAATGGACATGTCATTGACAAGCTTGAGATCCGCTTCCGACAGCCCCATGAACAATGGAATCTTGTTGATCATTCTGAACTCCGATTCTGTACAACCAGCCTCTGCGGGATGCCGCAGCGCAGCTTGCGGTTGCATTTTGTCACGGTGTCGCCTTGCAAGCCAGCATCCTGAACACTCATTGTCGAACACTCATTCAGGACTGCATGACGGGCGAAGTAAGCCAAATGGGCTTGCCCGGGACATGTCCATCCCCCTATTCAGGGCAGCATCGCTGGTATAGTTTCGGCTGACTCCATGCCGCGTTGCGTGATTCGCTGATGCAGTTCATGCCAGCGCGACTGCCACACTCTCTCCGGAATCCATCATGAGCACCCGTCACATACCCCTGTTGATCCTGGGCTCCGGCCCGGCTGGCTACACCGCTGCCATTTACGCTGCCCGCGCCAATCTGAATCCGGTCGTCATTACCGGCCTTGCGCAAGGCGGTCAGCTGATGACCACCACCGATGTCGAGAACTGGCCTGCGGACAAGGAGCATCTGCAGGGCCCGGAACTGATGCAACGCTTCCAGGAGCATGCCGAGCGCTTCAAGACGGAAATGATCTTCGACCACATTCACACCGTGGACCTCAAGACCAGGCCGTTCAATCTCAAGGGTGATTCAGGCACCTACACCTGCGACGC
>JANNSU010000017.1:0-43192 GCA_031394355.1 Betaproteobacteria bacterium | reverse complement strand
GCCGTCTCTGCGCTGGAGAGGTCAATCGTACAGCCGAGAGTATTGGTGGCGACAGTATTCCAGTTCTGCGACATGGCTCCCCCGGTATCGGCATTGGTCGTGTCAAACACTGGGTCAGGAACGCGACCGAACAGGAACTCATTCTTATCCGACCACTGCAAGCCCACCGAATATCCGCTCCGGCAAACGGGAGCAGGGTAGGGATATCGATTGCTGTTGAGTTCCGCATATTTCACCAGGCAGTGAGAGACTTCCAATGCAACCTTGTGCATGATCACCTGCATGATTTCAGAATAGGTAATCACGACAATTGAATCATTCACCGCAATACTGCCATCACCCCGCACAACCGGACCAGCAATGAACCCATTGGTGTTTCCAGCTCGACTGTCATTGCGGTCCATGAAGTCAGCGTTATCCTCGTTGCTGCCCAGTCCCCACGCCTTTTCGAGGTAGTTGACGGCGATGCAACGTGGTACTGAATCTGAAGGCGAGTTGCAGATGCCGTTCGTATCACACCCAGTTGTGCCGCAGCCGCGATCTTGTAGCACTCTTGAGGTTCCTGCGACATCGCCCCAACGTTCAAGCGGCTCGCCTGGCGCGATGATTACTGCTGCCACGCCGCCAGCGTCAGCGTTGTACAGATTCGTATTCGTCCCATCATGAATTACATCGCCTTGCGAATTCCGTACAGTAATGGTCCCCAGGCCCGTATCGGGATTCAAATCATAGTTGGGGTCATTGGTCTTGTACTTGCTTGAAACTGCATACCAAAGTCGTTCCCCATAGCCATCGCGCAGATCCGGCAAGGCCAATGTTCGAAACGGCAAGCGACCCAGGCGGGCCGCCTGACCTGCTGCGCTGTTACCAGTTTCATTTCCACACCCGCCGACTCCCGCGCCGCTGTTCGTTTGATCCGGGCAGGGCAAAAAGCCCGGCGGTCGCTTCTGGCCAAACACATCATTGGATGCTGTCGCCAAATTGGTACCACGCCGGTTGGGCCAGGATGCGGCGTAGGCCAGCAGCCCTGCCTTTGCCTGCCTCAGAGAATTTTGAGTCAACTCATCGCGGGAGAGATTGCTTGAAGTGCGGCTGAGGCCAACCAACAAGAGGGCTCCGATACCCACTACGAGGCCGACGACGACCAACACCAGGACAAAGCCTCTCTGTGTGTCGTGTCGTTGCTGTCCGGATTTGATCACTTGGCCCCGCTGTCCGAAGTTGAAGCGAGAGGTGCAGACTGTGGAGGTGGCTTACGAACGACTAGAGGCTTGTCGCGCACAATGGTTGATGAACGTCCTGATCCTTGGGCCGGTGGCTTTGCGGATTCCGTTCCAGTCTGCTGAATGACAATTCGCAACGTTCCTGTCTCAGAAAGCTTGACCGCCGCGCTTGATTGGGTGTCATTGGCGCGCATTGCCTTGCCGTTCAACCAGACTGTATTGACGCCATCATTTCGTCGAACCGATCCCTCAAATCGTGCCACGTCCGACTCGGAACTCGAGGGCCTCAAGGCGCGGTCACGAAGATCTTCAAGTGCCTGCCGCTCTTTTGGGTCGAAGAAAAGACGCCCCAACTCCGCTGCAGTACAGGGAGTGCCGGCAAACAGCAATACCAGTATGAGAGTTGACTTGATCATGGGCTTTTCGAGGACTTTGCGTCTACGGGGCGAGACGACGCAGGTTGGGTAACACGCTTGTCTACGATAGTAATCCAGTGAAGGATGCAATCGCCCTCCATCCTGGGTGCGAGCGGATCATCATTGACCGGCGGAATCACCTTCATCGTGCAACGTTCCATCGGAAACAGCCCAAGACCTGCGCTGTTCAGGTCATTGATGAACTTGAACACTTCCTCATCATGCAGGGCCTTTGCTTTGAGTTGAATCCTGCTTGCATTGATGTCCAGGGAAGGAAAAACCACGCCCGAAGGGAAGGCAACGGGCCTTTTGATGCCCAAATCGACTTCCAGGGACTGCAAACGATATCGCTCTCTGAGAGACTTGATGTCTTCTACCCACCGCAACCTTCGTTCCTCAACAAACGCGCCTGCTGCATTCAGTCGATTGTAGGTATCCACCGACTGACGCAAGTCCTCGATTTCCTTATTTGCATTCGCAAGACGGCCCTGCGCATCGCTCAAGGCCCTTTGGTTGACCTTCTCCCTCTTCTGTTCCGCGCTGAGAAAGTAAAAAGCACCCGAAATCAGGCCAACGCTCAACAGAATGGAAATCAAGAGCCCGGCCAAGGGCCACTTCAACACGCCGATTGCGCTGGGAGCGCCGCTTCCGTCGGAGCTCATGTGCGGGACTTTGGCGTGAGAACGCGCACGACTCGAACTGAAAATTGCGCTTCCGATGGCGCTTGCGGTGTCGCGCCAAGCACTCCGCGAATATTCGCATTGGTAGATGTGTCCAATGGAGACTTGATGAGCGATGCACTGCACCCCGGCAATTGTCCGAGTGCGGTGACCAATTCGTTGAGGTCTTCCAGCAGCTTGCGGTATTCACCCTTGAACTGAAAGACAGATGCATCGAGGATCAGAATTTGATAGATGCTGCCAGGCAGTGACACTGCGTTGGCAGGGGCTGCCGTAGACGGAGCAACGGCGACTTGTGGAGCGAGGGCCGCAGTCGTTCCCGGCTCAGAAATTATGTCCAACCGGGCTGCAGCTCCCGCCGGAGGTAACACCACCTGGGTCTTCTCTTCAGCGCTGACCTGCCACGCAAGTTGACCAAGCTTGACGTTCGGGAACCGGTCCAATACCGACGACACCGCAACAAGCAAGTCGGCTGGTGCAGGTACTGGCTGCAAATAGGCGGCATTGAATGCAGCCGTGTCCTTTGATGTTTCGGAAGTAACCTGAGCAATCTGCATCTGGTCGATGATCGCTTTGTGTTGGCGAGCCAACCGCAGCGTCTGGTCGGACCGCCGATCGTTCTCCACGCCGACGCGCTGTGTGTCGACAAGCATTGTCCCGGCCACGATGGCGCAACCCGTGGCAATCGCTGCGCTCCCGATATGAATCAGCCCACCCACCTTGGAAAGCCGCGCGACGCGGGTTTGTGCTGGCAGGGCAAAGTGGTTCTCGAGTCTTGACCCGGCAAAAAGATGAACGAGCAATTCATCAGCGTATGCCGACGCTGGAGGCTCTTTCATGCCCAGCGCACGTGCCACTTCTGTAATGTTCAGCAGCCGGTGCTGGAGCAGAGGGTAGTCTCGGATGGCCTCTGCGACTTCGCTTTGCGTGTCAGGATGAACGAGAACACAGACTTCCAGCGTTTCGCTGCCGGAGAAAAATCTCAGGCTGTCCAGGTATTGCCATGTCCTGCTTGTTTCTTCTGCAATCTGGCGTCCGCGACCCTTTTCTTCGCTGTGATCAAGCAAGGTAAGACGACTGAACTTGATTTGCTTGTTCTGGAAGTAGGTCTGGCGAAGTCCGTCACCAGACACCATCGTGACAAGCAATGTGTGCGGGAAGAAGACATCCAGTTTACGTAGCAACTCTCCCGACAGAATGGGCGACGAGTAGATGCCTTGGATGGGAATGCCCAATCGCTCCAGCACAGTCAGCCAAGGCTTCAGCAGGTCAGGGTTCGTGATGCCGTGGTAAAGGACCCGGTCATCTCGTCGGCCCTCTGATTCTCTGCCCTGAACGATTGCATGACGCAAAGTACTGTTCCGGTAGACCTGCGAGAGCTTCCGGTTTAACACTGCCTGCTGATCAGAGCCGCTCAAATGAGGAATCGTCTCCTGCCTGAAGTCTTCTTCAGTGAGGTCGAGGACCAGATAGACGGACTCATGACGGTACTTGAATATATAGCGCTCGAACTCCCGGGGAGCAGTGTCCTGGGCTACAAAGCTTTCGGACGAGATCACTCTCCCGCGCTGCCAACGAAAGCAGTTCAGCCGTTCATTCGTAAGATAGAGAAAGTGCTTTGCCATCCGGTCAGAATTTCACTTTGCTGATGACATCGTATAGCGGATTGAAAATGGTCGTGATGATGGCGACAAAGATCAAACCCAGAATCATGGTCAGGACAGGTTGAACCATTTCCTGCAGCTTGCCGATGGCCTCTTTGACATCCCGATTGTAGAAATAGCTGACATTGAGCAAGGCATCGTCAAGAGCCCCTGTCGACTCGCCGACCCTCAGCATCCGCAGAACGAGAGGCGGAAACAGGCGAGCATTCTGAAATGCCTGAGTGATACCCGCGCCCTCAGTGATCTCCCGCCCGATGCGTTTCAAGCCATTCTCCACATTTGAACTGCCCACGATTTTTTCTGAGATTCGGATGCAGTCGAGTACGCCGATCCCGGATTGATACATCAGTGCGAAGAAGGTGGTGAATCGTGCCATCACGATTTTCATCCTGATGGGGCCGAGTATGGGGATGCTGAGGGACAGGGCATCCAGCTTCTGCTGAAACTCCCTGTTTGTTCTTGCAAGTACTACGACCGTCACTGCGGCAATAGCCGGCACGCCGAGTATGAGATACCAGAACTTGCGAGTGAAGTCAGAGATCGCGATCAGGATCTTTGTTTCCATGGGCAAGTTGCCTCCGGCGAGGGTCTTGAGTGTGCTGGCAAGCTGCGGTACCAGGAACACCATCAGCGCAAGGACAAGCAGACCTACGACGACCCCCACAAAGGCTGGATAGAGCAGCGCTTTCTTCGCCTGTGCAGCCAGCTCATCCTGCCACTTCAGGTTTTCGCCCAGCTTGCCCAGCACTTCAGGGAGCTTGCCGGCTTCCTCGCCGGCACGAATGAGAGAGGTAAAGACCTGGTCAAACGTCCCCGGATGCACTTCCATGGCTTCCGACAATTTCTTGCCACCTTCAATATCTTCCAAAAGACTGGCTACTGTCTCACGGAATCCGCCTTCCACTGAATCGCGAAGGTCAACCAGCGCTTCAAGAATGGGTACGCCTGCACGAATCAATTGTTCCAGGTGAAAGCAAAAGGTAATGAGATCCCGTCGGCTGATTCTGCGACGAGAGTTTGCGCCCTGTTTAAGCGCGTCGAACGTGATGAGATCCAGCCCCATTCGCTTGAGGCGAAGCTCAAGATCAATGGGATTGATGGCATCCAGCTTGCCGCTTGCGAACTGGCCCTCTTCATCGATGGCCCGGTAGGAGAACAGTGCCATGGTGGGTCTGTCAGATTACCCGGTCGGTCAGGTCAACGACGCGTGAAATGTCCTCAAGGCTGGTCAGCCCGGCAAGTACTCTTGAGATTGCATCCTCAGCCAGTGAGCGAAATCCGGTTCTTCTGGCTGCCATCTTCAGTTCGCGGCCGGTTGCGCGCCGTGCAATCAGTTCATCGATTTCCTGGTCAATCTTGAATAGCTCCATGATCGCCACACGACCCTTGTATCCCTGGAAGTTGCAGTGCTGGCAGCCTACAGAGCGATAGATCTGACCATTCCATGATTCCGGGACTCCCAGAATCTTTCGCGTAGCGGAGTCTGGTGAAAACGGCTCCTTGCAGTGACTGCAAAGCTGACGCACCAAACGCTGGGCCACGACGCCGATGATGTTGCCCGCCAGAATATCCGGCAGCACGCCAAGATCCTGAAGTCGGGGAATGGCGCCGATCGCTGAATTGGTGTGCAGCGTCGAGTACACCTGGTGGCCCGTCATCGCTGCGCGGAAGGCCATTTCTGCGGTGTCCTTGTCGCGGATCTCGCCGACAAGAATCACGTCTGGGTCCTGCCGCATCATTGAGCGGATGCCGCTGGCGAAATCAAGCTTCACCACTTCATTGACCGACGTCTGGCGAATCATCGCCATGGGATACTCGACCGGATCCTCGAGCGTCATGATGTTCACGCCCTCCGTGTTCACGGTGTTGAGGATCGAATACAGCGTTGTGGTCTTGCCACTGCCGGTTGGTCCGGTGACCAGGATGATTCCTTCTGGCCTGGCCATCATGAGCTGCAACATCTTGAGCTCGTCATCTCTCAGGCCCAGATCCTCAAGCGGCACGATTCCTTTTTGCCGGTCGAGGATGCGCAAAACGATGTTCTCACCATGTGTGGTGGGTTGGGATGAGACGCGAAAGTCGATACCCCGGCCAGAGAGATTCAGGGATATGCGTCCGTCCTGTGGGGCACGGGTCTCGGCGATGTTCATGTTGCTGATCACCTTCAGGCGTACCACCATGGCAGACCAATAGTTCTTGTGCAGCGAGCGTATCTGCCGCAGAACGCCATCGATGCGGTATCGAATTCGAAGGAACCCGCTCTCGGGTTCGAAGTGGATATCCGATGCGCCTTGCTTGACGGCATCATTGAGCAGCGCATCCACTAACCGTACTACCGGCTGGCTATACTCATCGAAATTCGCGGCTATGGATGCATAGTCGATTTCGCCTGTTTCGATTTCATTGAGAATGCCATCAATGGACAACTCGAAACCATAGTTCTGCTCGATGCCTATGGTGATGTCTGATTCGCGGGCGAGCACCTGCTCAATGCGGATTTCTTCCTTGATGAGAGCCCGAATCTGGTCGATGGCCACTACATTGGAAGGGTCGGATACCGCGAGGAGCAGCTTGCTACGCTCGCGGTCCAGCGCTACTGGCAGGACGTGGAAGCGCCTTGCTATGTCTTTCGGGACCAGAGCAAGTGCAGCAGCGTCGATGATGGTGTTGGACAGGTCGATGGAGACCTGTCCAAGGCTTTCCGAGAGCGTGTCCCGAATGGTTGCTTCCGTAACGAAGCCCAATTGGACAAGGATCTTTCCAAGCGGCTGCTTGAACTTCCGCTGCTCAGTGAGCGCAATGTTCAATTGGTCCTGCGAGACTACGCCACGTGAAAGCAGGGCTTGTCCGAGTGGAAGCTGTGACAGCGGCGCTTGCATGGACAAGGTCTCTGTTCGATCCTGAAAAGGTTTAGGCGAATATTCGCAAGGGGACTACTGACTCTGGGCAGATTTTAGTTCATTCAGGCGGCGCTCGACCTGTTTGCGGTCAAACTGCGCGCCGTTCCTTGTCGCCAGGGATAGCGACTTCTGGTAATAATCAATGGCGAGGCGAACTTGCTTCAGTTGGTCCAGGCTCACCGCAAGATTGAATGCATAGTCGCCGTTGTCGCTTTCCTGCCGCCAGGCATCGAAGTAGGCTTGCTGCGCCTCAGTCCAGCGTGATTGGGCTGCAAGCAGATTGCCAAGCGCGAAAGATAGCGCTGCAGAATCCGGGAACCGGGTAAGCAGGGTGCGAAGATCTGTTTCCAGCCCCGGCATGTTGTTGGTGTCGGTGAGCATGAGCAACGCCGCCAAGGCTGTTCCGTTACGCGGATCGATGTCCAGCGCCTTTCTGTACTCGCGCACTGCAGCGCCGGTGTCGTTGGTTCTCGCTAACGCGGTGGCAAGACCGAGGCGGGCATCCAGGTTTGAGCCATCGGCTGAAACCAGACCCGCATACAAGCGTTTCGCCTCAACGGAATTCCCTTTCTTGAGAGCCGTGTATGCCTCTGCCAGCGCCTCGCTGACTTTGGGGGCGTCAATGCCCTTCGAAAGTCTCAGCATCACCGGCTGGTCGGTTGATTTATCTGCGGAGCGAAGGCTTTTGGCCAAGTCTTCGCGGGCGCGATCAGCCGAAGACAGCGCCAGCCGACTGCCAGAAATCCGATCAGGCAAGGGAATACTGCTCGGCAGCGGAGCGGTAGGCACTCCTGGAACGGGGGGCTGGTCAGCCTTTTCAATGGATGAGGGCTGTACGGGTGCCGACGGGGCGGCGGAGAGTACCGGCCTGGGCGTTGCGGGTGAGGAAGCCGCAAGTTTCCCTGATGTGCCCTTGTTGACTTCTTTCCACACATACCAGCTACCGCCACCCACGATCGCGATAGCCAATGCAATCAATGGGAGGAGCCAGGCAGGCTTGGGCGATGATTCAATTGTTGCCGTATGCTTGGATGCAAATACGTTTCTGACCGATTCCCGATCTGCCGCTTCCGGCGGCGGGATAGCTCCCTTTCTCGGGGCTTCTTCGATCTCCTGCAGTGACAGGCTTTGGGCCGCATCGTCCCGCATTTGCACAGTCTGGCTGGGAGACCCACCAACCTGCGGGGATGAACTTTCCCCTTGCGCAGCCTGCTTCGCCTGTTCTGCCCGTTTCAGGGCGTCCAATAGAAGACTCATGGATTCTTGGTTTTCGCATCCGGACCGGTCGGATTGGGTCTCAAGGAGTAGGGCGGAGAAAGTTCGGGTACGAGCGGATCCGCGTCCTTGAAAAACTTGCCGTCGGGTAGCAGCTTTCTGTAATCAGCCAAATCTGTATCGACGCTCGCATCTTTGATCACAACCGGCCGGATGAAGATGACCAGTTCACTCTTTTTCACCTCATCGGCTCGGTAGCTGAAAGCATCCCCAACAATTGGGACACGTGAAAGCAGGGGAATACCGCCTCGCGTCAGCTTCGCGCTGTCTTTCATCAGCCCTCCCAAGATAGCCGTTTGGCCACTTGGGATGCGAAGGAATGTCTCAAATTCTCGGGTTTGAATAACCGGCACGAGATTGGGCGGGCCACCTCTCAGTTGCGGATTAGGGTCCGAAACATTGCGAAGCACTTCTGAAACATTTGGCCGAATATTGAGTACAACGATATCGCCATCACTGATTTGCGGGGTGACGCTCATGACAAATCCCACGGGGACTACTTTCTGCTCAGTGGAGAAATCTGTCGAGGCACCAGCAAGGGCCGTTGCTTCGCGCCGAGTTACACGAACTTCAAAATACACTTCGTTTTGTACGACTTTCAGGACGGCAGTTTGGTTATTGAGTGCCATGATCTTAGGGCTCGATAGCACTCGAGTATTGCCAAAAGTACTTAGCATTTTAATAGCGGAAGTCAGACTTCCGCCTGCTGCAGCGTTGGGGTTCTTATATTCGATCTGGAAGAAACGATTTGGAAGTTCAGATACGGGCGGCTGAAAAACTTGGCTGATACTGTATCCAAGCCCGTCCAGTCCAAGCGCTGACCAGTCCACGCCCGACTGATATCCATCGCTAAGCTCGACTTCCACAACAGTTGCTTCGATAAGCACTTGGCGCTTTGCAGAGCCGATCGATGCTTCAAGGAATTGTGCGACCTTTTCATGTTGCTTGGCTGTTGCCCGAACGCTGATTGACCCCGTTTCTGGGCTAACGATTACGGGGTTTGCTTCTCTCAGATCTGCAAGTTGCTGAGTGGCCGCCACGTTAGCTTGCTGTGCGGCCGCATTGGTACTTGCAGGAACTCCGGTGGATGGGGTGTTGGCCGCCGGAAGGGCAGTCGCTGGACTTCCTGCTGCCCGGGACTGCTGGGCGGCCATTGACCGAATAATCAGCTTGTCTTCTTCGACGATGATGTCCCGGATATTCTTCTCCAGTGTCTTCCAGAACTCATTCCGAGCCGCGTTGCGCACAGTCAGCGCTGAGGAATTGCTATCTCCAGAGCTTTGCCCGGTTCCGGTTGATCCGCCACTGGAGCTTCCGGTGACAAGACTTTGCAGGCCGAAACTGCCGACAGTCTCGCGACTCATGTTGACATAGTCGACCTTATAAAATTTCAGGTAAGGCGTATCCGGCATTACAGAAATATTGGGACCGTCTTCCTCGATGCGCACATTGGTCATTTTGGCGATCCTGTTCAGGATCTGGCGAATGGTCTGGTCTACAGCGTTCAGCGTAACTTTGCCTTCGACCGAGGAGTGAACATCAATATTGAGCTTGGTTTCCTTGGCCATGGCGAAAAGCACCTCGCGCACTGGCACGTCGTTCACCACTACCGAATACTTGATTTCAGCCGGCCGGGGTACGGGCTGTGGTGGCAATGCAACCTGCCTGACGGGGCTGGGAATGCCCGGGTTTGCCTTGGCGCTGGAGGGCTGGCTACGGCCGGCGTCCCCGGAAGAAATATGGTTGTCCGATTTGGCAATTGGCATTGGTCCGCAGCCCGCCAGCGTGAGCATGGCAAGCCCGCAAACAAGCCTTAAGTATTCGGTGAAAACCAGCAGGCGCATAGATCGGGCCAGAAAGTGGGAAGTAGCAGCCCCTTTATCAAGGCAGCAGAAAGGGTTAGCTGTGTTTGTGAAAGTAACTTTATAAATACTTATCTGAGTAAAAGCAATCAGTTAAGGCGAATTCGATTGGTCTGCCGTCGCTATCGAGTCTTGATGTCTTCCCGAACAGCTTGAAAACTCCTTGCATAGGGGCGGAACTGGCTGAGTCTGGCGGGGAGCTTCCCAAGCTCGCTTTGTGCCTCCTTGCGGCTGCCAAATTCTCCAAACACTACGCCGACCTTGAGCTTTTCACCTGCGCCCGTCGCGTAAAGAAGAAGGGAATCCCTGCCTAGCTGTCTGCCGGCCTCTGTGACAAAACCCTCAATGGCGACCCCCTCCGCTTGATCGGCGATCATCATCTGAATGGTCCAGCGGTTTGCCGGGGACTCGGCGAGCCGGGCGGCATCGTTTTGAATTCGTGTGGCCAGCCAACTTGAGGCGTCATTCGTGGCGACCTTGAGGTCGGCAGGCGGCTTTTGCACATCGAGTGCGGTCACGCCTGGCGCGGACTCTGTGCGGACGGTACTGGAGGGTGTCGGCGATTGGTCAGGCTCTGCCTTGGGTGGCAAACCAGTTTGGGTGGGCGCTTTCGGTGCCGTATCCGCCAGTGGCTTCTTCGTTGTGGCGCTCTCGGCTTGGCCTGAGCCTGCCGGCAAGTTCAACTGAAAGTAGTTCCCGGCCACATGTCCGAGTGCCAAGCCAGCCACGCAACCGACCGCAGCATAAAGCCATTTTTCCCCGCGTCTCACGACAGGCGTTGCTGGCGCGATGATCTGCGTATCGTTGATTGCCGCACGCGCATGATCTGCGGTAATGGTGTGTGTGCCCTCCGCATAGGCGGCAAGAAGGGTCTTGTCTGCGTAGATATTGATGCGCCGGGTGAGCCCCTCTGATGCTTCGGAAATCAGCGCAAGTGCTTCCTTGCTGAAGAGATCAGGCCCCTTGTAACCGGCTGCCCGAAGGCGAAACCCAAGATAGTCCCTGATGTCTCGCGCAGGCAGCGGAAGCAACTTGAAGGCGTGGGTAATTCTCTCCTTCAGTTGGCGCATGTTGGGCTGGGACAGGTGCTGGTCCAGCTCTGGCTGGCCGAACAGCACGATTTGCATCAACTTGTGCTGACTGGTTTCGAGATTTGACAGCAGCCGGATCTCTTCAAGCGTTTCCGTAGGCATGGCATGCGCCTCATCAATCAGCGCAACGACCTGTTTACCCTGCTCGTGCATCTCAATCAGGCGAGTCTGCAGCGCGCGGATCACCTTGGTAGTGTTGGAGCCCGTCGTATCGATTCCAAGATCGCCCGCGACGACCGCCAACATCTCGTCCCGGGACAGGCTGGGCACGACAAGGTAGATCGTTTCAACGCTGGCAGGAAGCCGCTCCATGAGAACACGGCAAAGCATGGTCTTGCCGCTGCCTACTTCTCCCACCACTTTGACGATGCCCTCGCCTGAGGTGATGGAATAGATCAGTGCTTCAAGCGTCTCTCCGCGGTTCGCACCGGCGAAGAAAAACTCGGTATGGGGAGTGATCCTGAATGGGGCCTCGCGCAGTCCGAAATGTTCCAGGTAGATTGTCATCGGAGGTTTGCGGGGCTGGGCTTTACGTAGAAAAAGGGCTGAATCACTCTATGAGTTTATCACCCGCTTTGTCAGGCAGACGGCCGGCTGCCTCCAGTCTGCTGTAAAGCGTGCTGCGAGAGAGCCCGAGCAGCCTGGCTGCCTTCGAAATGTTGCCTTCCGAGATATCCAGCGCCGCATCCAGAAAATGGTGTTCCAGCTCTGCCATCGCCTTGTCGAGGCTGAACCCTGGCTCTGAAAGCAGACGTTGCTTTGCGTTACTCGCATAGTTCTGGGGCGCTGTACTGCCATCGTCAGACGTTGTCCCGGTCTCGAACTCCGCCTTTAGTTCCTCTGGGCCGACTTGATATCCCGTGTGTTTCGCAACGAGGCGAATCACAATATTCTTGAGTTCTCGAGTATTGCCTGGAAATGGGTAGGCGAGCCAAGCCTCCTCGCCACTGCGGCTGAGTGAAAACGGCGCTGTGCCGTGTTGATTTGCAAACTGGCTCCTGAAGTGTTCCATGAGCAACAGTTTGTCGCGGCCAAGTTCACGAAGCGGCGGAACTGCAATCGCAAAGACTGAGAGACGATGGTAAAGGTCTGCCCGGAAGCGACCCGCCCTGACCTCGGCTTTCAGGTCGCGGTTCGTGGCGGCCACGATTCTTGCCCGCGCCTTTCTGGTCTGGGTTTCACCCACGCGCTGATATTCGCCGTTTTCAAGAACGCGAAGCAGCTTCGGCTGCAAATCCAGGGGGAGCTCTCCCACTTCGTCCAGAAACAGCGTTCCTTCGCCTGCGTCCTCGAAGTACCCGGCCTTCGCTGAGGCGGCGCCGGTAAACGCCCCCTTTGCATGACCGAACAGCGTCGGCTCGACCAGCGTTGCCGAGATGGCCGCGCAGTTAAGCGCCAGGAATGGCAGATGCGATCGTGGGCTCAGTTGGTGGAGGGCGCTGGCCACCCGCTCTTTGCCACTACCCGATTCGCCTTCGATAAGAGTCGGAAAGACTGACGCCGCATACAGATCAATCTGGCTGCGGAGTTTCATCATGGGCGGACTATCGCCCAGCAGGAGCCTGGCATCAAGCTCGGTTGAGCTGATCTTGAGGGTTCGTTTCAAAAGGCCAAGCAGCTTGTCTGGCGAAACTGGCTTGGGTACCAGGTCGACGGCACCCAGAGCGCGCGCGCGCCTTGCATTGGATTCTTCATTCTGGCCGGACAACACCAGGATGCGAATATTCGGCGCATGCGCCAACAGATCATTGATCAGTCTGAATCCCTCATTGGGTAGCGCGGGGGTGGGCGGCAAACCAAGATCGATCAGCGCCAACTCGGGTTTGACCTCGCTTTGCCGAAGCCAATCTATCGCGGCAGCACGGGTCTCGTGGCCGGATATGCGGAATTCGCCAGCCAGCACAAACTGCAACGACTCGCGTATCAACGGGTCGTCGTCAACGATGATCAAGTATGGCGGCTCCATGCCCGCTCCTCCGCTTTGCTGTTGGCTGTCGAATTATAGGGTCGATCACTCTGATTGGAGATGACCGGAGGCCAATAGTGCACCAGCAGGCGCAGAAGTAGACAACTGCTATCATTCGCACTCGCCAATTCCCGGAATGTTGTGTGACATCGACTGACTATCTTGTCGAAATTGAGGCAGTGGACTTTGCCTACGGCAAGCGCCTGATTCTCGAGAACATCAGTCTGCGCATTCCACGCGGCAAGGTCGTCGCCATCATGGGCGGATCCGGTTGTGGCAAGACTACCCTGCTGCGTCTGATCTGCGGGCAAATACGGCCAAAGCGTGGCGAGGTCATGGTGGACGGCATTGCGCTGTCCGGGCTGGACAAGGATGGGCTGTACTCACTGCGCCGCAAGATGGGAATGCTGTTCCAGTTCGGCGCCCTGTTTACGGACATGACAGTTTTTGACAACGTGGCCTTTCAGCTACGGGAGAACACAGAACTGCCAGAGGATGTCATTCACGATCTGGTCATGCTGAAGTTGAACTCGGTAGGGCTGCGTGGGGCCAGCCAGCTGCTTCCGGCTGAGCTGTCCGGGGGCATGGCGAGACGGGTGGCTCTGGCCCGGGCGGTCGCTCTGGATCCCATGCTGGTGATGTATGACGAACCGTTTGCGGGGCTGGATCCGATGGCGCTGGGCGTGATTGGCCAACTGATCCGAAGGCTCAACGATGCGCTTGGCGCGACATCCATTGTTGTGACGCATGACGTACAAGAGTCACTGCAAATTGTGGACTACGTGTACTTCGTTTCCGAGGGCCGGGTGGTGGGGGAGGGAACTCCTGCTGAAATTCGCCACTCAGATCTTCCGTTCGTTCGTCAGTTCGTACGGGGTGAGCCCGACGGCCCTGTACCGTTCCACTATCCAGCACGTGACTATGCAGCCGAACTTGGGCTGACACTATGATCGCAGCCTTGAACAACGAGACTTATCAATTGTGCTGACCGGAATCAGAGACAAGCTTGAGCAACTGGGTGCCAAGGCGATAGACATGGTCTGGCGCGGCGGGGTCATGTGCCGCTTTTTCTTTCTGGTGCTAATCAATTCCGGCCCCAGCTTCCGGCGCCTGCCGCTCACGATTCGCGAGGTGTATTTCAGCGGTGTTCAGTCCTTGGTCATCATCATGGTGTCCGGGCTCTTCGTCGGCATGGTATTGGGCCTTCAGGGCTACCAGACCCTTCAAAACTACGGCGCCGAAGAAACATTGGGTGTGCTGGTAGCGCTTTCCCTGGTACGTGAATTGGGGCCGGTGGTGACCGGACTGTTGTTCGCAAGCCGTGCCGGCTCTGCCGTGACGGCCGAAATCGGGCTCATGAAAGCAACGGAACAGTTGAAGGCGATGGACATCATGGCCGTGAATCCGATTGCGCGCGTAATCGCCCCTCGATTCTGGGGAGGCGTGATATCCATGCCGCTGCTTGCAGCCCTGTTTTCGGCCATGGGCATATTTGGCGGTTTCCTCGTGGGTGTGGTGCTCATCGGCGTAGACAGCGGCGTCTTCTGGTCGCAAATGCAGTCCAAGGTCGATTGGTACTACGACGTCATGAATGGCGTGGTCAAGAGCATCGTGTTCGGATTCGCGGTGGCGTGTATCGCAACTTTCGAAGGATTCGACGCGGCGCCGACTGCTGAGGGGGTGTCCAGGGCGACTACCCGCACAGTGGTCACTTCGGCGCTGACGATTCTTGCACTTGATTTAGTATTGACGGCATTCATGGTGAAGCCGCTGCTTTGAACAAAACCGCCTCGACGGCGATCTGAGGGTGTCATGGAACGCAATAAATACGATCTTTGGGTAGGGGTATTCCTGTTTGCCGGCTTCGCAGCCCTGCTTTTGCTGGCATTGAAGGCGGGAAATCTTGGTGCCGAAAACGTGAAGGAGACCTATAAGGTCGAAGCCAGGTTCGAAAATATTGGCGGACTGAAAGTCCGTGCGCCGGTTCGCAGCTCCGGCGTGCTGGTAGGCCGAGTGCATGAGATCAATTTTGACAATGACCGGTTCCAGGCATCCGTCGTACTGGCATTGGACAAGCGCTACAAGTTTCCAAAAGACAGCAGCGCAGCCATATTGACTTCAGGTCTGTTGGGCGAGCAGTTTCTCGGCATTGATGCAGGAGGCGATGTCACCTTGCTGAAAGAAGGAGACAAGATCGTGCTCACGCAGTCGGCCGTTGTCCTCGAGAAGTTGATCGGCCAGTTCCTTTTCAGCAAAGCTGCCGAAGGCGGCAAGTAGCCTCGGTCACTTTGCATTAGTACGTGCGCGAATATTCGCAATCAGACAGGATTCCAATATGTTGAATGTCAAGTCAGCTTCCGCAATCATTCTTGCCTCACTCGTTGGCCTGGCACAGGCACAGGAGATCGGGCCGGATGAGCTGGTCCGGCGCACCACCACGGATGTGCTGAACATCATCAAGGCGGACAAGGATCTGGCGTCCGGGGATACGCGAAAGATTGTTCTGCTTGCCGAAGAAAAGGTGCTCCCAAACTTTGATTTTGCTCGAATGACGCAGCTGGCCGTTGGCCGGGCCTGGCGAGACGCCACCGATGTGCAAAAGGAGGCCTTGACGCGGGAGTTTCGTACCCTGCTTGTCCGGACCTACTCCACTTCACTCACCCAGTACCGAAACCAAGTCATTGAAGTGAAGCCATCCAAGTTAACAGCCGGTGACACGGAGACGGTGGTCAAGACACAAATCAACCAGCAGGGTGGCCAGCCCATTCCGATCGACTACAGCATGGCCAAGACGGACAAGGGCTGGAGGGCATACGACATCGTGGTCGATGGAGTGAGCCTTGTCACCAACTACCGGAGCACGTTTGGCGAGGAAGTCCGCAAGAGTGGAATTGACGGGCTCATCAAAATATTGTCCGACCGTAACGCAAAGTCGGCGCAGAGCAGCGCAAAGAAGTAGTCAGCCATGAATGCAGAGTCCCTCCAGCTGGAGGGTGACCTAACCTTCGAGCACCTCCCTGAAATTTTGGCGCAAACGGCCGCGTTCACGGCGCGTGCAGATCTTCCGGATTGTCTGTTCATCGACCTGTCTCGAGTGGGTGAAGTGGATTCTTCTGCAGTCGCGTTGTTGTTGCGCTGGCGCCGAGAGGCGGATCGACTCAAGCGGCGCATCCAGTTCATCAATCTTCCCGCACCGCTGGCCTCCCTCGCTGAGCTGTATGGCGTGACTGATATCGTGCAGCCACACAGCGTCAGCGGTGCCTGCACGGGATGACCGCGGCTGTCAGCATCAAGGGTGTCGAAAAGCAGTTTGGAAGTCTGAAGGCCCTGGATCAGGTTTCTTTCGAGGTCGACGAAGGAGAATTTTTTGCCCTCCTTGGTCCCAACGGTGCCGGCAAGACGACGCTCATCAGCGCGCTGGGTGGCTTGGTAAGGCCGGACGCAGGGACGCTGGCGGTGATGGGGCACGATGTGCGGGCAGACTTCAGGCTTGCTCGATCCTTGCTGGGTATCGTTCCGCAGGAAATTGTCTTTGACCCTTTCTTTTCAGTCCGCGAGACTTTGTTCATTCAAGCGGGCTATTTCGGCATTGCCCGAACCGCTTCCCTGACGGCTTGGGTGGATGAGTTGCTGCACAGACTTGCGCTGGAGTCCAAGGCGGACAGCAATATGCGCCAGTTGTCAGGTGGCATGAAACGCCGCGTGCTGGTTGCGCAGGCGCTTGTGCACCGCCCGCCCGTAATCGTGCTGGATGAGCCGACTGCAGGGGTGGATGTCGAATTGCGGCAGACTTTGTGGGCATTCGTTCGCGAACTCAACATCGCGGGGCATACCATCCTTTTGACAACACATTATCTGGAAGAAGCCCAGCAACTCTGCAAACGAATTGCAATGATGAAGCAGGGCCGGGTCGTCGCCCTGGAGCGGACTGAGGATCTGCTTTCTGCATTTTCGGACCGCGTTCTCCGAGTCATGCTGGATCGGCCCCTTCCTGCGGACATGCTGGCCCAGGCGAGAGAAACGAAAGAAGGCTGGGCGGAGTTTGTATTGCATGATTTTTCCGAAGTGGAGCCACTTTTGGCGAGACTTCGTTCACAGGGTCTGGAAATCCGCCGCATGGAAGTGACCGAGCCCGATCTCGAAGAGGTCTTCCTCCACGTCATGAAAACTCACTGACCATGGGAATTGGCTTTCGGACCTTGTTGTACAAGGAGGTGCTGCGTTTCTGGAAGGTGGCCTTCCAGACCGTTGCTGCGCCGGTGCTGACAGCAGTTCTGTATCTGTTGATTTTTTCTCAGGCATTGCGGGCCACGGCAGAGCCGTTTCCCGGTGTGAGTTACGCCCAATTTCTGGTCCCGGGTCTGGCCATGATGTCCATGCTCCAGAACGCATTTGCCAACAGCTCTTCCAGCCTGATCCAGTCCAAGATCACCGGCAACATATTGTTCATCCTCCTGCCTCCGCTCTCGCACTGGAACATCTACTGGGCCTACCTCATTGCTGCAATGGTGAGGGCGATGGCCGTCGGTGCGGGCGTATTCCTGGTGGCCATGCTGATGGCAGACGTGCCCCTGCGTGAGCCGATCTGGGCGTTGGTCTTTGCTTTCCTTGGTAGCGGCCTGTTGGGGGCGATGGGCATCATTGCGGGTCTGTGGGCAGACAAGTTTGACCAGATGGCTGCATTTCAGAATTTCATCATCATGCCGCTCACTTTTCTGTCGGGCGTTTTCTACTCAATCCAGGGGCTGTCACCCGCCTGGCAGTTGGTCTCGCATCTGAATCCGTTCTTTTATCTCATCGATGGATTCCGCTTCGGTTTCTTTGGTCATGCTGATGTCTCGCCCTGGTTTTCCCTCGGTGTGGCGACGCTGGCATTTCTGCTGGTATCTGCGGTTACAGTCTGGCTGCTAGAATCAGGATACAAACTCCGTCATTGAGCCGGACAAACGTGATCCTGCGGTACTCATCGTTGCCTGCGAATATTCGCAGGCAACAGCGTGTCAAAATTTTCGACCCCAACCATCCTTGCCATGACGACTCCTGAGGCCATCGAACGCTATTTGCGTGCCGGCATGATCTGTGACCATCTTGAAGTAACAGGGGATGGCGCACATTTCGAGGCACTGATCGTCAGCGCAGCATTCGTCGGCAAGGGTCGGGTCGCGCGGCACCAGGCTGTCTACGGTGCACTGGGAGACCGGATGCGGGAGGAAATACACGCGCTTTCCATGAAAACCTTCACGCCTGAAGAGTGGGCGTTACAGCAAGGTTGATGCCAACGTGACCATCACCATTGCCCTGTCGAAAGGGCGGATCTTCGACGAAACGCTCCCCGTTCTTGCAAGTGCAGGAATCAGGCCTCTGGAAGATCCCGAGGTGTCGCGCAAGCTCATCATTGGCACTTCACGCGATGACATCCGGCTCATTATTGTCAGAGCCAGCGATGTGCCAACGTATGTGCGTCATGGTGCGGCAGACATGGGAATTGCAGGACGCGATGTACTGATGGAGCACGACAACGCCGGGCTCTACATGCCGCTTGATCTGGGCATTGCGCGATGCCGCATGATGGTCGCCTGTCGCGAGGATTTCGATTACGAGGCGCACACGCGTCGCGGTTCGCGCCTCAGGGTCGCAACGAAGTACATCCAAACCGCGCGTGAGCACTTTGCCGGCAAAGGCATGCATGTTGACCTGATCAAGCTGTATGGCTCAATGGAGCTCGCGCCGCTCACCGGGCTTTCTGATGCGATCGTCGATCTGGTGTCGTCCGGCAATACGCTGAAGGCAAATCGGTTGCGTGCCGTTGAGGAAATCGCCGCAATTTCCAGCCGGCTCATCGTCAACCGGGCTGCGCTGAAACTGAAGCGGTCAGCGGTACAGCCACTCCTCGACACGTTTTCTGATTCCGTGGCAAGCCCGGCATGATGCGCCGTCTTGAATCGGACTCGGCAGGGTTTGGTGACGAACTCGCCGCGCTCATGGCGGCGGAAGTGACGCTGGATTCCGAAGTGGATCTGGTGGTGGCACAGATTTTGGCATCCGTTCAGACAGCGGGCGACGCGGCGTTGATCGACTACACCCGCAGGTTTGATCGCTGGACCCCGACATTCATCCCGGAGCTGGAAATCAGTATGGACCGCTGCCAGCAATCACTGGCAGGACTGCCGGCCAAGCTGAGGGCTGCGCTAAACGTCGCGTCCGAGCGCATACGGCGCTACCACGAGCGACAAAAGCTGGAGTCGTGGCAATACACCGAGCTGGACGGTACTGTTTTGGGCCAGCAGATCACCCCATTGGACCGGGTAGGCATCTATGTCCCGGGTGGAAAGGCTGCCTATCCTTCATCGGTGCTCATGAATGCCATCGCCGCCAAGGTCGCAGGCGTGCATGAGCTGATAATGGTGACACCGACGCCTGAGGGAGCGTTGAATGACATGGTTCTGGCTGCTGCGGCGTTGGTAGGCGTGGATCGGATATTCCGAATCGGCGGGGCTCAGGCTGTGGGTGCGTTGGCATTCGGGACCAGCCTTGTTCCGGCTGTGGACAAGATTGTCGGCCCAGGCAACGCCTATGTCGCAGCAGCAAAGCGGCGGGTGTTTGGCAGGGTGGGTATAGACATGATCGCGGGACCGTCTGAGATCCTGGTGATCTCCGACGGGAGTACCCCGCCGGACTGGGTTGCTCTGGACCTCTTCTCGCAAGCTGAGCATGACGAAATTGCCCAGTCCCTGCTTCTCTGTCCGGATGCGCGGTTTCTTGACCGGGTCGCAGAGAGTATCGAGCGATTGTTGCCCCGCCAGCCGAGGGCAGACATCATCCGCGCTTCGCTTTCCAAGCGCGGCGCGATGATTCTCGTGTCCAGCCTTGAGGAGGCATGCGAAATCAGTAATGAGCTCGCACCGGAACATCTGGAACTGTCGGTGGTTGATCCGGATGCACTCTTGCCAGCGATCCGGCATGCAGGTGCGATCTTCCTGGGACGATTCTCCTCCGAGTCGGTGGGAGACTACTGTGCTGGACCCAATCATGTGCTGCCGACCTCGCGAACGGCGCGCTTCTCGTCTCCTCTGGGGGTGTATGACTTTCAGAAGCGCTCTTCCGTCATCAAGGTGTCAGCGGCAGGTGCGCGAACGTTGGGTCAGATTGCCGCGACGCTGGCGCGCACTGAGGGGCTGGAGGCGCACGCGCAGTCGGCAGAAAGCCGCTTCACCACCAGCGCCACCGAAGAACACTGACCATGGCTGCCGTCGACTGGATTCGCCCGGAGATTCTGGCGCTTTCTGCCTATCACGTTCCTGATTCGTCCGGTCTGATCAAGCTGGATGCAATGGAAAGCCCGTATGTGCTGCCGGCCGAGTTGGCCAACCAGCTCGCAGAGGCGTTGGCGCACGCCAGTCTGAATCGCTATCCGGATCCGGCCGCCTCGATTCTAACGGCCAGGTTGCGCGATGTTTTTGGCTTGCCGAGCAGCCTCGATGTCATGCTGGGAAATGGCTCTGACGAGATCATTCAGATCATTGCCCTGTCTCTGGCGAGGCCGGGCGCTGTGCTGATGTCTGTCGAGCCGGCATTTGTAATGTTCAAGGTCATCGCAGAGTGGGTTGGGCTTCGGTATGAAGGGGTGCCGCTAAAGGCCGACTTTTCCATTGACGAGTCGAGCCTGATGTTGGCCATCGAAAGGCATCGTCCGGCTGTATTGTTTTTGGCATGTCCCAACAATCCGACCGGCAATCTTTTCGACCTGGATCTGGTGGAACGGGTCGCGAAGGCCTGCCCTGGACTGGTTGTCATTGATGAGGCCTATTCCGCGTTTTCCCGCGAGAGCTTTCTACCAAGGATGGCGGGCCATCCCAATGCCGTGCTGATGCGAACCCTGTCAAAGCAAGGCCTGGCGGGCCTGAGGTTGGGCTACTTGGCGGGTGCCCCGGAGTGGGTCTCTGAATTCGAAAAGGTTCGGCTGCCCTACAATATCAACGCGTTGACACAGGTTGCTGCAGGCTTTGCCTTGCAGCACGTCAATGTTCTGAACGGACAAGCAGTAGAGATCGTTAAGGCCAGAACCACACTTTTCCAGGACATGTCTGTGCTCGAAGGGGTGCGGGTTTACCCGTCCGAGGCAAATTTCCTGCTGTTTGCCGTACCCGACGCAGATCGGACCTTCGCGGCGCTCAAGTCGCGTAAGATTCTGATCAAGAATGTCAGTCGCGCGCATCCCATGTTGTCGGGGTGTTTGCGTGTATCAATTGGAACCGCAGCTGAGAATGCTGCGTTTCTTGCTGCTCTCAAGGCTTCACTTTGATCATGCGTATCGCCTCCATCACTCGTAATACCCGCGAAACCCAAATAGCCATCACCGTCAATCTTGACGGCACAGGCGTCGGGAATCTGTCCAGCGGCATCCCCTTTCTGGATCACATGCTTGACCAGGTTGTACGGCATGGACTCGTGGATATTGATCTGAAGGCGATGGGAGATCTCCACATCGACGCACATCACACGGTCGAGGATGTTGGCATTACGTTGGGGCAGGCCATGGCCAAGGCCTGGGGAGACAAGACAGGTGTCCGCCGCTTTGGTCATGCCTATGTGCCGCTGGACGAAGCGCTTTCCCGTGTTGTGTTGGACTTGTCAGGCAGGCCGGGACTCGAATTTCACGTGCCCTTCACGCGCCCCCGCGTGGGTGAATTCGACGTCGACCTCTTGTATGAGTTCTTCCAGGGATTCGTGAATCATGCCCAGGCCACCTTGCATATCGACAATTTGCGCGGGGTCAACGCGCATCATCAGGCGGAGACGGTGTTCAAGGCGTTTGGTCGCGCACTGCGGATGGCTGTCGAACTCGATCCTCGGGCGGTCGGAACGATGCCATCGACCAAGGGTTCGCTCTAGCGCTCAAATGGAAAGAGTCGTCGTGGTTGACTATGGCATGGGCAACTTGCGGTCTGTCGAGCGGGCCCTCCAGCATGTGGCCACGGGCACATCAGTATCCATATCGGGCGATCCGGAAGTAGTCCGCAGGGCTGACCGGGTGGTCTTCCCTGGACAGGGCGCGATGCCGGATTGCATGCGTTACCTGAGAGAAACCGGGCTCGAGCAGGCTGTGCGGGAAGCGGCGGCCAACAAACCCTTTCTGGGCATTTGCGTTGGGATGCAGATGTTGCTTGGGCATTCGGAGGAGGGCGACACAGACGGTCTCGGTATCGTTCCGGGAAGGGTATGCAGATTCCAGCCGCCTCTCCACAGCGATATCAAGGTCCCGCACATGGGCTGGAATGAGGTGGAACACGATGCAGCCCACCCTGTCTGGGCAGGGATTGCCAGCGGTGAACGTTTCTATTTCGTGCATAGCTACTACTGCGAACCTGCTACGGGGGTGCCCGTTGCAGGTACGTGCGAATATTCGCTGCGCTTTACCGCAGCGCTCGCAAGCGCTAATATTTTCGCCACGCAGTTCCATCCCGAAAAAAGCCACACTGCAGGATTGATGCTTTATCGGAATTTTCTTGGCTGGAAGCCCTGATCGCAACCAGCCAGACCGCAGGCTCTGACGCTCTCATGCTCATCATCCCAGCCATAGACCTCAAAGACGGCCACTGTGTAAGGCTCCAGCAGGGCGAAATGAACACTGCCACGATCTTCTCGGACGATGCGGGTGCAACGGCCCGTCGCTGGGTTGACGAAGGCGCCAGGCGCCTGCATGTGGTTGATCTGAACGGCGCTTTCGCCGGAAAGCCGCGAAACGAAGCAGCAGTGAAGGAGATCGTTGCCGCTGTGGGCGCTGACATCCCGATTCAGCTGGGCGGCGGAATTCGTGATCTGGACACCATCGAACGATATCTGGATGACGGAATCACTTTCATCGTGATTGGGACTGCAGCAGTCAAGAATCCGGGATTTCTTCATGAGGCGTGTGATGCATTTCCGGGACATATCATCGTTGGGTTGGATGCCAAGGACGGCAAGGTGGCTACGGATGGATGGTCGAAGCTGACCGGTCATGATGTGGTTGACCTTGCAAAGCGGTTCGAGGATTACGGTGTGGAGGCGGTGATCTACACCGATATCGGGCGTGACGGCATGATGACTGGGATCAACATCGAAGCGACAGTCAAGCTCGCCAAGGCGCTGACAATGCCGGTGATCGCAAGTGGTGGGCTGAACAGCCTTGACGACGTGAAGCGACTGCTGGCGGTGGAGTCGGAAGGAATCATGGGCGCCATAACCGGCCGGGCCGTCTATGAAGGCAAGCTCGACTTCAGGAAGGCGCAGTCGCTCGCCGAATCCTGAAGCGGTCCCGCACGACTCGTCGCGTGGTTCTCTCGCATAGTTCCTCTTGGGCAGACTCCAAAACCCCATGCTCGCCAAACGCATTATTCCTTGTCTAGACGTCAACGCCGGCCGGGTGGTAAAGGGCGTGAACTTTGTTTCCTTGCGCGATGCTGGGGATCCCGTGGAGATCGCCCGCCGCTACGGGGCTGAAGGTGCTGACGAGTTGACCTTTCTTGACATCACAGCCAGCTCAGATGATCGAGACCTGATCCTGCCGATCATTGAGCAGGTTGCTGACCAGGTATTCATCCCGCTGACTGTGGGTGGCGGTGTGCGCGCCGTGCAGGACATTCGCCGCTTGCTGAACGCAGGCGCTGACAAGGTCAGTCTGAATACTGCAGCCATTGCGTCTCCTCAGCTTGTCGCCGATGCAGCAGGCAAGTATGGATCACAGGCCATCGTGGTCGCCATCGATGCCAAGCAGACTTCGGTTGGGAATTGGGGCGTGTTTACCCATGGAGGTCGACGCGAGACCGGACTCGATGCCATATCTTGGGCGGTGAAAGTTTCAGAGCTCGGTGCAGGTGAAATTCTTCTGACCAGCATGGACCGCGATGGTACCCGACAAGGTTTTGATCTCGAGCTGACCAGAGCTGTTTCGGACGCGGTAGGTATTCCGGTCATCGCCAGCGGCGGAGTGGGTACGCTTCAGCATCTGGCGGATGGCATCATCGAGGGCGGGGCCTCGGCGGTCCTCGCGGCCAGCATTTTCCACTTTGGTGAATACACGATTGCCGGAGCCAAGCAGCACATGGCCAACTGCGGCATTGTCATGAGGATGTCATGGTAAAGCCAAATGATGTTTGGCTGGATGCCGTCCAGTGGAATGCTGCCGGGCTTGCGCCGATTGTGACCCAAGATGTCCGCACTGGTGAAGTACTCATGCTCGCCTGGATGACGCGCGAGTCACTTGCGCTGACCCTTGAAAAGGGTGACATGGTCTATTGGTCTCGCTCCCGCAACGCGTTGTGGCGGAAAGGGGACACGTCTGGCCACTTTCAGCGCCTGAAAGAGCTGCGCCTTGACTGCGATGCTGATGCTCTGCTTGCAAAGGTGGAACAGGTGGGGGGCATCGCCTGTCACACGGGGCGCCGCAGCTGCTTCTTCTGCCGGCTGGATGATAATGGGTGGGTGGTGACCGAGGGCCAGGTGGATCTTCACCATCCCGGCGGATTTCGGTCCTGAACGGGAGTTGCATATGCAGGCCCAGGAAACACTAGTTCGCATTGAACAGACCATAGCGCGCCGGAAAGCACAGTCCGAAACATCGTGGTCCTATGTGGCTACTCTGGTTGGCAAAGGACGCAACGCGATCCTGAAAAAGATGGGTGAAGAGTGTACCGAGGTCATCCTTGCGGCAAAGGATGATGACCGGGAGGCCATCATTCACGAGACAGCAGATCTATGGTTTCACAGCATGCTGCTGCTTTCGCATGCGAATATTCGCATCGAGGAAGTGATAGCAGAACTTGAGCGAAGAGAAGGAACGTCAGGACATGACGAAAAGGCCTCGCGCTCGGCGGGCTGAGAAGGAGGTGGACAGCGGATGGACAACAACACTGTATTCGGGAAGATTCTGCGTGGCGAGTTGCCCAGCAGGAAAGTTCATGAAGATGAGCTGGTTTATGCCTTTCACGATATCCAGCCTGCAGCAGATGTGCACTTTCTGATCATTCCCAAGAAGTTCATTCCGACGCTGGCCGACGTCAACGAAGAGGATGCCGCGCTTCTGGGGCACATGCTGGGCCTGGTTCCGGTTCTGGCGCAGCAGGAAGGGCTGACTGATGGATTTCGGACCGTGATCAACACCGGCAGATTGGGTCGGCAGGACGTGTATCATCTGCACATTCACGTCTTCGGCAATCGTCCTGGCAGCGACGCGCTTCGGACTATTGTCGGGCCGACGGCCTGACTGCATGGCGGCTAACCGTTATTAAGGAGATTCGCATGGGTTCTTTCAGCATTTGGCACTGGCTGATTGTTCTGGTTATTGTTCTCTTGGTATTTGGTACCAAGAAGCTGCGCAATATTGGCGGCGATCTGGGTGGGGCGGTAAAGGGATTCAAGGATGGCATGAAGAGCGATGGCGCTGACGCGAAGCCGGGGCAACTGGCGACGGGGCAGACGATCGAGGGCGAAGTGAAGGACAAGCAAAAGTCCTGAGTCACGGGAATTCTTCCACTCGAGCACGCCAAGACATGCGGTTGACATGTCGGCGATCGGCAGGTTGCGGACATGTTTGACATTGGCTTTTCTGAACTGTTGGTCATTGGCGTTGTGGCATTGCTCGTGATCGGCCCGGAACGACTTCCAAAGGTCGCCCGCACTGCTGGCGCACTTTTCGGGCGATTCCAGCGTTACGTCGCCGGCGTGAAAAGCGACATTCAGCGCGAAATGGATGCCAGTGAGCTTGCAAGCCTCAAGACCGAGGTGCAGGACGCCGCGCGTTCCTTTGAGCAGAGCGTGAATGAGCAGGCCCGTGAGGCTGAGGCCAGCGCGCGTGAGCTGGAACAGTCGTTGGACCCGGCAAAGACAGCATCTGGTTCAGAGGCAGCTGTAGCGACAGCAGAAGCTACCCCGGGAGTTGAATCACCAGCTGTTCCGGTCGAATCGGCGCTCCCAGAAGGTGAATTTTCGCCGCCTGTCATTCAGCAGAAGCTTGTTCAGTGACGGCGGGGAAAATGGAAGAATCCTTTGTTTCCCATCTTATCGAACTGCGTGGCCGACTGATCAAGTCTTTGCTCGCGTTCCTGATTGTGTTCTTGCCGCTGGTGGTTCCGCCATGGTTTTTCGCGGGTTACCTCTATGACTTCATCGCCCAGCCCATGATGAGTGTGCTACCCGAAGGCACTCGAATGATCGCCACTGGAGTCGCTGCGCCGTTTTTCATTCCGATGAAGGTCGCGGCGCTTGCGGCATTTGTCGTTTCGCTGCCCTTCATCCTTTATCAGGCATGGGCATTCGTGGCACCGGGATTGTATTCACACGAGAAGCGCTTCGTTTTGCCGCTCATTGTCTCCAGTACCGGGCTGTTTGTGGCGGGCATGGCCTTCTGCCACTTTTTTGTCTTCAAGACTGTGTTCAGCTTCATCGCTGAATTGGCACCAAAGTCCATTTCCGTTGCACCAGATATCGAAAATTATTTCAATTTCGTGATCGGTATGTTTCTGGCCTTTGGGCTGTCCTTTGAAACGCCGGTAATTGTTGTGGTCCTGGTTCGAACCGGGCTGGTAACTATCGAAACGCTGGTAGAAGTGCGGCGCTACGTCATCGTCGGCGCCTTCGTGGTGGCTGCTGTCATCACGCCGCCCGATGTCGTATCACAGCTTGCCCTCGCGATCCCGCTGTGTATCCTCTACGAGGTTGGAATCATAGTGGCTCGATTCACGGGCACGCCGCCGAAGGCGACAGCCGGAGCTGAGGATCCAGCGCCAGGTCGCTGATTCTTAGCGGCGCACGGGGCGTGGCCGCTTGCCAATCTGGACTTGAATCGACACTTCCCGCTCCTTTCGAACAAAGACCATGTTCGCCCGCGTGCCCGGCGTCAGGTCGGAAATGAATCCGCGAGCAGCAATGGAGTCAATGACGGGCTTACCGTTCACCTGCACCAGCACGTCTCCAGCCTTTACGCCAGCCTTGTCGGCAGGCCCGCCGTCCTGGACGCCCGCAATCGCTGCACCCCGCGCGTTTTTGAGATTCAACGACTCGGCAAGGTCCGGCGTCACATCCCCTACATCCACGCCGATCCAGCCGCGCGTGACTGAACCTGACGCGATGATCTGCTCCATGACGTTCTTGGCCATTGAAACCGGAATCGCAAATCCAATGCCTTGCGAACCACCAGACTGTGAATAAATGATGCTGTTGATCCCGATGAGATGACCGTTCACATCAACCAGCGCTCCCCCGGAGTTGCCGGGGTTGATGGCAGCGTCTGTCTGGATGAAGTTCTCGTAATTGTTTACGCCGAGTCGATTGCGACCCAGCGCACTGATGATGCCCATCGTGACGGTGTTGCCAAAGCCGAAGGGGTCGCCAATCGCCAGTACGATGTCGCCGACCTGCGAGCGATCCGACTGCCCGAAAGTGATGGGGGTGAGTTTCAGTCCTTCCACTTTCAGGACTGCAAGATCTGTGTCTGCATCTGCACCGACTATCTTCGCAGGAAACACGCGGCCATCCGTCAGCGCAACCTGAATCTCGCTGGCGGACTCAATCACATGCTCGTTGGTCAGGATGTATCCGTCTTCACTCACCACAACCCCTGAACCCAGACTTGCCTGCAACTCGACAGGTCCCTCCGGAAAAAATCGCCTGTACAGCGGGTCATTCAAGAGAGGGTGGTTGCGATTGGCTCGTTGACGCTTGCTACTGGAAATATTGACTACGGACGCCATCGCTTTCTTGGCGGCATCACTATGGCTGGATACTTTCGGGTTGCGATCAGATGGTTCGCCAGGAGCCACAGATTCCCGAATGGATACCAAGTTCCGTTTCCATGGATTCCAGTCGGGCCGGACCAGGCTCACGACAAACACGATCGCAAGCGTGATGGTCACAAACTCTGCAAACAGCAACCAGTACTTTCGCATTGCGAATATTCGCTAAAGGATGGGCAATGCTGCCCGTATGTTCAACATCTTAAATTGACACTGATGGTGAACATCGGCGTCGGCATAACCAGGTACAGGCGGTCGCCAATCGAATGGCGCACCCGCTGCTAATTCTTCTTCAATGAGTCCCGGATTTCCCTCAGCAACAGGACATCTTCGGGTGTTGCGGCCACAACTGGCGCCGGTTGTGCTTCTTTCTTCATTCGATTGATTTGCTTGACCATGATGAAGATGATCAGGGCGAGGAGGACGAAGTTCAATGCGATGGTGATGAAATTTCCGTAGGCAAACACGGGAATTCCCGCTTTCTTTACGGCATCCAATGTCATGGGGATGCCCGCAGGTACATCTTTCAGTGCAATAAAAAGGTTGCTGAAGTCAACATTGCCCAAAACGCGACCGATCAGAGGCATCACCAGATCATTGACCGCCGAGTCCACAATCTTGCCGAACGCGCCGCCAATGATCACGCCGATTGCGAGATCCATGACATTTCCTTTGACCGCGAACTCCTTGAATTCTGACGCAAAACCCATTTGAATCTCCTGACGGTTTGATGGGGCAATACTCACCGACCTTCGTCTCACAAGTCGGAATACGAAGCAGTCTAGCCTTCGCATGCGGGTGGGGTCAATCCGGGAATTGTGAACTTAAGTGCCTTATTCACAAAGGAATTTTATACAATTTGTGTCCGAGCTCTTTAAGTCGGCATCGTCAATCGGGTAGAATATGAGCTTAGTCGTAGGAGGTGCCCGAACTTTGGCGGTTTTTCGGGTCTCCAAGCACAAATTCCGATAAAACAAGGGTGCTCGAAATGTCAGCGATAGTTGATCAGGGAATTGATCCCAAGAAGCGTCGGTTGTTGACCATTGCTACGGCTGCAGTGGGTGCTGTGGGTGCAGCCTCTGTCGCGGTCCCGTTCCTCTTCAGCATGAAGCCGAGCGCACGCGCACTCGCGGCAGGCGCTCCAGTCGAGTATGACCTTGCGTTGATCGAGCCCGGGCAACAGATCACGGTTGAATGGCGCGGCGCTCCAGTGTGGATTCTGCACCGCACGCCTGAAATGATCGCCCAGATCGCAAAGAACGACGGATTTCTGGCCGATCCGCAGTCTTCTGCATCAAAGCAGCCGGAATATGCTCGCAACGCCCATCGTTCGCGTGACCCGAAGTTCCTGGTTGTGAAAGGTGTCTGCACGCATCTCGGCTGCTCTCCGACGGTACGGAAGGAAATCGGCGCTGCCGCTGGTGATCTGGGGTCCGATTGGCCGGGTGGGTATTTCTGCCCCTGTCATCAGTCAAAGTTCGACCTTTCGGCTCGCGTGTTCAAGGGAATGCCGGCCCCAACGAATCTTGAAGTGCCCCCCTACGCCATAGCCGGCACCCGGTTGGTCGTGGGCGAAGACAACGCCTGAGTCGAAGGAAGAACATGTCATCTGTCACGAAGTCGGACAACTCGCTGCCTGGCGGTATCCTAGGCAAGGCCATCACCTGGGTCGATGATCGATTCCCCTTGGTCGAGAACTGGAAGGCCCATCTTTCCGAGTACTACGCGCCCAAGAATTTCAATTTCTGGTACTACTTTGGCGCGTTATCCATGTTGGTTCTGGTGCTACAGATCGTCACCGGAATTTTCTTGACGATGAACTACAAGCCCGATGCCGCGCTTGCTTTTGCTTCCGTCGAATACATCATGCGAGATGTGCCTTGGGGTTGGCTCATCCGATACATGCATTCGACCGGTGCATCCATGTTCTTCATCGTGGTGTATTTGCATATGTTCCGCGGGCTTATGTATGGCTCGTACCGCAAACCTCGCGAGCTGATCTGGATTTTCGGCTGCCTGATTTACCTCTGTCTGATGGCCGAGGCCTTCTTCGGCTATCTCCTCCCGTGGGGCCAGATGTCCTACTGGGGGGCGCAGGTGATCATCAATTTGTTCGCCACCGTGCCCATCATCGGTGAGGATCTTGCAGTATGGATCCGTGGCGATTACAACGTTGGTGACGCGACGCTTAACCGTTTCTTTGCCTTTCATGTGATCGCGCTACCGCTTGTATTGCTGGGTTTGGTCGCGGCCCACATCCTGGCTCTCCATGAGGTTGGCTCCAATAACCCTGATGGTGTCGAGATCAAGAAGAATCTGGATCCCAAGACTGGTACGCCGCTGGATGGCATACCTTTCCATCCTTACTACACCGTCAAGGACCTGGTCGGTGCTGTGGTCTTCCTAATGATCTTCACGGTGATCGTATTTTTCATGCCGGAGATGGGTGGTTACTTCCTCGAATACAACAATTTTATCCCGGCAGACCCGCTCAAGACGCCGGATCATATTGCGCCGGTTTGGTATTTCACGCCGTTCTACGCGATGCTTCGTGCCGTGCCGTCCTTTTTTGGCTCACAGTTCTGGGGCGTGGCAGTCATGGGCGGAGCAACAATGATCCTCTTTGCGTTGCCTTGGCTGGATCGTGGCAAGGTGAAATCTGTACGCTATCGCGGCCCAATCTACAAGGCTTGGCTGGCGGCCTTTGTAGTGAGTTTCCTCGTGCTTGGCTATCTCGGCGTGGTGCCTACGACAGTGTGGGGTCAATTGCCCAAGGGTATGCCGCTTGTCGGCGGTGCTGATGTGGCAATTTGGGTGGCGCGAGTATTGACGGTTGTGTACTTTCTGTTTTTCTTGCTGATGCCTTGGTACACCAAAAACGACAAAGAACTCCCCGAGCCGGAAAGGGTGACCTCGTGATGAAAATTCTTGCAAAACTGTTGGGCACGTCGTTCCTGCTGCTCCCGCTCGTGGGCTTCGCAGCCGGTGCTGGCGTCCCGCTAGACCGTGCACCGGTAAATCTCAACGACAATGCATCGCTCCAGCGGGGTGCCAAGGTATTTGTGAACTATTGTTTGAACTGCCATCAGGCGTCCATGATGCGGTACAGCCGGTTATCTGATCTTGGTCTGACGGAGCAGCAGATCAAGGACAATCTGATGCTGGCAACCGACAAGATCGGTGACACCATGACCACTTCGCTCAGCGCAAAAGATGCCAAAGCATGGTTTGGTGGTGTACCGCCTGATCTATCCGTTATAGCGCGTTCTCGAGGGGCGGATTGGCTCTATACCTTCCTGCGCAGTTACTACCGGGACGATAAATCGCCGACGGGCTGGAACAATCGGGCATTTGCTGCGGTGGGCATGCCCCATGTTTTGCACGAGCTGCAGGGTACCCAGCAATGGCAGCAGGCAGGTGAGAAGAAGGGCCATGACGGCAAGATGGAGCCGGTCATGAAGCTGGTGCTGACGCAACCCGGCGCAATGAAGTCTGCGGACTATGACCTGCTGGTGGGTGATCTGGTCAATTATCTGGTTTTCATGGGTGAACCTGCAGCAGCGAAGCGCACGCAAATGGGAGTGCTTGTGCTCTTCTTCCTTTCAGTATTGCTTGTGGTTGCGATGGTGCTCAAGCGGGAGTACTGGAAAGACGTTTCGTAGTACTGCTGCGCAAGCCGTAAATTTCTCAAGCCGCGCCAGCAGGTGCGGCTTGACGTTTCTGGATAGTGCGAATGCGAATATTCGCGATAAGAAAAGGTGACTCACCATGATGACTCTTTACTCCGGCACAACGTGCCCCTTCAGTCACCGTTGCCGGATCGTGCTTTACGAAAAGGGTATGGACTTCCAGATCCTGGACGTGGACCTCATGAACAAGCCGGAAGATCTGGCGGTCATGAATCCCTACAACCGCACGCCTGTGTTGGTGGAGCGGGATCTGGTGCTGTACGAGTCGAACATTATCAATGAGTACATCGACGAACGCTTCCCGCATCCTCAACTGATGCCAGCTGATCCGGTCATGCGGGCTAGAGCACGGCTCATCCTGCACCGAATGGAAAAGGAAGTCTTCAATCATGTTGAAACGCTCGAATACGGCACGCCCAAACAGGCGGAAAAGGCCCGGCTATACATTCGTGAAAACCTGGTGCAAATCGCCCCCATGTTCGTAAAGCAGAAGCACATGCTGGGCGATGATTTCTCCATGCTTGATGTCGCGATTGCTCCGCTGCTCTGGAGGCTTGATCATTATCAGGTGGAAATGCCCAAGACCGGAGCGCCCTTGCTCAAATACGCGGAAAGGCTGTTTTCGCGTCAGGCATTCATTGACTCGATGACAGCTTCTGAAAAGGCGATGCGCAAGTAGGTACCGCATGGAGCAGGCATGACGATTCCCTCGACCAAGCCATACTTGATTAGGGCCATTTTCGAGTGGTGTGCCGAATCCGCGTTGACGCCATATCTATCAGTCAAGGTGGATCAAAACACGCGGGTGCCGCTGGAATATGTGAAGAACGGCGAGATCGTGCTCAATGTCAGCATGTCTGCTACGCGGAATCTGACCATCAGCAATGACTTGGTACAGTTCTCCGCCCGATTCAATGGCGTATCCAGAGAGATTTCGGTTCCAGTCTATGCTGTGTCCGGGATCTTCTCCCGCGAGAACGGGCAAGGCCTGTACTTTCAGCCTGAAGCGGCGCCCGCGCTGGAGTCCGACGCAGAATCGGCTGGCAGCAAAGTGGAGATTGCCGAGGCCGTGGTGGAATTGCAGGGAGAGGGGCAGCCTGATCCGGATGTACCAGTGTCACCAAAGCCCCAACCTGGAAAAGGACGCCTCAAATTGGTGAAGTAGCCTCATTCTGCGATCATGCGGGTTAGTGGTTGATGTGGTGGTGGGCCGGCTTAGCTCAGTTGGTAGAGCAGTTGATTTGTAATCATCAGGTCGGGGGTTCGATTCCTCTAGCCGGCACCAAGACCTGTTGGTATCCCGCTCGGATTTTTGTAGGGCTGCCGTGCGGACTCCGTGACTTTTGCAGGAGTGATAGCGTGTCCCAATCTGATAAGCCTGGCAAGTCAGCAGCAAAGCTGCAAGCGGATAGCGCAAGAGTGCCGAGAAAGCGAAAGTCGGCATCTGCCCCGACTGTTGTCGACGCCGCACAGGGTAAAGACGATGCAGCGCCAACGCCCTTCCGGATCGTGCTGAATTCAGACTTGCGGATCGGTGCGGCCAAGGATCTCTATGCCAGGTTGGTCAACGCTGAAGGCGAGGGCGAGCTTGTGCTGGTTGCCGACGAAGTTGCCCGCGTAGATGCTGCCGGAATCCAGGCGGTTCTGGCCGCGTTGGGCCGGATTTCGGACTCCGGGCGAGTCTGGCGCTGGCATAATCCCTCAAGTACTCTCGTCCAAGGAATTGAGCTGCTGGGATTGAAGGCGCATCTTAGATTGCAATGATCAAAGACTTCCTCGTCATCTTCAGGATCTACCGGAACAAGTTGTTCCTGATTCTGCTTATTCTTGGCATGCCGTGGGCTTGGGCTGCCGTGTGGGTGCCTTGGTGGGTCAATTTAATGTGTCTGGCGATGGTGCCAATCGCTGGATTGATCCTCATTTTCCGTGTTCTGCCTCTGCCGGAGCAGCCAAGGCGAGAAGGGGACGACTCCACGGTCAGCGATGCGCGAATCCGGAAAATGCGAAAAATGTCTTCAGGCATCAACAATCTGCTCTCGCGTTGGGCTCAGGTTTCTCATCATTCACGTTCCAGCATTGAGGATGTGGCTTCCCATGTCGATGAAGTTATTTCGTACTCGGAGCGCTCAATTATTGATGTCAGCAAGAATTTCATAAACGTTACCCGAAAAACCCGTCGACAAGTCGATCATGCGCTGGGTCTTCTGGAAAGGACGCGGGGCGGCTCGCACGTGGACAGTGGTTCACGCTCCTTGCCGGAGCTGGTCGAGGCCTATGAAGTGATGACGCGCCACGTTGTTGAGCGATTGGGCCGGATTTCCGAAACATCGCAGCAGTTGGAGCGTCGGCATGAACAAGTTCGAGAGAATTTGAAGCACATTGACACGCTGCTCGACCAACTGTCCGCACACGACAGCAAAATCGGGATGCTGGCATTGAACACGTCAGTTACCGGCGGCGGTTCGGGTGCGGACTTCGTGTCCGTCAGCGACCAAATTCGCACGATCAGCCTCGAATCGAAGGCGCTGACCCGGGATATCCGCCGCACACTGGAGGAAGTGCGGGGGCAGTCTCAGGAAACTCATGGTGCCGTGAGGCAAGCGGTGCAGCAAGCTCGGGAGGCTGCCAGTTCGGCTGAAGAAGAGAGTGGAAAGTTGAAGTCAGGGATGCTGGAGAACAGCCGCGCATTGGAGCAAACACTTGCTCAGATCAGTGCGCTCGGCAATGAAATTCAGGCAGACATAAACAACATCATTGTTGCGCTTCAATTTCAGGACATCACTCAACAGAAACTGCAGCGTCTCAAGCACCCGATGCTGACCGATCTCACGACCTCACTTCGCGCCATTTTCGATGAAACGCGGGTCTTGTCGTCGAAACTGCAAACAACAGGAATGGTTGATCGTTCTGGTGCAGAAGGCGGGGGTGACTCGTCGGAAGTGGCCAAGGACGTTGCGGGTCAGCCCGCTGAAGCGACTTCTCCACAAGTTGCTCCGAAACCGAAAGGTGGCAGCAGTGACACCGTGGAAATTTTCTAGCTTAGGGGAACCCAGTGGCAACAATCCTTGTAGTTGACGACTCAACCACCATGCGCCAAATGGTCTGCTTCACGTTGACCAGCGCCGGGCATGATGTGGTGGAGGCTGCTGACGGCAACGAGGGTGTTGCGGCGGCCCGGCAGGGGAAATTCGACCTGGTGATCACTGACGTGAACATGCCGGGCATGAATGGCATAGAACTCGTTCGTGCGCTCAGAGCGCTACCAGAGTACAAGTTCACACCGATGCTAGTGCTGACCACTGAATCCGAGCAGTCGATAAAGCAAAAGGGGCGGGATGCCGGTGCGACAGGCTGGATTGTAAAGCCCTTCAGCCCCGATATTCTGCTCAACACGCTCGCCAAAGTTCTGGATTGATCATCACGGAGGTGCAGGCAATGTGGGATTGGAGTTGCATTGATTGTGATGATCTTCTGTATGGCTTGTACGTCTCTTGCGTAGTCCGTAATCCTACGTGGGTCAGCGCAGATTCAACGAGCCTGATAGGTATGCATGTCCATTGACCTCACGAGATTTTACGAGAGTTTTTTTGCAGAGAGCCTTGAAGCGCTTGAGGCATCCGAGTCCGGGCTGCTCGCCTTGGAAAGGGAGCAGGCGACAGATGAGCGGCTCAACGAGATATTCAGGGGTCTCCATTCGATCAAGGGCGCTGCCGGAAGCCTGGGCTTCACTGGGCTTGCGGACTTTACTCATCACGTTGAAGGTGCGCTGGACCGTCTCCGCAATCGGGAGATCGACCCTGGCAAGCAGACGCTCGACTTGCTCCTTTCCTGTGTGGACTATTCACGCGCATTGGTCCTTGCAGCAAAGGACGGACGCCCGGTGGACGGAAATCGCGGCGAAGAATTGGTCCAGCGTTTATGTCGCCTTGAAAGTGTTGAATCGACGTCGGTTGAAAGGACAGCCGTCCCGTCAGTGGCAGAGACAGCCCTCCAGGCAGCAGCGATGGTTTCGGATGGATTCAGAATCGCATTCAAGCCCAACCGGCAGTTCTTCGCAAACGGCAATGATCCGCTCAGAATTCTTAAAGTTCTGGCAGGCATGGGGAAACTGTCGGTCGATTGCGATGTACAGTATTTGAACGACAAGGCAGAGTTTGATCCAGAGCAGTGTTACCTCGCCTGGAATATCTTGCTGGAAGGCGGTGCAGCGCTGGAGGAGGTTGAGGAGGTGTTCTCTTGGGTGAAAGAGGACTGCGAGCTCGAGATTGTTTCACTGGCCAATGCGGCTGAGAGCGTGGCTCCGCCTCCTTTGGATGTCGAGGAGGCTGAAAGCCCGGAAAGGCGCAGGCTTGGTCGTCGATCAACGGATCGTCGCGCACAGACCCGGAGTGCAGACGCGGATGTCGAAGAGTTAAGGCAAGAGCGTCTCCACGTCAGCAGGGATAAAGTCGATGCGCTCATCAACCTGGTTGGGGAGCTTGTCATCACCAAAACCATGTTGAAAGAAGGTCTGTCGAACCTCCCTCAGGAACTTGCGCAACGAATTGAAGTGGTCGTCCAGCAACTTGAACGCAATACTCGTGACTTGCAAGACAGCGTGATGGCGATCCGCATGCTGCCTGTCAGCCATGCGTTCGGTCGGTTTGGGCGCCTGGTCCGGGATGTGGGGCAGTCTCTCGGCAAACGCGTGGATCTGGTTATGACTGGCGAACAGAGTGAACTCGACAAGTCGGTGATCGAGAAGCTGGTGGATCCGCTGACGCACTTGGTGCGAAATGCGCTGGACCACGGGATAGAAACACCCCAGGAAAGAGTCATGGCCGGCAAACCCGAGTCCGCGACGCTGAAGCTGCATGCGGAGCACAAGGGGGGAAACATTGAGATCGTGGTTTCGGACGATGGCAGGGGGATCAACGCAGGCCGGGTTGGGGACAAGGCCCGGGCCCTGGGCATGGTTGATGCGAATGTGGAGGTTAGTCTGGAGCGCGCGTGCGAGCTGATATTCGAGCCGGGATTTTCGACGGCTGACTCGGTCAATGAGTTGTCCGGTCGTGGTGTGGGACTGGACGTTGTGCGGAGAAACATTCTGGACCTTTCAGGTGGCATCCGGGTCGAAACTGCGCCAGGACAAGGCACTGCCTTCGTCATACGGCTTCCGCTCACCTTGGCCATCATTGACGGCATGACTGTCATGGTGGGAGATGAGGTCTATATTGTTCCAATGACGTTCATCGCAGAATGTGTTCAGCCCGATGCCTCCGCGATCAAGAGCGTGGCCGGCAAAGGCGTGCTGGTGGAACTGCGCGGGCAGTACTTGCCACTACTTAAACTGGGTGAGTTGATTGGGGTCGAGCATTTCGCAGACATCGACACGGGGATTCTTCTGGTTGTGGAGGCCGATGGCAACCGTGTTGCGCTCCTCGTTGACAGTCTCGTCGGACAAGAGCAAGTTGTGATCAAGAGTCTCGAAAGCAATTTCCGGAAAGTTGACTATATTGCAGGAGCAACGATTCTCGGACAGGGCCAAGTAGTTCTCATTCTCGATGTTGCAGGGCTCGTACGCACTGCGAAAGGCTGAGGGGTACACATGCGAATATTCGCCATAGGGGTAGTGGAATGAACTGGATCTTTTCGCCGATGCTTGCGTTTCTCACGCGCTTGCACAATGGGGTAAAGATGTCGATTGCCGGAGCTCTGTTTGCGCTACCTCTCGGACTATCGCTCCACCTCCGTCTGGAATCGATATGGACCGCTGAAGGCGCAGCAATCGCTGGCACGTTTCTGTTCGCGTGTTACTACCTGGCCTGCCTTTACATGTCATCGCAACAATCCTGGGGGCTTATCAACGAGCTCGCTCGCCGAATCAATCGACACGACCTCCGAAATGCCGATATTGAGGATATTGAGTTCACCCGCCTCGGAACTGGACAGTTCGGATACGTCCTGAATGCATTGGCAGAAGCCCAGGACAGCTTGCGGGATGTGGTCGTGGAGGCGCAGCGCAGCGCCGGCGCAGCCAATACCGCAGCCGATGAAATGGCAAGCGGCAACGTCAATCTTTCTCAGCGCACGGAAGAACAGGCGTCGACACTGGAACAGACTGCCTCGGGTATGGAAGAGCTTGCATCGACGGTCAGGCAGAATGCGGAGAATTGCAAGCTGGCCAGTGACCTCGCAAACAATGCCACGGGCGTTGCCAAGAAGGGTGCAGAGATGGTGCACCGCATCGTCGCCAACATGGAGCAGATCGACGGAAGCAGCAAGAAGATTGTGGACATCATCAGCGTGATCGAGTCGATTGCATTCCAGACCAACATCCTGGCGCTGAATGCGGCGGTGGAAGCTGCCAGAGCTGGTGAGCAGGGCCGCGGCTTCGCTGTCGTGGCAGGGGAAGTTCGAAGCTTGGCCCAACGCAGCGCGGCGGCTGCCAAGGAGATCAAGGGACTGATTGGTGAGTCGGTCTCAAGCGTTGATCAGGGAGCGAAGCTGGTTCGTGACTCCGGCCACATCATCAATGATGTCGTGGTAAGCGTTCAGCAGGTTTCGGAGCTCATTTCCGAGGTCGCAGTGGCGTCGAGGGAGCAAAGCTCGGGTGTTGAGGAAATGAATCGTGCGCTGATTCAGTTGGAGAGTGTCACGCAGCAGAATGCGGCATTGGTCGAAGAGGCGGCCGCATCAGCGTTGACGTTTCAGGATGAAGCCCGTCGCCTGTTTGAGTTGGTGGACAGGTTTGAGCTGGACGACGATGAGGACGATGTTGAGCAGCCGTTGCGACAGACGGCAGCGCAGGCAAGCAGTAGAAATTCCGAGTCACTGGCTCGGCCTGACAAGTCACCGCCAAGCATCCCGTATCAGCGCAAGTCCAAGCCGGCTGGTGACGACGAAGAATGGCAGGAATTCTGATGTCAAGCATCGCGCCGGTAAGCCAAAAAGAACTGTTGACCTTCACCATTGGTGCAGAGGAGTACTGCATCGACATTCTGAAGGTGCAGGAAATCCGCGGTTATGACAGCGTTACTCGAATTGCAAACACACCCGAGTACATCAAGGGTGTGTTGAATCTCAGGGGGAATATCGTTCCCATTATTGATCTCAGGCTAAAGCTGGGTCTCGGCGCTCCGTCCTATAATGAAACTACAGTGGTTATCATTCTCGACATCGGGGAAAAAGTGATCGGCGCCGTGGTTGATGGTGTATCGGATGTCATCACGCTGGACGCGACAACCATTCGCCCGGCTCCAGAATTTGGGGCTTCGCTTGATACGCGCTACGTGATTGGTCTGGCGCCGCACGAAGATCGAATGCTCATTCTTGTGGACATTGAAAAGCTTATCAGTGGCCGAGAAATGCTGGCCATTTCCGAAACGGGAGTCGAGTAGTTGAAGATCGCTCAGTTCACTGTCGGACGCAAGTTTGCTCTTATCGCACTGGTCAGCATCATCCCCCTGGCCCTTTCGACGGGGCTTTGGTTTCGTGAAATCGGCAAACAAGTTGGAAACGTCGAGAAGGAGCGCCAAGGCCTGCGTTTTCACGTCGCACTCCACAGTGCACTTGATAAAGCCATATCGCACCGCGATGTCGCGATAAGGGAAAAAGCGGGTGATGCCGAAGCCAAGTCAAGGCGTCAGGCTATTGGCCCCGCTGTTCAGAAAGCGCTATCTGACGCAGGGCCGCTTGCCTCACAAGGCGTGTGGCAAGGTGAGGCGGCCAACACCTTGCGTGGGCTTGTGACGGGCTGGGACATTGTTCAACGGGGTGCTGAGAGCCGGTCGGCAGAGGAAACACTCGCAGAGCATTCGGAGTTCATTTCTTTCAGCTTGCTTCTGCTCATGGCCGATACCGCGAGATCCTCTGGTCTTAATGTTGACGCAGATCCTGCGAGCTACTATCTCGTTCGGATAGCAGTTGAGCGCTTGCCCTCGTTGATTTCTAGATTGGCAGAGATTCGTGCGATCGGATTGGTGATCAAAGCGCGTCCAGCTGGTAGGGACATGGAAGCGCGCGAGTTGGAGCAACTGAGGGCATTGGCAGTACTCGCGCAGGCAGATCTTGATGCAATCGACGCAGACCTGAAGAGCCTTTTCAAGACTGATGAGGAGTTCAAGTCGCAGCTTGAGACGGCGTTTAAGGACTTCGACAAGAATGCCAATGGGACTCTGAGAAATCTGGAAACTGCGCTAGCTTCCACGAAGTCAGGTAAGCCGGGTCTTGACTGGCTGGAAGATGCGGAGAAGTCCGTTGCGGGTGCGCTGACGGCGTACAAGCGTGCAGAGTCCACTCTGAATGAGAGATTGACAGAACGAGTCCGCGAGTTTGCCTATCAACGGAACCTTCTGATCGCAGTCATTTTGGTTGTGATGGGCGTTGCAGTGTTGTTCGCGTTTTTCCTCATGCGGTCAATAAGCACATCCCTCACCAGAGCGCTGAAAGTGGCCGACCGAGTTGCTGGAGGCGATCTCTCACGCGTTATTGAGGTACGGGGGAGCGACGAGACAGCTCGTCTCATGCAATCACTGCAATCGATGAATCAGAGCCTTGCAAAGATGGTCGGGGAAGTAAGATCAGCATCGGACTCGATTGCTTCAGAGGTTAACCAACTGGCAGCGGGCAACCGTGATCTCTCTCAGCGTACTGAATCTCAAGCTTCAGCCATTGAAGAAACGGCCTCAAGTCTGGAGGAGTTGACGGCCAGTGTGCGCCAGAACATGGATAGCGCCCGGGAAACGCAGCAGATTGCAAATGCCGCCAGTACAGCCTCACAGCGTGGCACCGAGGCAGTTGGCCGCGTCGTAGGCCATATGAACTCGATTCAACAGAGCACGAAACAGGTCAGTGAAATTGTGGGTCTCATCGACAGCATCGCATTTCAGACAAACATACTTGCGCTCAATGCTGCCGTCGAGGCTGCGCGTGCAGGTGAGCAAGGCAGGGGCTTTGCAGTGGTGGCAGGCGAAGTCCGCAATTTGGCCCGGCGTTGCGCTGACTCTGCCAAGGAGATCAGAAAACTCATTCAAACATCTTCCGGCCAGGTTGAAGAGGGTGCGGAATTGGTCGAGGAAGTGGCCAATACCATTGGCGACATCCACAACCGCGTCGACACGGTGAGTCACCTGATGAATCAGATTGTCAGCGCCAGCAGTGAACAGTCGAGCGGTATAGAGCAGGTAAACCAGACTATTGCAGCCCTCGAGAGGGTGACTCAGCAAAATGCGGCGTTGGTGGAGGAAGTAGTTGCCGCAACGGAGTTGCTGACGTCGCAGTCGGCACGGATGAGCAGCTTGGTGAGTGTATTTCGGTTGACGGCTGATGAAGGCTCACCTGCCCTCGCGCCCAGAGCTTCGGAGCTGAAGCCAGATGGAAGGGCGCGCGCACCTCAGGCCGGGCGGCGCGTCATCGATCAGCCGCTAGCTCGCGCACCTCGCTTGCCGGGTCGAAAGCGATGACAGACCTTCCGCGATGGATACTGACGTAGTCCCTCGACTTCCAGGTAGTCCTGCAAGAGAGTTCGGCTACGCCCGTCGGGACTTCCAGCGTGTTCGCGAGCTGATTTATTCGCATGCAGGTATCTCACTCAATGAGAGCAAAACTGAAATGGTGTACAGCCGGCTGGCGCGCAGACTCCGGATCACTGGACATCGCGAGTTTTCCGCTTATCTGGACTTGCTGGCTGATGCCAATCATCCCGAGTGGGAGGGCTTCGTCAATGCGTTGACTACAAATTTGACTGAATTCTTCAGAGAGTCACACCACTATCCGGTGCTTGCCCGGCATGCGCTCGCATCGACAAGACGCCCGTTCAGGGTGTGGAGTGCTGCCTGCTCCACCGGTGAAGAGCCTTACTCCCTGGCGATAACGCTCTGCGAGACTTTCAGGAGCGATGAGCCCCCCATTGAGATTCTTGCAACGGATCTTGATACTCAGGTCCTTGACAAGGGTGAAGCCGGGATCTACGAAGCTGACAGAGTTGAAGGCATGGAACCAAGCAGGCTGAAGCGCTTTTTTCTGAAAGGATCTGGACAACGCGCTGGTCAGGTTCGTGTTCGCGCCAGTACTCGAAAACTAGTGAAGTTCCAGCAACTCAATTTCCTTTCGCCGCAGTGGGCCGTGACAGGGACTTTTGACGCCATATTTTGCAGAAATGTACTGATCTATTTTGACAAACCGACGCAACATCGTGTCTTGCGTCGACTCTCTGCCCACCTGACCTCCGATGGTTTGTTTTTTGCGGGGCATTCCGAGAGCCTGCTTCATGCCGCCGATGTATTTGTGCCCATCGGGAAGACCGTTTACAGGCCGGCAAGTAGCGCTAAAGGATTCGCCCATGGATGAATCTCGATCCTCGGAATCAATTCATGGAAGTGAGGACAAGCGTCCCGCGACCTATTTGGACCGCCATTTCAACTTGCCGGCAGCAAAAATTGGCCCTGGTGAGTTTTACGCCACACAAAGAGACATGGTCATAGTTACGGTATTGGGGTCGTGTGTCTCGGCTTGCTTGCGCGACCCTGAAGCGCAAGTCGGTGGCATGAATCACTTCATGCTGCCACATCATGGTTCAGACCCCGGTGGGCCCGTTTCAGAGTCAGCGAGATATGGTGCTTATGCCATGGAAGTACTGGTCAACCATTTGCTGGCACTGGGGGCAAAGCGTAGTCGCATGCAAGCAAAAGTCTTCGGCGCTGGCAGGATTATTCCCGGGATGAGTGACATTGGAGCAAGAAACGCGAAGTTTGCAATTGAGTATTTGGAACGTGAACGGATTCCGATACTGGCGCAGGACCTTGGCAGGGACGAGGCCAGTAAGGTCTACTTCTTTCCGCAATCTGGTAGGGTCTTGGTCAAACGGTTGAAAAGCCTCCGCAACAATACGGTGGTTGAGCGTGACTTGAATTATGCCGACAGGCTTGATTCACTCAAGCTAGAGAAGCCGGCAGACCTTTTTGTATAGGGGCCATCAACAGCAGAGAGAGTGTTTACTCACTCTTAGCTTTTCTTTCTGGTTGGCTGCTCTAGACGCCTTCCACCAGATTCGCTGCCTTTTTGAGCCCATTCCAAGTTGGAAAAGCGCCAGGACTCAGTGTTGCTGTGTTCCCGCCGTTGACTTGGGGCGCCTGAAAACGGATAATTGAGAGTTTCCCGGAGGGGTGCCCGAGTGGCTAAAGGGGGCAGACTGTAAATCTGCTGGCTAACGCCTACGTTGGTTCGAATCCAACCTCCTCCACCAGAAACAAAAAGTTGCGGGTGATGCGGGTGTAGCTCAATGGTAGAGCAGAAGCCTTCCAAGCTTACGACGAGGGTTCGATTCCCTTCACCCGCTCCAGGAATTCGCTTGGCAGTTAGTTACGGTGACTTGAAGGCGGAACGTCAGGCTTGAGCGGGCGGCGTTCCGGCGGATTTGCCCATGTAGCTCAGTGGTAGAGCACTCCCTTGGTAAGGGAGAGGTCACCAGTTCAATCCTGGTCATGGGCTCCAAGGTATCGGAATGGGCTCCAGGGATTCCTGGACTCCAGTGACTTGAGGGTTTGGTCCAGTTTTAATCTATTCAGAGGACAAGCGAGATGGCAAAGGGAAAGTTTGAACGCACGAAGCCGCACGTGAACGTGGGGACGATAGGGCACGTGGACCATGGCAAGACCACGCTGACGGCGGCGATCA
>JANNSU010000009.1:0-1664 GCA_031394355.1 Betaproteobacteria bacterium | reverse complement strand
TTGAGCTCGCGCCCGGCGAAGAAGCCGATCGAGCGGCTGTCGGGCGACCAGAATGGAAACTGGGCGTCCTCGGTGCCCGCCAGCGGTTGCGCCGTGGTCGTCGCCAGCGACCGCAGCCACAGACGAGAGGCGCCGTCCCCCGAGGCCACGAACACGATCTGCCGGCCGTCGGGCGACAGCGCAAAGTGCGTGGGCTGGTCGGTCGCGGGCGTGACGATATCGACGCGCGTTTCGGGTGGCAATGGCGGCGGTGTTTCGCGCAGATGCCAGAGTGCGGGGATGGCGAACGCGATCATTCCCACCACCGCGACCGCTGCGATCGAACTGATCCAGACCAACCGTCGACGCCATTGCGATTCGCGCTTGGCTGCGCGTGCTGCCGGCACGCTTTCATTGGGAGTTTCATCCACGCTCGGCGCGGACGGATCGAGCATCCGCCGCAGCGCCGTGACCAGGCGCGTCGCATCATTGTGAAAGTCCGGGTCCGGCCGCACTTCAATCGACTGGCGAAATGCCATCGATGCCAGGGACCCCGGCAGATCTGACGCAAGCGGAATCGGTGCATGAGCCACCAGCACGGGCACTACCGGGATGTCGCGGGTGAGTGCGGCCTCCAACTCAATCCGCACGAAGTCATCCGGATCTTCCAGCCGCCGCTGCCCTGCCTTGTTACTCGCATCCGTCCAGCGCGGGCCAATGATGGCGAGCATCACGCCGCACTCGCTCACGATGCTGTTCAGATGTCCACGAAAGTCCTGTCCCAGCGGAATCGAATCGACATCCTTGAACACCTGCGCCTTGCCGAACTCAGCCACGAGACGGTCATAGATGCGACCCGTGGCGTCCGGGCTGTCGCTGCGGCGGTAGCTGATGAAAATGCCTGGCAAGGCCGACTCCGACTTCTTATTGAGCAGCTGACGTCATCAACGCGACCCGGCATATTTGACGTGCGCTGCAGAGTCTATCTGCTATGAAGCACTGCGGTCGAATGGACCCTTTCAGGCGGCCAAGTTCAGGTGCCGAATGTCTCAAAGTGGCCGGGAAGCGGCGGATCAGCATGCTGATAGCTGCCAGTCGGCCCAGGATCCCCTTAAGTGGCTGGTCGTGACCCGAAGCAGCCATCGGACTTCTCCTTGAGGGACCAGCCATTTAAGCTGTCCGTCAAAGGCTGGTAACTCCACCCGGTTCGCCAGCTCCCCGAAAGGTCTACAAGTTGCAATTTTGCAAACCTGACACCGAATGAAACCGCGCTGCCACTGAATGGATATTTCACCGCCCCCACCTCCGCGCGTCCGCTTGTGTGTCGGGGTCACCGGCCATCGTGAAGACAACCGGACTTTCGCTGCAAACCTGCCGGAAGTGGAGGCCACGCTCACGCGCGTTCTCGATCTTGTCGCGGCGGCAACGGCGGAAAACGAAAGTGCGTCGGGAGTTCGCTCCGCACCGACGCGGCTGCACAGCCTGCTAGCGGACGGTGTCGACCAGATCGCAGCGCGCGCCGCGCTGGCGCGCGACTGGGAGCTGGTCTCTCCCTTGCCATTCGGGCTGGACCTCAACATTGCCATCAACGCCTATCCGCCAAATGCGGACGAGGCCCTCGCATTGCTCGCCGGCACGGCCGCGTCTGGCGCCTGCAGCCCGCCTGTGCAGCAACGCGCTGCCTG